>NZ_JBNCNY010000006.1:110946-343441 GCF_049847225.1 Micromonospora sp. DT81.3
GCGGCCGTCGGGTGCACCATTCTCGCGCGGACGGCGGCTCTCAGGGGACTCCGCCGACCGTGTCGGCAGCACAACGGAGGGGATTGTGCGCGACACTCCGAGCACGGATGCCGAGGGCCGGCGTGTCCCGAGGGATCCCCGCCGTTGTGCTGACAGCGGCCGTCGGGTGCACCATTCTCGCGCGGACGGCGGCTCTCAGGGGACTCCGCCGACCGTGTCGGCAGCACAACGGCGGGGATTGTGCGCGACACACCGAGCACCGATGCCGAGGGCCGGCGTGTCGCGAGGAATCCCCGCCGTTGTGCCGGCAGCGGCTGTCGGGTGCACCATTCTCGTGCGGACGGCCGTTCCCAGGGACTCTGCTGACCCGGTTGGCAGCACAGCGGCGGGGATCCTAGGCGACACACCCGTCACGGATGCGCCGGGCGGGCGTGTCGCGACGGATCCCCGCCGTTGTGCTCGCCGAGCCCCGCCCGTGTGCGGTGCTCGGCGAGCCCGCGCGTGTGCGGTGCTCGGCGAGCCCGCCGGCCGACTCAGTCCCTGGGCGACAGCAGGTAGGCGTTGATCTCGCCGGTCAATTCCGCATCGTGGGCGACAGGGGCGCCGTCGATCGCCGTGATCGGGGCGGCGAGTCGCACGCTGGACACGAGCCACGCGGCATCCGCCGTCGCGAGCGACGCCGCGGGCACGGCCTCGTACGCCGTCTCGAAGCCACGGCCCTCGAGGAACTCGAACAGGCTGACCTGGGTCGTCCCCTGCAGGATCGATCCGCTCGGTTCCGGCGTGACGAAGCGGTCGCCGATGCGCAGGATCACCGAGGCGGTCGGGGCCTCGAACACGATGCCGTCCGAGGACACGAAGATCGCGTCATCCGCCCCCCGGCGCTTCGCCTCCCGGATCGCCGCCATGTTGACGGCGTATGACAGCGTCTTGGCGCCGAGCAGCAGCCACGGAGCCCGCGCGGCCGCTCCGCTGTCGAGTCCCCGATCGAGGGTCACGATGCGGATGCCCCGCTCGCGCACAGCCCGGAAATCCGCAGCGTGCGCCGCCGTCACCCACGCCGTCGGTGCCGGACCATGCTCAACGCCCCGGCTCAGGATGAGCTTGATGACCGACTCACCCGGCTCGCACGACGCCGCGGCGACCTCGATCGCCGCTCGCCACTGGGCGAGGTTCGGCTCTGGCAGATCGCACAGCCGGGCCGAGTGCACCAGCCGGTCGAGGTGCGCCTGCACCTCTTGCGCGTGACCGCCGACGACACCGATCGACTCGAAGATCCCGTCGCCGCGCTGCGTGCTGAGCTCGCCGACGCTGAGCGCGGGCGCGGAGGGGTCGACGCGCTGGAAGGTGGCGCCGAAATCCTCGCGGGTGTCATCGGATGCGGCTGGTTCGATCATGAGCGCGAAACGCCAGGTCATGAAACCGAGCCTATCCGGGCACAAACGAGCCGGGCCGCAGAACGCCTCTGTGCCCTTTTCGGAGAGGCGTTCCGGGCACAAAAGTGCCGGGCCGCAGAACGCCTCTGTGCCCTTTCGGAGAGGCGTTCCGGGCACAAAAGTGCCGGGCCGCAGAACGCCTCTCGGCGCGAGGCCGCTCACAGCGGCAAGTATTGGAGCCCGGGGTTACTGCGGCCCGGCTATTCGATTGTAACGGATGCCGCCGGACGGGTATTCCTATCGGTCCGAGATCCCCGAGCTCAGAGCAGTGAGCCGGTGCGCCACAGGCGCGCCGCCCCATCGAGGTCGCCCGCGTACGTGGACAGACGGAGCGCCCGCGTCGTGAGGGCGCTGGCGCGCTCGGTCTCGGTGAACTCGTAGTCGTCGGCGAGATGCGTGGCCCCGGATGCCTGCACCCGGCAGAAGGAGGCGGCGCGGTCGAGCGCCACCGCGAAGTCGCCCTCGAACACGCCTCGGAGGATCGTGTCGCTCAGTGCGATCAGCTCCTCGGGCCCTGCGGGCGACGGGGCGCCGGCCACGACGGCGTCGACCGACCCGAGCTCTGCGCGCCCCCGTTCGTAGAGCAGGCTCGCGGTGGCGGGGTCGGCGTGGATCATCAGCTGCAGCAGGTAGATCCGCCACAGCGTGCCGGGGAGCGTCTTGGCAGGCGACCGAGACCACAGCTCCGCGATGGTGTCGATGCCATGCTCGTCGGTGAAGGCCACGAGCCGGTCGATCACCTCACCCTCGGGTTCCTCCCGCACCCGAGCCATGAGGGCCTGTGCGGTCTGATGCGCCACGCGGGACACCTCCGCGGGGTCCTCACTCCCGAAGAGACGATCGAAGAGTTCGCTGGGTCGCCGCACGGGCTTGTGGAAGGCGTCGCTCACCCTTCCAGGCTAACGGGGCCCGGGCCGCTCAGGCCGTGGAGATCACCACGATGGGATCGGTGGTGGGCGCGCCGGTCGGCGACCCACCCGCCGGCTCTACGGTCATCGCCACGGCGTCGCCGGGTTGGATGCCGGGTTCCAGCACGGCCGTCGTCGAGGCGGATGACGCATCGAACGTGCCCGCCGAGATCGCCGTATCGCCTCGCACGTACCAGAGCTCGAAGGTCTGATCGCCGGCCAAGGTCGGCAGACCGTCCGACACGAGCACGGCCTCGCCCAGTGAGGGCGACCAGTGCAGCGTGGCTTCGCCGCCGCCCTCGATCTGCGCCTCGGCGGTCTGGGCGTCCGGCGCGTCCTCGATGCGTTCGAGGGCCACGACGGATGCCGGCCGCGTGAGGCTCTGGACGAGACTGGTGACGCCGACACCGACTCCGAGCAGCAGGGCGATGGATGCCGCGAGCGCGAACCACGTGCGCGCCGCGCGACCGCCGCGCCGAGGGGTCTCCCGCGTGGCGCGTCGAGAGGAGGCGTCTGGGCGCGCACCGACATCCGGTCGGGCAGCGGTCGCCGAATCTGCGGCATCCGCCGGTGGCAGGGCATCCGCGACATCCGAGGCACCCATGACGTCTGCGGAACCCGTGACGTCGGCGGCACCCGTGCCGGCCGCGGCACGGGTGCCGCCGACCGCACCCGCTCCATCCACAGCGTCCGGCGCAGCGTCGAGCCGGGCGAAGAGCGCGGTCTTCACCGTCTGCGGGGGCGGCACCTCGTCCACCATGTCGGCGAGCCGGGCGACGACGGCCAGATCGCTCTCCGCGACCGCGGCCCACTCGGGGTGCGCGACAAGAGCGGCCTCGAAACTGCGCTCATCGTCGGCGCTCAGCGCACCGAGCGCGTGTCCGGCCGCAAGCTCTGCGAACTCTCTCTGGTTCATGTCGTCACCCCCATCTCCACCCTCAATCGGCTCAGCCCATCCCGCATCCTGGTCTTGACCGTCCCCAGCGGCGCCCCGATCAGCGCCGCGATCTCGCTCTGACTGTAACCCCCGAAATATGCGAGCACGATGGCTTCGCGCTGCAGCTCGGGCAGGGCCGTGAGTGCCTTCGCGACCTCTTCGCCTTCGATGCGCAATTGCGCCTCCTCGGCGACGGAATCGTGAGCCACCTCCGTGTCACGAATGCCCACCCGGTAGTCGCGATCGGTGCTCGCCTGGGCGGCGCGCACTCGATCGACGGCTCTGCGGTGGGCGATCGTGAGAACCCAAGATCTTCCCTGACCCCTATTCGGAGCGAAGCGCGCCGCGGATTGCCACACTTCGAGGAAGACTTCCTGGAGCACTTCCTCGCTCTGCGATCGATCGACCAGCACGCGCAGGATGAGACCGAAGGCTCGCGGCGACAGCATGTCGTACAGGTCGCTGAATGCTGCGCGGTCTCCGGCCGCCACGCGCTCGAGCAGCACGCCGGCGTGGTCGACAGCACCACTCCCGTCGCCGGGCACCTCGAAGCCGTCGATAACCATCGACTCCAGCATGCCCCACGCGGGCGCCCACGCGCGCGCGACCCGGCCGATCGCGCCTCGTCCGGGCAGGCCGCGGGCCGGCGGGTGGGCGTCTCGCACACCCGCCGTCGCCGCCGCGAGCGGTGCTGCCGCGGCATCCGGTGTCGCTCTCCGAAATCCGATCCCGAATTCTCCAATCCGATTCCCGAGCCGTCCCGAAGACCCTGTGTAGGCCGCCTTCCGGGTGACCACAGCACCGCTCGCATCTGCGACGCCTTCCGGCGCCGCATCACCAAGGAGGACCAGATGTCCCGCAAGAAGCTGTATCTGCTCGGCCCCATCGCTTTCGCCGCGGCGATCGCGCTCAGCGCCTGCTCGCCCATGGCCAGCGGCAACACCACCGAGGAGTCCTCGGCTCCGCCGGCCGCCACCGAGGAGTCGGAAGCTCCGATGGCCGAGGAGATGGACCCTGCCGCCAACCTCGTCGGCGCCGGCTGCGCCGGCTACGCGGAGGCCGTTCCCGATGGCGCCGGCTCTGTCGCCGGCATGGCCCAGGACCCGGTGGCCACGGCCGCCTCGAACAACCCGATCCTCACGACGCTCACCGCGGCCGTGTCCGGTCAGCTGAACCCGGAGGTCGACCTGGTCGACACGCTCAACGGCGACGAGTTCACCGTCTTCGCGCCGGTCGACGACGCCTTCGCGAAGATCGACCCGGCGACCATCGAGACGCTGAAGACCGACACCGCGCTGCTCTCGGCGATCCTGACGTACCACGTCGTCCCCGGCCAGATCGTGCCGGATGACATCGCCGGTATGCACACCACCGTCAACGGTGCCGACCTCGAGGTCACCGGCAGCGGAGATGACCTGATGGTCAACGGCCAAGCCGCAGTCATCTGCGGTGGGGTCCAGACTGCAAACGCCACCGTGTACCTGATCGACACGGTGCTCATGCCGCCCGCGAGCTAGGGGGACACAGCTCGCGGGTTGGGGGGCGGAAGAAGCCGCCGGCGCTGATGCGTCGGCGGCTTCTTCGCGCCTATGCGGCCTGATTGATGCGGATGATGTTGCCGGCGGGATCGCGGAACGCGCAGTCCCTCGGTCCCCACGGCTGGTCCATCGGCTCCTGCAGCACCTCGCCGCCGGAGGCCATCAGACGCTCGAACGTCGCGTCGAGGTCGTCGGTCGAGAAGACGTAGGGCCCGAGCGAACCCTTGGCCAGGAGGCGATGCAGGGCCTCTCCGTCATCCGGCGAGCGCCCCGCACCCGGTTCTGAGAGCACGATCTCGAGCCCCGGCTGTGTCGGGAACCCCAGGGTGACCCAGCGGAATCCGTCGGAGGCGACGTCGCCCCTCGTTTCGAGGCCGAGCGCGTCACGGTAGAAGGCGATCGCCGCGTCGACGTCGTCGACGGTGATCGGGCAGTACTGGAATGCGATGGTGGTCATGCCATCGAGGCTAGCCATCGCCGCGATCCGCGGCTTCTCCGATCCTGCTCGATGTGACCCGCAGGGGCCGAGTGAGAAGCCTCGCGATACACGCGGGCATCGCCTCCGTCGCCTCGTGCGGCCGGGCGCGGTAGGCGCTCGGCGTCTCCCCCACCAGCTCTGTGAACCGGGAGCTGAACGAGCCGAGCGAGGTCGCACCCACGGCGATGCACGCATCCGTCACGCTGGACCCGGCCCGCAGCAGCGCCATCGCGCGCTCCACCCGCCGTGTCATCAGGTAGGCGTAGGGCGTCTCTCCGTAGGCCTCACGGAATTCGCGCGAGAAGTGCGCGGGCGACATGAGGGCCTTCTTTGCCATCGTCGGCACGTCGAGCGGCGCCGCGTACTCGCGGTCGATCAGGTCGCGCGCCCTGCGCAGGTGGGCGAGGGTCTCCGGGCTCTGGGGTGGCACGATGCGAAGGTAGCAGGATGCCGGAGGCACGGCTCTCGCTTGCTCCGCACCTGCCGTAGATTGGATGCATCGGGCCTGTAGCTCAGTTGGCAGAGCATCGGACTTTTAATCCGCGGGTCGAGGGTTCGAGCCCCTCCGGGCCCACCACATGTGTTAAGAGCACGTAAACCCTCAGGGAAAGGGTCGCGCGCGCTTCGCCGGGCGTCCTATCGTCGGGCTATCACCTTCGCGCTGGGTGTCGGACCAGTCCACCGCGACGCACCGCCGCTAGCAGTTCAAGCCCCCTTGACGATCGGACGGACCATGCGGAACTCGACGCGCTCTCGCTGGAAGCTCGCGCTGGCGAGCTCGACCATCATCACCCTCACGGCGCTCGCCTCTGCAGCCGCGAGCCCCGCCACAGCGGCGGTCCCCGCGTCCACTGCGGCAGGGGCGATCGAGGGCAGCTACATCGTGATGCTGAAGTCCGGCGCTCACGTGGACACCATCCTCGCCAAGCTGGGGAGCGTCCTGCCCGCCGGGGTCGTCACCCAGACCTTCGGGGCGCTGGGCGGATTCGCGGCCAACCTCTCACCGGCACAGGTCGCCGCCGTACGGCAGAGCCCGCTGGTCGACTTCGTGGAACCGGACTCCCTCATGACGACGCAGGAGACCTGGGGCCTTGACCGGATCGATCAACCGAGCCTGCCGCTGGACGACAGCTACACCCCGGCGGGGACGGGCGCCGGTGTTCGTGCCTACATCATCGACACGGGCATCCAGAGCACCCACCCGAACCTCGGCGGTCGCGTGAAGAGCGGATACACAGCGATCCAGGATGGTCGCGGAACGCAGGACTGCAACGGTCACGGCACGCACGTCGCCGGCACCGTCGGCAGCAGCACGTATGGCGTGGCCAAGTCCGTCTCGCTCATCGCCGTCCGCGTTCTGGGGTGCAACGGATCAGGATCCACCTCCGGGGTGATTGCGGGGATGGACTGGGTGGCCACTAACGCGACGCGGCCCGCCGTGGCGAACATGAGCCTCGGCGGGGTCTACAGCGGCGCCACCAACGCCGCCGTGAAGCGGCTGACCGACAGAGGCATCACCATCGCTGTCGCCGCGGGCAACGACAGCCTCTCCTCCTGCTACTTCTCCCCCGCCTCTGCGGCGACGGCGCTCACCGTGGCGGCCACGACCCGCAGCGACGCGCGCGCGTCCTTCTCGAACTACGGCGGCTGCGTCGACCTGTTCGCCCCCGGCAAGGACATCACCTCCACCTGGCTCTCCGGCGGCACGAAGACCATTTCGGGCACCTCGATGGCGTCCCCGCACGTCGCAGGGATCGCCGCGCTCGTGCTGCAGGCGAACCCCACGGCCTCTCCCTCGACCGTCGCAGGCATCGTGAAGGCGGATGCCGCGAGGGGCAAGGTGACGAGCGCGAACGGGACGCCGAACCTGCTCGCACAGGTGCCCTGAGCCGACGCCGTCCACGGGGCCGCAACGCCCGGGATCAGCGCGGAACCGGCTCAGTTCCTTCGTTGGTCGCCGTCCAGCTCGCGAGCATCTGCAGCCCGTCCTGACTGCGCGAGCCGGCCTCGGCGGTGTACGCGATCAACAGCAGAGCCCGGTCGTTGCTGAGCTGCATGCCCTCGTACGCGAGGTCGAGGTCCCCGACGACGGGGTGGCGCACGAGCTTGATCCCGGTGCGATGCTCCCGCACGTCGTGTGCGGCCCACATCACCCGGAACGCCGCACTCTCGGCCGACAGCTCGTCGACGAGCTGGGCCAGCACGCGGTCATAGGGCGCCCGCCCGGTCTCGGCCCGGAGCAGGGCCACGGTCTGATGCGCGGCGTCCTCCCAATCCCGGTAGAACCGCTGCGCGGCGGGTTGAGTGAAGACGAAGCGTGCGAAATTCGGCCCAGCCGTCGGCGACAGGTCCACGTCTGAGAAGAGCACAGCGGCGAGCGCGTTGGCCGCGAGGATGTCGAGCCGTCCGTTCTGCACGATCGCCGGCACCCCGGACATGGCATCCAGCAGCCGCCGGACCCCGGGCGAGACCTGCTGCGGCGCCGACCTGCTGCCGCGCGGTGAACGCACGCCGGGATTGGCCGCCCGCACCAGTTCGCCCAGGTGCGCGTGCTCGGCGTCATCGAGCTGCAGCGCCCGGCTGATTCCGTCCAGCACCGCCTGAGAGACGCCCTTGGCGTTGCCTCGTTCCAGACGCACGTAGTACTCGACGCTCATCCCCGCCAGCAGCGCGACCTCTTCCCGGCGCAGCCCGGGAACCCGGCGTCGGCCGCCGAAGTCCGGCAACCCGGCCGCCTGAGGGGTCAGCCGCGCTCGCCGGGAGACGAGGAACTCGCGGATGTCGCTGCGGCCGTCCATCCCTCAACGGTACGGCGGTGCACCGCATCGTGGGAGGCTCCCGGATTAACCCTCAGCGCGGCGCCCGTGCGGCTCAGAGCGCCGAGCGCGCGGTTCGGCGCGCCTCGGCGGAGAGATCCGCGCCCCGCCGTGCGAGGAACTCCTCGAGACGGGAGCGATCGATCCGCCCGATCTCCCGCAGCGCCACGCCGACGTTCGTCTGGACGAAGCGCTCCGGATCGGCGGCGAGCAGCTCGCAGAGGGCGAGGGCATCGTCGGTGTCGCCGGAGCGGATGATCAGGAAGGTCGCCGTGATGGCGGCCCGCCGATGCCACCATGTGCTCGAGTGGGCGAGCTCGAACAGCTCGTCGCGGGGCTTGTCGATCAGCCAGAGTCCGACCACGCGCGGTGCCGAGCGGTCGATCAGGTCCCAGGAGTCGATCCGGTCGATCCGGCGCATCCAGAGGTCGTGCAGCTCCCGGCGCTGCTCGTCGGTGACACCCCTCTCGCGCACCCGGAAGTCCATGATGCTGACGGCCGCGAGGCGCGCTTCGTAGAGCTCGGAGTCCAGCAGGCGGTCGATCTCGGCCGGGTCGAGGCGGGAGTGCGCCTTGGCGATAGCGAAGACCGTTGCCATCCGCACGCCGATCACCCGGGTGTCGGGACGCGTGATGCGCTTCTGGATCTTGGTCTTCTCATCGGCGGATGCCTCGGCCTCGAGCTGCCCGATCACCTCGGCGGCGCTCGCTCCCGGCGCCGCATCCATCCCCGGCTGGGCGCTCATCTACGGCTGCGTGACCGCGAGTTCGGCTCCCGCATGGGCGAGCTCGGCGAGGGCCGCGTCGCTGGAGGCCGGTGCGACTCCTGCCACCAGATCGGTGAGGATGCGCACCCGCCGACCATGTTCGATGGCGTCCAGCGCCGAGGCACGCACGCAGTAGTCCGTCGCGATGCCGGCGATGTCGACGTCGAGGATGCCGCGCTCGGCGAGCAGCTCGGCGACGGTGCGGCCGTCATCCGTCGTGCCCTCGAAGACCGAGTAGGCCGGCACACCCTGTCCCTTCTTCACGTGGTGGGTGACGGCTGCCGTGTCGAGCCCCGGGTCGTACTCCGCACCCGGCGTGCCGGCGACGCAGTGCGCGGGCCATGTGTCGACGAAGTCGGGTTCGCCCTCGACGGCGAAGTGCCCGCCGTTGTCGTGGTCCGGGTGGTGCCAGTCGCGCGATGCGACGACGAGCGCGTAATCGTCGGCGTGGGCGCTCACGAATTCGGTGATGCGCTCGGCGACCGCGTCGCCGCCCTCCACGGCGAGCGCTCCGCCCTCGGTGAAGTCGTTCTGCACGTCGACGATGAACAGCGCCTTGGTCATGAATCGAGGGTACGCGCCGCCTGCGCATCCGTGCGAGAGAGCCCGCTCGGCCACCAGATCGCCTTGCCGATGTCGTAGGAGACGGCCGGCACGAGCAGCGACCGCACGAGGAACGTGTCGAGCAGTACACCGAAGGCGACGATGAAGGCCAACTGCGCGAGGAACAGGATGGGAATGACCCCCAGCGCGGCGAAGGTCGCCGCGAGCACGAGTCCCGCGGACGTGATCACCCCGCCCGTCGCGACGAGTCCCCGCAGAATGCCCGGTCTCGTGCCGTGCACGAGCGACTCCTCACGCACCCTCGTCATGAGGAAGATGTTGTAGTCGATGCCCAGCGCAACCAGGAAGACGAAGCCGTACAGCGGCACCGCGGGGTCGGCACCCGGGAAACCCAGCACGTTGTTGAAGACCAGCGCACTGACGCCCAGCGCGGCGCCGAACGACAGGATCACGCTGAGGATCAGCAGCACCGGAGCGAGGATCGCCCGCAGCAGCAGCATCAGGATCAGCAGGATGACGAGCAGCACCACCGGGATGATCAGGGTGCGGTCACGGATGGACGTGTCGTTCGTGTCGATCGCCACCGCGGTCACTCCGCCGACCAGAGCGGCGCCCGTCCCCAGCTCACTCTCGAGGTCGTCGCGCAGGTCGACGACGGTCGCCTCCGCCTCGGCGGAGTCCGCGGCCGCGTCGAGGGTGAGCACCAGCAGCACCTCACCGTCGACCACGGTGGGTTCTGGAGCGGCCGACCCCGGAGGGCCTGGCACCGTCAGCACGGCCTCGCCGCCGTCGACTTCGACCGTGGCCTGCCCGGTCGGAGAGTCCTCCGACGCCACTGCGACCGCATCGATCCCCTTCACGCCGGTCGCGACATCCGCCGCCGCCGCCAGATCGTCCTCCGCCACCACGACGTACGCGGGACTCCCCGAGCCACCGGGGAAGTGCTCGGCGAGCACCTCCTGACCATCGCGCGCCTCGCTGTACCCCAGCACCAGGTCGCTCGAGGACACGCCGTCGGCCTTGAGCTGGAAGACGCCGACGGATGCCACGAGCAGCAGCACGGTGGAGAGGATCCAGATCACCCGTGACCGGCGCGCGATGAAGCGCGCCGTCTTCGGCCAGAGCCCTCGGACGGGGGCGGTCAGGTCGTCGGGGATGTCGTGGCGCGTGTCGCCGGGCTTGGGCGCGAACGGCCAGAACGCCGCCCGGCCGAAGACGGCGAGCAGCGCAGGAAGGAAGGTCAGAGCGGCCAGCACCGAGAACACGATGCCGATGGAGGCTATGGGCCCGAGGGCGCGGTTGGTTGCGAGATCCGAGAGCAGCAGGCACAGCAGACCTGCGATCACCGTGCCGCCCGACGCGATGATCGGCTCGAAGGCGCCGCGCCAGGCCGCCTTGGTGGCATCCCAGCGCGCCAAGCCCGATCCGATCGCCTCCCTGAAGCGCGCGACGTAGAGCAGGGCGTAGTCCGTCGCGGCGCCGATCACGAGGATGAACAGGATCCCCTGCACCTGCCCGTTCAGTACCACGATGCCGGCGTACGCCAGCCACCACACGGTCAGCAGCGCGACGCAGAGGGCGAAGACAGACGTCAGCAGCACGAGCACCGGCAGCAGGGGTGAGCGGTAGACGATGATGAGGATGAGGAAGACGGCACCGAGGGCAACGCCGAGCAGCAGACCGTCGATGCCGGTGAAGCCCTTGACCAGATCGGCCGTGAAGCCGGCGGGACCCGTGACCCATACCTCCACCCCGTCCGGAAGCACGTCGGTCACGCTCGCGCGCACCGCCGCGACGGTCTCCCGCGAGTCGTCGGCGTCGATCGGCACGAAGATCTGCACCGCTTCGCCGTCCTCCGAGACGATCGGCGGCGACACACCCTCATTGACGCCGTCGAGGTCCGCGAGAGCATCGGCGAGCCCCTGCAGATCGCTCAGCTGGGCGTCGGTGAGCTCTCCGTCGCCGGTCGCGACCACGACGGCGGGGATGCTGTCGGCGCCCAGGAAGTCCGGCAGCACATCGGCCACCTTGGTCGCATCCGCACTCTCGGGGAGGAAGGAGGACTGGTCGTTGGTCGATACTTCGTCCACCTTCCCGAAGTACGGCCCGCCGATGGATCCGCCGACGAGCCACACCAGGATAAGCAGGACCGGGATGCCGATACGCACCCAGCGCGAGATGGGCCGAGGGGCGGCCTGGCGAAGCGACCGGCGAGTAGTCTGCGACATATCGCTAGCTTATCTAGCAAAATCGGATCCCGCACGCCGCCTTAGGCTGTGACGACGATGTTCACCGTGGCGATTGGCCTGATCGGTGCTCTCGTCTACGGGGGCGCCGATTTCTTCGGCGGTCTGGCGGCCAGGCGTCTGCCGTCCGTGCTCGTCACGGCCATCGCCGCAGCGACCGGGCTGGCGCTCTTTCTGGTGGCGGCGCCGGCGGTCGGTGGCACGTGGTCGGCTGAGGCCGCCGGGTGGGGCGTGCTCTCCGGCGTCTTCGGCGCTGTCTCCGTCGCACTGCTCTACGCGTGCCTCGCCATCGGCCCGATGAGCATCCTGTCGCCGCTCACGGCGCTCGTCTCCGCCGTCGCCCCCATGGTGTGGGGACTTCTCGTCGAGGGTGAGGATCTCGGCGCCCTCGGCTACGCGGGCATCGCCATAGCGCTCGTCGCAGTGGTGCTGATCGGCTTCATCCCGGGAGAGAGAATCGTGCGACCGACGGCCCGCGCGGTGGTGATGGCGATCGGCGCGGGGATCTCGATCGGAGCATTGCTGATCACGCTCGACCAGCCGTCGGGTGACAGCGGCTTGGTGCCGCTCATCGCCAGCCGGGCCGCGAATCTCACCCTGATGGTGGCGGTCATCGCTCTCATGGCGCTCGTCGCGCGGGTGCGCCCCGGGGTGTCGGGTCCCTTCGCGTCGCCCGCCGCCGGCATCCCCTACAGGGGAGCGCTCGGTGGCCCCGCCCATGACAAGAGCGCGGTCGCCGCGCCCGCCGCTGTTCGTGGCGCTGTCGCCATCGCGGTGCTGTGCGGGGTGCTGGATGCCGCGGCTAACGCGCTGCTGCTGTTCGGCCTGCGGCTGGGCGAATTGGCGGTGATGTCGGTGCTGACCGCCATGTACCCCGCCGGAACGATCCTGTTGGCGGCGGTGGTGCTGCGGGAGCGCATTGCGCCGGTGCAGTGGGCGGGTCTGGTGCTCGCGCTGACCGCCGGTGGTCTCTTCGCCGTGGCCTGAGGGCCTCAGCCCTCGAGGAAGAGCAGAACGAGCGACAGCGCCGCTGCGAACAGGCCGAGGGCGGCGAAGCCCACCGCGAGCAGGCCGATCGAGCGCACGGCCGGCGAGCCCCGGTGCAGCCGCATCCGGTCGCTGCGGCCGACCCGGTAGAAGATGTCGGCCATGTCGGCGCCGTGCAGTGACGTGTGCTGCGCATGCGAGAGCGGCGCTTCGCCGATCTCGCCGTCCTGATCGATCCAGCGGACGAGGTGACCGTCGCCATCCGGCTCGACCACGCCCCGGGCGGGCAGCCAGGTGCCGTCGGCCAGCTTCACGATCAGAGCGGTCAGCGCGAGAAGCACTCCCCCGCCGAGGCCGATCCACGTGAAGATCTCGGCGATGGCGCCGATCACGTCCGAGGTTGAATTCACTGAGCCACCTAAGGGAATCGAACCCTTGACCTATTCACTACGAGTCAGATCCCTGCCGACCAGTGCCGGGTGGCTGGACCTCGAGGCTGCCACCTCGAAGAAGCTATGCGTGACCGGGCATTTAGCGCCCGATCCGTCCTCGTGCGTTGGCTCTCAGTGTATCGGATCGTCGCCGGCGAGTAGTGTCGCCGCTGTGACTGCTCTTCATCACCGTCGGCCGGAGGAGTCCGACCACATCCGAGTCGTCGAAGCCATCCCCGTCTGGTGGGGGATGCCGCCCGAAGCTGCACCGAGCCGCTTGCTCCCGCGACTGTTCTTCCAGCACTTCGCGGACACGTCCATCCTCGTGGAAGACGACGGCGGACAGCTCGCGGCGTTTCTGATCGGGTTCCGTTCAGCATCCCGGCCGCACACCGCGTATATCCATTTCGTCGGCGTGGCTCCCGGGCTGCAACGGCGGGGAGTCGCCCGAGATCTCTACGAACGATTCTTCGCGATGATGCGAGAACGAGGATGCACCAGAGTCGACGCCATCACGGGTCCCATCAACCGGCCCTCGCAATCGTTCCACCGCGCGCTCGGGTTCGCTCTGGGCGGTGACACGGAGATCGAAGGCGTGCTCGCCTACCTCGACTACGACGGACCCGGCGAGCACCGAGTGACCTTCAGCCGTTCACTGTGACGAGGTTTCAGGGCTGGTCCAGCACCTCGCGGAGTTTTGCAGCGAATGCCTCGGGCTGGCCGGCATAGCCGAACTCGCCGCCCATGAAGCCGCCGTGGTGGCTGGGGAAGATCGTCGCGTTCTGGCCGAGCTGTTCGGCCAGCGCGATCGCCGTCCGACCTGTGTAGACCTTGACCGACTCCTCCCCGACCGCCACCACGATCCGTGTCGGCGCCGCCTTCAGGGCCTCGAGATCCGGCTGGTAGAGGGGCACCGCCCAGGACCGCTCTGACAGCAGCGGATCCTCGCGCCCGCCGTCGTCCTCGCTCGGCATCCCGAACGCGGCCGGGTCCGGCGCCGGCTGGGCGAGGTACTCGTCGGTGATCTCGCCCTCCCACGAGGTCATCGCGATGAATGCCGCCATCCCCGCGCCCCAGCCTTTGTCCTGGTAGACCTGCGTGTAGGCCGCCCGGGCGAGCTGGACGGCCTCCGCATCCGGCAGCACACAGTCGATGGGCGGCTCGTGTGCGACCAGCGTCGACACGTCGTCCGGGTGCGCCGCGACCAACGCGAGCGCGGTCACCGCGCCGCCGCTGCTGGCGAGCATCTCCACCGGGCCGGCTCCCAGTGCCTCGATGATCGCGTGGACGTCCTCAGCCTGGGTCTCCGGCTCGTTCGTGACCCCACCGTCCTTGCGCGTGCTCCGGCCGAGCCCGCGCGGGTCGTAGGTCACGACCGTGCGGTCATCGAACAGCTTCACCTGGGCCTGGAACCCGCTCGCGTCCATCGGCTGGCCGATCATCACCAGCGGCGGCCGGCCATCCGCGGTCGGCAGCGGCCCGTGGACGTCGTAGACGAGGTCGACCTCTGCCAGCTCGAGGGTGTGTTGCGTCACCTGCGGCTCCTCTATAGCGAACGGACTCACCGGATGCTACGACGCGGTATCCGCAGGGCGCCAGCCCGGATCATCCGCTCATCGCATTCCCGGATACTGGCACGCCGTCATTGGGAGAGCTGCTGGCTCAGGCGGTCGAGCAGGACCTCGAGGGACACTTCGAACTCCTCGTCGCTTCGGTCCTGGCTCAGCAGGGGGCGCAGGCGAAGAACCTCGGGTGCGACCTCCAAGGAGAGTTGACCGTCGCCCTCCGGGATGGTCGCGCCACCTTCGTCGAGCGGTTCCTCGACCGGTCCTGTCTCTGCGCCGCGGACCGCGGACTCGAGGAGCAGCTGACCGAGCAGGAAGCTGCTGAAGGATCGGTAGGCGTCAACGGCCTGCTCGTCGGTGAACCCGTGGCCGAGCAGGGCGCTGAGGAACGTGTTGACCACCTCCACGCTGCGCAGCGGCGGCCGCAGCCACGGCGCGGCCGGGTGGCGGGTGGCAACGAGCGGGAACGCCTTCGGATGCTCGATCGCGATCCGGCGGACCTGGTGAGCGACCGTCTGCAGGAACCCCTGCCAATGCTCGGCCAGCTCCTCGTCCAGGCTCGAAGTCAGATCGCCCATGAGCAGTGCGACGACGCCCTCGAGCAGGTCCTCTCTGCCGTGCACGTAGCGATACAAGGACATCGCTTCGACGCCGAGCTCCTGCGCCAAGGACCTCATCGACAGTCCCTGCGCCCCGGACCGGTCGATCTGGGCCAGGGCGGTCTCGACGATCAGCTCACGACTCAGACGACGCGCCGAGGTTGCTGCCGGCTTCTTCTTCACGCGCTGTTCCATACCGCACTCTCCCGCATCCACGCAAGGCCACCGCACGCGGTGAGCCGTGCGGATACGCTCACGCTAGTCCCGCTTACGGTGTAAGCCTGCAGACAGGCTCAGCCGTGAGACATCTATCCAGGAGGCAATCATGGCCAACTACAGATCGAACAATCCGAACAGTACGTCAGCACGCCCCGCCACGATCGAGAACGACACCGCGAAGGAATCGCTCGTGGGCACCGAGCGGCGCGGGCGCCCCGCGAACGTCTCGTGGGGATCCATCATCGCCGGGGTCGTGACGTTTCTTGCGGTGACAGTGTTGCTCTCGCTGGTCACCGCGGGCATCGGTCTCGGCGGCTCCGGCGTGGGTGCGGGCATCTGGAGCGTGATCGCCCTGGCGATCGCTCTCGCCGCAGCCGGCTTCGTCGCCGGTGCCCTCGCCGTTCGCAGCGGCCTGCTGCACGGGTTCCTGACCTGGGCGACCTCCCTCGTCGTCGCTCTCGCCCTCACCGTCTGGCTCAGCGCCAGCCTGCTCGGCGCCGTCGGCGGCGTGGTCAGCTCCGCCACCCAGGCCCTCTCCGGCACCGATGTGACGCAGGTCGTCGAAGACGTGCAGGGCAACGTCGACGAGGAAGAGGCCCAGGACCAGGCAGACGAGGCATTGGATGACGCTCAGCAGACCGCGGAGGACGCCGCCGACACCGCGCAGGCGGGCTCGTGGTGGGGATTCGTCGGCCTGCTGCTCGGCGCGGTCATCGCGGCCCTCGGCGGGATGTTCGGAGTACGCACCGTCGTCAACCGCGACCGCGAGAACGACGCCGTGATCGTCAGCGGCACCCGCTGACCGCCCGCACCCGACCTGTAACCGCAACAACCCGAAAAGCCTCGCCGCGACACACACTGGAGGAAACAAATGATCAGCACTGACAACATCGGCGCCCTCGTCGGCAGCACCGTGATCGGCTCGGACGGCGACAAGATCGGCACCGTCGGCCAGGTCTACGTCGACCCCGACACGGGACGGCCGAACTGGATCACCGTGCGCACCGGGCTCTTCGGCATGCGCGAGTCCTTCGTCCCGCTCGACGCCGCCGAGCAGACGGGCGACGACATCCGCGTGCCCTACTCGAAGGACTTCGTCAAGGACGCCCCCAACATCGACCACGAGGGAGCGCTCGAAGAAGACGAGACCGACAACCTCTACTCGTACTACGGCGGGGGCTCGGCCGGCTACTCGCGCACCGCCGACGACGACCGCGGAGCCGACACAAACGGCACCGTCGGCCACGACACCTCCGGCCCCAACACGGACGACGCGATGACCCGCTCAGAGGAGCGGCTGCACGTCGGCACCGAGAAGGTGCAGACCGGTCGCGCGCGACTGCGCAAGTACGTCGTCACCGAGAACCAGACCGTCACGGTTCCGGTCACTCGCGAAGAGGTGCGCATCGAGCGCGAGCCGATCACGGACGCGAACGTCGGCGACGCCCTCAGCGGCCCCGACATCAGCGAGGAGGAGCACGAGGTCATCCTGACCGAAGAGCGCCCCGTCGTCGCCAAGGAGACCGTGCCCGTGGAGCGCGTCCGCCTGGACAAGGAGACCGTCACCGAGAACGAGACCGTCACAGGAGAGGTCCGCAAGGAAGAGATCGAGTTCGACGACGAAACCACCCGCACTGACCGACGCTGACCGTCCCCGCACTCCCCGGGTTCGCCGTGAATGGCGGCCCCGGGGGTGTGGCATGTCACGCGGCGCTCCAGCGGCGCGAACGCGCCGACAGTGGCGGAACCAACGACGAGAGCCCGGCCGATGGCCGGGCTCTCGTCGTTGGTGACACATGTCGCGACTCGGATGAGACGCATGTGGCGACTCATCGCAGTGGAGCCACCTAAGGGAATCGAACCCTTGACCTATTCATTACGAGTGAATCGCTCTGCCGACTGAGCTAAGGTGGCGCGCCTCGCTCGCGCGATGCACAAGCATCGATATTACCTTGTCACGAGGGGTGCCGCGGACCAGCCCAAGATGCGGCGGGCTACTCGCAGCGAATGTCCTCGGCAGGTGCGTTACCCTCCAGAAGATACGCTTCCACCGCGTCGTCCACGCACGCGTTGCCCTTATTGAAGCCGGTGTGTCCCTCCCCGACGCGGGTGACGAGCACCCCGGAATCGAGCTGACCCGCGAGGGCGACCGCCCACTCGTAGGGAGTGGCGGGGTCGTTCGTGGTCCCGATGACCAGGATCGGCGCGGCGCCGGCGGCCGCGATCGGGCCCCGCGTGCCGGTCGGCGGGTAGGGCCACGGGCCGCAATTGCCGGAGAGGTTCCAGTACGGCGCGATGGTCGGTGCCTCATCTTCGAGGATCGCCTCAGCGGCGGCCTCGTCCTCCGCGGTCCAGTCGACCGGGTAGTCCATGCAGTTGTAGGCGTGGAACGCCTCCGAGAAGTTCGCGACGTAGACCCCGTTCGCGCGGTCGTTGTACCCGTCGGCCGAGAAGAGGATCGCCTCCGGGTCACCGGCCAGCGCATCGACGAGCGCCCCCGTCAGGAACTCCCAGCTGCCCTGCGAGTAGAGCGGGTAGACGATCCCTGTGAGCATGGTGTCCGCGCCGACCTCGCGCCCGTCCGCGGCCTGCATCGGGGACCGGTCCACGCTCGCGAGCAGCGCTCCGATGTCCGCCATCGCCTCATCGACCGTTCCCCTGAATGGGCACTCGCTCCCTGCGAGGCAGGCCCTCATGTAGGCGCGGAGCGCCGACTCGAAGCCGAGCGCCTGGGTCGTTCCCGCCTCCAGGAGGGAGGTGGAGGGATCCACGGCGCCGTCGAGCACCATCCTGCCGACGCGATCGGGGAACAGCTCCGCGTAGGTCGCCCCGAGGAACGTGCCGTAGGAGTAGCCCAGGTAGTTGAGCTTCTCGTCGCCCAGCACGGCCCGCAGCAGATCCAGATCACGGGCCGCGCTGTCGGTCGTGATGAATTCGAGGATGCCGTCGCTGTTCGCCTGGCAGGCCTCCGCGAACCGGCGGTTGCCGTCATCCAGGTGCGCCTCCCATTCGGGCGTTCCACGGGGCGCAGGGGGGATGTCGTAGAGGTAGGCATCCATCCCGGCGGCGTCCAAGCAGGTGACGGGCGTGGACTCGCCCACGCCCCTCGGATCGAAGCCGATCACGTCGTAGTCCTGCATCAGCCGCTCGCCCACCGCGAAGCTTGCGGAGTCGCGGATCAGATCCACGCCGCTGACCCCGGGACCGCCGGGGTTGGTGAGCAGCGACCCGATGGCATCGCCGCCGGTTGCCGGCTGGCGGATCACGGAGAGCTCGACCTCGCCGGCCGAGGGGTCGGCCCAGTTCAGCGGCGCCGTCACCATGGTGCAGTCGAAGCCATCGCAATCGGTCCACTGGAGAGTCTGGCCGTAGAAGGGCATCAGCCCGGCTGCGACACCGTCGGTGTCGGGCGTGGCAGTGGGGATCGGCCCCGTCCGCTGGCCCGGGATGAGCGAGTAGAGACAGCCGGACAGGGCGATGGATGCGGCGGCGAGTCCCGCGACTACGGCGAGACCGCGGCGCACGCGGGACGGGAACTGCTTCACGGAGTCCTTCCGCTCGTGACCGTCACGAGCCAGCTTTCGAGGGCCAGGGTGGGCGCGACGTTCTGCTCGAGAGCCAGACGCGTGTCTGCCAGGTGATCGAGTACGACCAGGGTGCGTTCGGGCGTCCACGCGTCGGCGAGCGCCTGCAGTTCCGGCCGGAGTTCGCGATTGATCAGGTCGTCGTCTCGGCCGAACTGCAGCAGCACGACGTCGCGGAACATCGACTGCAGGTCGGTCAGCACGCGGTCGATGCCGTCGCGCAGACTGCGAGTGGCCCGCCGCTTCTGCTCGTCCTCGAGCGCGGACAACTGGGATCGGACCGCCGGCGGGATGGCGGCCCCTTGTGCGACGCCCACCGTGCGCAGCAGCGACGAACGCTCGGCGTCATCACGCTCGGCGGTCAGAGCCTTCGCGTCCTCGGTGGCGGCGGCCACAATGCGCCCGGCGACGTCGACCACGTCGCCGACGCCTCTCGCCCGCAGCACGGCGCGCAGGGTGTCGTCCCGCCGTGCCCGCGACGCCGGATCGGTGGCCAGGCGCTGTGCCATGCCGATGTGCCGCTGGGCGTGCCGGGCGGACTGTTCCGCGACCGCCATGTCGACGCCCGTGCGGGTCGCGATGAGGCGGGCCACGTCGTCGATGCTCGGCTCGTGCAGGCGCAGTCCGCGCACCCTCGAGCGGATGGTGGGGAGGAGGTCTGCCTCGCTGGGAGCGCAGAGCACCCATACCGTGCGCTCTGGCGGCTCCTCCAGGGCCTTCAGCAGCACGTTGGACGTGCGCTCCGTCATGCGGTCGGCGTCTTCCACCACGATCACCCGATGCCGGCCGGCGGCCGGCGCGAAGTACGAGCGCTCGACGAGCGCCCGGGCATCCTTGATGGAGATGATCACGCCCTCCGTGCGGAGGGCGGTGAGATCCGGGTGCGTGCCGGCGATGACCTGCCGCATCGTGGCCTCGTCACCCTCGTGCTCCGCGATGAGGGCGGCGGCGAAGGCGTACGCCAGCGTCGAGCGACCCGATCCGGGCGGGCCGGTCAGCAGCCACGCGTGGGTCATGCTCTCGGGTTCTGCCACGGCGGATCGGAGCGCGTCGACGGCGTCATCCTGACCCCAGACGGCGCCCCACGGGAGCCCGGGCGGGCGGTGGGTGGCGTCGCCGCCGACGCCCGCTCGCTCCTCCACCTGCATGCCGACCAGCCTAACCGCGGGCACCGACGGCCCGGCTAACGCGCAAGGGCGCCGGCGACGCGGTCGCGCACGGCCGCCGCGAGCCGGTCGACGGGCAGCGTCGCGTCGAGCACCAGGAAGCGGTCGGGCTCGGCGGCGGCGAGCGCGAGGAAGCCCTCGCGCACGCGAACATGGAACTCGTCCCGCTCGGCCTCGAGGCGATCGAATGGCTTGTGGTCTGCGTGCAGCCGGTCGCGCGCGACAGCGGGGTCGAGATCGAGCAGCACGGTGACATCCGGCAGCAGCCCGCCGGCGGCCCAGAGAGAGAGGTCGCGGACCTCGCCGGCGTCGAGCACGCGTCCGGCACCCTGGTAGGCGACGGACGAGTCGAGGTACCGGTCCTGGATCACGACGTCGCCGCGCTCGAGCGCGGGGCGCACCAGGGTCGCGATGTGGTGAGCGCGGTCCGCGGCATAGAGCAGGGCCTCGGCGCGGGGCGCGATGTCGCCGCGGTGGTGCAGCACGATGTCGCGCACCAGCACTCCGACGTCGGTGCCCCCGGGCTCCCGCGTTCTCAGGACACTGCGGCCCGTGGAGGTGAGCCATTCGCCGAGCAGGGTCGCCTGGGTCGTCTTGCCCGCCCCGTCACCGCCTTCGAGGGTGATCCAGACGCCGCGCCGGGTTCCGCTGCTCGCCTCGGTCTGCTGCCCCCGCGGTACGGGGTCGATCACTTCTTCTTCGCCGGGGCCTTGCGCGCCGGAGCCTTGCGCGTGGCCATGCGCTTGGGCGCCGGTCCATTGGCGCGCTTGTCGGCGAGCATCTCCACTGCGCGTTCGAACGTGATCTCCTCGACCGTGGTCCCGCGCGGGATGGTGACGTTCGTCTCCCCGTCCGTCACGTACGCGCCGAATCGGCCGTCGCGCACCCGGATCGGTTTGCCGCTCGTGGGGTCGGCCTCGAACTCCTTGAGGGCGCTCGATGGCCGGCGCGCCCCGTACTTCGGCAGCGCGTAGATCTCGAGCGCCTGTTCGAGTGTGACCTCGAAGAGCTGGCTCTCGCTGTCGAGCGAGCGGGAGTCCGTCCCCTTCTTGAGGTAGGGGCCGTACCGGCCGTTCTGCGCGGTGATGACCTCTCCGGACTCCGGATCGGTGCCGACGACCCTCGGCAGGTCGAGCAGTCGCAGTGCCGTCGGGAGGTCGACGGTCTCGACGGACATGTCCTTGAACAGCGACGCCGTGCGGGGCTTCGGAGCGACATCCTTCTTCGCCGCAGTCTTCTTCTTGGGCGCGTCGACGATCTCGCCGGTCGACTCGTCCACCGCTTCGGGGTCCTCGGGCTCGAGCTCGGTGACGTAGGGGCCGTACCGTCCGTCCTTCACGACGACGAGCTTGCCGTTCTCGGGGTTCTCTCCGAGCACGCGGTCTCCGGCGACGGGCGCCTCGATGAGCTCCTGGGCCTTCTCGCGGGTGAGCTCGTCCGGCGCGAGGTCGTCCGGGATGTTGACGATCCGGGGCTTGCCCTCGGGATCCTCGGGATCGAGCACCTCGAGATAGGGCCCGTACTTGCCGAAGCGCAGCGTCGCCGTGTCGGTGATCGGCGTGGAGTTGAGCGCCCGCGCATCGATCTCGCCGAGATTGTCGACGATGTTCCGCAGCCCGACCTGTCCCTCGGAGCCGAAGTAGAACGACCGCAGCCACTCCACGCGCTTCTGCTCGCCCCGTGCGATGGCATCGAGGTCGTCCTCGAGCGCGGCTGTGAAGTCGTAGTCGACGAGGTCGGCGAAGTGCTCTTCGAGCAGGCGCACGACGCTGAACGCGAGCCAGCTGGGCACGAGGGCCTGACCCCGCTTGGCGACGTACCCGCGCTCGATGATCGTGTCGATGATGCTGGCGAAGGTGGAGGGGCGCCCGATGCCCTTCTCCTCCAGCGCCTTGACGAGGCTCGCCTCGGTGTAGCGCGGCTTGGGTGTCGTCGAGTGGCCCTTCGGCTCGACGTCGGAGACGCCGAGCGCGTCGCCGACGGCGACCACGGGCAGGGACTGGTCGTCGGCCTTGTCGGCGTCGCTGCGCTTCTCGTCGCGCCCCTCCTCGTACGCCTGCAGGAAGCCCTTGAAGGTGTAGACGGTTCCGGATGCCGTGAACTCGGCGACCCGGCCGCCGGCGTTCACGTCGAGCGTGACCGTCGTTGTCTCATAGGTGGCGTCGGACATCTGGCTGGCGACGGTGCGCTTCCAGATGAGGTCGTAGAGGCGATGCTCGTCGCGGTCCAGCTCGGAGGAGAGCGAGGCGGGGGTGCGGAACTCCTCGCCGGAGGGCCTGATGGCCTCGTGCGCCTCCTGTGCGTTCTTGCTCTTGCTCTTGTACACCCGCGGGTTCAGCGGCACTGCGCCCTCGCCGTAGAGCGCGACCGCCTGCGACCGCGCCGCCTCGATCGCCTGCGCGCTCAGCGCGACCGAGTCGGTGCGCATATAGGTGATGAACCCCTTCTCGTAGAGGCGCTGGGCGGTGGACATCGCCTGCTTGGCGCTCATCGAGAGCTTGCGCCCGGCCTCCTGCTGAAGGGTCGAGGTGGTGAACGGGGCGTATGGCCGCCGGGTTCCTGGCTTGGCCTCCACCTTCGAGACGGATGCCCGTCCGGCGGCCTCGATGGCTTTGGCGAGGTCGCGAGCCGCCGTCTCGTCGAGGACGACGACGGCCTTCTTGAGCTGCCCGAGGTCATCGAAGTCGGTGCCGCGCGCGATGGGGGCGCCGTCCAGGCGAGCGAGGCGGGTCAGGAAGGACTGCTCGTCCTTGGCGGCGAGCGCCTCGACGTCCCAGTAGCCGGCGGAGACGAATGCCATCCGCTCGCGCTCCCGCTCCACGACCATCCGGGTTGCGGCCGACTGCACGCGACCTGCGGAGAGGCCCGTCTGCACCTTGTACCAGAGCACCGGGGAGACGTCCCAGCCGAAGAGGCGGTCGAGGATGCGACGGGTCTCCTGTGCATCGACCAGGGCGAGATCCAGCTCGCGGGTGTTGCCGACCGCGGCCTGGATCGCGTCCTTGGTGATCTCGTGGAAGACCATGCGCTTGACGGGAACCTTCGGGTTCAGCACCTGCAGCAGGTGCCACGCGATGGCCTCGCCCTCGCGATCCTCATCAGTTGCCAGCAGGACCTCGTCTGCGCCCTTGAGCGCGCGCTTGAGTTCGCTGACCGTCTTCGTCTTGCGATCACTGACGACGTAGTACGGGTCGAAGTCGTTCTCGATGTCGATGGAGTACTTGCCGTAGGCCTGCTTGTGCTCCGCCGGGATGCTCTTCTTGTCGGCGAGGTCGCGGATGTGCCCCACCGAGCTCAGCACCTCGTAGTCGTCGCCGAGGTAGCCCTGGATCGACCTCATCTTCGTCGGGGACTCGACGATGACGAGCTTCTTGCCTTGTGCCAAGGGGCATCCTTTCTTCGAAGCACACCATACACACCCCTTACTGGGTGCGGCTCACAGCGTCGGCGGCGGAGCGGCCCGGGCGGAGGCCCGGACAGCCATTCCCGCATACGTGTCCTCTACCGTGACGGTGGCGACCAGACCTTCCACCTCGCAGGCGGTGACTCGTGCGCCGTTCGCCGCCGCGACGTGGGCGGCCCTCGTGCAGGGCTCTCCGAGAACAGCACCGGATGCCGCGTCCGCGGCGGCCAGCGCCGCCGCGTCCGCCGTTCCCGCCGCGCGCTGGCCGGCCACCGTGGCGCCGCCCACGACGGCGAGCCCCAGGGTGAAGCAGGCCAGGCACGCCAGGGCGCCGACGGTGACGACCGCGCCCGCCATCAGAGCCCGCCGGCCAGGGCACAGCTTGTCGCCCGCAGGGTGAGGGGAAGCAGACCGGCGGCGCGGACGGCGGCCGATGCGGTCACGCAGACGAGGTCCCCACGCCGCTCGATGTCGGCCCCGGCATCCGTCACCGCTGCCGCGACCACCGCACCTGCCCTCCCCTCGGCTTCGCCGCGCGCCACCAGGCGGGCGGCATCCGCCGCCGCATCCTGCAGGCGCACCTGCTGCGCCCCCGCCGCGAGTGCTCCCGCACCCAGCGCGAGGGTGAGCAGGATCGCCGGAAGCACCACGGCGAACTCGGCGGCGACCGACCCACCGTCATCCGCTCGCCTCATGCCACGGTGAGGGCGCGGCGCACGAGGTCCGTGAGCATGCCACGTACCTCGTCGCTGCGCATGATGACGACCAGCATGCCGGCGAATGCCACGGCCGCCATCGTGGCGATCGCATACTCCGCCGTGGCCGCGCCCGTGTCGTCGCCGAAGATCTGCGTGGCACTGCGGCGGGTGAGCCGGGGGATGCCGTGTGCCGTGGGCTTCCAGGGATTCATGGTTCTCCTCTTTCTTAGGTGTCGAGTTCTCTTGGGAGTGCTTGCGGGTCGAGTTGTCTGGTGGATGCGACGGAGTCCGTGCGGGCGGGCTGTCAGAGCGAAAGCGGGGTGGTCGTCAGGACGCTCAGCATCATGGGCGCGACTCCGAGCAGGAGGAATGCGGGCAGCGTGCACACGCCCAAGGGAAGAAGGAGCTTCGATGCCAGATGCGACGCACGGAGCCGGCCTTCGGTGCGAGCCGCGTGCCTCGCGGACGCCGCGGACGCACGGAGCAGGTCGACCGCGGGCACTCCGGCCGCACGCGAGAGAGCGAGGATCGGCTCGATGTGATCTCCGGGGCCGGGGCTGCTGCCGGGCGCAGCCGTCACCAGTCGGCGGGCGCGCTCGACCGAGACTCCGCCGCTGAGCGCGATCGCCACCAGTTCGGCATGCAGCCCCGGAATGAACGCCGGCGGCTGGGCCTTGCGGACGAGCGAGGCGGTCCATCGTCGGGCCAGCAGGAGCAGCCCCACTCCCCCCACCAGGCATGCCCAGCCGAGCGGTCCGCCGACGAGCACGCGAAGCGTCTCGAAACCCAGCGCCGACCCGAGCGCGACACCGACAACCGGCAGCCACAGCATGAGGCGGGCGCTGCCGGCAGGTTCGGCGAGGGCGATGCGCACGTCGTCGGCCGCCTCGTGCGCGTCGCGCAGCGCCTCGGCGAGCCCGCGCAGGCTCTCGGCCAGCGGCGCGCCGACGGTGGTCGCGACCTCCCAGGCGGCCGCGACGTCTTTCCAGGCGCCACCACCGGCGAGGATCGCCTCCGGAACCGTTTCGCCCGCCGCGATTCCGGCCACGACCCGCAGGGCGGCGGGGTCCCCCGATTCGCCGAGGTGACGCCACGCACCGGCGGGGACGATTCCCGCCTGCAGCAGCACGGCCAGCCGCAGCACACTGTCGGCCACCGACGCCGGCGCCGGCTCCTTGGATCGAGCCCGCCGTGTCAGGACCACAAGGTGACCTCCTCAACAGTGAGTCGGCCGTCATCCAGTGTGAAGCGGCCGGCGTGCGCGAGCCGGCGGACCCCCGACGGCGACCGCTCCAGGTGCAGCACCAAGCCGATCGCGCTCGTGACCTGACGAGCCAGGGCCCGGTCATCCAGTCCGGCGAGCGCACCGAGAGCCTCGAGTCGGGCCGGCACATCTCCCAGACCGCTGGCGTGCAGAGTGCCGGCACCACCGTCGTGGCCCGTGTTGAGGGCAGCCAGCAGCTCACGCACCTCTTCTCCGCGGCACTCCCCCACCACGAGCCGGTCCGGGCGCATGCGGAGCGCTTCGCGCACCAGCCGGGCGAGGCCGATGGCACCGGCGCCCTCGAGGTTCGCCTGGCGCGCCTCCAGCGCCACGTGGTGAGGATGCCGGATGCGAAGCTCCGCAACATCCTCGATCGTGACGATCCGCTCCGTCGCCGGGGCCTCCGCGAGCAGCGCGGCGAGCAGGGTGGTCTTGCCGGTGCCGGCGGCGCCGGTGATCAACAGATTGGTGCGTGCTCGGACCGTCTCGACGAGCCACTCGCGCATCCCGGGCACGAACGCGCCATGCCTCTCGAGCTCGTCAAGACTCGGCTGGGCGAGGCTGGGCACCCGCACGGACACCACGGTTCCCGACGTGGACACCGGCGGGAGGACCGCGTGCACACGGATGCCGCCCTCGAGTCGCACATCGACGCACGGCGCGGCTTCATCGATGTGACGACCGCCGAGGGCGATGAGGGCGGTGGCGAGTTCGCGCACCTCCCTCTCCGCGGCACGCCACTCCGGGTCGCGCACGGAACCGGCGCCCCGATCGACGAAGAGGCCGTCGGATCCGTTCAGGAAGAGGTCCGTGACGTCCGGATCTGCGAGGTACGGTCCGAGCGCCCCGAACTCGGGCCCCGGCACGCGGAGCGGCGGCCGGCCAGGCCGGGAACCGCCCGGTGCGAATGCGGGCGGACGCTCGGCGGTCACCGAAGAGGCGGTGCTCCCCTCGATGCCGCGGGGAATGACGACGAAGCGCTCGGGCATACGCCGAAGCTAGATGCGCGGTGCAAGCGGCAGCACCGGCGCTCGGCGATCGGTGCGCGATCGATTCTCCGACGAGCCTGGGGAGGAGAGGGCCGGGAAACGAGAAGGCGGCATCCCATGGGGGGAATGGGATGCCGCCATGCGCGACACATGATCGGGGGGTGATCGGGTGTCACAATGCCAGAACCGAACGTTCGGCCGGTGATGAGCATACGCATACATCCGTTCACCTGCCAAACAAATCCCGGGTTTACGGAACCGGTATATCGGTCGTGTCGGGAAACGAGGCATCCACCGACTTTCGGCGGTAGCCGCCGAAGCACCTCGGAGATAGATTTCACCGTGTCGTCAGAAGAACCGGGCACCGCCGGGATCCGCCGCAAGGGAGCGCGCAGCGCATGAGCAGTCAGATCGATCACCTCTTCAACGAGACCCGGCGCTTCGCGCCGCCGGAGGAGTTCGCCGCCGGGGCCGTCGCAACGGCCGAGCTCTACGAACGAGCCGCCGAAGACCACGAGGAGTTCTGGGCCGAGCAGTCCCGCGCGCTGCTGCACTGGCACACTCCGTTCAGCCGGACCCTCGACTGGTCGAACCCGCCCTTCGCGAAGTGGTTCGACGACGGCGAGCTGAATGTGGCCTACAACTGCCTCGACCGGCACGTGGAGGCCGGGAACGGCGATCGACCGGCGCTGCTCTGGGAGGGCGAGCCGGGCGACGCCAGGGTCGTCACCTACGCCGAGCTCACAGAGGAGGTCAAGCGGGTCGCGAACGTCCTGACCGATCTGGGGGTCGGCGCTGGCGACCGCGTGGCCATCTATCTGCCGATGATCCCCGAGGCGGTCGCCGCCATGCTCGCCGTCGCCCGCGTCGGCGCCATCCACTCGGTCGTGTTCGGGGGGTTCTCCGCCGACAGCCTGCGCGCCCGGATCGATGACGCGGGCGCGAAGCTGGTCATCACGGCGGACGGCGGCTATCGCAAGGGCAAGGTGTCCGCGCTCAAGCCGGCCGTCGACATGGCCCTCGCCGACCGCAACGGGTCGGGGGAACAGCAGACCGTCGAGCACGTGCTCGTGGTGCGCCGCGGCGAGAACGACGTGGACTGGGTCGATGGTCGCGACATCTGGTGGCACGACGTGGTGCCGGCGGCATCCGCCTCGCACGAGGCGCAGCCGTTCCCCGCGGAGAATCCGCTGTTCATCCTCTACACGTCCGGCACCACCGGCAAGCCCAAGGGCATCCTGCACACCTCCGGCGGCTACCTCACCCAGGTCGCATTCACCCACCGGAATGTGTTCGACCTCAAGCCCGAGAGCGACGTCTACTGGTGCACGGCGGACATCGGGTGGGTCACCGGCCATTCCTACGTGACGTATGGTCCGCTCGCCAACGGCGCCACGCAGGTGCTCTACGAGGGGACGCCCGACACACCGCACCCAGGACGGTGGTGGGAGATCATCGAGAAGTACAAGGTCTCGATCTTCTACACGGCGCCCACGGCGATCCGGTCCTTCATGAAGATCGGGCGCGCGATCCCCAAGAAGTTCGACCTCTCGTCCCTGCGCCTGCTCGGCTCCGTCGGAGAGCCGATCAATCCCGAGGCGTGGATGTGGTACCGCAAGATCATCGGCGGCAAGACGGCGCCCATCGTCGACACCTGGTGGCAGACCGAGACCGGCGCGATCATGATCTCGGCGCTGCCGGGCGTCACGGAGACGAAGCCCGGATCGGCCCAGGTTCCGCTCCCGGGAATCGAGATCGAGGTCGTGGACGAGTCCGGCGACCACGTCGGCGAGGGCAACGGCGGACTGCTGGTCGTGACGAAGCCGTGGCCGAGCATGCTCCGAGGCATCTGGGGCGACCCGGATCGGTTCGTCGAGACCTACTGGGAGAAGTTCCGCGACAAGGGCTACTACTTCGCCGGCGACGGCGCCCGGCTGGATGAGGACGGCGACGTGTGGTTGCTGGGCAGGGTGGATGACGTGATGAACGTCTCGGGACACCGGCTCTCCACCGCCGAGATCGAATCAGCCCTCGTCGCTCACGAGGCGACCGCCGAGGCCGCCGTCGTCGGGGCCTCCGATGAGACGACGGGGCAGGCGGTCGTCGCCTTCGTGATCATCAAGGAGAGCTACCTCGCCGAGCACTCCCCCGAGGGGCTTGCCAACGCCCTTCGTCAGTGGGTCGGCGAGCAGATCGGACCGATCGCGCGCCCCCGGGACGTCTACATCGTGGCCGAGCTGCCGAAGACCCGGTCGGGCAAGATCATGCGACGGCTGCTGCGGGATGTCGCGGAGGGCCGCGAGATCGGCGACACCACGACGCTCGCCGACACGGCCGTGATGAGCGTCATCTCGGCGCAGGTGCACTGACCGGTCCAGTGCGGTGACCGGACATCGGGTCACGCGAAGGTGAAGACGACCTCTACTTCGACGGGGCTGTCCAAGGGAAGCGCGGTCACACCCACGGCGGATCGGGCGTGCCTGCCGGCCTCGCCGAAGATCTCCCCGAGCACCTCACTGGCGCCGTTGATGACACCGGGCTGGCCGGTGAACTCCGGGACCGAGGCGACGAAGCCGGTGAGCTTCAGCACCCCGCTGAGGCGATCCACTCCGCCGACGGCCGCGGCGGCGGCGGCCAGCGCGTTCAGGGCGCACTGACGGGCGTACCCCTTCGCATCGGCGGCGCCCACCAGCCCGTCGCCCTCCCCGACCTTCCCCGTGCCGGGCATGGCGCCCGCGACCATGGGCAGCTGGCCGGAGGTGTAGACCAGGTCGCCATATGCCTTCGCCGGTACGTATGCGGCCACGGGCGGCACCACCTCGGGCAGCTGGATGCCCAGATCGACGAGTCGCTCGGAAACGGTCACCGGGGGTCTCCCTCGAACTGCCTCGCCGCCTGCGCGGCGGCAGCGATTCCGGCGGCGTTGCCGGCCGGCTCGACGCCGACCGGACGCTTCAGATACGCCACCAGTCCGCCCTCGGGGCCGGTGACCACCTGAACCAGTTCCCAGCCCTGTTTGCCCCAGTTGTTGAGGATGGCGGCGGTGTTGTGAATCAGCAGCGGCGTGGTGAGGTATTCCCAAGTGGTCAATGGAACTCCCGGTGGATCGGCGGAAAACCGGGGGCCGAAGCGGCGCAACCCCGCGCCCGTAAAGGGTTCGCTCAGGTATCTCCCCTACGATCAAGCCTATGCCTGTTAAGAAACGGACGGCTACGGGCGTGCTCGGCGGACTCGCCGGCCTCGTAGGCCTGAGCGCTGTCGCCGGTGTATTGATCACCGCGACCGTGACCCCCGCCATCGCCGTTTCCGGCGCCGCCGCATCGAGCGCGATCACGATGTTCGACCAGCTGCCGAGTGCGCTCGAGATCGATCAGCTCATGCTGCCGACCACGCTGTACTACAAGAATCCCGACACAGGCGAGGACATCGTCCTCACGAAGTTCTGGGATCAGAACCGCATCCCGGTCTCGTTCGAGGAAGTCCCCACCGTCATGTACGACGCGATCCTCTCCAGTGAGGATCCTCGCTACTACGAGCACGGGGGTGTCGACCTCATCGGCACGACCCGCGCCGTGCTGACCAACATCCGAGGCGGATCGGAGACCCAGGGCGGGTCATCCATCAGCCAGCAGTACGTCAAGAACGTCCTGATCCAGCGCTGCGAGGCGGACGCGGAGACGGAAGAGGCGAAGGCTGCCTGCTTCTACGAAGCCACGCAGTCCAGCGGCACGGAGGGCATCCAGCGCAAGCTTCAGGAGATGCGCTACGCCATCCAGCTGGAGAAGGAGTACTCGAAGAACGAGATCCTGCTCGGCTACCTCGACATCGCCAACTTCGGCGGCACCAACTACGGCATCGGTGCCGCGGCGCAGTACTACTTCGGCGTCCCGGCGAGCCAGCTCAGCCTTACGCAGGCCGCCACGCTGGCCGGCATGGTGCAGAATCCGAACAGCTACCGGATCGACCAGCCGACCAACGAGGTCAACGGCGCCGCCGACGGCTACTCGAAGGCGAAGGGCCGCCAGACGTATGTGCTCGGCCGCATGCTCGAAGACGGGAAGATCACCCAGGAGCAGCACGATGCCGCGGTGGCGGAGCCCATCACCCCCAACATCGTGCAGCCGCAGACCGGCTGCGCTGCGGCCCTCGGATCGGCCTACTTCTGCCAGTACGTCAAGACGATCATCCAGAGCGACCCCGCCTTCGGCGCCACTGACAAGGATCGCGAAGAGGCGCTCAAGCGAGGGGGGCTGAACGTCTACACCTCGCTCGACGTGCGCCTCCAGCTGCCCGCGGAGCAGGCGATGCGCGACTGGGCTCCGGGCAGGATCGACGGGATGAGCTTCGGCGCGGCCTCGGTGAACGTCGAGGCCACGACCGGCCGCGTCCTGTCGATGGCCCAGAACACGACATTCACGGAGGACCTCGCCCTGTCGGCAACCGACCCCGCCTACTCCTCGTTGGTCTACGCCTCGGACAAGGCGCACGGAGGTTCACAGGGCTTCCCCGTCGGCTCCACCTACAAGCTGTTCACGCTGATCGACTGGCTCGAGAAGGGCCACTCGCTGAACGAGACACTCAACGGCGTCAACCGTGTGTTCCCGCGCATGAAGGCCAATTGTCAAGGCGATTGGGTCAACACGACCAGGACGAAGATCGACAACTTCGCCAAGGACGGTGGCTACACCGGCACCGTCTCGCAGTTCACGAAGGCGTCCCTGAACAGCGGATTCCTCGCGATGGCCGAGAAGCTCGACCTGTGCGACATCAACAAGGTCGCCGACCGGATGGGCGTGAAGACCGGAGACGGGCAGCTCACCTACCAGAGCAACCCTGACGTCGGATACATCGCGAACGTCGCCTTCGACGTGCTCGGCTCCAAGAACATCTCGCCGCTCGCCATGGCCGGCGCCTACGCCACGGTGGCCAATAAGGGCATCTACTGCACGCCCAAGGCGATCGACCGGGTCACGGACGCGAACGGCCAGGAAATCGCGCCGCCGGTGTCGACCTGCACCCAGGTGATCGCCCCCGAGGTCGCTGCGACGGCCGCGTACGCCCTCCAGGGCGTCATGAACTCCGGCGGCACCGGTGCCGCCTCGAACCCCCGCGATGGCACTCCGCTGATCGGCAAGACGGGAACGCACAACACGTACCAGACCATGATGATCGAGTCGAGCACGAACGCGACGACCGCCGTCTGGGTCGGCAACGTCAAGGACGAGGCGACCCTCTACAAGCGCTACTACAACGGCGTGGAACTCGCCCAGCTGCGCCACAGGATCGCTCCGGTGATCCAGCGAGCGGCGAACGCCGTGTACGGCGGCGACGAGTTCCCGCGACCCGACAACAACCTGACGCGCCAGGTCCTCACCAACTTGCCCAGCACCGTGGGGATGCCGGTCGACCAAGCGCGCGCGACGCTTCAGGAAGCGGGCTTCACCGTGCTCGTCGGCGAGGCGGTCGATTCCGGCGAGGCCGAGGGCATCATCGCCCGGCAAGACCCGGCCGGCGGCCGGATCGCCGGTGGGGCGACAGTGACCATCAACCCGAGCAACGGCCAGGGGATTTCGGTCCCCGACGTCTCGGGTCAACGACCGGAGCAGGCGCTGAGCGCCATCCGCGGCGCGGGCTTCGGCAGCGCCGCACCCGGCACCTGCACGGAGGACGCCAATGCCGATAAGGCGGGTGTGGTCACATCGACGAACCCGGCGGCCGGCTCCGTGACCAACCGCAACGCACAGATCAGCGTCAACTACTCGCGCGACAAGTGCCCCTGATGGCGGGTGTCACCCGCTCCCCCGCCGTGACCGCGGTCGCGGCGGCGGCAGCTCTGGGCGCGGCCGCCGCAGTGTGGGGCGTCGGGATCGAACGACACCTGTTCACCATTCGGCGTGCCACCGTGCCGATCCTCGAACCGGGCTCGGAACCGATCCGGGTGCTGCACATCTCGGACGTGCACATGGCGCCGTGGCAGCGCCGCAAGCAGGGGTGGATCGCCTCGCTCACCGCGCTCGACCCGGACCTCATCGTCAACACCGGCGACAACCTGGGGCACGCCGACGGACTGCGCGGGATCCGCGCGGCCTTCGCCGGGTTCCGCGGCATCCCGGGCGTCTTCGTGCACGGGTCCAACGACCACACCGCACCGTCGCCTCGCAACCCGCTGCGTTACTTCACCGGGCCGTCCAAGAAGCACCCCACGTCCGAACCGCTCGACACCGACGGGCTGGACACCTTCATGTCCTCCACGCTCGGCTGGCAGGACGTCAACAACACCGCGACGAGCATCGAGGTGCGGGGGCACCGAATCGACGTGTTCGGCGTCAGCGACGCGCACCGCGAGTGGGACCGGCTCGATGTGCTGCCGGGAATGGTCGAGGACCTTCGTCAGGGCGAGGTCGACCTGAACGGCGATGAATACGGCCACGACGGCGAAGACCGGCATCCGCTCACGCTCGGAGTCACCCACGCGCCGTACCGACGCGTGCTCGATGCCTTCACCGGTCTCGGCGCCGACATGATCTTCGCCGGCCACACCCACGGCGGGCAGGTGCGCGTCCCCGGGTTCGGGGCGCTCGTCGCCAACTGCGACATCCCGCTCAAGCAGTCGCGCGGGTTGAGCTCGTGGACGGACGGCCGGACGGTGCCCCTGAACGTCAGCGCCGGCCTCGGTCACTCCATTTACGCGCCGGTCCGCTTCGCCTGCCTTCCGGAGGCATCGCTGCTGACTCTGGTGCCGCGGTCGTGAACCCGGTGGACGAGGGCGGTCTGCCCATCGGGTAGACTCGGAGGGTTGCCACGGGGTGTGGCGCAGCTTGGTAGCGCGCGTCGTTCGGGACGACGAGGCCGCAGGTTCAAATCCTGTCACCCCGACCAGCAAAGGGGCTTCGCCGACAGGCGGGGCCCCTTCCCGGTAGAAGGAGAAGCATGAGCATCCCCCAACTCGTGGCGTTCGACCTCGATGACACCCTGGCCCCTTCGAAGAGCGCGATCGACCCGCAGATCGGCGCGTTGCTGATCGCGCTGGCCGAGCGCGTCGAGGTCGCCATCATCTCGGGCGGGCAGATGGGCCAGTTCCGCGCGCAGGTCATCGACCGGCTGCCGGATGCTCCTGCCGAGACGCTCGAGCGCATCCACCTCATGCCGACCTGCGGCACCCAGTACTTCCGGTACGACGGCACCGACTTCACTCCCGTCTACGCCCATCACCTCACGGAGGACGAGAAGGCGCGAGCCCTCGCCGCCGTCGAGGAGGAGGCCCGCCGCCTCGGCCTCTGGGAGGAGCAGACCTGGGGTCCCATCCTCGAGGACAGGGGCTCGCAGATCACCTTCTCGGCGCTCGGCCAGGCCGCTCCCCTCGACGCCAAGACCGCCTGGGACCCGACCGGCTCCAAGAAGTCGGCGCTCCGCGACGCCGTCGCTGCGCGCGTCCCGGACCTCGAGGTCCGCTCGGGCGGGTCGACATCGGTCGACATCACCCATCGCGGGATCGACAAGGCGTACGGGATGGGGAAGCTGTCGGACCAGACGGGCATCGCCCTCGATGACATGCTCTTCTACGGCGACCGGCTCGACCCCGACGGCAACGACTATCCCGTACTCGCCCTCGGCGTGCCATGCGAGGCCGTGGAGGGCTGGGAAGACACCGCCGCCCACCTGGAGCGGCTGCTGCCCGCCCTTCCCGTCCGGGTCTAGATCTTCGCGGTCGGCACACGCCGCGGCGCACGCGCCGGAGCGGGCGGGGCGATCGGTGCCAGACGAGCGAGCTGGGTGACGTGCTGCGGACCGAGCTCCTCGAGCGACGCAACCCCGAGCAGCGTCATGGTGCGCTCGATCTCGCTGCGCAGGATCCCGATCATGCGGTCCACTCCCTCGCGACCGCCGGCCATGAGGCCGTAGAGGTACGCGCGACCCACCAGGGTGAACTTCGCTCCGAGGGCGACGGAGGCGACGATATCCGCGCCGTTCATGATGCCGGTGTCGATCATCACCGTCGCGTCGTTGCCGACCTCGCGCACGACCTTCGGCAGCAGGTGGAACGGGATCGGAGCGCGGTCGAGCTGCCGACCGCCGTGGTTGGAGAGGATGATGCCGTCGACGCCGGCGTCGATCAGCCGCACCGAGTCCTCGACGGTCTGCACGCCCTTGACGACGATCTTGCCGGGCCACATGCCGCGGATGACATCCAGATCGTCGAAGCTGATCGTCGGGTCCATCGCGGCGTTCAGCAGTTCGCCGACCGTGCCGCCGGTGGTGCTCAGCGAGGCGAACTCGAGCTTGGGAGTCGTGAGGAAGTCGTACCACCACCACGGACGCGGGATGGCGTTGACGATGGTCCCCACGGTCAGCTGGGGCGGGATCGAAAACCCGTTGCGCTTGTCGCGCAGGCGGGCGCCGGCGATCGGGGTGTCGACGGTGAACTGCAGGGTGTCGAAGCCGGCCTCCGCGGCACGGCGCACCAGGCCGTATGAGATCTCACGGTCGCGCATGACGTAGAGCTGGAACCAGTTGCGGCCGTGCGGGTTCGCCCTCTTGACGTCCTCGATCGACGTCGTCCCCAGCGTGGAGAGGGTGAACGGGATGCCGGCGGCTGCCGCCGCCGACGCCCCCGCACTCTCTCCCTCGGTCTGCATGAGCCGGGTGAAGCCCGTGGGCGCGATGCCGAACGGCAGCGCGCTCGGCCCGCCGAGGATCGTCGTGGACGTGTCGATGTCGGCGGCGCCGCGCAGGATGCCGGGGTGGAACTCGACGTCCTCGAACGCCTGCCGGGCGCGTGAGAGCGAGAGCTCACCCTCGGCCGCGCCGTCGGTGTAGTCGAACGCGGCCTTCGGGGTGCGGCGCTTGGCGATCGCGCGCAGGTCGCCGATCGTGAGCGCCGCCTCGAGGCGGCGCTTGCGCCCATCCAGTTCCGGCTTCTTGAACTGCATGAGCTCCAGAAGCTCGGTCGGCTTGGGCAGCTGGCGTTTCACCATGGTGATCCTCTCGTCACGCGCCGAGGCGCGTCTGGGTGTAATACCCCGTGATGTGGTCGTGGATGAGGGTGCGGGAGAGCTCGGCATCGTGGCGTGCGATGGCGTCGACGATGCCTCGGTGCTCGCCACGAAGGCGGTCGGCCGTGGCCGACCAGTCGGTGATGGATGCGGCGGCGGCGCGCACGTAGGACTCGACGGACGTGCGCAGACCCGCCATCATCGCTGCGACCACGACGTTGCCGGATGCCTCCGCCAGGGACAGATGGAACTGGGCGTCGAGAGTCAGGAACTCATCGGGGGTGAGGTCGACGGCATCCATCGCCGAGAGGGCCTCGTGCACGGGACCGAGATCCGGCTCGTCCGCGGCAGCCACGTCGGCGGCGACCGCCATCTCGAGCAGGAGCCGCGTGGCGACCACGTCGGCCAGCGGGAAACCCTGCGCCGCGACCTGCAGGCGCAGCAGCGCGGACATCCCGCCTCGGGGGGTGGCGATGATGATCGCTCCCGACGTCGGACCGGAGCCGGTTCCGGTGCGGACGAGGCCAAGCACCTCGAGCACGCGAAGCGCCTCGCGCACGCTGGAGCGGCCCACTCCGAGCCGGGCGGCGAGCTCCCGTTCCGGCGGGAGGCGGTCGCCCGGGGCCAGGCGGCCGTCGAGCAGCTCGGCCTCGATGTGCTCGAGGACCCAGCGCCACGCGCGCGTGCCGGACGGCGGAGCCGTCAGATCGGTCGCTGCCATGCGTCTCCGTCCTTCGCCGTCGGTGCTGTGGTGTGACCACACTAGCCTGTGTGGTCTGACCACAGCAAGCTCCGGCGGGGTCTAAGGTGAGCGGCGTGGACCCCCTCGCCCTCGTCCTCCTCGTCGCGTCGCTCAGCTGCGTCGCGTGCTGGCTCGCCTCGCTGATCACCAAGGACACCTCGTGGGTCGACCGCCTCTGGTCGGTCGTACCGGTGGTCTATGTCTGGATCTTCGCCGCTGCCGGGTTGGTGGACGGCGGCGACCCGGCCAGGCTGCTGCTCATGGCCGCCCTCGGAACGGCATGGGGCGTGCGCCTCACCTTCAACTTCGCGCGCAAAGGCGGCTACACCGGCATGGAGGACTACCGGTGGGCTGTGCTGCGCGCACGCATGAAGCCGTGGCAGTTCCAGATCTTCAACCTGTTCTTCATCGTCCTCTACCAGAACGCGCTGCTCGTCCTGATCACCCTTCCGGCCATGGTGGCGTGGCAGAACCCCGCGCCGTTGAACGCGTGGGACGTCGCCTTGGCGTTGATCTTCGCGGCGTTCCTCGCCGGCGAGACGGTGGCGGACCAGCAGCAGTGGAGCTTTCAGGCGGCGAAGCGACAGGCCGGCGGCACCCTCGAGCCGGGTTTCGTGACCACGGGCCTCTGGCGTTTCAGCCGGCATCCGAACTTCTTCTTCGAGCAGGCGCAGTGGTGGGCGTTCTACGCGATCGGCGCCGGTGCCGCTGTGGCGTCGGGCCTGGGACTCTGGGGCGGAGCGCTGAACGCGACCATCGTGGGACCGGCTCTGCTCACGCTGCTGTTCCTCGGCTCGACGGCCTTCACCGAGTGGATCACCAGTTCCCGCTATCCGCGCTACCGCGAATATCGGAGAACGACGTCGATGCTGGTGCCGCGGCCCCCGCGGCGCGCCCAGGCACCGCGCACCGCCTGACCTCAGGCGGTCGCGTATCCCTGCGGGTTCTTGGTCTGCCAGTTCCAGTAGTCGCCGCACGCGTCGTCGATGGAGCGCGTGGCAGCCCACTCGAGTTCTGCCCTCGCCTTGCTCGGATCTGCGTAGCTGGCGGCCACATCGCCGGGCCGACGCGGCTGCACCGCACGCGGAATCGGCCGGCCGCTGGCGCGTTCGAAGGCCTCGATCAGCGTCAGCACGCTGACCGGCTCGCCGGTGCCGAGGTTGTAGATCTCGTAGCCCGGCTGAGCGCGCTCGAGCGCGGCCACGTGACCGGCGGCCAGATCGACCACGTGGATGTAGTCGCGCAGGCCGGTGCCGTCCGGAGTGTCGTAGTCGTCGCCGTAGACCGCCACCTGGGGCAGCGCCCCGATCGCGACGCGCGAGACCACGGGCATCAGATTGTTGGGGATGCCGCGAGGATCCTCGCCGATCAGCCCGCTGGAGTGGGCGCCGACGGGGTTGAAGTACCGAAGGCTCACCGCGCGGAGGTCCGGGTCTGCGGTGGCCGCGTCGTGCAGGATCTCCTCGATCATGCGCTTTGTCTTGCCGTAGGGATTGGCCAGATCGATGCCCGTGGGCGACGTCTCGGTCAACGGCAGGGACTCGGGCTCGCCGTACACCGTCGCCGAGGAGGAGAAGACGATGGTCGGGATGCCCTCCGCCTTCATCACCTTGAGGACCGCGATCGAGGACCCGACGTTCACGTCGTAGTAGCGGACCGGCTCGGCGACCGACTCGCCCACCGCCTTCAAGCCGGCGAGGTGCACGACGGCGTCGACGGGTGCGTTGTCGCGGACGAATGCGGCCAAGGCGTCCTCGTCGCGCGCATCCGATACCAGGAGCGGCACGCGGGCACCCGTGATGCGCTCGATGCGCCGAACGGCTTCTTCGCTGGAGGCGGAGAGATCATCGACGACGAGGACGTCGTGACCGGCCTCGACGAGGGCGACGGCCGTGTGTGCCCCGATGTACCCGGCTCCGCCGGTGAGAAGAACGCGCATGTCTCCAGCCTAGCGAGCGGCGGAGTGAGCGCCCGTCCCGGTGCGGTGAGGTCAGCGGCCGTCCAGGTGGCCTCCGGACTCCTGCAGGTAGCAGAGTCCGCAGAGCGACTCGTACGTCACCTCGATGTCCGCATCCGGTGCCGAGGCCGTGTCGATCGCGACCTGGTCGCCGTCGAAGACGAAGCGCCCGCCGATGACCCGCCCGTTGAAGATCGCCTTGCGGCCGCAGCGGCAGATGGTCTTCAGCTCTTCGAGGGTGTGTGCGATCTCAAGCAGGCGACGAGAACCGGGGAAGGCGTCGGTTCGGAAGTCCGTGCGGATGCCGTAGGCGAGCACCGGGATGTCATCGAGCACCGCGATGCGGAAGAGATCGTCGACCTGGTCCGGGGTGAGGAACTGCGCCTCATCCACGAGCAGGCACGCCACCGCCTGACCTGTCTCCTTCAGCACACGAGCCGCCTCACGCGCGAACGCCTCCCGAGCGCCCTCTCCGGGCGCCAGGAGGAAATCGACCGTGCGGGACACCCCCAGCCGGCTCTCGATCTGATCGGCGGCCTTCGTGTCGATCGCCGGCTTGGCCAGCAGCACGTTCTGATGCCGCTCCTCGTAGTTGTACGCGGCCTGGAGAAGAGCTGTCGACTTGCCGGAGTTCATCGCCCCATAGCGGAAGTAGAGTTTGGCCACCCGCCGAGTCTACGAAACCTCCGTCCTGCTCCCGGCCAACAGCACAGCGTACGGATGGAGACGGCGGATGCTCAGGCGGAGATCGCGAGCACCTGAGCGGTCTGCGTGACCGAGGCCCGGGCGACCGCCGGATCGACGTTCAGCGACCTGCCGTAGCTCGGGATGAGCTTCTCCAGGCGAGGCTCCCATGCGGCGATCTGGTCGGGGAAGCAGGTCTTCAGGAGACCCAGCATGATCGAAACCGCGGTCGATGCACCGGGCGAGGCGCCGAGCAGGCCGGCGATCGTGCCGTCCGCGGAGGTGACGACCTCCGTGCCGAACTGCAGCACGCCGCCCTTCTTCGGGTCGCGCTTCATGACCTGGGCGCGCTGCCCCGCGCCGAGCAGCTCCCAGTCCTCGTCTTTCGCCGTGGGCATGAACGTGCGAAGGCTGTCGACCTTGGCGTGGTGATTCTTCAGCAGCTCGCCGACCAGATACGTCAGCAGCGAGGGATTGTCGATGGCGACCTTCATCATCGGCCACAGGTTCGATGGCCGCACCTGACCGACGATGTCGAACATCGACCCGTTCTTGAGGAACTTCGGGCTGAACGTCGCGAAGGGACCGAACAGCAGCGATGCATCGCCGTCGACCACTCGCGTGTCGAGGTGCGGGACGGACATCGGGGGCGCACCGACCGATGCCTGCGAGTACACCTTCGCCTTGTGCTGGGAGACCAGCGCGGGGTTGCTCGTCTTCAGCCACTGCCCGCCGATCGGGAAGACGCCGTATCCCTTGATCTCGGGGATGCCGGAGCGCTGGAGCAGCTTCAGCGCCCATCCGCCGGCCCCGACGAAGACGAAGCGGGACTTCAGCTGCCGGGGCGTGCCGCCGATCGTGTCGCGGGAGCGGATCAGCCAGGTGCCGTCCTTCTGCTGCTTGAGCCCGCGCACCTCACGGTTAGTGAACACCTGTACGCCGTTGTCCTTGAGGTGATCGAACAGCTGGTGCGTCAGCGCGCCGAAGTCGACATCCGTCCCCGCGGGCACACGGGTCGCCGCGAACGGCACGCCCCTGCGGCGCCGCTTCATGAGCAGGGGTGCCCACTGGTGGATGACTCGGGAGTCCTCGCTGTATTCGATCCCGGCGAACAGCGGCTCCTTCTTCAGCACCTCGTAGCGCTTCTTGAGGTACGCGACGTCCTTCTCGCCCTGCACGAACGTCATGTGCGGTGTGGCGTTGATGAACGTCTTGGGCTCGTCGAGGATCCCGGCCTGCACCAGTGACGCCCACAGCTGCCGGCTCTGCTGGAACTGCTCGTTGATCTGCACGGCCTTGGCCGGATCGAGCTTGCCGTCGGCGCCTTCCGGCATGTAGTTCAGTTCGCAGAGGGCGGCATGGCCCGTTCCGGCGTTGTTCCAGGCGTTGGAGCTCTCGAGCGCGACGTCATGCAGGCGCTCGTAGGTCACGATCTTCCAGTCCGGCTGGAGTTCGTGCAGGAGTGTACCCAGGGTGGCGCTCATGATGCCGCCACCGATGAGGACGACGTCGACGGATTCGGTCACCGCTCAAGTCTAGGGGCGCGCGTCAGCAAGCCGGGGGCGTGGGGCGGAGCCCCACAAAGAACGCGCGTCAGCAAGCCGGGGGCGTGGGGCGGAGCCCCATCAAGAGAAGTGCGCGCCTCGGACAGACCCGCCCGGCCCGCTCACACCGCGGCGGTCGTTCCGAGCCGCGCGGCGACGACCTCTGCGATCTGCACCGCGTTGAGGGCGGCGCCCTTGCGCAGATTGTCGTTGCTGATGAACAGCACGAGGCCCTTGCCATCGGGGGCGGATTGATCCGCCCGGATGCGGCCGACGAAGCTCGGGTCCTTGCCTGCGGCCTGGAGCGGCGTCGGAACCTCTTCGAGCGCGACCCCGGGGGCGCCGGCGAGCACCTCGCGGGCACGGTCGGGGGTGATGTCGCCGGCGAACTCCGCGTGGATGCTCAGGGAGTGCCCGGTGAAGACGGGTACCCGCACGCAGGTGCCCGCAACGCGGAGGTCGGGCAGCTCGAGGATCTTGCGGCTTTCGTTGCGGAGCTTCTTCTCCTCGTCGGTCTCGTTGTCGCCGTCATCGACGAGGTTGCCCGCGAAGGGGATCACGTCGAACGCGATCGGCGCGATGTACTTCTCGGGCTGAGGGAAGTCGATCGAGGACCCGTCGTGCACGAGCCGCAGCGTGTCGCCCTGTGCGAGCACGCCCTCGACCTGCCCGAGCAGCTCCTCGGCGCCGGCCAGTCCGGAGCCGCTGACGGCCTGGTACGTGCTGACGATCAGCCGCTCGAGACCGGCCTCGGCGTCGAGCACCTTGAGCACCGGCATCGCGGCCATCGTCGTGCAGTTCGGGTTCGCGACGATGCCCTTGCGCGCCTCGTCGATCGCGTGGGGGTTGACCTCGCTGACCACGAGGGGGACGTCGGGGTCCATGCGCCAGGCGCTGGAATTGTCGATGACGAGCGCGCCCGCGTCCGCGAAGCGGGGCGCATGCGCCCGGCTGCCGGTGGCGCCGGCAGAGAAGAGGGCGATGTCGATACCCGCCGGATCGGCGGTCTCGACATCCTCGATCACGACCGTCTTCCCCGCGAACTCCACGGCCGTCCCGGCTGACCGCGCGGTCGCGAACAGGCGCAGCTCGCGGATCGGGAATGCGCGCTCCGCGAGGATCTGACGCATCACGGTGCCGACCTGGCCGGTGGCGCCGACGACGGCGACGGAGAGTCCGGTATCGGAGATGTGTGTCATGAGCGTGGTCCTCTGCTCTCTCGGCGTAACTGCCCATTCTACCGTGGCACTCCGCGCGGCCGTCGTCGCATGACGGCGGATGCCGGGCGCCGACCTTGTCAGGAGAGCGCCGCAGCCCCGAACGACACGGAGAACTGCACGCACCAGAGGTCGACGCTTCGGAACACATCGAGATCGACGTCATCCGGAATGTCGTAAAGTTGATCGCCGAGATTCCCCTTGATCATCCCCAGATCGACGAACGGGTGCCCGCCGGCGGTGAACCAGCCGTCCGTGCCTTCCACGACCGGCCCCGCACTCAGCCACACGTGCACGTCGGGACCGTTGGTCGTCGCGAGCGATTCGAGAGCGAGCTGCCGACGGCCGTCGGGAAGGAGTATGACCCGCGCCGTGCCCGTCGTCTCGTGCTCATGACTGAGAAAGGTCCCCGCGAGCAGGTCGACAGGTTCTGTGCGCTGGGGCGCCTCGGGTGTCGATGCGGGCTCGAGCGGGGTCGCCGACGACGGCGTGGGAACGGCAGCCGTCGGAGTCGCCGCGGCCGGAATGTCGTCGTCCACGCGCACGTCGATGAACAGAAGCCACGGCTGGAACACCAGTCCCCCGACGACCAGCGCGCAGATCGCCAGCCCGGCAGCGATCCCCCACAGCCACCGCGCCCGGCCCGACATCCCGCTGCGAGCCACTGCGCACCCCCTCGACGCGCCGACGCTACCTCCAGCCGCTGGAGTGCCGCTGGGAATCGATGCCGAAGACAGGACTTCCGGGGAGCGCAGGACGAAACCATAAGAATCGTCCTGGGGCGGCGATATCTCCTGGTCTGGGGGCGGCGGCCGAGCCGCTCAGCGGCCGGTACCCGCGTGCACCGTCGCCTCGACGTCGCCGTCCAGCCCGTACGCCGTGTGCACCAGGCGCGCGGCTTCGGCCAGATCGTCGGCGCGAACGAGCACCGAGATGCGGATCTCGCTCGTGGAGATCATCTCGATGTTGACTCCGGCGATCGACAGCGCCTCGAAGAGGGTCGCCGAGACGCCGGAGTGGGTGCGCATGCCGACCCCGACCACCGACAGCTTGCCGATCTGGTCGTCGTGCACGAGGCTCTCGAAGCCGACCTCCGCCTGGTGGGCGGAGAGAGCCCGGAGCGCCGTCGCCGCATCCGCCTTCGGAAGCGTGAACGAGATGTCGGCGACCCCGGTCGCGGCGGACGAGACGTTCTGCACGATCATGTCCACGTTGGCACCGGAGCGGGCGACGATCTTGAAGATCTCCGCCGCCTTCCCCGGCACGTCCGGCACGCCGATGATGGTGATCTTCGCCTGGCTGAGATCGGTCGCGACTCCCGCGACGATGGGCTCTTCCATGCCTTCTCCCTCTCCGTCGGCGCCCAGGGCGCTCAGTGCGACGCCGTTCAGGCGCATCCCCTCGCCCCACACCAGTGTTCCCTCACCTGAGGAGAACGTCGATCGGGCGTGGATCAATACCCCGTGCCGGCGTGCGTATTCGACGGCGCGGATGTACAGCACCTTCGCGCCGTTGGCGGCGAGTTCGAGCATCTCCTCGCTCGAGACCCGGTCGAGCTTGCGGGCTCGGGGAACGACGCGGGGGTCGGCGGTGAAGATCCCGTCGACGTCGCTGTAGATTTCGCAGACGTCGGCCTCGAGGGCTGCGGCCAGGGCCACGGCGGTGGTGTCCGAGCCGCCACGACCCAGAGTCGTGATGTCCCGGGTGTCCCGGTTGAATCCCTGGAAGCCGGCGACGATGACGATGGCTCCCTCGTCGAGGGCCTCCCGCAGGCGGACCGGAGTGACATCCACGATCCGCGCCGCGCCGTGCTGGGCATCCGTGATCATGCCCGCCTGGCTGCCGGTGAAGGAGCGGGCCTCGAATCCCATGGAGTGGATGGCCATCGCCAGCAGCGCCATCGAGATGCGCTCACCGCTGGAGAGCAGCATGTCGAGTTCGCGAGGAGCGGGAATAGGCGCGACCTGGTTCGCCAGATCGAGAAGCTCGTCGGTGGTGTCGCCCATCGCGCTGACCGCGACGACGACATCGTGCCCGGCGCGGCGGGTGTCGACGATCCGCTTCGCCACGCGCTTGATGCTCTCGGCATCGGCGACGGACGAACCGCCGTACTTCTGCACGATCAGCGCCACGATGAGACCCCCGGGAAGCGTCGGCGCGGGATGCCGCACCCGAAGATCCATCTTAGGGACGGGCGCATTCCCGCGAGCCCATATGACGTCACCGCGGCTGCCGCGCCATGACCGCCGCCGCTAGAGTGCAGCCATGGATGCCGGGCTCGAGCAGTGGACCGACTTCAATGTGGCGATGCTCGGCGCCACGGCGGCGCTGGCGGGCCTCGTGATCGTCGCGGCGAGCGTCAACATCCGCGAAATCATCACGTCCGGCACGCTGACGCCGCGACTCGCGGCGGGGATCTCGGCACTGGTCCTCGCCCTGATCGTCTCGGGCATGGCCCTCGTCCCCGAGATCGACCCCGTGTGGTTCGGCGGGCTGATCATCTTCGCGACGGCCGTCGCGGGGGCATTCCAGCTCAATGCGACGCGCGTGATCGCGCGGGACCCCGCCACGGAGGATCGGGCCCGGGTCGCCAAGTCGGTGGCCGGGTTCCTGCCCATCGCCGCCTACCTCGCCGCGGGCGTGCTCTTGGTCGCAGGTCAGCCCGGCGGACTGATCATGGCGGCGGCCGGCGCGCTTCTTGCGATCGTGTCGGCGATCCTGATCTCGTGGATCGTGCTCGTCGAAGTGCTGCGCTGAACCTCAGCCGGGTGCGATCGGTGGCACGCCCTCCGGTGCGCGCCGCACGCGCAGACCGCCCGTCGCCGCCAGCCAGCAGCCTGCCAGCACGATCGGGAAGCCGAGCAGCAGCGCCGGACTCAGGTCCTCGCCCAGCACGATCACGCCGAGCGCGATCGCAACGATCGGATTGACGTAGGTGAACAGCGGCGCCCGGGCGGGTCCCACCCTGCCGATCAACGCGAAGAATGCGATGAATGCGACCGCCGTGCAGAGCACGCCGAGCAGCACGACGGCGACGGTGGCCTCGACGCTCGGAGTGGGATGAGGGGTGAGCAGCGCGATCGGAAGATAGAAGATCCCCACGGCGGCGAGCGAGATGGTGATGGTGCCGAGTGCCGGAACCGCGCCGAGCTTGCGGGCCACGATGAACGGCGCGATCGCGTAGCAGATCGCCACCAGGAGCACCTCCCCGATCGCGACCAGCCCGGCGCCGCCGTCGATCCCGAGCCCCGGTCCGACCACGATGATGGCGACACCCAAGAACCCGATGACCAGGCCGGCGAGGCGCGCGGGCTTGAGCGACTCCCGGTCTCCGCGGGTGAATGCGAAGAGTGCGGCGAACAGCGGAACCGTCGCGACCAGCAGACCGGTCAGTCCGGAAGGCAGAGTCTGCTCTGCATGGCCGAGAAGCAGGAACGGACCCGCCATCTCGAGAGCGGCGAAGGCCAGCACCCATCGCCATTTCTCGATCGCGGGCCGGAGCGCTTCCTGACGCAGGGCGAACGGCAGGAGCAGCAGCGCTCCGATGAGCGTGCGGCCGCTCACGATGGCGGCGGGCGAGTACGACTCGACGGCGACCTTGATGAACAGGTACGGCACCCCCCACAGCAGCGCCATGGCGGAGAAGAGCAGCCAGGCACGCGTGTCGTACCGTTGCAGCACGGTGGTCATCAGACGGTACGGCGGCCTTCGAACGCCCGGCCCAGCGTCACCTCGTCGGCATACTCGAGGTCGCCACCCACGGGAAGGCCGGATGCGAGGCGGGTGACCCGGATCTCGAGGGTGGTCAGCAGGCGGCTGAGGTAGGTGGCCGTCGCTTCGCCCTCGAGGTTCGGGTTGGTGGCGAGGATGACCTCCTGCACGGTGCCGTCGGCGAGGCGGTGCATCAGAGAGGTGATCCGCAGGTCGTCGGGGCCGACGCCGGCGATCGGGCTGATCGCGCCACCGAGCACGTGATACAGACCACGGAACTCCCGGGTCCGCTCGATCGCCGCCACGTCCTTGGCGTCCTCCACGACGCAGATCAGGGTCGCGTTGCGACGCGGATCGCGACAGATCGCACATCGCGTCTGCTCCGAGACGTTGCCGCAGATCTCACAGAACCGCACCTTCTCACGCACCTCGGCCAGCAGCTGGGCAAGGTGCGAGACGTCGAAGGAGGGCGTCTGCAGGATGTGGAACGTGATGCGCTGCGCCGACTTCGGGCCGATCCCGGGCAGGCGACCGAACTCGTCGATCAGGTCTTGGACGATGCCGTCGTACATGCCTAGTTGAACCTCGTCGGCGGCTCGTACGGCTCTTCGCGTACGAAGCGCGCGCCGAGCACCTGTCGGACGACGGGCTCGCCGTATCGCTGCACGCCCGCGGACCGGGCCGCCGCCTTCTGCACCTCGCGGATCGCCGCGGGCGCGGGTGCGGCAGGGCCGAGGGCGTCCACATCCGGTTCGTCGCGGTCCTCTTCCGGCAGCGGTTCGAGCTCGTCCGGGATGACCTCGCCCTCCCGCTCGGGCGCCAGGGTGGCCACGCGCGCCGGCGCGGGCGCGGGTGCCGCGTCTTCCGGTTCGTCGTCGACGGCGAACTGGCCGACCGCGGACGGCCCGGCGGCGGTATCGGTGTCGGTGGGGATCGTGGCGACCGCCCATTCCGTCACGGAGGCCGTGCTGGCCGCGGTGACGGACCGGCCGGGATGCGGCGGCGTCTCCATCACCGGGGTCCGTGGGGCGGCCGATCGGCGAGGGGCATCGGCCGGCGGCGACGCATCCCCACCGACCGGAGGGGCTTCGGGCGCGGATGCGTCCGTCGCGTCGGAGTCGTGCCGGGCGAGGTATTTCACCCGCACCCCGAGCACGCCGAGGATCGCGTTGCGCAGATCTTCGCTGACACCCTGACCCCCGGTGAGCTGCCGGAACTTCGCGACGTCGCTCTGACTCTGGAACGCGAGGGTCAGCACATCGGCCTCGAACGCGAGCACTCGTGCGTTGCTCGCCACGAGCCACGATGGCCGGCTGATGTCTTCGAGCCGGGCGAGCACCTCGGGCCACGCGTCGCGCAGCCGCTGCACGGTGACCGGCGCGGTGGGGGCGGGCATGCGGGTGGAAGCCGGTGGATGCGTTGCGGCGGGCTCGGCCGCAGTCGGTGTCGACGCTTCGACAGGCTCAGCGACCGGAGTGGGGGCGGCGGGGGCCGGGGCGGGGATCGGTGCCGGCGTTGCGAGTCGGGCAGTGGCAGCCGGGGGTGCGAGAGCCGAAGCGGGAACAGCGGCCGAGCTCGCAGCGGCCGAGCTCGCAGCGGCCGAGCTCGCAGCGGCCGAGCTCGCAGCGGCCGAGCTCGCAGCGGCTGGGCTCGCAGCGGCCGAGCTCGCAGCGGCCGGGCTCGCAGCGGCCGAGCTTGCGGCGGCGGGGCCACCTGCAGAAGCGAGCACGCGGGCGACCATGAGCTCGAGCTGCAGCCTGGGCGAGGTCGCGCCGGTCATGGCATCGAGCGCGGCGCTGACCAGGTCGGCGGTGCGCGAGAGGCGTTCGGACCCGAAGATGTTCGCCTGCCGGGACATGCGCTCGAGTTCATCGGCCGGGACGCCGCGCAGCACGGCGGCGGCGCCCTGCCCGGTCGCGGCGATGACGATGAGGTCGCGCAGGCGCTCGAGCAGGTCGTCGACGAACCGCCGCGGGTCCTGCCCCGTCTGGACCACGCGGTCCACCGCCTGGAAGGCCTCGGAGGCATCGCCCGACGAGAACGCGTCGACGACCTCGCCGAGCAGCTCCGCGTGCGTGTAGCCCAGCAGGGAGACGGCCCGCTCGTAGGCGACGACGTCGCCCTCCGACCCCGCGATCAGCTGGTCGAGCAGCGACAGCGTGTCGCGCGGGGACCCGCCCCCGGCCCGCACGACGAGCGGCAGCACACCCGGCTCGACCGTCACGCCCTCGGCCTCGCAGAGCGAGGCGACGTACTCGAGCATGGCCGCCGGCGGCACCAGGCGGAACGGGTAGTGGTGGGTGCGCGAGCGGATGGTGCCGAGCACCTTGTCGGGCTCGGTCGTCGCGAAGATGAACTTGATGTGCGGCGGGGGCTCTTCGACGAGCTTCAGCAGGGCGTTGAAGCCCTGCGGCGTCACCATGTGCGCCTCGTCGAGGATGAAGATCTTGAACCGGTCGCGCGCCGGCGCGAAGATCGCGCGCTCCCTCAGGTCACGGGCATCGTCGACGCCGTTGTGGCTGGCCGCGTCGATCTCGACGACATCGAGGGAGCCCCCGCCGTCCCGCGAGAGCTCGACGCAGCTGTCGCAGGTGCCGCACGGGGTGTCGGTCGGGCCTTCCGCGCAGTTCAGGCAGCGGGCCAGGATGCGGGCCGACGTCGTCTTGCCGCATCCGCGAGGGCCGGAGAACAGGTAGGCGTGACCCACACGATCGGCGCGCAGCGCCGTCATGAGAGGCTCGGTGACCTGCGCCTGACCGATCATCTCGCCGAAGGATTCCGGCCGATACCGGCGATACAGGGCTGTGGTCACGCACCCAGCCTAGAGCGTGCCTCCGACACCGTTCTCCGGCGGACGGAAACGGCCCCCCGGCAACCGGCAACCGGTCGGCACGCGCCGCCTCAGCGGCATCCGATTCAGCTGTCGGCGCCGACCGTCGCGTCCGATCCCGCGATCAGCATCGAGTCCGTGATGACCGGGATCGCCGCCGTCACCGTGGGGACGGATGCCGTCAGCAGCGTGCCGTCGTCCCTCCGGATGTCGGCCCACTGCCGCAGCGACGGACGCCCCGGCCGAACCGGCCCTTGACCCCTGAGCGGGGCCACCGCGTCCTTGCCGGGCGAGGCGGTGTACGAGACACCCCGCACCTCGAATGTCACCGGGTCGCCGGACGGGACACGGGCGGTCAGCGCTTCACGGGTGATCGAGACGTGCAGCGGGGACCCGTGCCAGTGCAGCGTGAACGAGAGTTCGGGCCAGTCCGCCGGAAGACGAGGATCGAAGGTGAGATCGCCGAAGTGATCCCGCATCCCGCCGAAGCCGGCGACGAGCGCGGTCCACACCCCGCCCGCCGACGCGACATGCACCCCGTCGGCGGCGTTGTGATGGAGGTCCGCGAGGTCGACGAAGATCGACTTCTGGAAGTACTCGAGCGCGAGGTCCTGATATCCGACCTCGGCCGCGAGGATGGACTGCACCACCGCCGACAGCGTCGAGTCGCCCGTGGTCAGCGGGTCGTAGTAGTCGAAGTCGGCGAGCTTCTCCTCCGCCGTGAAGTGGTTGCCCTGCAGGTAGAGCGCCAGCACGACATCCGCCTGCTTCAGCACCTGGAACCGGTAGATGACGAGCGGGTGGAAGTGCAGCAGCAGCGGACGCTGCTCCTTCGGCGTGTGCTCGAGGTCCCAGACCTCCCGCTCGAGGAAGAGCGAATCCTGCGGGTGGATGCCGAAGGCCGGGCTGTAGGGAATGTGCATCGCCTCGGCGGCACGCTCCCACGCCTCGGGCTCTGCCGGATCGAGGCCGACCCGCTCGACCATGTGCCGGTACGACTCGGGCGCGTCCGTCGCCATGTCGCGCACGACGTGCGCGGCGAAGCGCAGGTTGAAGCGCGCCATGACGTTCGTGAACAGGTTGTCGTTGACGACGGTCGTGTACTCGTCCGGACCGGTCACGCCGTGGATGTGGAAGGTCTCCTCGCCGTCGCTCTGCCGCCAGAACCCGAGAGTGGACCAGAGGCGGGCCGTCTCGACGGCCACATCGATGCCCTCGCGGTAGAGGAATTCGACATCCCCGGTGGCTCGCACGTACTTGGCCAGCGCGAAGCTCACGTCGGCGTTGATGTGGTACTGCGCCGTGCCCGCCGCGTAGTACGCGGATGCCTCTTCTCCGTTGATCGTGCGCCACGGGAAGAGAGCCCCCGCCTCGTTCAGCTGCCGAGCCCGGCGGCGCGCGGCGGGCAGCATGAGCGTGCGCATCCGAAGCGCGTTCCGCGCCCAGAGCGGCGTCGTGTAGGTGAGGAACGGGAGCACGTAGATCTCGGTGTCCCAGAAGTAGTGCCCGCTGTAGCCGGAGCCGGACACGCCCTTCGCGGGGACGCCGGCGCCGTCGGCCCTCGCCGCCGCCTGGGCGAGCTGGAACAGGCACCAGCGGGTCGCCTGCTGCAGGTCGTCGTGGCCGCCGATGCAGACGTCAGAGCGCTCCCAGAAGCCGCGCAGCCACGCGCGCTGCTTCTCGTACTGGGCCTCGACGCCCTCCGCCTCCGCACGGTCGAGCGTGCGGCGGCAGCGGTCCACGAGCTCGCGGGCGGGCACGCCGCGGGACGTGTGGTAGCTCACCACCTTGCTGAGACGGATCGGGACGCCGGCCTTCGCCTGGATGCGGAAGACGTTCTTCGCGATGTCGGGCTCGATCAGGCTGCGGGCGTTGTACTGGTTCTCGGTCTCGATGAGGTGATCCGCCACGACGGCGATCGTCATCCCGGAATCGTTGACGCGGTAGCTGAGGGCGGAGCGCGTGCCGTCCTGCCAGTACTCCTCCGGCTGCAGCACCCGCTCGGCGATCCGCTCGGCCTTGCGGGGGTCGAACCCGCCCTTCTTCGTCGCGTTCGGGGTGCCGCCGTAGACGTCCTCGCCGTCCTGCCGGTTCAGCAGCTGACAGTTGATCGTGACGGGGGCATCGGCGTTCAGCACGGTGACCTCGAGGCGCATCACCGTCAGGTGCTTCTCCTCGAACGACACGAGCCGGTCGTAGTCGATCTGCACCTCCTTGCCGCTCGGGGTGCACCAGTGGATGCGCCGGCGCAGGACGCCGTCGCGCATGTCGAGCTCCCGCTCGTAGGAGCGCACGTCGGCGACGTCGAGCGAGAGCGGCTCGTCGTCGACGTAGACCCGCATGACCTTGGCGTCGGGCGCGTTGACGATGGTCTGCCCGACCTCCGCGAAGCCGTAGGCCTGCTCCGCGTGCCGGATCGGCCAGGTCTCGTGGAAGCCGTTGATGAAGGTGCCCTGCTCGTGCGCCTGGCGGCCCTCCGGGTGATTTCCCCTCAGACCCAGGTAGCCGTTCCCCACCGAGAAGAGCGTCTCGGTGACGCCGGCATCGTCGAACGAGTACCGGGTCTCGATGAGACGCCACGGGTCGACGGGAAAGCGATCGCGATCGATCATTCGGTGCCTTACTGATTCAGGATTCGGAAGTTCAGTGGACGAAGGCCGACAGGTCGTCGACGACGACGTGGGCACCCGCTTCTCGGAGCGCCTCCGCGCCGACGCCGCGATCGACGCCGACGACGAGGCCGAAGCCGCCCGCTGCGGCGGAGGCGACGCCGCTGATGGCGTCTTCGACCGCGGCGCTGCGCGCCGGATCCACGCCCAGCATCCGCGCCGCCTCGACGAAGACGTCCGGCGCGGGCTTGGACGGCAGGTCGTCCCGCTCGGCGACGACCCCGTCCATCACGACGGGGAATCGGTCGCGCAGTCCCGCGACCGCCAGCACCTCTTCGGCGTTCTTCGAGCTGGAGACGACGGCGATCGGGGTTCCGGTGGCCGACAGCTGGTCGAGCAGCGCCAGCGACCCGGGGTAGGGCTGCATCCCCTCCGCGCGCAGCACGCGCGAGAAGACGATGTTCTTGCGGTTGCCGATGCCGCAGATCGTGTCGGCCTCCGGGGAATCCGATGGGTCTCCCCACGGCACCTCGACGTCGCGGCTGCGCAGCAGGCTCGCGACACCGTCGTAGCGCTTCTTGCCGTCGACGTAGTCGAAGTAGTCCTGATCGCTGTACGGCGGCGTGATGTCCCATGCCTCGAAGAGCTCGTCGAACATCGTCTTCCAGGCGTGCATGTGCACCTCGGCCGTCGGCGTCAGCACGCCGTCGAGGTCGAAGAGCACGCCTTCGTACGATGCGAGGTCGGGCAGGGCGTCGTCGGTCACGTAACCTCCGGGTGTCCGTCAGCGTTGGGCGAGGGCGGCGGGTGCCGCTGGGTGGAAGGAGGACATCGGCTCACCGTCGGGCCTGGGCCGGCGACGTGCACGGATCGCCGCCGCCATCGATCAAGCGTAGTGCGGGCGCACGGGCGGGTCGACCGTCACCGGGCACATGCACACGCAAGTTTCCTGGGCGTTTCGCCGTCAGGCGTTCGCGGCCGCAAGCGCCTGACGCGCGATCTCCAGTTCTTCGTTCGTCGGCACGACCAGCACGCTGACTTTCGAGGCATCCGTCGAGATGGTGCGGATGCCGCGGGCCGGCGTCTCGTTGCGCTCCGCATCGATCTCCACTCCTGCGAAGCCGAGCGTCTCGAGCGCCGCCGCGCGCACCGCCGGAGTGTTCTCGCCCACACCTGCGGTGAAGGAGATCACGTCCACGCCGCCCAGCTGGGCGAGGTAGGCGCCCGCGTAGCTCCGTAGCCGGTGGACGTACACCTCGAAGGCGAGCATCGCCCTGCCGTCCCCGCGCTGGATGGCCGTGCGGATGTCCCGGTAGTCGGAGTACCCGCTGATGCCCAGCAGTCCGCTGCGCTTGTTGAGCAGGTCATCGAGGTCGTCGATCGTCATCCCCGCCCGCCGGGCGAGGTGGAAGAGCACGGCAGGATCGATGTCGCCGGAGCGGGTGCCCATCACGAGGCCCTCGAGGGGGGTGAGGCCCATCGAGGTCTCGACCGAGCGGCCGCCGTCCACAGCGGTGACCGACGCGCCGTTGCCCAGGTGGAAGACGATCTGCTTGAGCTCCCCCAGCGGTCGGCCGAGGTAGGCGGCCGCCTCTTCCGACACGAACTTGTGGGAGGTTCCGTGGAACCCGTAGCGGCGGATGCGGTGGGTCTCAGCGAGCTCGGCGTCGATGGCGTACGTGTAGGCCGCCGGGGGCAGGGTCTGGTGGAACGCCGTGTCGAACACCGCGACATGCGGCACCGAGGGGAACGCTTTCCTCGCCGCGACGATCCCCTCGAGATTGGCCGGGTTGTGCAGCGGCGCGAGGACCGACAGCTCGTCGATGTTGATCTCGACCAGCGGGGTCACGATCGTCGGCTCGAAGAACCGGGCGCCGCCGTGCACCACCCGGTGCCCCACGGCGACGGGCGGATGCTCGGCGAGCGACGGACCGTTCTCGGCGAAGGCGTCGAGCATGACCTGGAATCCCGCCGTGTGATCGGGGATCGGCACCTCGCGGGTGTACGTCGCGTCGAGCATCGTCGGCGCCGGTGCGGGGCCGCCCTCCGTCGCGGAGCCTGCCGATGGTGCGAACACGGTGTGCTGCGACATCCCTCCCGTCGGTGCCCCGATCCGCTCGACGAGGCCGGTCGCCAGCACACGCTCGGTCTCGACCTCGAGCAGCTGGTACTTGAAGGAGGACGATCCGCTGTTGACGACGAGGACGATCGACATGGCTAGGCGTCCTGCGCCTGGATCGCGGTGATCGCCACGGTGTTCACGATGTCATCGACGAGCGCGCCGCGGGAGAGGTCGTTGATGGGTTTGTTGAGGCCCTGCAGCACCGGCCCGATCGCCACCGCCCCCGCGGAGCGCTGCACCGCCTTGTAGGTGTTGTTGCCCGTGTTGAGGTCGGGGAAGATGAACACCGTCGCGCGACCGGCGACGGAGGACCCGGGCATCTTCGCGGCGGCGACGGCGGCGTCCGCCGCGGCGTCGTATTGGATCGGGCCCTCGACGAGAAGCTCGGGTGCCCTCTCTCGCACGAGGGCGGTTGCGACGCGCACCTTCTCGACGTCGGCGCCCGAGCCGGACTCCCCCGTCGAGTACGAGAGCATGGCGATGCGCGGCTCGATGCCGAACTGGGACGCGGTGGCGGCGGAGGAGACCGCGATGTCTGCGAGCTGGTCGCTCGTGGGGTCGGGGATCACGGCGCAGTCGCCGTAGACGAGCACCCGGTCGGCGAGGGCCATCAGGAACACGGACGAGACGACCGAGACCCCCGGCTTGGTCTTGATGATCTCGAACGCGGGCCGGATGGTGTGCGCGGTCGTGTGCGCAGCCCCCGACACCATGCCGTCGGCCAGTCCCATGTGCACCATGAGGGTGCCGAAATACGAGACATCCGTCACCGCGTCTGCCGCTTGCGCGTAGGTGACGCCCTTGTGTGCGCGCAGCCGTTCGTACTCCCGGGCGAATCGGTCGACGTGGACGGGATCGAACGGGCTCAGGATGCGGGCGTCGCGGATGTCGATGCCGAGTTCGATCGCGCGGCTGCGGACCTCGATGTCCTCACCGAGGATCGTGAGCTCGGCGACGCCGCGCGAGAGCAGGGTGGCGGCGGCTCGCAGGATGCGGTCGTCATCGCCCTCGGGCAGCACGATGTGGCGCCGCTGGGCACGGGCTCGTTCGATCAGCCCGTACTCGAACATCAGAGGTGTGACGACGGTCGCCCGGGCGACGCCCAGCGACACCGTCAGCTCCTCGGTGTCGACGTAACGCTCGAACATCGCGAGCGCCGTGTCATAGCGGCGCTGCGAGTCCGCGGCGAGGCGCCCCCGCGTGTTCATGACCCGGACGGCGGTCTCGTAGGTCCCCAAGTCGGTCGTGATGATCGGCACGTTCGAGCCCAGCCCGTCGATCAGGCGGTCGATGGACTCCGGGAGCGGGAACGGGCCGTTCAGCACGATCCCGGCGATCGACGGGAAGGTTCCGGAGGAATTCGCGAGGAGCGTGGCGAGCAGCACCTCGGTGCGGTCGGCGGGGATGATGACCACCGCGCCCTCGGTGAGGCGGGGAAGGACATTGACCATGGACATGCCGGCCACGACCACCCCCAGGGCCTCACGGGTGAGCAGTTCGGGATCGCCCTTGATGAGCGTCCCCTCGACCGAGCGCAGGATGCCGCGGATGGAGGGGGCGACGAGGAAGCGGTCCTCCGGGAGCGCCCAGACGGGCACGACCCGGCCGCGCCCGGCGGCTCCCTCGGCGGCGTCGACCGAGTTGCGGATCGCGGCGACGATTCCCGCGAGGTCTTCGGGGTCGGCGCGATTGGCGACCACGGCGAACAGCTGTGCGCGGCCGTGCGCGAGTTCGGTGAGTGCGAGGTCTGAGATCTGGCCCATCTCCGCGGCCGTGCGCGCGGTGCTGGTGCCCAGCTGCTCGCCCCGGCCCTGCAGCGCGCGGCCGCCGAGCACGAGCAGCACGGGAGCTCCGAGGTTCGCGGCGATGCGAGCGTTGTAGGCCAGCTCGGCCGGGCTGCCGACATCCGTGTAGTCACTGCCGACGATGACGACGGCGTCGCAGCGAGCCTCGACCGCCTTGTAGCGACGCACGATGGTCGCGAGCGCCGCCTCCGGATCTGCGCGGACGTCGTCGTAGGTGACACCGACGCAATCCTCGTACGGCAGATCGACGCCGTCGTGGGCCAGCAGCATCTCGAGCACGTAGTCCGGCTCGGCGGTGGAGCGGGCGATCGCCCGGAAGACTCCGACGCGGGGCGTTGCGCGCGAGAGGGTGTCGAGCACGCCCAGAGCGATCGTGGACTTGCCCGAGTGTCCTTCGGCCGACGTGATGAAGATGCTCTGCGCCACCGGTTCAGCCTACGGGGCGAGGTCGCCGGCACGGCGGTCGGAGCTTCGATGCGTCCCCGGGAATGGAAAGACTCTCCGCGCACCCGGCAGAGCCTGGTTACCCTTGCTACGTTTCCGTCCTGGGGGAGTTGGCCTGGATACCGCCGCGCGGAGAGCTGAGAGCAGTCTAACAAGGGCCGACGGGACATTCGAATCCGCTCCCGCACCCATACGGGATCAGGCACTTCCCAGGAGCCGACTCGTCCCGCGCGGGATACGATCGAAGAACTGGGGCGAGGTCGCCCTTCACGACGGATGCGAGGGGGTCGCATGAAGCAGGCCGCGATGACGGATGCGGCGGCTCCCGCTTCAGGGACGACCGCGACTCTCATGTCGCCCGGGGAGATGAACGGTCAGCGTTTCGAGCGCGCGATCAGCGGCATCCTCGACTCCATCGGCAAGGTGATCGACGGCAAGCCGGAGGCCGTGCGCAGCGCGGTCGTCACCCTCCTCGCCGAGGGCCACCTGCTCATCGAAGACGTGCCGGGCGTCGGCAAGACCATGCTCGCCCGCGCCCTCGCCGCAACCATCGACGCCACCGTTCGTCGCATCCAGTTCACGCCCGACCTGCTGCCGGGAGACGTCACCGGGGTCAGTGTGTTCAATCCCGTTGATCGCGAGTTCGAGTTCAAGGCCGGCGCGATCTTCGCGCACATCGTGATCGCCGACGAGATCAACCGCTCATCCCCCAAGACCCAGTCGGCGCTGCTCGAGGCCATGGAGGAGGGTCAGGTCACGGTCGACGGCCAGACGCACCTGCTGCCGGAGCCTTTCCTCGTCGTGGCGACCCAGAACCCGCTCGAGATGGAGGGGACGTACGCCCTCCCCGAGGCGCAGCGCGATCGCTTCATGATGCGCATCTCGATGGGCTACCCGGATGCTCGGAGCGAGGCCCTCATGCTTCGGCAGCGGGACACCGTCAACCCCCTCGAGCAGGTGGAGCCGGTGGTCACGGCCGCCGTCGTGTCGGACCTGATCGCCCACGCCCGGGCGGTGCACGTCTCCCCCGCGATCGAGGACTACGCCGTCGCCCTTTCGCAGGCGACCAGGACGCATCCGGACCTCCGGCTCGGGGCGAGCCCACGGGCGACGCTGCAGCTGGTCCGCGCCGCCAAGGTGTGGGCGGCACTGGACGGCCGCGCCTTCGTCATCCCCGATGACATCGCCGCGCTGCTCATCCCCGTCTTCTCGCACCGCCTCATTCCCACCCGCGCGGCGGTCGGCTCGCGGGCCCGCGGAGCGGGAGACACCGTGCCCGCCATCCTCGAGCGGATCGCCGCAACCGTCCGCGTGCCACTCGCCGCACGGCCATGAGACACATCTGGCCCCTCACGATCCGGGGAACCGGAGCCGTCGTGCTGGGCATCGCGTGCTTCATCCTCGCCGGCGAACTCGCCCTCCCTGTGCTGACGTACTTCGCGCTGCTGCTCTTCGTCGTCGTCGGCGTGAGCGTCGCATCCCTGTATTCGATGAAGCGGGGCGCGAGCGTCACCCGCGCCCTGTCGACGGATGTCGCGACCGTCGGCCGGGAGTCCACCGTGACCGCCTCCGCCGGCCTGCGCTCGGCCCTGCCCGTTCCGCCGGGGCTCTGGTCCGATGGGCTGCCGAAGGCCCTCTCGGGCGAAGCGCACGGCACCTTCCCCGCACTTTCATCCGGACTGAGCGGCGGGGAGCGCTCCGTAGAGCTCTCGTACCGGATCACCGGGGTGTCCCGCGGCGTCCACGCGATCGGCCCCCTGACGATCACCTCGACCGACCCCTTCGGCTTCGCGCGGCGCCGGCTCGTTCTCGGCAGCCGCACGCCGGTCACGATCGTCCCCTCGGTCGCCGAGCTGCCGCCGCTCTCCAGCGCGGCGGGAGAGGTCGGCGGTTCACTGCACTCCGCGACCACCCAGCTCGGGCAGGGCGCGGACAACCTCATCGCGCGGCCGTATGCACCCGGCGATTCCATGCGCCGCATCCACTGGCGTGCGACCGCGCACCGCGATCAGCTCATGGTCCGCCAGGAGGAGCAGGAGTCGACGCCGGAGGCGACCGTCGTGCTCGACCGCGGGGTGCTCCGGTGGTCGAACGACGCCCTGCGGGCACCGGGCACCGATCCGGCGTTCGAAGCGGCCGTCTCGGCCTGCGTGTCGGTGACCGCGCGGCTCGCCAAGGAGGGCTACACCGTCGAGGTGATCGACAGCGACGGCACCGCGCTCTCCGATCCGCTCGACGGGGATGCGGACATCGACACGCTGCTCGCCCGCTTCGCGACGGTCACCGCACGCCGCGACGATCACCTGGCCCGGCTGACGGCGCTGTTCGCCGGCGTGACGACCGGTCCCGTCATCTTGATCGTCGGGCGGCTGGACCCCCAGGACGCCGAGGCCCTCGCGCCGCTGGCGCACCACTCGACGCTTCCGATCCTGCTCGCGGCCGCACCGCGCGCGGGAGCGCTCGAGCGGGCCACCGAAGCCGGCTGGCGCTGCGCCGAGCTCGAGGCAGACGGAGATCTCGCCAACGTCTGGTCTCGAGTCGGACGGGGGTCGAACCGTGTCTTCGCGTGAGGCCGTCGCCCCGGTGCGCCGCGGACCCGACGTCGCCCTGACGATCGGCGCCGCTCTCACCCTGCTCGCCGCGCTCATCCCTCTGCTGCGCGTCGTGGCGCCGGGATGGTGGTTCGCGGGGACGCTGCTGATGGTGGCGCTCATCTTCGCCGCGGGGTACGTCGCACGTCGGTTCGCTCTGCCCGCTGTCGCCGTGACGCTCATCGAGGCCGGAGTCTGGCTCGTGCTGCTCACGCTCATGTTCGGGCGCAGCACCGCTCTGCTCGGCGTGATCCCGACGCCGGCGACCTTCCGCAGCGTTCCTCCGCTGCTCGAGGCGGCGGCGCAGGAGATCGCGCTCGGAGCGGCCCCGCTGGCCGCCGGCGTACCGCTCTCGTTCATGACCATCGCGGCCGTCGGCGTGCTCGCGATGGTCATCGATCACGTCGTGCTCACCGCGCGGATGCCGCTGCTCGCGGCCGTCGGGCTGATCGCCGTCTCGCTCATTCCGGCGATCGCCGTGCCCGGTGAGGTGGAGGTCACGTCATTCGTCCTGCTGGCCGCCGGCATCCTGTTCCTGCTGCGCGCGGAGACGCGCACGCGGGAGGCCGGTCGCGTGCAGTCGAGCACCGCCCCGAGCGGCGTCTCGGCCGTCGCATCCGGCATCGGCGCGATCGCGGTCGTCGTCGCCATAGCGGCCACGCCGCTGCTTCCGGTGGCGGAGGCGCAGCCGGGTGCCGGCTTCGCGCCGCGCGGCAATTCCATCGATCCATCGCTCGAGCTGGGCAGCGATCTGCGCCAGCCCAGGGAATCGGAGGTGCTGCGTGTGCGCACCGACGCCTCCACCACCCCCTATCTGCGTGCCGCGACGCTGTCGGAGTTCACCGGACGCGTCTGGCTTCCCGACGTCGGCGGCACGACGCCGCTGGAAGACGGGCTCGAAGAAGTCGACGTGAACGATGACGTGCGGGTCACCGAGTACACGACCTCCGTCGAGATCGTCGACCTGACCAGTCGCTGGCTGCCCATCTCGTATCCGGCGGTCCAGGTCGACGGGCTCGAGGGCACCTGGGCGGCGATGATGGAGAACCGCACCGTCGTCAGCGAGGAGTTCGCGTCGAACAGGCAGACCTACGAGGTCGTGACGCATCTCCCGCGCCCGACGCTCGAGCAGGTCCGTGGCGCCGAGGCGGGGCTGGGCATCGCACCGGATCACACCAAATCCGTCCCCGCGCAGGTGCCGGCCATCGTCGTCGACCTCGCCCGCCAAGTGACCGCGGGCACCACCACCGACTACGACGCGCTCGTCGCCCTGCAGCGCTGGTTCCGCGGCGGCGAGTTCACGTACTCCCTCGACGCGCCCGTCGACGACTCGTTCGACGGCACGGGGCTGCAGGCGATGGCGGAGTTCCTCGAAGTGAAGTCCGGATACTGCGTCCACTTCGCATCGACCTTCGCCCTGATGGCGCGCGTGCTCGAGATGCCCTCGCGTGTCGTCGTCGGATACCTGCCCGGCACATCGACGGGAGAATCGGTCGACGGCGAGACCGTGTTCTCCGTCATGAGCTCGCAGCTGCACGCATGGCCGGAGGTGCACTTCGAGGGAATCGGCTGGGTGCCCTTCGAGCCGACGACCGGGCTGGGGGTCCCGACCACCTTCGCCCCGGCATCCGTACCGGTGACGCCCGACGGCACCGACGTCGAGCCCCAGAACGCGGACGGCGCCACCCCCGCGCCCACCTCATCGATCCCTCCCGGCGAGCCGGGCGGTCCGCCGCTGGTCGGCTCCTCGGGCGTCGAGGCGGCCCCGTTCGATCCACTGCCGATTCTCGCCGCCGCGCTCGTCATCGCCCTGCTGCTGGCCGTCCCCGGAGTGTTCCGCGAGGTGCGCAGGCGCACCCAGATCGCCGCGGCGCGCGCCGGTGACGCCGGCGCCGCGTGGCGGGAGCTGCAGGAGACCGCGCTCGACATGGGCATCGCGGTTCCGGCGAGCGAGAGTCCGCGCGCGCTCGGGAAACGGCTGGTGAGCGCACACGGCGCACCGCCGGATGCCGTCGCCGCACTCGTCGAGGGCATCGAGCGATCGAGCTACGCGCGCAACGGCAATCACCAGTTCGGCCACGGTCCGCAGCTCGCGGATGCCGCCATCGCCGCCCGCGTCGGAATGATGACGGCGGCCGACGGTCGTCACCGCCTGCTCGCGATCGCCGCACCTCGCTCACTCCTCATCCGCCCCGGCTCGGTCTACGCCGATGGTTCGATGACCCCCGCCGCATCGAGATAGGATGACGGAGGCTCTTTGAGCCGTGGAGGATTCGCCTAGTGGCCTATGGCGCACGCTTGGAAAGCGTGTTGAGTGAAAGCTCTCAGGGGTTCGAATCCCCTATCCTCCGCTCCCCCGATCCCAGTGTCTGCAAGGGATCGCGCGCGACTTCGAATTGCGTGGCACACCTACTGGCACAGTTAAGGCCGATTTCGGCCCTCTGAGAGGCCCGTTTTCCGCGTTTTCATGCGGGCTGGAAGCGAGCCTGTTGCGACATGGCGGCGTCATGACACAACAGGCGCTAGCGGTTTTCGGACATGCCACGACCGTGTCGCATGAGAGCGCGCCTTCTCCGAGCCGAAAGTGTAGCGATCGAGCGTGGCTGCGTTCCAGGCTTTCGCGGCATAGCCTCGGCCCTCCGCTTCGCTCCGGGCCTGCGGTATTCCACGTCCCGGAACTCCACCCCACTCGGTCGCTGGTTCGGCGGATGTCGGAGCAGGCGATAACTGCCTAGGGTCTTAGGTCGCCGTCAGGGCCGTCCCACCGGCGGGCGTCGGCGCGAGCAGCTGGCCAACCAGATCGGCGGCACCACGTTGCAGGGTACGCACCGCGTGCGAGTACGTGTTGAGCGTGGTCTGGATGTCGGCATGGCCAAGCTGCTCGGAGACGATCTTCGGGTGGACGCCGGCACGCAGCAGCAGAGTGGCGTGCGTGTGCCGCAACTCGTGAAGATGCAGCCGGTCGAGGTCGGGATGCGCGTCTCCGGCTTTGTTGACCCGCTCACGCCACTGCCTCGAGAACTGCGTCGGGTTGTGCGGCCGCCCATAGCGGTTGCAGAAGATCAGCTGCTCGCCCCGCGCGAGCTCCGGCTCGACAGCACGCAGCAGATCCCGCTTGGTCCGCAACGCCTCCGCCAGCCGAGTGTCGATGTCAACGTTCCGCACCCGGCCACTCTTGGTCTGCCTGAAGTCGATGATCGGCTTCTTCCCGGCTTCCTTCACGTACGACATCGCGCGAGCGATCGTGATCACGTTGTTCTCGAGGTCTACGTCCTTCCAGCGCAAGCCGAGGATCTCCCCGCGGCGCATTCCAGTACCGAGCAAGGTGAGCCAGGCCAGCCACAGATAGTCGCCGGTGGACTCGGACCACTCCAGGAACAGTCGTGCGTCCTCCGCAGACCACGTCATCATCTCGGGTGGCGCCGCCTCGATCTTCGTCGGCGGAGACGCCCGCTTAGCGGGGTTCAGCCGGATCAATCCATCCTCGAGCGCATGCTGCAGGACTTGCGAGACGAGGACGTGCACGTGGCGGACGGTGGCCGGCCCCAGCGGATCGCCGACGTGTCCGCGGTCCTTCCGGCCGTTCCTCTCGAGCTGTCGGTAGTAGCGGTTGAGCTGATCCTTCGTGATGTCGCTCAGAGGCGTACGGCCGAGCGGGCTGGCCTCGACGTGCACGCGGTAGTGCTTCCGGTACCCGGCGAGCGTTGTCGCACGCACGCGGAGACCGTCGAAGTACTTCTGCGCGTAGACGTTCAAAGTCTCGCGCGTGACCTCCACGTGACTCCCCCGCCGGATGTCGACCTGCACCTCGGCCAGTGCTTCCCGCGCCTCGCGCTCCGTCTCAAATCCGCGGCGGAACCGACGAACAAACTCTCCATCCGGTCGAACGACCCAGTAGGCGATGCGGAACCGCGTCTCGTCGGACGGTGTGGCGTAGGGCGAGACCGTTCCCTCGTGGTTGACACGTCGAGCCATGACTCGCCCTTCAGTGGATGGACGGTCCGCTCGCGGCAGCCCTATCGGTGACCGGGCCCGTCGCGTCCGCGTCGGGAAGCCGTAGCCCCGCGGCAAGGCCGTCAACGCGCGCACGGTTCATCAGACGCGTCGCCGTGCTCTGACTCACGCCTAGGCAATCGGCGACCGCCTTAAGTGGCGGCAAGTTGACCGCAACGGCGAGGCGATACGTGGTCGCTGCATCCGCCACATTCTGCTCGGCCGTCCGGCCCGTTCGCTTCCGCATCCGATCAAGGTACGCCGCCCCCGACGGTGCGGAATCGGACCCATCGGCGACCGTGGAAACCATGAGGCCCGTGGCCTGCAGCACAGCCTGCACGCGCACCTCGCGGAGGGTCAGGCTCGTCACCTCGTCGCCCTCTCCCCCACGAGCCACTGTCACCAGGTCCGCCGCACTGCGCCCGAGCTTCGGATCGAAGACCACCTGAACCTGGATCGCCCCTGGCACTCCGGGCTCGCCTCGGAGAACTCCCGTCCACCGGCGAGGGACGCTCACGCCGTTACCCAGCTGGATGCGCTCGGGGCTGACGTCGGTCGTCTCCAGCTTCACCATGCCGCCAGTATCTCAGGCCGTCAAACGCTGAACAAGGCATGACATGACGCATTCTTGACACATATGGCTCACACTCGTGCTACCGTGTGGGCTATCGCTGACATAGGTGGCTCAGGAAGGGGCGGATCATGAACCGGTCAGAGAACTCATTGGCACTCACATACAAGGACGCAGCTGTGCTCGTTGGCGTCGAGTACCGAACGATCAGGGCGGGAGTGGAACGCGGCACGATCCCCACCATTCAGCTCGGGCCACGTCGGATGATTCCCCGCGCCGGCCTGCTGAGGGCCTTCGGCGTCGAATCCTGATCAAGCCGAATTCGACATCGTGGTCGACGCCCGGCTCCCCGCCGAGTGGCTGGGAAGCATCCGCATCGACGACCTCAGCGATCGTGCGTTCCGGATCCTCGCCGGCGCCCTCATGTGGTGCAACGGCCAGGGAACCGACGGATCGATACCCGCTCGCTACACGCGGTACCTCCATCCCGACGGCAACGACCAAGCCGCATTCGACGAGCTCGAGAAAGCGGGCATTTGGACGCGGGTGGACGACGGCTACTTCCTGGACGGCTGGTCGACTGATCTGAGGCAGTCGACTGCGGCAGAAGTAGAGCGTTACCGAGAGTCGTCACGACTGCGACAGAAGGCATACCGCGACCGACGTCGAGTTGGAGTAGCGACCGCAGCCCCCTCGCCTCCCGACTACCCGATGAGTACGCGTGACGTTACGCGTGATCCGACGCATGACGTGACGAATGACGTGACGGCGAACGTAGGCTCAGGCTCCCTAATTGGTCCAGAGAAGAGAAGCGCCTACGCGACGCGCAACGTCACGCGTAACGCGGACTCCCCCTTCTGCCGGAAACACCCCGCCGGCACCCCAGAGCCCTGCGGTGCGTGCGCGCGCGCCCGGCTGGCGCTGGCAGCCCGCCACAGCACCATCGCCGGACTCGGGTGGGACTGCTCGAGCGACGGCCACAAGCTCGTGGTCGACGGGACCTGTGCAGTGTGCGACCATCGTCCACTTTCGCATCTGCCCTGATGCGACCGCCGCTGCCCAGCGCAGATTAGACCATGTACGCAGTGTGACGGTCATCATGCGGCGACCGCTGACGGATCCCTACCTGGGCGTCGGCTGGCGATTGTTGCAACAGTCCGCAGAGGGGGCGCTCACCGATTGCGTTGCGGCGTCACCGCACGGGAGCTCCTGCCGCAGTGAGGTCTGCGAGATGGGCGCCGACGCGTACGGCTCAGCCCTGTCCGAGGTTCGTTACGAGGTTGATGGAGACTGCGATCAGGACCGTGCCGAAGAAGAACGACAGGAGTGCGTGGAAGAGGGCTTTGCGACGGATTTCGCTGTTGACGGGTTCGACCTCTGGCGCGGCGTACGACATTCCGATGGTGAAGGCGAAGTAGGCGAAGTCGCTGTAGGTGGGGTCCGCCTCCTCCTTGGTGTCGAACCCGTCGCGGCCCTGATCGACGTAGTACATGCGCGCATACTTCAGCGCGTAGACCGTGTTGACGAGCGCCCAGGCCACCATCGTGCCGGCGACACCCAGGATGACGAGCGCCACCGACAACGCATTTCCGCTTTGCTGGCGGGACTCGATGAGTGCGAGCACCACGGCGACGATGCTTGCGATGCACGCCGCGACAATCGCATTGTCGGTCACGTGAGAGTCCGACTCCTCTCGAGCGACTCGTTGGGTGCCGGGTGAATCCAGCCGCCACAGCATCCGCCATACCCATACGAGGGCGATGATGCCGGCAGTGCACCATCCGGCGAGGGGTGCCAATGCGGGCGAAGCCGCTAAGGCCGCGATCGCGCCCGCCAGAGCACCGGCCCCGACGCAGATTAGGGCGCGGCGGGTCGAAAGGACCCGATCGTTCATGATGCTCCTCAGTTGGGTGGTCGTGTGCGCGCCCGTGCCGCCGGCATCGCTGCAAGGCATGCGATCCCAGCGGCAGGGCGCGAGTTGTCGGCAGGCGGTTGGACTCAGGCCGGCTGCCGCTCCTTCGCGAACTCCTGGACGATTCGTTCGCATAATGCGTCGAGGTCATCAGGTGATCGGCTGGTGGTGAGGGCGCCGTCGGTGACGACCGGTTCGTCGACGGTCTCCGCTCCGGCGTTGCGCAGGTCGGTGCGGAGGCTTGGCCAGGAGGTCAGGCGGCGGCCGCGCACCCGGTCCGCCTCCAGGAGCGTCCACGGCCCGTGGCAGATCGCGGCAACGGGTTTGCCCGAATCCACGAAGTCGCGGACGAACGCGATGGCGGTGGGGTCCATCCGGAGTTTGTCCGGGTTGACCGTCCCGCCGGGGAGCAGGAGTGCGTCGAACTCGTCAGGTGTGGCGTCGCCGACGCGCCGGTCCACGGGGAAGGTGCCGGCGTCCTCCAGGTCGCTGTTGCGTGCGGCGATCTTCCCGTCCTTGATGGAGAGGAGCGTCGTCTCCCCGCCTTCCCGATCGAGGGCCTGCCGTGGCTGCTCGAGCTCGACCCGCTCGACCCCGTCGGCGGCCAGGATGGCGACCCGGCGCCCGTTCAGCGCGCCGGCCATCACGACCCCGCCAGCGCGAGATCGGGGTGCAGGACCACTTTGGTCCAACCGTCGTCGCGGTTGTCGAAGTGCTCGTAGGCTTCCGGTGCCTCATCGAGCGACAGTTCGTGACTCACGATCCAGGACGGCGTCGCCTTACCGCCTGCGATGAGGTCGCGCAGTTGGCGGTTGTAGCGCTTGACCGGGCACTGCCCGCTGCCGAGCTTCTGCCCGCGGAACCAGAACTCGCCGAAGTCGAACGCGACTTTGCCTTGTTTGGCCAGTACATCGGGGGCTCCTGGATCCTGCGGGATGAACACCCCGACCACACCGATCTCACCGGTGAAGCGAACCGACTTGACCAGGCGGTTCAACGTCAGGGTGGGGTCCTCGTTCCCGTCGGGATCGTGTGCCTGGTAGCCGACGCATTCGCAGCCGTTGTCGGCCCCGAGTCCCATGGTCATCTCGTTCACCGCCTCGACCGGGTCGACCCGTGAGTCGTCGATCGGGATCGCCCCGATCTCCTCCGCCTTCTTCAGCCGGTCGGGATGCCGGTCGACCACCATGACTTTGCCGGCGCCCTTGAGGATCGCGGAGTAGGCGGCCATGCATCCCACCGGCCCTGCCCCGTAGATGACCGTCTGGTCGCCGGGCTTCACGTTGGCGAGTTCGGTGGCGTGGTATCCCGTCGGGAAGATGTCGGCGAGCATTACGTAGTCGGTCTGCTTCTCCTCGGCATCCTCTCCCAATCGCAGGCAGTTGAAGTCGCCCCACGGCACGCGTAGCAGTTCCGCCTGGCCGCCGGCCCACGGGCCCATGTCGGCGAAGCCGTAGGCGGCGCCCGCCCACTCCTGCTTGGGCTGGGCGGTGAGGCAGTAGTTGGTGTAGCCGCGTTCACAGTTCTTGCAGTGGCCGCAGGCCACATTGAACGGAAGCACGACGTAGTCGCCGACCTTCACCTTGTCGACTCCGTCGCCGGTTTCTATGACCTGACCCATGTTCTCGTGGCCGAACCAGCGGCCGGTCTCGAAGTCGGTCCTGCCCTCGTACATGTGCAGGTCCGAGCCGCAGATGTTCGTTGTCGTGATCCGAACGAGGACGTCGGTCGGCCGCTCGATGCGGGCATCGGGCACGTCGGTGACGGTGACCTTGCGTGGACCTTCGTAGACGACAGCTCTCATTTCCTTACCTTTCGTCGTTGCTGATCGATGAAGGGATGCCCGCGACAAGGCGGCGGGCATCCGTGATCTCCAGTTCTCTCCGGGGCGACCTCCTCTCCGGGGAATGGTGCAAGAGGTGGGTCCGGCGTCGCTCAGGGCGCGAAGACGGCGCGTACGCAGCCGTCCTGCTTCTCCTTGAACATCTCGTAGCCCTGGGGTCCGTCATCCAACGGCATGACGTGGGTTGCGAGGTGCTCGGTGACGAGTTCGTCGCGGGCCATGCGCTCGAGCAGCATCGGGATGTAGCGGTGCCCGTGCTGCTGCGCGGAGCGGAGCGTGAGTCCCTTGTTCATGATCGGGCCGAGCGGGAACTTGTCGACGAATCCGCCGAAGACGCCGAGGACGAAGACACTGCCGCCCTTGCGTGCGGCGAAGATCGCCTCCCGCACGGCGGTGGGCCGGTCGGTCTGCAGTCGCAGCTGCTGCTTGACCTGGTCGTAGGCGAAGTCGATCCGGTCGGAGTGGGCCTCCATCCCGACGGCCTCGATGCAGACATCCGGTCCCCGGCCTCCGGTGAGCTCGCGCAGCTCCGCGAGCACCTCGCTCGTCTCGTAGTTCATCGTCTCCGCGCCGATCACGCTCTCCACCTGGGCGAGGCGCTCCTGGAACCGGTCGATGACGATGACCCGTTCCGCGCCGAGCAGGATCGCGCCGCGCGCCGCCATTTGACCGACGCCGCCGGCCCCCCAGACGGCGACCGTGTCGCCCGGTTTCACGCCGCCCAGGTCCGCGCCCATCCATCCCGTGGGGGCGGCGTCGGAGGCGAACAGCGCCCGCTCGTTGCTCACGCCTTCGGGTACCGAGAAGGCGCCTTGGTCGGCGTACGGCACGCGGATGTACTCCGCGTGACTGCCGGCCCACCCGCCCAGGGCGTGGGAGTAGCCGTAGCAGCCTCCGGGCGCCTGACCCCAGAGAGCTTCCGGGATGCCGGCGTTGGGGTTGCCGTTGTCGCACAGGGAGTACAGCTCGTTGCGGCAGTACCAGCACTTTCCGCAGCTGATGAACGAGCACACCACCACCCGGTCGCCGATCTGATGCTTCGTCACGGCGGACCCGGTCTCGACGACCTCGCCGAGGAACTCGTGACCCAGCACGTCTCCGGCGCGCATCGTGGGCACATAACCGCCGAGCAGGTGAAGGTCGGACCCGCACGATGTGGTCAGGATGACCCGCACGATGATGTCCTGAGCGTTCAGGATCTGAGGGTCATCGACGTTTTCGACCGCGAGCTTGTTCACTCCGGTCCAGCACAGAGCCTTCACAGCACACCCTCGCCCTTCGCCTCATCCTCGGCCTTGTCTACGGCCGCCCCGAGCAGCGTGGTCGGCCGGTGGCCGTGCGGCCGGGGAGTCGCCCGCAGGATCTCGCCCGTCTCGAACAGCTGTTTCGCGTCGCGCAACGCGGCTCGCAGAGCCTGATCCGGGTCCTCGTCGCCCACGACCGGCTTGAGATCCGCACCGTCGCGAACGCGGGCATGCACTTCGAATCCCTTATCGGCCGGCGCGTCCTTGAGGCGGACCTCCAGCACGTCCGCCATTCGTCGCAATGGTTCGGGATAGCCGTTCTGGGTGAAGGCCGTAGCGTCCCCGAGGATCGTGACCGCCTTCCAGCCCTCCGGATGCCGGCCATCCCCGTCCGTATCGTGCTTCTTCCGGACTAGTGACCTGGTCACCAGCCCCACGGCAACGCCGGCCGCCCCGACAGCGACCGCTGTTTTCACGCCCATCTTTCCTCCTTCAGGTAAGAGGGCGACGTCCTCCCAAAGACGCCCTCGGGATCGAGTCCGGTCATCGTTGTCGCACCCCCTCGATCGACGGAGGGGGGTTCCCACGCGCCGGCGATGGGAGGACAATGCGGTCCCGCGGCCAAGCCGTCTTCCAGGGCGGGACGGGACCCTGCTTCGGCCGCCCTTACGACGCAGTGCCGAGCCGTGCGGGCGGGCGGGGCGCGCGAATTTTCCTCTGGTCGTGCGGGCCTGTAAAGTCCCTCCGCTGTCCGTCAGAGGGCGTCCATGATCGCATCCACTGGAGCAAGTCGATGGCGCCGCCGGCGAACCGGCGGCAGCTGTTGGCTCTCAGGTCGACCATCGGCTGTGTCGCAGACGGGCGTCGACGAGAGGATCGGGGACCACATGCGACAGCGGAAGAGCAGCGCAACGCGCTCGGACCCGAGCCGCGCGGTGGCTTTCAGCGACGCCATCATCGCGATCGTCATCACGCTCCTCGTCCTCGATCTCAGGCCACCGGAACATGAACCCGGGGGCCTGCTGAAGGCGCTGCTGAACGAGTGGCCGACCTATCTGGCGTACGCGGCCTCGTACATTTATCTGGCGGTGATCTGGCTGAACCACAAGGCCGCCTTCACGCGAATCCGCGAGATGGACCGCGGCCTGCAATGGGCCAACCTTGGCATCCTCGCGACGCTTGCACTGGTGCCCTGGCCCACCGCGGTGATCGCCGAAACCGCCAGGACGGGGAATCTGACGGATGAGCGCGTCGCGGTGGCGCTCTACGCGCTCGTCGGGGCGCTGCTGTGCCTCTCATGGCTGGTGTTCTTCTCGCACCTGGCGCGCCATCCAGACCTCACCACGGACGAAGTGGACGACTCGTACTTCGCGCGCGAGCGCCCCCGTGCCCTCATCGGGGTGGTGCTGTACTTGGCGGCCGGACTCGCCGGCGTCCTGATCCACCCGCTGGTGGCGTCGGTCGTCTTCCTCCTGCTGCCTGTCTTCTACGGCATCACCAGTCACGGATTCGACCAGCGACCTTCCCTCCTCCGCGGCACCAACGACGACAACTTCGGGAGCGATCGCCTACCGGGAGGCGGCTGAACGATCGCTCCCGAACGCCCGCCAGGAGAATCACGCCCGGGGCTTTTCGCGACCCGGCTGAAGCGCCTGGCGGTGTCCGCGTGGGGGTCCTCAGCCGGGCCGCCCCCCGAATCGCATCGCGTCGGCGCGGTGTGTGCTGCCGTTGCCGGCTCAAGCCTCGGTAAACCCGAACGTGCAAATGCCCCGAAGCGGCTGCTCCTACGAACGTCGAGGCTCGCAGCCAAGGACGACTCGCAGCTGACCTAGAGAACGTCGCTCGCGAACTCAACGAGTCGCAACCCAGGACCAACGGAGAAGAGAAAAGCGCAATGCACGCAGGCACTTTCCAGTGGGGCGTCGCGATCCCTTGTCGGAGTGAGGGTTGCGTGACAACCTGGTTACATGGCTCGCGGGCGTCGAGATGCCAAGCGCCAGGCGACGCAAGCGAGGGAGGAATCGGACCGCCAGCGCGCGCTCGAGGACCGTCGTGCAGCAGAGGCCCGTGCCGCGCGCGAGCGTCAATTGATCAAGCGTTGGGGCAGCGCGCACGGTGCTCTGAACCGGCTTGGCTCGCTGTCCAAGGAGTTGGATCGCCTCCACCGCCAGGAAGCGAACCTCCTTGCGGAACGTGACGAACTCGTGAACGTCCTTCGCGCCAACGGGCAGACCTGGAGCGCGCTGAGCTCGCGCACCAACCTCAGCCGCCAGGCATTGATGAAGCGGATCGACCAAGCTTCAACTGATGGGGATGTGGCACCCGCGTCGGGCAGTTCGCAGGGCTGAGCGAGTCCGCAGAACGACCAGCTTGCGGGCGCTCGGTTCAGCGTCGTGTAGCGACAACGTGGACGGATTTCCTAGCGGGTGGTCATCTGGTGCCAGGGCTCATTGACGAGAGCGTCCCGCAATTTCGATCGAACCCTGCCAAAAACGAGCCGGCCGGTTCAGCCGCTCCATGTAGGAGCGCCGGTCAACGTGGTCTTGGAGCCGGAGGGGGCTCAACCTTCGTGCGCACGGTCGAGTGGGCTGGTGCCTGTCGCAGGAACGACTGCTGCACGATCCGGGCGACGCCGATGAGGACGATGCCGGCGCCGGCCAGCCACAGGAGAAGCGCCATCGCCTCCGGTCGGGGCATGACGAGCTCGAAGAACTGCACTATCAGCGGCACGTTCATGGCGAGATAGAGACCTCCGGCCATCGCGGCGACGATCGTGGCCTTGATCCACGTCAACGGCAGCGAGACGAGAGTGAGAACCCACAGGCCAAGGATTCCGACGAGAATCGTCGACCCGGTGCGGATCTCCTCGATCGGGACCTCCCACCTCCCGCCGGCGATGCGCGAGTACACGGTGAGCGCGAGCGCGACGACGACCCCGGCGGGGATGGCGAAGCTCAGTGATCGGCGGAGGAACCCAGGTACGTATCGCTGTGCGTTGGGGAGAAGGGCCAGGAAGAACGCGGGGATGCCGATGGTGAGCCCGTCAGTGATGGAGAGCTGCCGGGGAAGGAACGGGATCTCCATGATCAGGAGTCCAAAGAGAATCGCGATGCCCGTGGCGTATGCCGTCTTGGTGAGGAAGAGCATCGACACGCGCTCGATGTTGGCGATGACGCGCCGCCCTTCGGCGACCACGGTGGGCAGGTGTGAGAACTGGCCGTCGAGCAGCACGAGACGCGCGACCGCCTTGGTGGCGGCAGAACCGGAGTTCATAGCGATGCCGATGTCGGCCTGCTTGATCGCGAGTGCATCGTTCACCCCGTCCCCGGTCATGGCGACGACGTGGCCGCGGGACTGCAACGCGATCACCATGTCCTTCTTCTGCCCGGGAGTGACTCGACCGAAGACGTGCTGCCGTTCGAGGACGTTGCCGAGCTCGACCTCGTCGGTCGGCAGTATGCGAGCGTCGAAGCCCTCGGGAACATCCAGCCCGAGCTCACGCGCGATGGCGGCTACCGTGTGCGGGTCGTCGCCGGAGATGATCTTCACGTCGACGCCCTGGTCGGCGAAGTAGCCCAACGTTTGCGCCGCGTCCGGGCGCAGTTGTTCCGAAAGCGTCAGCAGCGCGACGGGCTCGAGTTCGGCCGGGAATGACTCGTTGGCTACGTGCGCGTCGTCCAGCTCCGTGGGGGAATGGGCGATCAGCAGCGTGCGCCGGCCCGTCGACGCAAGCTCTGCCACAGCATCTCCGAGCGATGCGTGACCCTGCGCGGCGCACGGTCCATCCCACCGAACAGGACGGGCCGCGGCATCCGGGAAGATCATCGTCGGCGCCCCCAGCACCCACGTCCCGTCGATGACCCCCGAAAACGACACCGCGCTCCACTTCCGTCTCGAGGAGAATGCGATCTGACGCGTAGGAGCGAGCGGAGTCGACACCCCGAACCCACCCGCGAGGCTCTTCGCCGTCGCGTTGGCGTCGGGGGCCGCCCCGAACCAGGCCAGGGCATCGCGCCACCCCAGCGCGCCGCGGTCATCGAGCGGGTGTTCGGCGTCGAAGGCGATGTCCCCCTGCGTCAGCGTTCCGGTCTTGTCAAGGCAGACGACATCCACACGCGCCAGCCCTTCGACCGCCGGCAGCTCCTGCACGAGCACCATTTCTCCGGCGAGCCGTGCGGCGCCGACCGCGAAAGCGAGGCTGGTGAGCAGCACGAGCCCGAGCGGGATCATCGCCGTGATGACGGCAATGGAGTCGACCGCGGCCTGGTTCCAGGATCCGTCGGAGAAGGCCTGCTGCCAGCCACCCTGCACCTGCACCTGGGCGTTGGTGACCAGCAGCGCGATCGGGCCTATGCCCCACGACACCCACTTCAGGACGCGGTTGATGCTGTCCTTCAATTCCGAACGCATGAGCGAGAACTTCTTAGCCTCCTCCGCGAACTGGTTTGCGTAGGAGTCCGCGCCCACCTTCTGCACGACCGCGGAGCCGCGGCCCGAGACGACGACCGAACCGCTCAGGACTCGGTCGCCCGGGTGCTTGTCGACGGGGTCGGACTCCCCGGTCAGCGATCCGCCGCTGCACCTCGGCGGCGGTCAGGCCGGCGATCAGGGGTGGAGCGGCCAGGCGCGCGGGGTTCATGCGCTCACCTTAGGCCCGTCGGAAGGCACTGCCGCATGCTCGACGACTGTCCGGCACTGCGTGAAAGCGCTTCACAGATGGGAACTTAGACGGAGCTGCCGGATCTTGACGTCGGGGGGACATGGCGCACTCGATGCCACAGATTGCGCGACCGCAAGTCCCGCGCCGCGTCGGCTGCGAGTCCAAGCCGTCCGCGGGTGGCGAGGGTGAGCCCTACGACGGCTAACACGTAGACCCCGAGAATGACCAGGTCGCTCGTGTCACCCAAACCACCACTGGAGCTGTTGGTCGGCTGAGCGAACGTCAGGAAGTTCTGGGCTGGCGTGAAAGCAGCGTGCAGCAGGAGGCAGATGAGTATGCTGCCGGTCCGGTTGTAGAGCCACGTGTAGAAGAAGGCGAGAATCATAGGGACGACAAATCCTGCTGGCCCGTACAGCGGGACGTGCCAGATGCCCCAAGCGAGTCCCACCACGAGCGTGGACAGGACCGGCGAGTGCCGCTTCTGCAGTCGTGGAAGAGCAAATCCCCGCCATCCGGGTTCCTCGAGCCCGCCCCCGACGGTGGCGACCAGCAGGAACGTGCCGAAGTAAGCCGGCGCGAGACCGGCGAGTGAATCGAAGTTGAGGCTGTAGCCGAGCGCCAGCAGGACGAGGTTGATAACCGCGTAGATGGCCACCGGTAACAGCAGCGCGATCAAGTAGTACCCGAAACTGACTCGCCACACGAGGAGCGTTCGCAGCCAGCCGCGCACGGATGCACCGGTCAAGCGGGTGACGCACAGCGCGGCCGCGAGCGGCCCGAACCCGCCCAGAAGGAATGCGACCCTGCCGCCGCCGACCGTGGCTATCCCCCAGAGCGTCCATGAGACCGCGTAAGAGAGCAGGAAAAAGGACACGAGCGGGTGACGGCTGACCCAACGTCGCGCAATCCCTCCTCCCGCAAGTTCCACCGGCTCGTGCACTGCGGTCACTCCGTCGCCTCTCGCCTCACGGTCTGGCGCCCGCGACAACGGAGGCTCATCGGACAGTGGCTGACCGGTTGCCGCGCGGGGAACCACGTTCAGCGGGGGCGACGGCTGCGAGGGGTTGCGGATCATCACTCCCTCACCTTGGTCCTCGCCTCAGCGGAAGAGCAGTGCCGAAGGTCCTACGCACGCAACACAGGTCGACGATCGGCACCGGAGGTGCGCAGACATCGAGGGCCGCGTCTATGCCTTCCCGGGGCGACTGGGAGGGCGCACCTCCGCGTCGGCGTCGGCGTCTTCGATGAGCTGGGAGCGATCGTCAGCGGACCTTTCCCGATCGCCTTTCGAGTGGGCCCGATCCAGGGCGGCCGCGCGCCGTTCCCCCTGACCGGCATAGTCCACGCCGACGTCCATGAACGCCTCAAGATCGGCGGCTTTCGCACGTTCGTCCGCAGCGATGTCTCGGGCATCCGCTTCATCGTCTCGTCGATCGGCGTCAAACAGGATCTTGTGGGTCCTGTCCGTTCGAGGGCTGTCTTCACCTTCCGGACCAGCCGCGTTGGGATCGTCGACTTCGCCGTCGAGATGATCGGAGCCACGTGAGTCAGCCACAGCTACATCTAACACCAGCGCTAACGCAACGAGAGCGCGGAGTGGATCTCCGCTCTCCATGCACCGGGACCAAAGGCCCTACCCCGGCGGGCGGGGCCAGAGGAGCATGAATGTCGACGGTCGTTGCCGTCGCCGGTCCAGGGAGATGTCATGCGAGCTGTCGTGGTCTACGAATCACTGTTCGGAAACACTCACGAAGTCGCCAGCGCGATCGGCGACGGCGTCGCGGAGGTCATGGCGGTCACCGTCCTCAGTGTCTCCGACGCCACCCCCGCACTCGTCGAAGGAGTCGACCTGGTCGTGGTCGGCGGACCCACCCATGTGCACGGTATGTCGCTCGCCCCGACCCGTGATCAGGCGCAGAAGATGGCGGCCGATTCCGGCGGTGAGCTCCACCTCGACGAGAACGCTTCGGGAATCGGCGTTCGCGAATGGCTGGAGCGCTTGCCCGCCTCCGACGCGATGGCAGCGGCGTTCGACACCCGGATCAACGTCCCGCGCGTTCTCAGCGGTGCCGCCTCCGGCCGGATCGATCATGCCCTTCGCCGGCGCGGTCTCCGAGCGGTGAGCACGCCGATGAGTTTCCTGGTCAACACCTCCAACCAACTGGAATCTTCAGAACTTGCCCGCGCACGAGCCTGGGGCATCGACGTCGCCCATGATGCGATGTCGACAGACGCCGCCGACACTACCGCGGCGCGCCGCTGAGCACGCGTCACCGATCGCCCCGGAAGGCAGAAGTGAACCTGTTCCAAGCAGTCCTCGCCCCGACGCTGGCCGTGGCACTCCGATGAGCGACGTACCCGTCGTCAAGAAGCATCGCGTGCGACGCCTCGTGCTCACCAGCTTTGGGTCCGTGGCCGCGCTACTCGCCCTTGGAGTCGGCGCAATCCTCACGGTGGGGGGGTTGTTCGTCCCGGCGGTGTACCTCCAGCCATGGAGCACCGCCTATTACCAGCAGTTCAGTGATCCGCGGATGCAGGTCGTCGCCCACGCGGTGCTCGCCCCGAGTGGCCACAACATGCAGCCCTGGACAGTGCGACTCGACGTTGCCGATCCGGAGGTGCTGTACCTCTACACCGACCCCACCCGCCTCACCCCCGCCGTCGATCCGCTTGCACGGCAGACAATGGTCTCGGAGGGCACGTTTCTTGCCTATCTGCAGGTCGCCGCCGAGCACCTGGGATACACGGCGTCTTTGGGTCTGTTTCCCGACGGGGCCTACGACGAGACCGATCTCGAGAACTCGATGAGCGCGTTGCCGGTCGCCAGAGTCACTCTGGTCAAAGACCCCTCCGCGGCCACCCAGGACTACGCATCGCTGTTCCTCTCGGACACGAATCGCTCGCCGTACACGGCGGCACCGCTGACTCCTGCAGAGACCAATGTGCTCACCGCCCTCGCTGACGCATCGCCGGCGACCCTGTCCATCCTCAGCGATGCCCAGGACATGGCCACCCTGGGTGGCTTCGGGCGCCAAGGAACTCTGATCGAAACTCGATACGTCCCCGCGACACGGGAGAGCAATGCGGTGTTCTCCAGCACCGAACAGGCCAAGAACGAGTCGCGCTCGGGATTCGCTGTCGAGGGTCAGGGAACCGGCGGCTTCATGAAGTACTTCTTACAGGGGCTCATCACTATCGTTCCCTCAATCAACGATGACGACAGCGCCGCCAAGAATGCCATCGCGCTCACCACCGCCGGCGTGGAGCACACCGCGGCGTACGCGCTGCTCAGCACCCCAGGGAACACCCGAACGGACCAGGTCGAGGCGGGCATCCTCTACGCGCAATTCTCCCTCCGCGCCCGCACACTAGGGCTGGTGATGCAACCCCTCAGCCGGGTGCTGCAGGAGTATCCCACCATGGCCGCCGCCTATGCTGCGATTCACGAGCAATTCGCGGTCGAAGGCGAGACGATCCAGATGCTCGTGCGAATCGGTACCGCCACCACCGAGTACCCGGTGACGATGAGACGAGACGCGAACGCACTGGTGCACACACCATGACCCGCTGGACGCGCCGAGCACTCATTGTCTTGGCGTACTTCTGTGCAATCTCCGCTGTCGGTGGTGGAGTCCTCGGTGTCGCCGCAGACGGAGCCGGCGTTCCACTCGAGTACCTGAAGGGCACCGCGTTCACGTCCTACCTGATCCCCGGTCTGATCCTGGGCATTGTGATCGGTGGGACGCAGACGCTTGCTGCGATCACCACCCAGCGCCATCACCCGTATAGCCACATCGCATCGACCGTCGCCGGGTTCGGGATGATCATCTGGATCTTCGTCGAGCTCGCGATCACTGGATACGTTTGGCTGCAGACCCTGTACCTCGCGCTCGGAATCGCAGAGATCGCGCTCGTGCTCCTACTCATGGGAATGCTCCGTCCACTCGCGCGAACACGCCTCGCACGCGCATCAGTTCGTTCAGCGCCATGACCTCACCCACGGATCTTCCGCGAGACGGGCGGGCCAGGCCATCAACGGTTCCGGCTCTTCTGGACAGCACCCTTCTGCGCTTTCCGAATCCAGACCGCATGCTCAAGTCACTCGATCCGCGGTGTGAATCGGCCCACGGTCGCCAGATTGAAGCGGACATCCGCCCCCGCCCCCGACCGTCCCGGCGCTCCGCCTGGATAGGCCGCCGGGCCGGCCGGATAGGTCGGAGGATGCGGGGTGTGCGCAGAGTCACCGCGGCGGTTCCAGAAGTCATCGGGCGGGTCATCATCCCCGGCCAGCGTGTACTTGCAATAGCTGGTGCCGAGCACGAACTCGTTCGCGTCGTCTTCGAACCCGACGTCATCGATGAACAGCACACGTGCGTACCCGACGTTCGTGGGTCCGATGTTGGGATCCGTGAGTCCGTACATCGCAGACGGCCAACGCCACGAACTGACCGAGCCGGAGACCTTGAACGTCTTGACGGCGGCCGAGAGGTCCCGGCGGGTCAGCGTCGCGGGCATCGTGTCGCCTTTGGCGCGCGGCTCGAGACCGCCGGGCTCGCCCTCCTCGCCCCGGCCGCCGTGCCCGATGAACATCTTGCCCGGATTGACCGGGAACAGGATCTCCTTCACCTCGAGCGTAATTGTGCCGGCACCCTGACCCGGCGCGCCGCCCTGGCCGGCGAGTGCCCGCACCGCCGCCCCGGTTGCATCGACCACACCCGGATAAGTCGTGTGATCGTCCGCATCCTGGCTGTTCGACCAGCGAGTCGACGTGTATGCGGGAACCCCGACCGGAAAGTCCAGAGGCGTCGTGTCTATGCTGCCGCTGTGAGCTCCGTCGGCCTGGAACTCGAGCGTGCGGCACCGGATGGTCACATTCGTGCCCGGGAAGCGCAGGGGCGCCGCGATAACGATGTGGTCCGCCACCAGCTCCAGCTCTGCGAGGTCGAGGACCTCAACGCCGTCGTAGCCTCGCAGCACCGGGTCCCGGGTGGGCGACCAGATCATGAACGAGGCGGAGATCGTGACCCCGCGCCGGATCGGGCATTCTCGGGTGTTGAACAGCAGGTCGTCCTCCTGCGCGGGGATCTGCTTGATCGCGACGGTGACGTAGTCCTGCCACACCGGCAGCTCGCCTCGCGCGTTGAGCACCGCCGGTGGCTTCGGGATCCCGGGGAGAGGGGGCGGGAGCTCGGCTCGGGCCGGCGCCGCGGGCGCGTTCGCAGAGATCCACGTGACTGCCGGCGGGGGCGTTGCGGGCAGGGTCGCCACACCGATCACGGCGTCGTCGAGGATGCGGCGCAGCTCCACCTTCGTCCCGCCGGGAACGTCCAGCTCCAGTTGGTCGCCCGGGGCCAGCACGTCACGGCCGTGGGCTGCATTCGCCACCCATGCCCGGGCGTGCGACGTCGTGATGTTTCCGATCCGGAACATGTCACCCTCCATGCCGACCGAGCCGGCTGACCATCGGCCGACCTCGTCGGGTCGCCTGAACGGCACGCTATTGCGAAGCGACCGCGGAACCATCGGGCAAATGCCCTATTCCGACCCGTCTGGACGGTTAGGCGACGCCCGGTGCGCCGGCCAGGCTCGAGGGCGGCTTCTTCGGGCGAGCAAAGCGATACATGCTTTTCGCAAGGCCCTCGTATGCGGACGAGGCGGCGGCGTAGCTTGCGGTTCATGGCTAACAACGATGAGGAACGTCACGTCGTCCCGAACGAGGACGCGGCCGCGAGGTTACGAACTCCGGACGGATCGGTGTTCGCCGGGGCTTCGCCTACCAGCCGGTCGCCAGCGCGTGCTGCACGGCGAGCGCGAACACGATCTGCCCGCCGAGGCCCCAGCGACGCCATCGATACGAGAGCAGCGCCGTGCCCACGAGCAGCCACGGCACGAATGGCAGCCAGATCCGTTCGACCTCCGCCTTGCTCATTCCCGAGAGATCGGCGAGCAGCACCGTCGCCAGGGCGGCGAGAGCGATCCCGACGACGACCACGTCGTCGCGCGCACGGAAGCGCAGTCCTCTCGCGCGCTGAAGGGCGACCGCGAGCCCGGCGCCGACGAGCGGGCCGGCGCTGAACGCGAGCGCGGCCAGATTCGCCCAGACCCAGTACGGGAAGGGCCGGTTGCTGGCGACGCCCGCCCAGTACCTCTCGACAAGCACGGGGTACGCCTCCCACCATGCGAAGCCCGACACCGCGAAGGCGAGCACGACGAGCACGGCCGTCCCCGCCGCCCACGGGAGCGGCGACCACCGGCGCGCGAGCAACAGGATCGCGACCGCGAGCACGCCCAGCAGCGGCAGCCCGTACGACAGCAGCACGCAGTAGCCCAGAAGAAGACCGGCGAGCACGGCCCAGCCGGCCGTCGCAGCCGGCCGCCGCGCGGTGGCTGCGAACGCGAGGGCGCACAGACCCCACGCGGCGAAGGCCGCGAACATCGCGTCGGCGGAGACCGACATCCAGATCGCCGCCGGTCCGAGCACGAGGAAGGGCGCGGCCCTCCTCGCGGCCGTTTCGGCACCCAGACGGCGGAGGGTGAGGAGCACGGCGACGGGCGTCGTCGCCGCCACGACGGTCACCGCCATCCCCGCCGCGAGCCCGCTTCCCAGCCCGAGGTGCACCAGCGCAACGAAGAACAGCACCGCCCCGGGCGGATGTCCTGCGATGTGCACCGGCCAGTTGTCGGGCGAGTCGAGCGGGATGTGCGCGATGTAGTCGCGCAGCAGCGCCCCGACGTCGGTCACGGCGCGAGCGGTCCGCAGGTACTCATACTGCGTCTCCAGGATCGCCGAGAGGCCCTTCGCGCCGTCGACGGTGGCGAGGCTCAGCATCCAAGCGAGGCCCGCGCCGAATGCCGCGAGCTGCAGTGCGGGCCAGCGCATCCGGGCCGCCAGATCGACGGCATATCGCATCGCGAGGATCGCCACGACGATCGCCGCGAGCGTCCCGGGGCCCACGCGCGGCATCCACTGCGCGTGCAGCGGGGGAAACCACCGCACGTGCACGTTCAGGCCCGACAGCAGCGGGAAGAGCATCGCGGCGGCGATGAGCAGGACGGCGACGCCGAGTCCGATCCACGGCGCGGCGGCGACCGCGCGCGAGCGCGTCTGAGGTGCGGCGAGCAGGTCGTTCGTCACATTCCGAGGCTAAACAGCCGGCGGTATCCGCGCCCGGCCGAGACCTTACGTACTCGGAACGTCTATCGTCCGCGGTTCGTCACATCTGCCCCCGATTCCCCGCGATCCCCCGCCCTAGAGTCGGCTGGACGAGGAGGTGGTCGAGTGCTTCTCACCGCGAGACTGCAGCGCATCCTGCACCAGATCAGGCATGCGGTCGCGTCCCCTGCGCGCAACCCCCGGCACGCCGTGGTTCTCGGGCGCCTGCTGGCGCTGGCCTTCCTGACCTGCTTCGCCACCGGTCTCTACAGCCACTTCCTGCAGGACCCGCTCCCCTGGATGGTGTTCCTGAACCGGCCGGTGTGGATCTACCAGCTGACCCAGGGCATCCACGTCACCGCCGGCATCGCGTGCTTCCCGCTGCTGTTCGCCAAGCTCTTCACCGTCTTCCCCGAACTCTTCCAGAGCCCCCCGGTGCGCTCGTTCGGGCACCTCGTCGAACGCGCGTCCATCGCGCTCTTCGTCGCGGCATCCCTCATGCAGATCACGATCGGATTGCTGAACACGTACCAGCTCTACGCACTGTTCGGCTTCTCGTTCCGGCTGACCCACTATGCGCTGTCGTGGATCGTGATGGGCTCGCTCCTCATCCATATCGGCGTCAAGCTGCCGGTGATCACGCGGTACTGGCGCAAGCGCGACGCGTACGCAGCGAATGGAACGCTCGTCATTGACGGAGAAGACCCGGATGCCGAGCTCGAGGTCGCCGATGAGCTGCAGCGGCTGACCGGCCGGCAACAGGCGCACGGGGTGACGGGGCGAGTGTTCGCGTGGATGGACCGGACCCCCGCGCCACGGGAGGCGCGCGCGGTGCGCGAGACCCGGCGGGGGTTTTTCGCGACCGTGGCCGTCGCGACCACCGTCCTCGTCGCCACGACGGCTGGTCAGTCGTTCCGGATCCTCGACCCTTTCAACGCCTTCGCGCCCCGCAAGAAGGGCGTCGGCCCCCAGACCCTGCCGGTCAATCGCACCGCGAAAGCGGCGGGGGTGCTCGATACCGCCACGGCACCCGAGTGGACGCTGACGATCGTGAACGGGAGCACGCGGGAGGTCTTCTCCCGCTCACGGCTGAGGGCACTTCCGCAGCGGGAGGAAGTCCTGCCCATCGCCTGCGTCGAGGGATGGAGCCAGGACGCCGCGTGGCGCGGGCCCCGCCTGAGCGACCTGCTGGACGCCGTCGGCGCCGCCCCCGACGCCCACGTGCGCATCACCAGCCTGCAGCAGCGGGGCAACTTCGGGGTCACCGAGATGCAGCCGGAGTTCGCGCGCGATCCGCTGACCCTCGTCGCGCTCGAGCTGTTCGGAGAAGAACTCGACATCGACCACGGCTACCCCGCGCGCATCATCGCGCCAGGGCGACCGGGTGTGCTCCAGACGAAATGGCTCAGTGTGATCGAGGTGATCGCGTGAGCGCGGTTCCCGGACCCTCGCGCACACGGCGGACGTGAAGCTTCTGGACGATGGAGGACGTCCGCACGATTCTCATCGGCTCGGGTGTGCTGGTTGCCGTCATCGGGGGGATCGTGCTGCTGAACGACATCCCGCCGCGGCAGTATCCCGCGATCATCGTGTGGCTCGTGGCAGTGCTGATCGCGCACGACGTCGTGATCGCGGGGATCGTCTTCGGGGTCGCATTCGCGGGTCGACGGGTCGAGGGACGGATGCCGCACCGGTCGATCCTGGTCGCGCAGGGTGCGCTGGCCGTCGGCGGGATCATGGTGCTTCTCGTCGTGCCGGAGATCGTCAAGAAGGCGGTCGGAACGGCGAACCCCAGCATCCTGCCGCTGGACTACGGCGACAACCTCGCGATCCTGCTCGTCGCGCTCGCCGTCGCCGCGACGGCCGCGATCGGGCTGCATGCGGTGCTCGACCGGCAGCGGCGACGCCCCTAACTTAGGGCGAGACACATGCGGGTGGTCTGACGGATGACGGGGGCGTCAGGCCTGCGGCGCGACGGATGCCGGCGGTGTGAGGGATGTAAAGCGTCGCAGCATGACGAACCGCCGGTCGCCGGCCGCCCAGGCGTCGCCGAGCACGAGACCGCATTCGCCAGCGATGCGCGCGAGCGCCGCCGACCCGAGCCGCGCCCACGGGAAGGCGCCGCTCTCGTGCCCCTCTTCGCCGATCGCGGTGAAGACGGCACACTCGTGCAGTTCCGGATCCGCGTCCACCTCGACGACCAGCACGCCATCCGCCGCCATCAGCTCAGCACAGCGCTGAAGCAGAGCCCGCGGGTCTCCCCCGATGCCGATGTTCCCGTCCATGAGCAGCACCGTCGCCCAGCTGCCCTCGAGCGGGAGCCGCTCGAAGACCGACCGGTGCAGCACGCGGGAGCCGTCCGCCGCGGCATGCGACGCCGCTTCCCCCGAGATGTCGATGCCCAGCGCCGCCAGGCCCCTCTCCTCCGCGGCACGCAGCATGCGGCCGGGGCCGCAGCCCACGTCGAGGAGCGGTCCGGCGAGGCCCCTCAGCACTGCCACGTCGACCGGGTTGGCCGGCGCGCTCCAATCCGCCACGTCGAGCTGCAGCACGGGGCTCGCTTCCCCGACCCTGCGCAACGCGAGCCGACCGCCGCCCCCTCCCCCGAGGAGCAGCGCGTAGGGCTCGTCGCCGCCGGCACCGAAGGCGATCAGGCCGCTCACGCCGCCCGCCCCTCTCGCGTCGCACCCGCAACGGCTCGCGCGAGCCTGGAGTCCGGGATGCCGGCCGCCACCGCGGCGGCGTCGGCGGCGAGGTCGATGTCGCGCAGCGTGCGCAGCCGCTCGACCGTGAGTCCCGCACCGACGAGGGCCGAGAGCTGCCGGGCTCCGGTGTCGGCGCGCGACATGGGAACGCCACGCACCAGGTCACCCCGAGGGGCCCGGAGACCGAGAGCCCAGAAGCCACCGTCCTCGGCCATGCCGATCACGGCATCCGTGTCGGTGGGCCATCTCAGGTCGGCGGGCGTGACCTGGGGGGTGTCCATGCCGATGAGCAGGGTGGGCCCGTCGAGCTGGTCGAACAGGGCCCCAATGCGCTGATCGAGGGTGCCCTGACGCTGCGGCACGACCTCGAATCCCTCGATGGGCAGTCCGCTCGGCTCGCCGTCGAAGTACAGGATGCGTCGATCGGCGGTGGTTCGGGCGGCGGTACCGAGAGTGTCGCGCAGGCTGGCCTCGGCGATCGCCGCCGCCGCCTCGAGGGTGTAGGGCGGGTGAAGACGTGTCTTGACTTTGCCCGGAAGGCAGGCCTTCGCGATCACGACGAGCACGCTCATGCACGCACCTCGCGCAGGACGCGGTTCATGTCCTTGACTGCGGTGAGCGTGCCGCGCACGGTTCCGGTGACCTTCGACCTTCCGATGCGCGGCGAGTAGGCGACATCCGTCTCGACGATCCGCCAGCCCGCCACCGCCGCGCGCAGCACCATTTCCAGCGGGTACCCGCTTCGCCGATCGCGGATGCCAAGCCCTTGAAGGGCGGCGGTGCGCGCCGCCCGCATCGGACCGATGTCGGCGACCTTGACGCCCGCGAGGCGGGCGATGTGCTGGGAGAGGAATGCGTTGGCCACGCGCGCATGCACCGGCCATGCCGAGCGCTGCGTGGGCACCCGGCGGCCGAGCACCAGGTCGGCGCCGTCGCCGAGCAGTGCGACGAGCCGCGGCAGGTCGGCGGGATCCAGCGAGGCATCCGCGTCGCACACCGCGACGATCGGGGCGGTGGCCGCCTCCATCCCCGCTGCGACGGCGGCACCGAATCCCTTCCGCGCTTCGAAGACCACGGTCGCGCCCGCGGCTCGCGCCGCCTCGGCCGATCCGTCGGTCGAGCCGTTGTCGACCACGATCGCGCGATACCCCGCCGGCAGGCGCCCCAGCACCCACGGCAGCGCCGCCGCCTCGTTCAGGCACGGGAGCACGAGATCGACGTCAGCCATCCTCCGACGCTAGGCTCGCGCGATTTCAGCGTCACCGCGAAAGTCTTACGGAACGCGGAAGGCTCTCGCCGAGGCCCGTTGGCCGCTCGCACGCGGGCGTACTGTGGGCAGGTGATCGCCGAAGCCTCGCGCACCCTGGGCAACGAGGATCTCATCGATCGACGCGTGCTCGTCGTCGATGACGATCCCACCGTTTCGGAGGTCGTCGCCGAGTACCTGCGCTCTGCGGGCTTCGTGGTGGACCGCGTCGGGGACGGCTACGAGGCGATCGAGGCCGAGGCGCGCATCTCGCCGGATCTCATCGTGCTCGACCGGATGCTGCCGGGCATCGACGGGATCGAGGCGTGCCGCCGCATCCGCCGCACGAGTGCGACTCCCATCATCCTGCTGACCGCGCTCGGCAGCGAGGAAGAACGCATCCGGGGGTTCGAGGCGGGGGCGGACGACTACCTGACGAAGCCGTTCTCGCCGCGCGAGCTGGTGCTGCGCGTGCAGTCGGTGCTGCGCCGATCACTCGGAGAATACGCGCCGGAGTCGGCCCTCGATCGTGGACCGTTCCACATCGACCCTGCCGCCCGCGTCGCGATGATGAACGGCAGGCTGCTTCCCCTCACCGTGCGAGAGTTCGACCTGCTCTCCTTCCTGGTCAAGCACCCGCGCCAGGCCTTCAGCCGCGAGGAGCTGCTCACCGCGGTGTGGGGCTGGACGTACGGCGACCTGTCCACGGTCACAGTGCACGTGCGGCGCCTTCGCGAGAAGATCGAACCTGACTCGACCCAGCCGACGCTGCTCGCGACGGTGTGGGGCGTCGGCTACCGCCTGGACATCGGAGAGGATGCCGATGAGCTGGCCTGATCTGCTGCAGGTGGCGGGGCTGTCGCTCGCGATAACGATCGCTGTCGGGGGTGTCGCATTCGCGGCGCTGTGGGCGCTGCGCCGATCGTCGCTCATCGTTCAGGTGTGCGTCCTGATCTTCGCCGCGGTGCTGGCGGTGATCCTCAGCATGGTCGGGGCGTCGTGGCTGATGTTCCTCTCCGACCACGACCTGACGGTCGCCGTCAACGTCGCCGTCATATCCGGGACGGTCTCGCTGGCGCTCGTGGCATGCCTGGGCATCGTCGTGGTGCGCAATGCGCGGTCGCTCTCGCGGGCGGCTCGCAGCATCGGCGACGGGGAGCGAGTGGATGCCGTCGGCCCGCAGTCGAGCGCAGAGTTCCGGGCTCTCGCGGCGGAGCTCGTCGCCACCAGCGCGAAGCTCGCCGCGTCGCGTGAGCGCGAGCACCGCATCGAGGAGTCGCGGCGCGAACTCGTCGCGTGGATAGCGCATGATCTGCGCACGCCGCTGGCCGGCATCATGTCGATGGCGGAGGCTTTGGAGGATGACCTCGCGACCGATCCGCAGCGGTACCACCGGCAGATGCGCGAGCAGGTGAGCCGGCTCTCGGCGATGGTCGACGACCTGTTCGAGCTGTCGAAGATCGACTCGGGTACGCTGCGCCTCTCGCTGCAGGACGTCTCGCTCTACGACGTGATCTCCGACACGGTCGCGGATCTTCGTCCCGTCTCGCACGGACGCGACATCCGGATCGAGGAGGGCCTCGGCCGCAACGCCGTCGTGCACGCGGATCCTCGGGAACTGTCTCGGGCGATCTCGAACCTGCTTCTGAACGCGATCCAGCACACGCCGGCCGGTTCGCCGATCACGGTGGCGGCGTCGGTGGTCGACGGGCGGGCATCGATCACCGTCATCGACAACGGCGGTGGCATCGACGAGCAGGATCTGCACCGCGTCTTCGAGCCCGGCTGGCGGGGTGCGAGCGCACGCACGCCGGAGGCGCACCCCGAGGCGCTCGGCGAGTCGCTGCGCTCCAGCGGTGCCGGACTGGGGCTCGCCATCGTGCGGGGGATCGCCGTCGCGCACCAGGGCGAGGTCACCGTGCGGAACGTGCCTGGTGGATGCCGCTTCGACCTGATCCTGCCGAGCACGGCCCGGGGCCGTGAAGAGTCTTTCGCCTGAACTCAGGCCCGAAGGGGCGCCTTCGCGAACTCGCGCATGCCGTCGGCGAAAGGCACAATGGGCGCCCAGCCGAGTTCGGTGCGGGCGCGATCGGATGACGCGGTGATGTGACGCACGTCGCCCGCCCGGAATCGCCCCGTGATGACCGGCTCCGGCCCGCCGTGGGCCAGCGAGAGCCGCTGCGCGACCTCGAGGATCGTCGAGACCCTGCCGGAGCCGACGTTGAACGGGCGCGCGGTCGAGGGTTCGGCATCCGCTGTCCATTCGGCGGCACGAAGATTCGCCGCCGCGATGTCGTCGACGTGGACGAAGTCGCGCCGCTGACCGCCGTCCTCGAAGACCTTCGGCGCTTCCCCCCGCTCGAGCGCGGAGCGGAAGATCGCCGCGACCCCGGCGTAGGGGGTGTCGCGGGGCATGCCCGGACCGTACACGTTGTGATAGCGCAGCATCGCGGCGGTGCCGCCCGTCTCCTTCGCCCAGACCTGAACGAACTGCTCCTGCGCGAGCTTCGACACGGCGTACAGACTCCGCGGGTCGACCGGGGAGCCTTCCACAGTGAGCGCCGGCGTCAGGATCTCCCCGGTGACCGGGTCGCGCGGTTCGAACATCCCCGTCCGCAGGTCGCCCTCGTACCGGGGACCGGGCCGGACGTCTCCGTCGGAACCGACATAGCGCCCCTCTCCGTAGACCACCATCGACGACGCGAGCACGAGCCGGCGCACTCCGGCCCTGGCGAGCGCCGCGATCAGCTCACCGGTGCCGAGCACGTTCGCCCGGACGTAACCCGGCGCATCGGCGACATCCACGCCCATGCCCACCTTCGCGGCCTGATGGCTGACGACGTCGACACCCACGAGGCAGCCATCCAGAGCACGCGCGTCGGTGACGTCGGCTCGAACGATCTCGACGCTGGCGGAAATCGCCGGCGTCGAGGGGTGCACCTCGGGTGAGAGCAAGTCGAGGACTCGCACGTCCCACCCGGCGGAAAGAGCGGCGTTCACGACGCGTGAGCCGATGAATCCCGCGCCACCGGTCACCAGCAGAAGGCTCATTGTGCTTCCATCCGCAGTACCTCGGCGACAGCCGCGCCGTCGATCAGTTCACGGGGGGCATAGTCGAGGGGCACGGATGACGCGATGCGCTCGATCGCCGAGACCAGATGTGGCCGGGCCTCGGCGAGGCGGGCGAAGACCATCTCCGCGGTCACGGCCTCCTCGGCCTGCTCGCCGCTGTCGACGTCCGTGACGACGCAGAGCGCGACCATGTCGATGCCCAGCTCGGCCGCGAGCGCGGCCTCGGGATAGAGCGTCATGTTGACGAGGTCGATTCCGGCCGAGCGGTTGATCCTCGACTCTGCGCGGGTGGAGAAGCGAGGCCCCTGGATGACCAGGACCGTCGCGCCGTCGACGAGCTCGGGGCACGCCTCCAGCGCCAGGCGGCGCGCGTGCGAGTCGAACGGATCGGCGAAGGGCAGATGCCGCACCGTCGATGCGTCGAAGTACGAGTCGGCTCGCCCGTGCGTGCGATCCACGAGCTGGTCGGCGACAGCGATGGTCCCGACCGGCAGGTCGGGGTTGAGCGAGCCCACGGCGGCGGTCGATATGAGCACGCGCACCCCGGTGGACGCGAACGCCCAGATCACCGCACGGGCACGAATGAGATGCGGCGGGACGCAGTGATCGGCGCCGTGCCGAGGCACGAATACCGCCTCGGTGCCGCAGATCGTGCCCCTGGTGAGCTCCACGTCCCCGAAGGGCGTGGCGACGGTGAAGGCCGTCGAGTCCTTATCGTCGAAGAGCGCGTACAGGCCTGAGCCGCCGATGACGGCGACCTTCGCCCTCGTCCCGCGGTCGTTACTCACCAGTCCAGGCTGTCACTGCCGACTCATCTGGACTGGGGTGGACCATTACAGAACGATGACCGATCGACCGGCCCCGACCGTCAGCGCTTTCGCGTCGAGCGTTGATCCTTCCCCCACCGACAGGACGGCGCTCGGTCACCGGTCGAGCTGCATCCTCCGCCAGGATGCCGCGGCGAGCAGCACGAAGGCGCCGACGCAAGGAAGGACCAGCAGCAGCTGTGCGGGGGTGGCGGCGGTCATCGCGCCCAGGAAGACCTGGCACGCCAACGCCGGCCACGTGTCACCGGACGGCGGGCCCAGATCGGCGGCGAGGCCGAGCGGGAGCAGCGCGGCGGCGAGAGCGATGCTCATCAGCACGGCCCAGCTCGCGTACACGATGAGTTTCGCCAGAGCGATGGTCGAGCGGCGGACAGGCAGAGCGAAGAGCGACTCGGGCGACTTCGTCGAGGTGGTGGCTGCTCACGAGAATGGCGGCCCCGTCACCCACCCGACACAACAGGCTCTCCCATTCGCAGACCGCACCACCAGCGCTGTCGCCGCGGCCCGACCGATCGCCAAGAATCGTCTCGCCGGCCTCGTCGTTGCCGACGCTCGCGGGCGATCGCGACGGAAGTTGAGCCGGCGTCAGGCCTCCTCGAGCGGGGTTGCTGACTCGTGGTTCGTCGTGGAGATGAGGTCGGGCGGCGAGGACTCGGCGATGGGGGGGATGCGCCCTTCGGGGATTCGTTCGAGCCGATTCCAGCCACGCCACCCGCGCTGCTCGAGGATCGCCAGCAGCTCTCGAGCGACCGGCGCCGACTCGGTCATGGCCGCGTCCAGCAGGGCGGTGAGCGGCTCCGTCTGATCGGCGTTGCCGATTTCCAGCTCGCCGCTCTGGACTGCGCGGATGCGGAGGTGCTCTACGAGGTCGGCGAGTTCGACGACTCGGGGGTCCCCCGGCGGCCATTCCGGCGCGGAGCCGAGGAGGCGGTAGAGCCGCGTCATGTCCGGGTCCTCATCCAGGTGACGGTTCTTCTCGGCGATCACGGCGTCGATGCTGAGCGGATCCTGCGCCGCGAGCATGATCCAGGCGTCCCGCTCGAGCTCGATGTAGGCCTCACCGACGCCGACCCCGCGCAGCCGGTCCAGGTAGTCCAGGACGACCTGGGGAAGGGCCAGGTGATCGCCGGCGGCGAGCTTCGCGATCCGCTTGCGACTCGCCTGGAGGCGGCGGATGTCGGCGTTCAAGGCCTTGTCGATCTCCCCGACTGCGCGGGCGAACTCCTCGGAGTCGGCGACGAGGAGCTCCTGCACGCGGGCGAGGGGAACACCCGCGTCCGCCAGCACGCGGATCCGGATCAGCCGCACCACGGCGGCGGTGTCATAGCTGCGATAGCCGGAGTGGTCGCGTTCCGGCTCGGGCAGCAGACCGATCTGGTGATAGTGGCGGACTGTCCGCACCGTCACCCCGGCGTAGGAGGCCAGTTGGCCGATCGAGAGCATGGGCTCCAGACTGCCTCAACCGGCGACGCCGCGGACCGCCTCGGCGATCGCGCGGAAGTCCCTCCGGAGGATCGCGCCGTGATTGCTGGCGACCTTGGCGTGAATCGTGATGTGCGGGTTTCGTTCGGTCACCGCGGGCACGCTCGCCCGGATCTTCTCCTGCCCATCCCCCTTGCTCCCGAACGACGTTCCGGATGCGAGGACATACCGCGTCGGGACGGTGATTCTGTCCATCACCGGGCCGAGCTGCCGTTCCCGCGCGAGCCGGCCGACTTCGATGTTGCATTCGGCCATCTCCACCGCGGTCATCCGCGGCGTGAGCCCGGTCACGCGCAGCGGCACCGTCAGCCATCTCAGGCGACGGAAGGCGGTTCGGATGCCCTGCTCCATCTCGTCTGTGAGCCAGTCGTGTGGCTGCGCCCCATCGACCAGCACCGCGCCGATCGTCCGGTCCGGATTGCGGCTCGCCCAGTGTGCGGCGACGAATGCACCGTACGACCACCCGACCACCAGCGCCCGGTCGGCACCACGAGCATCGAGCACGGCCCTGACATCGCGGACGGCGGCCTCGAACGAGTAGTCCGCCGAACGTCCGGACGTGCGCCCTCGAGCCCGCTCGTCGTAGGTGATGTGCCGCCAGTCCGGCCCGAGTTCGGCGAGAACCCGCCGCCAGTAGCCCTGCGTCGCGAACTGGCCGTTCAGGTAAATGACCGGCGTCCCGGAGCCACCCGAATCGGTGACAGCCAGACCCGTGTCGTCGACCGGCACCAAACCGGTCCAGGTCGGGGTCGAGGTCCTGTCGATCATGGCGTCTTCCGTCCCACTGCGGCGATGGACCAAGCCTGCAGGGTTGACGCTGCGTGAGGGTCAACCTTCCTTCAGACATCTCCCGGCACTCGGAGGCGGCCGCCCGACAGAGGAACCGACCGAAACATCGCATCCACATCCATGCCGGAACGTTACGAACCGGCGGGCGCTGAGGATTGCACGTTTTGCGGCCAGCGCGCGACGTCTCCGGCAGTGCGTGCCCGGCGCTTCCCGCTCAGCCGCCCGCGCGGTCGTCGACTTCATCACTCGTATTTGCACGTCCCGCGCTCGTTGTCAACGGGGCGAGAAGCGGAACGTCGTCGCGGTACCGTCCGTCTGGGAGTGCGGCGAGATGCAGGTTTTCGCGCCGCTGGAGGACGAGATGGCACAGGCGGAAGCAAGCGCGACGTTCGCGATGCTCGATGGGCGCTACCGGTTGCACGAATGCGTCGGCCAGGGCGCGACCGCGAAGGTGTACCGGGCAGACGACCTCGCACGTGAACGCACGGTCGCGATAAAGATGCTACGGGACGACTCGGATACCGGCACGGGACTGGCCGAGGCGCGAAACGAAGTGGCACTTCTCGCGTCGTTGGATCATCCCGCGCTGGTCACGCTCCTCAACGCCAACCTCACTCCCGGCGAGCCCGGGTACCTGGTCATGGAGTTCGTCGACGGCCCGACGCTCGCCCACCAGCTGCTGAACGGCCCGTTGGACATGCGGGACGTGGCATACCTGGCGTGCGACCTTGCGTCCGCGTTGCACGCCGTGCATGGGGCGGGGATCGTGCACCGTGACGTCAAGCCATTGAACATCCTGCTCACCCACACCGACATGCCCGGGCGCTCCTATCATGCGAAGCTCGCCGACTTCGGCGTCGCCTCCATGATGGACGGTGGGTCCGCGCAGTCGCACGGCGTCGCGGTGGGAACCACTGCATATCTGGCGCCGGAGCAAGTTCGCGACGAGGACATCGGCCCCTCCGCCGACATCTACGCCCTCGGACTCGTCCTCGTGGAAGCGATGACTGGGCAACGGGCGTTTCCGGATGCCGCCGGGATCGGTGCTGCCATCGCGCGGCTGCTCGAGCCGCCGCGCATCCCTGAACAATTGCCACGTGGATGGTCGCGACTCCTCCGGCGCATGACCGCCCCCGATCCCACAGACCGTCCCGCGGCCAGAACGGTCGCTCAGCGAGCGTTCGCACTCATGCGAAGCGGACCGGCCATGCAGCCGGTGCCGGGCATCTCTCGCCGTCCCGGCACGGTGGGGACGTGGGCTCCGGGGGCCGACGCGCGCTCTGCCTAGACGTTCGGCGAAGTTCGCCGTTCGCCTGATGCGGCGCGGCCTGCGGGATACGAGACCGAGTTGCGCCACGCCCGCCCGCTTTGGCTCAGATACGCGACGCGACCGACGGCCATGGCGATCAGCAGGATCCACGCAAGCACCAGCAGCCAGCCGATGTAGGTGAACGCCATACCCAGCACGCCGAATCGGTTCGCCGAGTCGGCCAGGAGCGGTGGCAGCACCAGACGGCCCAGCAATCCGGCCGTGGCAAAGCCCGCCCCTGCCAGCAGCGCGCCGGGGAGAAGCTGTCGCAGGGTGACGCGTCGATTGACCACCAGCCAGGAGGCGATCCACCAGAGCAGAGCCCAGGCCGCCACTTCCACCGCGAATCCGACCACCGACGCGGCACCGTCACCGCGCAGCAAGATCCGGGAGGCGACGACCACCGAGAGCCCAGCGATCACCGCGATGACCGCGGCGAACCAACGCCACGCGGACTTGACGCTCGATGCGGGCGCGCGCCAGATCGTCCGAACGCTGCGTTCCAATGCCCGTGCGAACGAAGTGGCGGCGATCACCAGGAGCACGACGCCGATCACACCGGTCGCGCGCAGTTCCTGCGCGCCGCCGGGCAGAGACTTCTCGAGGATCTCGGCGGTCGCCGCGTCGAGCCCCAGGTGCTCGGCCACGATCGGACCGCTCTGCGGGTCGAGCCGTGAGCGGACCGCCCCCGCGACGATCAGGATGGGCAGCACCGACGTGAAGGCGTGGGCGGCAAGGGTCATGCCGCGGTCGACGAGCTGAATGCCGCCCACTTCGCGGCCGACTCGCAGCATGAAGCGGCCCCACCGCGATGCGGCTCCCGTTCGAACCAGTCGATTGGCGGTCCACCTGGCCATAGGCACCTCACGAGGGTGTGCGATGAGGCGCTGCATCGCCTATTCACGTCCGAGGCTACACCGGCACCCACGGCCGGCCGGGCGGTGACGTGCTCGATTATCCGACGCATCGATGCTGCGATCGGCTCGACTTGGAGAAGCGGCGAGAGGACATCGTCGGATCGGGGCTTCCGCCCTTGTCTGGTGGCCGACGCGCCGGCGGGAGTACTGTTTCCCGGAGGCCTCGTCGAGCCCCTCGTGCGTGCGCGCGAGCTGTGGGCGGTGAGACGCGGCATTGGTCGAAGGATGACGCCATGGATCCCCGCACCACGTCTGCCGCACCCCTGCGTCGCAGCGGGGTGGCCGCCAGCCGCCGCATCCGATCGATCGGCGTGGAGGAAGAGCTGCTGCTGGTAGGAGCGGAGACTCTTCACCCGGTCCCCGTCGCCGGGGATCTTCTGGACGCAGCGGCCGGTGCTTGGCAGGGCTCGCGCCCGCTCCTCGAGTTCGAGGTGAAACGCGAGCAGATCGAAGTCGTCAGTCCGCCCCGACTCTCGCTGGACCAGCTGTCCGCCACGATCCTCGAGGGGCGCCGTGCGGCCGACCTTGCTGCGGGGCGTGTGGGCGCACGTGCTGTCGCCCTCGCGACGGCGACGCTCCCCTGCGAACCTCACCTCGTGTCCACGGCGCGCTACCAGCGGATGGGCGAGCGATTCGGGCTGACCATGGTGGAGCAGCTCACCTGCGGTTTCCATGTGCACGTCGACATCGAGTCGCCAGACGAAGGCGTCGCGGTCCTCGACCGCATCCGCCCCTGGCTGCCGGTGCTGCTCGCGATGAGCGCGAACTCCCCGTTCTGGCAGGGCAAGGACACCGGCTTCGCCAGTTACCGCTATCAGGCATGGGGGCGATGGCCCACCGCCGGACCCTACGACCGCTTCGGAAGCGCGGAGGGTTACCGGGCCGCGATCGAGGCGATACTCGAGACCGGCGTCTCCCTCGACGAGGGCATGATCTACTTCGACGCGCGCCTCTCTGCGCACGCGCCCACCGTGGAGGTCCGTATCGCGGACGTGTGCCTCCGCCCGGACGACGCAGCTACCATCGCCGTTCTCATCCGCGCCCTCATCGAAACGGCCGCGCGCCGGTGGCGCGCAGGGGAAGAGGCCGACGATATCTCGACATCGGTTCTGCGTCTGGCGTCGTGGCGTGCCAGCCGTTTCGGGCTGAGTGAGAACCTGGTGCACCCGATCACCCGTATGCAGTGCACCGCCCGGGAAGCCGTCGCGGCTCTGTTGAGCCACATCGAGGAGGGCTTCGAGTCCCCGATGGAGAGCACACTGATCCGGGCCAGCCTCTCCCGAATGCTGGATCGCGGGACGGGGGCGTCCGAACAGCGAGAGGCATGGACGATGACGGGCGAGTGCCGGGATGTCGTGGCTGCCGCCATCGCCGTGACGCACAACTGATGCGGGCGAGGCTCAACGCCCGCGCCGACATTCACAGCATGCAGTCCGCCGTAGCATCCGGAATCATTGCGTTAACACGGTTGTTCTACCATCGCACGAGCGATGCGACGGGTCTGACAGTTCAGAACGGCGAGGAGGTGAGGATGGCGTGACGTCACCGCAGTACGAGATCAGCGTCTGGGAGCGCTACGCCACCGAATTCGCCCTTGCCCTCGCCGACACCCCCACCCGCATCCGATCCGTGCGAGTGGCGTATTTCACCCACGGGTTCGATGTCGACTTGATCGCCGAAATCAGCGGCTTCCCCGTGTGGAGGATCCGACAGGCGATCCAGGACGGCCTGCCGCACCGACGAACCGACTGATCGATGGTCGATGCCCTTCAGGCGATGAGTCCGATCGGGGCCACGCGACGCGGGGGTTCGTCCATGATGTGCAGTCCCGCGGGGTGATCTGCGGCTTCGTGCAATCGCAGCAGCCACGCTCCGTTGAGCCCCTCGTCGGCACCATCCTCGTCGAGACGGAACGCAACGGGAATCGATGCGTCCATCCAGACGGTCAGCTCTCCGCGCGACCGATCCGGGAGAGTGAGACAGAAGCACTCGCGCTTGCGCAGCTTGGAGGTGATGACGTCGCGCAAGTGCCGCAGGGTATGGTCTTCGATGTCCACTTCGAGGCCGTGCGTGCCGTAGATGAAGGTGCCCATGGCAGGTACGATGCGCCGCTTGCGAACTGCGAAACAGGGGCTGGCGTCGGCGGGATCGATGTGCTTACACCCTTCAACATCTGACCCTCCCCACGGCGCCCGGACGTTGTCAACCCCCGCGCCGGATCGCGGTCTCAGTCCTACCGTGGCGTGCATGAAGCACGTGACCTTCGGCGACAAGGCCCTGTTCATGGGCGACGAGGAAGCGGACACGCTGCTGGAGTATGCGCGTCTGCTCTCAGACACATCGGCGGCAGACACCGTGACGCTGAGCTGCATCAGCCCGGACGGCAACACGGTGGAGGCGTCCTTCCTCCTCAATGCGAACACGGTCCTGATGATCGAGACCACGAACAGCGAGCTCGACCCGCCGGAGAACGGCCAGGCGATAAAGGAGATGCGTGAACGCATCGACGCGATCGCGCGGCCACAGCAGGCGACCACCGAAGAGGAATGGGACCACGTCGACGAGGAGATCGCCGATGCCCTCTAAGCGGGCATCGCGGTCGGTGCGACCGGCGCCGGATCAGGACGATTCGCGGATGGCAAGCCCCTGCAGGAGTGCCCTGCGAACGCGGAAGCTGGCTTCATGAACGATCGAGACGACATCAAACGGCCCTTGGACCACCTGCCGCCGCCGGAAGAACGCGACGACGCGATCGACATCGAGGAGCCGCACTACCCGGATACCGGTGAGGCCACAGGCGGATCCCCGGCGTCGCCCGCGACCGCCGCCGAGCCCGATAAGCCGAACCGTCACGGCGTCGACAAGCTGCCCCCGACGGGGCGCTGACCGTCACGCCGAAAGCCCGCACCGCGTTCTGGGTCGCCGACACGACACTCCGCGTCAGGTCGAGACGTCATTGCGTCAGGTCGAGACGTCGTTCTCGATGTCCTCCGCGAGGTCATCGATCCTCTCGCGGCCGCAGATCCACACCGACTTCGTGAAGCCGCTCCTCCAGGACATGGGTCACATCGTCTTCCACATGTCCATGCCGGATCTCATCGCGTACCTCTTCGACGACCCGCTCGACGGCATCGACTTCGTCTGCGCCAGGCGGGTTCTCGCTGAGTTCTCTGTCGGCACTCATCTGGGACGCTCCTTTCCGGGATGCCGCCGCCGTTCCGCCGCGGCGGAGGCGGCTGGTCCTCAGCGTGCCACGCATCGGCTCACGAAACCACAGGGTTGACTTCGGCGGCGGGCAGAGCGATTCCAGCAGCACCTGCATCATTCGAAACGGGTGACGCCATCCCCCCTCGAACGCGGTTGTCTGGGGTGTCGACATCCGAGGAAGAAGGAACGCTCATGTCTCCTGACCGTCATGCACGTACGATGCTGCCCATTCCCGACATCCAGCCCCCCGGGCTGACGACGTACGATGCGAAAGACCCGGCAACCTCGTTCCCGCCGATCACACCGTTGCTGCCGCCCGATGGCGCTCCGAACGTCCTGATCGTGCTGCTGGATGATGTCGGGTTCGGTGCGTCGAGCGCCTTCGGCGGGCCATGCAGCACCCCGAACGCGGAGAAGCTCGCCGCCGGCGGCCTGAAGTACAACCGGTTCCACACCACGGCACTCTGTGCGCCGACCCGGCAGGCGATGCTCACCGGCCGCAACCACCACTCGGTCGGGATGGGGAGCATCACCGAGACCGCCACCTCCGCGCCGGGCAACAGCTCGCTGCGGCCGAACACCAAGGCTCCTCTCGCCATGACGCTGAAACTCAACGGGTACTCCACCGCACAGTTCGGCAAGTGTCACGAGGTGCCGGTCTGGCAGTCCTCGCCGATGGGGCCGTTCGACGCGTGGCCCTCGGGCGGCGGCGGGTTCGAGACGTTCTACGGCTTCATCGGCGGGGAGAACAACCAGTACGAGCCGGCCCTGTACGACGGCACGACCCCCGTCGAGCCGCCGACGACACCGGAGGAGGGGTACCACCTCACCGAGGACCTCGCCGATCGCGCCGTGAGCTGGATCCGGACGCAGAAGGCCCTGATGCCCGAGAAGCCGTTCTTCGTGTACTTCGCCCCCGGCGCCACTCATGCGCCGCATCACGTGCCGGTGGAGTGGGCTGACAAGTACAAGGGGCAGTTCGCCGACGGATGGGACGCGCGGCGCGAGCGCACATTCGCCCGGCAGAAGGAGCTCGGGGTCATTCCACCCGAGACGGAGCTGACCGCCCGACACGACGCCATCCCCGCATGGGACGACATGCCGGATGAGCTGAAGCCGGTGCTGGAGCGCGAGATGGAGGTGTACGCGGGCTTCCTCGAGCACACCGACTTCCACGTTGGGCGGGTGATCGACGCGATCGAGGACCTGGGCGTGCTCGAGAACACCCTGATCTACTACATCGTCGGAGACAACGGCGCCTCGGCCGAAGGGACGCTCAACGGGGCGTTCAACGAGATGGCCAACTTCAATGGAATGGGCGCCCTCGAGACACCCGAGTTCCTCGCGTCCAAGATCGACGAACTGGGCACGCCGAGCTCCTACAACCACTACGCAGTGGGCTGGGCGTGGGCCATGAACGCTCCCTTCCAGTGGACGAAGCAGGTCGCATCGCACTGGGGGGGCACACGCAACGGCACCATCGTGCACTGGCCGAACGGCATCCAGGAGAAGGGCGGGCTTCGCAGCCAGTTCACCCACTGCATCGACGTGGCACCCACCATCCTCGAGGCGGCCGGTCTGCCCCAGCCGACGGTCGTCAACGGGGTGCAGCAGGCCCCGATCGAAGGCACAAGCATGCTGTACTCCTTCGACCGACCCCACGCCGAAGAACAGCACGACCTGCAGTACTTCGAGATGTTCGGCAACCGAGGCGTCTACTTCCAGGGAATGAGCGCAGTCACCAAGCACCGCACGCCATGGGAACTCGTGGGGGGAACGGTGCCGCCGCTGGATGACGATGTCTGGGAGCTCTATGACGGGACGAGCGATTACAGCCAGGCGCGCAATCTCGCCGCCGAGCACCCGGAGAAGCTTCGTGACCTGCAGCGACTCTGGCTGATCGAAGCGGTCAAGTACAACGTGCTGCCGATCGATGACCGCACGGGGGAGAGACTCAACCCCGAGCTCGCTGGCCGACCGACGCTGCTGCACGGCAGCACGCAGCTGCTGTTCGGCGGCATGGGACGGCTTTCGGAGAGCAGCGTGGTGAGCATCAAGAACAAGTCGTTCTCAGTGACCGCCGAGGTCGACGTACCCGAAAAGGGTGCGGAGGGTGTCGTCATCGCGCAGGGCGGCCGGTTCGGGGGATGGAGCGTCTTCTTCACCGGCGGCAAGGTCAACTTCGTGTACAACGTGCTCGGCATCCACTCCTTCGCCACCGTCGCGGATGCCCTGCTGGAGCCGGGGAAACACCAGGTGCGCGTGGAGTTCGCCTACGACGGCGGGGGCCTCGCGAAGGGCGGCGGGGTCACCCTCTACTACGACGGCGTCTCCGTGGGAACGGGGCGAGTCGGCGTGACGCAGCCGATGATCTTTTCGGCCGATGAGACAACCGACGTCGGCTACGAGTCGGGCACCTCGGTGAGCCCGGAGTACTCGGCGCGCACCAGCCGGTTCACCGGACGGATCCACTGGGTGCAGATCGACACAGGGGATGACGACCACGACCATCTCATCGATCCGGACGAGCGCCTGCGGATCGCCATGGCGCGGCAGTAACCGGCGTCGGCGCCCGCGTCGGGCACGAAGAGCCCGCTCCCGGTCGCGTTCATCCGATGCGGATGATGTGGCCGATGCGGGCGGCGGAATACGGTCCATCCATGAGCGAACCGACGGATGCTGCAGTGTCAGAGCGCGGGCACGCCGCCGCCGTAACCACGAGCGAGGTGGCGAGCCCTTCACCAGCGGTGGACGAGCGCCGGGCCGGCGCACCCTCGGCGAGGCGCCGCGGCATCCTCGCCATGGTGGACCACCCACTGGTGGTGGCCTTCGTGGCCACCCTCGGCGTACTCGGAGCACTTCTCATCGGCTCGGCGATCGGCTCGATCGCGACCATACTCACCTACATCGTCCTCGCCCTGTTCGTCTCGCTCGGACTCGACCCCGTCGTGCGCCGGCTCGAGCGCGCCGGCATGAAGCGAGGGGCGGGCATCGCCGTGGTGTTCGGCGGATTCGCCGTGCTCGTCGCCCTGTTCCTGATCTTCGTGCTGCCCCCGGTCCTCGCGCAGATCGTCGAATTCATCGTGTCGATCCCGCAGGCGATGACCGACATCCAGCAGTCCGACTGGTTCATGAGCCTCAGCGACGACCTGCAAGCCTCGCTGGGAGCCGGACTCGACCAGCTCTCCGGTTCGCTCTCCGACCCGCAGACGATGGCCGCCATCACCGGCGGTGCCCTCTCGGTCGGCCTGGGAGTGGCCAGCTTCGTGTCCGCCAGCTTCATCGTGGTCGCTTTGACGCTGTACTTCCTCGCCTCCCTGACCGGGATGAAGCAGGCGCTCTATGCGCTGGCACCGGCCCGCAACCGTCCGCGGCTCTCCGACATGACCGAGCGGATCACTGCGTCGGTCGGTGGGGCTCTGATCGGCTCCGTCACCCTCTCGTCGATCAACGCGAGCGTCGTCTTCGTGCTGCACCTGTTGATCGGCCTGCCCTTCCCCGCGCTGATGGCGGTGATCGCTTTCGTTGTGACCCTGATTCCGCTGTTCGGCTCCGTGATCTTCTGGATCGTGGCCACCATCGTCGCGTTGTTCTCGAGCCCCGACCAGGCGCTGATCTTCGGCATCGCCTACCTGATCTACATCCAGCTCGAGTCGTACGTGGTGAGCCCGCGGGTGATGACGCGGGCCATCGCGATTCCGGCCGCTCTGGTGCTGATCGGGGCCCTTGTGGGCGGTGCGCTGGCGGGGGTGCTCGGCGTGCTCCTCGCACTCCCGGTGATGGCTTCGCTTCTGCTGATCCTCAGAGAGGTCGTCGTCCCCCAGCAGGATCTCAAGACCTGAGCCCCTCCGGCCTGGCGAGTCCTGGGCACTCGGCGAGAGCCCGAAGCGCCTATCCGGACTCCTTGTCGCTCGCTGTCTTCGCGGCGAGCCGCTGCACCTGCCATTCATGTACGTCGGAGAGCCAGTACAGCGGGGCCGACGGGCCGACCCGGGGGTCATCGGGATCACGACCGTCGCGCAGAGCCTCGGTGTAGGCCCTGTCCAATTCGATTCGCGTCCGCAGCTGATCACGAGTGCCGACGGAGCCGTGCCCGGGGATGACGACAGCGACGTCGTTCGCCACATCCTCGAAGAGTCGCAGCGCGTCGAGGTAGTCCTCGATCGGATCGGCGGCCTCCAGGTCGAGGAAGGGCATCAGGATGTCGGAGAGCATGTCGCCCGCGACCAGGACGCCCCGGTCTTCGATCAGCAACGCTGCATGACCAGGAGCATGCGCCCGATGCTCGATGATGCGGATCGATGGGCCGCTCCAGGGAATGCGCTCGGCCTGTGCGGGCAGACCGGTGATCAGACCGAGCAGCTCCATGGGAATCTCGTCGGCGTGCTCCGGCGGCAATCCCTCGGCGATGCGGTCCTTCCAGTCGGCTTTCGACAGCGCTTCTCGGATGGATGACGCACCACGGGCGGTCCCGTAGCGCGGCGCATCGCCCAAGTCCGGGTGCCAGAGCACGTGGTCCCAGTCGGGATGCGTGGAGAAGCCCGCCACGACGGGCCTGCCCAGCCCGCGGATCTCGGCCGCGAGGGCCGCCAGCTCGTTTTCCGTGATGCCCGGGTCGATGAGCAGCACGCCGTCCGCACCCTGCACGACTACCGCATTGCTCTGGAGGAACTCGCTCTCGTGCACCAGCACGCCCTCCGCCACCTGCTTCAGCATCGGATGCCTTCCGCTCGTCATCTGCACCGCTCATCGAGACGCTACCGGGTGCCGAACTGCTCGAACAGGGAGGGCCGGGCCTCTGGCAGGAGATGATGGCCGAACTGCGTCGCTCGCGCCTCGATCTGGACCTCCCGCCGGCTGAGGGGCCTAGACCCTGATCCGCTCGTCGTGGTCGTCGAGCACGAACGAGTCGAGCGTGAGGGCGCGGTAGAGGCGATGTTTGGCCGCTCCGCTCAGTTGGGCCCTCCCCCACTCGCGCAGTCCGCTCTCGAGCGAACGCGCGTTGTAGACGGAGAGCGCATCCTCGAACGTGGCGTCATCGACGGGCCCGGCATCCGCCGAGACGTAGAGCGCGCTCCCCTCGCCAGGCGCCTTGCTCGAATCGAAGATCACAAGTGACACGCGTGGATTCTCGGCGATGTTTCGCGAGTGTCGCGCGCCCGGCTTCGACGCCCAGACGAAGAGGTCCAGCTCCCGCGCGGCGAACCAGACCGGGGTTGCCCACGGCATCCCATCGGCGCCGTCGCAAGTGTGAGGTACGAGTTCTCCGATACGAGGGCGCGCGCGAGCCGCTCCGGATCGAGGGCAGCGTTGTCGGCCATCTCGTATGGGCGGTCGCCGCTCACGCCGCTCCGCGTTCCGGAAGCAGGTCCGCCACCAGCGCCGCGATGCGGGCGCGGATCTCATCCCGGATGGGCCGGACGGCGTCGATGCCCTGACCGGCCGGGTCATCCAGCTCCCAGTCCTCGTAGCGCTTGCCGGGGAAGATCGGGCAGGCGTCACCGCAGCCCATCGTGATGACCACGTCGGACTCCCGCACGGCGTCGACCGTCAGGATTTTGGGCGTGTGAGCGCTGATGTCGATGCCCTCCTCGGCCATCGCCTCGACCGCGACCGGGTTGATCGTGTCCTTCGGCGCGGAGCCGGCGGAGAGGACCTCGACGTCGTCGCCACCGAGCGCACGGAGGTATCCCGCGGCCATCTGGGATCGGCCCGCATTGTGCACGCAGACGAACAGGACGGTGGGCTTATCGGTCATCGGAGTCTCGCTCTCTCTCTCTCTCTCTCGGAAAGCATAGACCGGTACCTATTTGTTATGGGGAACGGAGCCTGAACTCTGCGGGACGAGTTCGTTCAGCAAGCCACCCACCCGGAACTCGATGTCGTCCCGGATGGCGCGCACCCGCTCGATCGGCTTGCCCACGGGGTCCTCCAGGTCCCAATCGAGGTACCGGCGCCCGGGATAGATCGGGCACGCATCTCCGCATCCCATGGTGACGACGACGTCGGCGGCACGAACAGCTTCGTCCGTGAGTGGCTTGGGGAACTCGCCCCCGAGCGGCACACCGATCTCGTCGAGCGCGGCGACGATGGTGTGACGCACCTCCCCCGCGGGCTCGGAGCCGGCCGTTGAGACGGCGACCCGGTCGCCCGCGAGCTGGCGGAGGATCCCCGCAGCGAGCTGCGACCGGCCGGCGTTCTGCACACAGACGAACAGCACCCGCGGGACGCCCGTCGCGGTGGACTCGGCGCGGGCCAGCGCTTCCAGCCGCGTTGCGGCGAACGTCGCCGTCCGGCTCGCCAGCATCGATGACCTCGGTCCGCGCGCGAGCAGTTCGCAGCTCTCCACGACCTTCGCATGCACCGTCTCCCGGCCGAAGACGCCACGGAAGCGGACGGCGAGATCGTCGGCGATCCGATCCAGGTCGGGCTTAGTCTCGGCGGGGAACCGGTCGCCCAGCAGGGCGTCGACGCGGTCGGCATGCACGGTCGCGATCGAGTACCAGACTCGCCTGCCCTCCGGCTCGCGCACGACCACACCATCGTCGTGCAGCGCCTTCATATGATGGCTGACGGTCGGCTGACGGAGCGAGAGCGCCTCTGCAAGCCGACCGACGAGTGCGCGACCGCCCTCGGAATCACGGATCAGACGCAGGATCCGGGCGCGCGTCGGATCTCCCAGCGCCGTCAAGGCGAGCGCATCCCCCTGATCCATAGACGACAGTCTATCTACAGGGATCAGGGCCCGTCCGTCGCGACGGCACCGCTTCGCCGTTCGATCAAAATCGTGTCTCTCCACTCAGGAGCAGCAACCGCCTCCATCGCCGAGATCGGTGGAGCAGACCCCGGTCGCCGGCAGCACGAGTTCGACGTTCGCGGCCGATGCGGTGTCACCCGCCAGCCATGCCGTCACAGACCGCACCTGCTCGTATCCGGTGGCGAGAAGGAAGGTCGGGGCGCGGCCATAGGACTTCATCCCCACGATGAAGAAATCCTGCTCGGGATGGGTGAGCTCGCGGAAACCGTGAGGCTCGACGGTGCCGCACGAGTGGACGTTGGGGTCGATGAGCGGAGCGAGGCGCTTGGGAGCCTCCACGATCTCGTCGAGCTCCAGCCGGATCTCACGCAGGATGTCGAGGTCCGGGCGGAATCCCGTGGCATTGACGACCACGTCGGTGGCGTGGGCGACCACTTCGCCGTTCCGGTGGCCGACCAGTTCCACGGCCTCGGAGGTGCGGCGGCCACGGATGATCTCGAACCCGTCGAGGACGTCGATCAGGCCGTCGGCGACTGCCTGATCCACCCTGCTGCCGAGCCGGGCGCGGTCGGCGAGCTCGTCATCCGTGGATGCTGAGACGCGCACGGCCTGGGCGTTGCGGATCAGCCAGGTGATCGATGTCCCGGGCTCCTGCCTGGCCAGCTCGACCAAGCCAAGCAGAGTGTTGGCGGCGGAGTGACCCGCGCCGACGACGGTGGCGCGGCGCCCGGCGAACCGCCCGCGGTCGTGGCCGAGAACGTCCGGGAGGGCCGGGGTGACCGCTTCCGAGATCTCGCCCATGCCCAGCAGTTCCAGCCCGCTGGAGGAGAGCGAGTTCGGCGAGAGATACGTCCCGGAGGCGTCGATCACCGCGCGCGCCGCGATCTCTTCGACGGTGCCGTCCGATGTGCGGATGCGCACGGCGAACGGCGTGGCCGCGCGTCCGCGGGTACGCGTGCGGTCCATACCCTCACGGGTGACGCCGAGGACGTGGACGCCGGTGCGGACTCGGGACGCGATGGGCTCCACGTCGGCGAGCGGGGCGACGTACTTCTCCACCAGTTCGGTGCCGGTCGGCGCGCGCTCGGGATCGGGCAGCTCCCAGCCGCGCTCTTGGAGCAGACGGCGGGATGCCGGGTCCACGAGGTGCTTCCAGGGCGAGAAGAGCCGGGTGTGACCCCACGCCCGCACGCTTGCCGCCACCTCGTCGCCCGCTTCTAAGACGACGAAGTCGATACCGCGCTCGACCAGGTTCGCCGCAGCGGCCAGCCCGATCGGGCCTGCGCCGATGATGGCGACCGGAAGCGTCGACGATCGATTCGTCGTCGCCGCGCGGGGTGTGAGATCGAGCAGTGTCACAGGAGCCTCCACGGATATCGATCAACTTCGATACTCGATTTTGCCTGCGTGTATCGATATCTGTCAATATCGATTAGTCTCGATGTATGACCACGATGCTCGAGGTGACCGATGTCACCGCCGGCGCCTGCTGCACCCCCCTCGTGCGCGAACCTCTGAGCGCCCCCGAGGCGGAGCAGCTTGCGACGACGATGAAGGCACTCGCCGATCCGGCGCGCCTGCGTCTGCTCTCCATCGTGGCGGTCTCGGAGAACTCTGAGGCATGTGTGTGCGACCTGATCGAGCCGATCGGGCTGAGTCAGCCCACGGTGTCGCACCACCTCAAGATCCTGACGACGGCGGGCTTCTTGACCCGCAGCAAGCGCGGAACCTGGGCTTATTTCAGGCTCGTTCCCGGGGCCTTGGACCGGATCTCTCAGCTCCTCGCAGCCACGTGAGCCACACCGCACGCGCTGCCGCCGGAGAGTTCCTCGGCAGCGCAGGACTCGCCGCGATCGTGGTCGGCTCAGGGATCGCGGCCCAGCGCCTCTCCCCCACGGACATCGGCCTGCAGCTGTTCGAGAACGCATTCGCCACGGCCCTCGGCCTCACCGTCCTGATCCTCGTGTTCGCCTCCGTCTCGGGCGCGCACTTCAACCCCGTCGTCACGCTCGTCGACATCGCGCTGCATCGACGCGAGTGGGCCACGGCCGCCGTCTACGTACCGGTGCAGGTGCTCGGATGCATCGCAGGAGCAGTGCTCGCGAACGTCCTGTTCGCGGCGCCGACGGTCCAGTGGAGCACCACCGAGCGCTCCCGCTGGCCGCTGCTGCTCTCGGAGGTGGTGGCGACAGCGGGACTCATCCTCGTCATCTTCGCCTTGGTGCGCACCGGGCGATCGCACCTCGCCGGCCCGGCCGTGGGCGCCTACATCGGCGCCGCGTACTTCTTCACGTCCTCGACCAGCTTCGCCAACCCGGCCATCACCGTCGGGCGCATGTTCACCGACACGTTCGCCGGGATCGCGCCGGCATCCGCGCTGCCCTTCGTCTTCGCCCAGGTCGTCGGGGCGGCACTCGGCTGGGCGGCTGTGCGCTTCTTCTTCCCCATGGCGGTGCCCGAGCCGGCGGTTGTCCCCGGCTGATGGCGGCGGTGTGCGTGGTAGGCGGGATCCTCGTCGTACTGGGGTAACCGAACAGCCGATGCGGGCAACCGGCCTCCACGACCCCCTGCGCGCATACAGTGGCCTCATGCAGCCCGTCATCGCCGGAACGACCATGCCGATTCTCGAGATCACGCTCGAGCCGGGAGAATCGATCGTCGCCGAAGGCGGTGACGTCGCCTGGCTCAGCCCTGGAATGCAACTCGACACGTCCACCGCGCACGGCAGCGGTGGGCAAGGCGGATTCATGAGCGGCCTCAAGCGGGTGCTCGGCGGCGCGCAGCTCTTCCTCACGCGCTACACCGCCCCCAACGGCGGGATGGTCGCCTTCGCCGCCCAGCTCCCCGGCACCATCCGCGAGGTCGCGATCGACGCGGCCGACACATTCATGATCCAGTCCGGTTCGTACACCGCCAGCACCACGCAGGTCGAGGTCTCGGTGGCACTGCAGAAGAAGCTCGGTGCGGGGATCTTCGGCGGCGCGGGCGTCGTCTTCCAGAAGCTTTCGGGCGAGGGCAGGGCCTGGGTGCAACTCGCCGGCGAGATCACCGAATACGAGCTGAAGGCAGGCGAGTCGCTGCTCATCCACCCCGGGCACCTGGCGATGTTCCGCGCCGAGATGCAGCTCGAGTTCGCCAGCATCAAAGGAATCAAGAACAAGTTCTTCGGCGACTCGCTCTTCCTCGCGCAACTCCACGGCCCCGGACAGGTCTGGCTTCAGTCGATGAACCCCGCCAAGCTGGCGGCAGCGATCGAGCCCTATCTCCCGGACCGCAACCCCGACCGAGCCTGAGCGGAAACGGCTCTCAGCCGGGCCGCGAGATGCGTCCTCCGCGCGACGGCTTCGGGCGGTAACGTGGGCGGACATTCGCTTGCCCGGGAGATCCACATGACACAAGAACCCCCTGACGCAGAGCTCACCATCAACGAGATCGCCGAACGGCTCGGAGCCCAATTTCCCCAACTTCCGGCATCCACGATCCAGGGCGTCGTGACCGAGGCGTACGACGAACTGAAGGACGCGAGGGTGCGCGATTTCGTCGAGGTGCTCGTCGAGAAGCAGGCCAAGAAGCAGCTGAAGCACATCCAGCCCTGAGGCCGGTCCGCGACGGCCCGCTCCCCTCAGAGATCTGGAGAGCCGGCCGCCGCCCGAGCGGCCGAGGCCGTTCGGAGATCGGTATGCAGGCCGCTCCGAGCCGCCGCGCGGCTCTCCTCCCTCCGCAGGGTGGACGCGTACACGAAGCCGAACACGGCTACGACGACCGGGATGGGGACAAGCGCCCAGCTCACCGCGGCCCAGTCATCCACAGCTCGTTCCTCTCCGGCGAACGGAACGAACGCCGGAGGACTGCGATGGCGCTCGCTTCCGCTCCAGCGAACCGCCCCGAGGTTAACGCCGGGGTGAACCGCAGGTGACGAATAGTCGACGGGCGCGGGGCGCCGCTATCCCTACCCGTCGATGCGGCTGCCCGATGCGCGCCGGATCAGGACCAGGTCGGTGTGCTTGGGCACAAGACCGTCGCCGGCAGTGCGGCCTTGCAGCCGTCGCTTCGCCCACGGCACCGCGTGGCGCAGGAGCCAGGCGGTTCGCGTCATCGCCGTCGGCTCGACGTCGGCCTCCTCGGCGTGCAGCAGCTGCTCGAGCCGGCCGAGCGGACCCGCGTCGGGCACGCCGAGGCGCGCAGCCGCCTCGTAGGCGAGCAGTCTGTGCCCGCGGGAGTTCAGATGCACGGCGTCGTCCGCCCACAGCGATGTCATGCTGACCGCGGGCACCGCTTCGAGGTCGAGCAGCACGGCCCCTGTCGAGCGCGCGAGGCCGCGCAGCTGCGAGTTGAAGCGGGCGAAGCGCCGGGCGAGTAGGCGCGACGCGCGCCTTCGCGGCAGGAACGGGGTGACCAGCAGCACATCGCAACCGGATTCGCGCAGACGGCGTACTCCATCCCCCAGACGTGCGGCGAGCGCCTCGGGGTCCGCCCGCAGCCGCACGAGGTCGTTCCCGCCGACCAGCACCGATACCAGATCCGCCTTCAGTTCGAGCGCGCGCGGAATCTGGTCGCACACCACGTGCTCGACGAGACGGCTGCGCACCGCGAGGTTCGCGTACCGCAAGCCGGCACCGGACGAACCCGAGTGAGCGAGCAGCTGCGCCAGCCGGTCCGCCCAGCCGCGATACTCCCCCGCCGGCATTCTCGATCCGTCGCTGAGGCCTTCCGTCACGGAGTCGCCGAGCGCGACGTATCGACGGATGCCGCTCTGCGGAACAGCGGGGGTTGACAGGCCCGGTCGTTCTCCCACCCTGCTGAGCCGGCGCTCATCAATCCGCTGCAGGGCTGCGGCGTCGGCATAGTGCTCGAGAAGCCGATCGCCGAGGGCCTCCCAGGATCGCCCGAGCACTCCCGCCCGCCCGGCCGCTCCCAGCGCCCTCGCCTTGACGTGGTCGCCCGCGAGGTCCGCGACCGAGGCGCGCAGCGCCGACAGGTCGCCCGGGGGGTACAGCCACCCGTTGATGCTGTTCTCCACCAGATCGACGGGACCGCCTCGGCCGGTCGCGACAACGGGAACGCCGCTGGCCAGAGCCTCTTGCACACCCTGGCAGAACGTCTCGCTCTCACCAGGGTGCACGAACACATCGAGGCTGGCGAGCGCCTCGGCGAGCTGAGCGCCGCCGAGGAATCCCGTGAAGACGGCCCGCGGAAGCTCCCGTTCCAGGCGCGCGCGTGCGGGGCCTTCGCCGATGATCACGAGCCTCACCCCGGGGAGATCGCTGAGGACGCGGAGGTCCTCGACCTGCTTCTCGGGTGCCAGACGGCCGGCATAGCCGACCAGCGTCTGTCCGGGCGCGAGCTGCGCCCGCCACCGTCCGCCGCGCCGCTCGGGGTTGAATCGCTCGAGATCCACGCCCCTTCCCCACAGCCGAACGCGATCGATCCCCAGCCCGTCCAACTGCGACGCGGCCGGCGTCGAGGGGGCGAGGGTGAGGGTCGTCCGGCGGTGCAATCTGCGGATGTGGGCGGCGACGAGAGCCGCTCCGCCCGGCACCCCGTACTTGGCGGCGTACGCGATCACATCGGTCTGGTAGATGGCCACCGAAGGGACCCGCAGCAGATTCGCCGCCACCGCACCGTGCCATCCGAGCACCAGCGGCGACGCGAGATGCACGACGTCCGGGGCGAAGTCGGCGAGCAGCCGTGTGACGTGCGGCGTGCTGACGACCGCCACCCGCACCTGCGGGTAGGACGGCAGCGACAGCGAGGGAATCCGCCTCGTCGGAGCGACCGGCACTCCCGCGCTCGCACCACCCGGGCCCGGGGCGATGACGAGCACCTCGTGGTTCCTCTTCTCGAGATGCGTCAGCACCTGAAGCACCGAATTGGTGACGCCGTTCATGTGTGGAAGGAAGGACTCGGCCAGCAGCGCGACTCTCACGGTTAAAGAGTGGCGCGGCAACGGCGGCGCCGCCGGCGCGGGCGGCGCCTTCGGCGGAGAGTTCATCGGCCGCTCCCGTCGCCTTAACCGACCGGCCCCGTTCGGCAACCATTCACGCGCGACTGCTACTCAGGACTCGTGATCGACGACCTTCTCTCGGACCTCGCCGCGGGGCCTTGGGCGCTCCCGCTTCTGTTCGCGATGGTCTTCGGCGACGCCTTCCTCGTCGTGATCCCGGGCGAGGCGGCCGTGACGGGCTTCGCGGCGCTGTCGGTCGTCAGCGGCGAGCCGCCCCTGGCCGCTGTCGTCGTGGTTGCAGGCGTGGCCGCCTTCGCCGGAGATGCGACGTGTTACGTGATCGGCCGCACCGTCGGGCTCGACAGGTGGAGTTGGACAGGCAGACCACGACCCCGCGCGCTGCGCGCCTGGGCGACGCGGCGGCTGACCAGAAGCACCGCGGCGATCGTCTTCACCGCCCGATTCATCCCGTTCGCGCGGATCGCCGTGAATCTGACGGCCGGCGCCGAACGGGTGCCGGCGCCGCGTTACCTCGCGCTCTCGGCGCTCGCGGCGTTCGCGTGGGCGACCTATCAGGCCTTCATCGGCGCGGCTGTCGCCCGCGTGCTGCCCGACTCGCCGGTCGCTGCCGTCGTCCTCTCGATCGCCGTCGCCCTCGGTATCGGCTGGGCCTTGGATGCCGTGCTGAACAGGCGCCTCACGCGGAGCTAGGAATCGCAGGCCCGTGCTCGATCACAGACGACGCCGCCCGCTCCCGGAGTGGGAGCGGGCGGCGTTCGGCCGTTGCGAGGTGGGCGCGTCAGCTGATCTTGCGCCGGTAGATCGCGATCGCGAACCCATACGCGACGATCAGGATGCCGACGAGCCAGGCCAGGGCGACCCAGATGTCGGTGCCGACCGGCTGCTGGTCGAACAGCGCCCGCAGGGTGTCGACGATCGCGGTCACCGGCTGGTTCTCGGCGAACCAGGCGACCGGAGCCGGCATCGTGTCGGTGGGCACGAATGCGGAGCTGATGAAGGGGAGGAAGATCAGCGGGTAGCTGAACGCGCTCGCTCCATCCACCGTCTTCGCGGAGAGCCCCGCGATCACGGCGATCCAGGTGAGTGCGAGGGTGAACAGGATCAGGATTCCCGCGACCGCCAGCCACGCGCCGAGCGATGCACCCGTCCGGAACCCCAGGACCACACCGACGGCGATGACGATGGCGACCGACACCAGGTTCGCGGCGAGGGACGTGAAGACGTGGGCCCACAGCACGCTCGATCGTGCGATCGGCATGGACTGGAAGCGTTCGAAGATGCCGCCCTGCATGTCGAGGAACAGCCGGTACGCGGTGTACGCGACGCCGGATGCGATGGTGATGAGCAGGATGCCGGGAAGCATGTAGTCGATGTACGACTCCTGCGATCCTGTGTTGATCGCGCCGCCGAACACGTAGGTGAAAAGGAGCATCAGCGCGATCGGGGTGACCGCGGTGGTGATGATCGTGTCGGGGCTGCGCAGGATGTGGCGAAGCGAGCGGCTTGTCAGGACGGCCGTATCGCCGAGCACGTGGGTGGTCATCGGGGTTCCTTTCCTGGTGCGAGGGAGCCGTCCTTGCGTTCCTCTTCGCTGGCGTCTGATTCGCCTGTCTCGCCGACGAGGGCGAGGAAGACGTCCTCGAGCGACGGCTGCTTCTCGATGTATTCGACCTTGGCCGGCGGGAGAAGTCGCTTGAGTTCGGCAAGGGTGCCGTTCTGGATGATCGTGCCCTTGTGCAGAATCGCGATGCGATCCGCCAGCTGCTCCGCCTCATCGAGGTACTGGGTGGTCAGCAGGACGGTGGTGCCGCCCTTCGCGAGTCCCTTGACCGTCGCCCACACCTCGAGCCGCGCCTGCGGGTCCAGGCCGGTGGTCGGCTCGTCGAGGAAGATGATCGGCGGGTCGCCGATCAGGCTCATGGCGATGTCGAGCCGGCGGCGCATTCCGCCCGAGTACGTCGCGGCCCTGCGACCGCCCGCCTCGGTGAGGGAGAACCGTGCCAGGAGATCGTCGGCGATCGCGCCGGGGTTCTCCAGGTGACGGAGCTTCGCGACCAGTACCAGGTTCTCGCGGCCGGTGAGCACTTCGTCCACCGCGGCGAACTGGCCGGTCAGGCTGATCGACTGGCGGACGTCACCCGGCTGGCCGGCGACGTCGAACCCGTGCACCGCAGCTGACCCCGCGTCGGCCTTCAACAGGGTGGCCAGGATACGCACCACCGTGGTCTTGCCGGCGCCGTTGGAGCCGAGAAGGGCGAAGATGCTGCCCGGTGCGACGTCGAAGTCGACCCCGCGAAGAACATGGAGGTCCTTGAATGACTTCTCCATGCCCTGCACGCGGATGGCTGGTTGGATGGCGGTGGTCATCGTTCCTCCTCCTTGCCGAGTCCCCGGATGGTCTCCGTCAGGCGGGCGCGCTCCTTGTCGATCCAGCGCTTTCCCGCGTAGGCGGCCGCGAACGCCTCCGCGAACTCGACCGGGTCGTCGCCGACGATCTCATCGACGGGCGTCCCATCGGCGGCGGTCCGCTCCCACAGGTCGGCGAAGTCGTTCAGCATCGTCATCATCATCGTGGGGTCGCCGTCGGTGATCCCGCCGTTGTACATGAAGTAGCGCTCGAAGGCCTTGGCAGCCGTTCCGTACGGCTCCGGCAGCGCCGCGATGCGGGCCTTGTACTGCCGGTACGCCTTCTTGTCGTCGAGCGATCCCGTCAGGAATTCGATCCACTTTGCGGCCATGATCACTTCTCTCCTTGGTCTTGATGTGTGCCGTGGAGCTGTTCGATACGTTCTGCGAGGAAGCTCCAGGTCCTCCAGAACTCGGCCAGTTGTTCGCGCCCTTGCGCGTTGATCGAATACACCTTTCGCGGTGGTCCCTTCTCGGAGGGGACCTTCTCGACGTCTACGAAACCTCGCTGCTCGATGCGGACGAGGAGGGCGTAGACGGTGCCTTCGACCAGGTCGGCGAAGCCCTGCTCACGCAGGCGCGCCGTGATCTCGTACCCGTAGGCGGGGCTTCCGGCCACGACCGCGAGCACGATGCCCTCGAGCGTGCCCTTGAGCATCTCCGTCATCTGATTGGCCATCTCCGACCCCCCATCTACTCTGTGTTGCTGACTACTAGTAGACGGTAACACTAAGTACCGGTAGTTAGCAACACTGAATAGCAGATCGATCTGCGAGCGCCCCGCAGCGGCCGCCCATCGAGGCCGGCAAGCCCGAGGCTGCGGGCCGGCGACGTGGTGCCGGGGCTCCTGGACTCTCAGCGAACGGAGCGCTGAAGCGCGGGGCGGATCGGTGTCGGAATCGCGGGCTCCGCAGGCGGGGGGTGATGAGCCGCCAGCCTGGCGACGCGCACAAGCGGGGTTCCCACCACGAGGGCGAAACACCCGACCGCGCTGCGGTCGAGCCTGCCCAGCACCTGCTTGCGTTCCCAGGCATCGCGCAGGCGTCCCCCGCGCCGGACGAGCGGAGGATGCCGCTGGAGAGCACCGCTGCGCCGGAGTGCGACCGATTCGTCGAGCGCACCGATCCAGTCATCATCGCCAGGATCATGGAAGTAGTTGTCTCGAAGCCAGGACGGCTCCGGATGCCGGAACGCGCGGTCGATGACCGCATCCTCGTGGGCGAACAGTCCGCTCTCGCGGAAGACCGTGTTGATCAGGTCCGCCTCGACGCCGAACGTGTCGAGCGCGATGACCGGGATGCGGCGGGCCACGGCCTCGATCGCGGCGGTCGAGCTGACGGTGACGAGCCCCTCTGCGGTGTCGAGGGCCCGAGCCATCGGCCCGCGGGAGATCACGAGGTTCGAAGGAAGGGCGCCGAGCTCACCCAGCAGCTCCGGATAGCCGTCGCGCTCGGCGTGGGTCTGGCTCTCACCTTTCACGGCGCGCACCTTGACCACCACCCTCCTGGACGGATCCGCCGTCGCTGCGGCCACGAGCATCCGGGCGATCCGCGTGCGATCGGCCCGCTCAAGAGGAACGACGGCCTGGGCCGCGAAGACGAGATCCGTGCTGCGAGCACCGGACGTGGGTCCCGACCCGATCTGGGCGAAGGGCAGGCGCGACAGGGCGAAGCGCTGCTCGAACCCCTTCTCGACGGCGAGCTCGCCGAACTCGCGCACCTCGCGGTGGGAGTGCAGGACGAAGAGGTCGCATTGCGTGCGGTACAGGAGCGCCTTGCGGGTGGCGGGGATCGAGATCCCCGGCAGGCCGGTGACGATCACCGCCGAGGGCACCGCGGCCGCGACCAGGCGCGCGAGCACCCGCACGAGCGGGCCCCTCGCCGCGAGCAGCACGGCGTCGGGCTGCCGGCGCGAGAGCGCGCCGGCCAGCGCGTCGTACGCCACGCGTCGCACACGACGGCTGTCCAGACCGCTGCCCGTCAGCGCCGCCGACTGCTGGGCGGCGCTGACCACCAGCGGGGTCTCGAGCACCAGCATCCGCGCATCGATCGCGTCGGGACGAGAGCCGAGCAGGGCGGCGCCCCACTTCACGTAGGAATCGGTGTCGGCGATGCCGACGACACGCAGCGGGCGTGTCACACCGGAACGCGACGCAGCTTCGCCATCGGGGCGCGCTCACCGGGGAAGACGCGCTTGACGCCATCGCCGAGGGCGGTCTCGATGATCCGGATGTCGCGCACGAGGTGCGCGAGGCCCGCCGGCTCGAGCGAGGCCGCGTGGTCAGAGCCCCACATGGTGCGGTCCAGGGTGATGTGACGCTCGACCGCCACCGCACCGAGCGCGACGGCGGCGAGGGAGACCTGCAGGCCGCGCTCGTGTCCTGAGTAGCCCACCGGCACCCCGGGGTACCGATCGCGAAGGACCGGGATCACGCGGAGATTCGCCTCCTCAGGCTCCATCGGATAGGTGGACGTGGCATGCAGAAGGATGAGCCGGTCGGTGCCGAGCACGTCGATCGCGGCGTCGATCTGCTCGATCGTCGACATGCCCGTGGAGAGGATGATCGGCTTTCCGGTGTCGCGCAGCGCGACCAGAAGATCGATGTCGGTCACGCTCGCCGAGGCCACCTTGTGGGCCATCACCCCCAGGTCCTCGAGAAAGGCGACGCTGGGAACATCCCATGGTGACGCGAACCACTCGAGGCCGCGCAGAAGCGCGTGGTCGCCGATTTCGATGTACTCGTCGCGGCCGAACTCGACGCGGCGTCGGTAGTCGAGGTAGGTCATCGTGCCCCACGGCGTCTCGCGCAGCACCTCGCGCATGTGGTGGGGGGTGGAGATCTCGGGGGTGCGCTTCTGGAACTTGACGGCGTCGGCGCCGGCGTCGGCGGCGACGTCGATCAGCCGCTTCGCGATGTCCACGTCGCCGTTGTGGTTCAGCCCGATCTCGGCGATGACGTAGGCGGGGCGACCCCCGCCCACCACGCGGGTTCCGATGGTGACAGTCATTGCTGGTTCCTTTCGGCCGGTACGGCGCTCTCGTCGGGCAGGGGCGAAGGACGGCGAGCGCGCAGCACGCGGTCGGCGAGCTCTCGAACTGCTCCCGCACCTCCCGGCCTCGCGACCACCGCCCTGGCCGCGGCGAGCACGAGAGGATGAGCGTCCGGCACCGCGACGGGCCACCCGACCAGCTCGAGGCAGGCGAGATCGTTGATGTCGTTTCCCAGGTACGCGATGCGCGACAGCGGGATGCGCCGACTGGACGCCCACTCCCGAAGGGCTGCGGCCTTGTCGTCGAGGCCCTGGCGCACGTCAACGCGCAGCTTCGCCGCTCGGGCCGACACGACCGGGCTCTCCTCCGTCGAAAGGATGAGCACCGGAATCTCCGCCCGGCGAAGACGCGCGATGCCCATGCCGTCCGAGCGGCTGACGCGCACGTATTCGCGGCCGTCCGAACCGATGGTCGCGGTGTCGTCGGTGTGCACGCCGTCGAAGTCGGTCACCACGGCGTCGGCGTGGATCGCCTCGCCGGCGTCGGCCACGGCGACGAGCGGCGCGATCGCCCGCGCCAGGGCGAGCTGCTCCTCCGAGTCGATCTCGAGCGCCGTTCGCTCGGGGACAGGGACGAACCCGGTGCGTCCGAAGAACCGGTGGCGGGCGTCGCGGAAGCCGGCGGCATCCATCACGTAGAACGCGCCGGTCTCGAGGAAGTGCGGCTCGCGATCCTGCCGGCGCGGGCGGTGCTCGCGGTCGTGGCCGAGGGCCTTCGCATCGCCCTTCTTGCCCCGCGACCAGAGGAATCCGTAGCTTTCGGTCGCGCTGAACGCGCTGTCGAAGGTGTGACTCTCGACCAGGTCCACCGCGTCGGCGAGCGCCGACACGTCGATGAACGGCGAGGTGGCCTGGAGGAACGCCAGCACGCCCACCTCGACGCCGCTCGCGTCCAGGTGTGCGAGGGCATGGAGCAGGGCGCTCTCGGATGGCGCCGTGTCGCCCGCCAGGTGGGCCGGCCGGTGCACGATCTCGGCTCCCCACTCCTGCGCCGCGGCCGCGATCTCGGCATCGTCGGTGGAGACGAGCACCCGATCGATGCGGTCCGACGCCAGCGCCGCGGCGATGGCGCGCCCGACGAGGGGCACGCCGCCCACTCGTCGGAGATTCTTGCGCGGGACACCCTTCGATCCGCCCCGGGCGGGAATGACCGCCACCGTCTCCCTCATCGCAGAACCCTCTCTCGGCACCCTTCGCCAGGCGCCCATTCCCGGATCACGCTGCCGGTCCCCTCGAGCACCAGGGGCAGCGTGGTCGTCGTGCTCGATGCGAGCGTGAGCACCTCGAGTGGGCGCGATGCGCCCGCCAGCACGAGCTCAGCAGGAAGGCGCAGATCGCTGATGCGCACGCCGGGGATGGCCCGCACGGCATCCAGCTGCGTCACCGGCTCCCGCCGGTGGGGCAGGTAGGTGAGCGGGGCGATGGATGCCTCGGCGGCGACCCACGCGAGATACACGGCCAGGTCGAGCCGCCCGTCGACGGGTCGTGCGCTGCCGAGCAGCACGCGACCCGATGGGGTGACGTCTTCCCTCGTGCCGCGGGTGGCGCTCTTGCGCGTCCATTCGAAGCGGTGCGACTCCAGCCGCACGCCGCGCTCCTGCAACGCCTCGCGGCGGTTCAGCCCGAGCTGGAAGGCCGTGAACATCTCCAGCGCACCGACGCGCGCCCGATCCAGCAGCAGCTCGAGTGCGAACGGCGCGGCGAGCGTCGTCGCTCCGCGTTCATGCACGCCGGGGCGCACGTAGTCCCGTCGCCCGAGCAGCGTGTCGGCGAACGCGAGAGAGTTGGCGCCGTCATCCAGCAGCGTCACACGCCGCGGTCGGAGCACCGCGGCCGCGAGGCGGAACTGACCCGAGAAGGCGTCGCCGACCAGCCAGTGCCGGTTCTCGGCGAGAAGGCGCCACGGGATGCCGATGTAGGGCTCGAGGCGACCGAACATCGCCTTCCTCGCGACGAGCTCGTCCGCCGTCTCGGACATTTGATCGGTGAGGCGTCCGGCGATGGGCACGCGCTGCCCATGCGCAGCGGCCCACTCGGCCGCTCCGACGAGCTGCAGCGGGGACTCGACCCAGGCGATGATCGACGGCGCGTCGCGATGCACGACACCTCCCGCTTCCCCGACCGAGGACCGGCCGTGCGGCCCATCGTGCGGGGTGCGGATGAATGGCGGCGGCGGTGCACGTGTCGCGCGCGGGAAGAAGAGGTGAACCGTGCGTATCGCACTTCGCAGCGGCCGGCGCTTCGCGCGCGAAGGGCGGATGCCGCGGCTCGCGCGGCATCCGCCCTTCGTCTGGACCTACGGTGTCGGCGACCCTCCGGTCACGCTCAGCGTCTCGCCGGCGACGTAGCTCGACTCCGGCGACGCGAGGAAGACGTACGCCGGCGCGAGCTCGGCCGGCTGACCCGCCCGCCCCAGCGGCGTCTGCTCACCGAAGGAGGGGATCTTCTCCTGCGGCTGACCGTCGCTGACCTGCAGCGGCGTCCAGATCGGCCCCGGTGCCACGGCGTTCACCCGGATGCCCTTCGGCGCGAGCTGCTGGGCCAGCGCCTTCGTGAACGCGTTGATCGTGGCCTTCGTCGACGCGTAATCGACCAGGATCTCGGACGGCTGGTATGCCTGGATCGACGTCGTGTTGATGATCGTCGAGCCGGGCTTCAGGTGCGGCAGCGCCGCCTTCGTGATCCAGAACATCGCATACACGTTCGTCTTGAACGTGTCGTCGAACTGCTGGTCATCGAGCGTCGCGAGGTCCTCGTTGTAGATCTGCTTGCCGCCGTTGTTCACGAGGATGTCGAGCCCGCCGAGGCCTTCGACGGCGCGAGCGACGAGGTCGCGGCAGTACGAGGGGTCCTTCAGATCGCCGGGCAGGGTGAGCACCGTGGCGCCGGCGTCCTGCAGGATGCCGGCGATGCGCTGTGCATCCGGCTCCTCCTCGGGCAGATACGACATCGCCACATCGGCGCCCTCGCGCGCGAAGGCGATCGCCGTCGCCGCCCCGATGCCCGAGTCGGCGCCGGTGATGAGCGCTTTGCGACCGGTCAGGCGGCCGGTGCCCCGGTAGGTGCTCTCGCCGAGATCCGCCTTCGGCGTCAGCTCGGCGTCGAGGGCGGGCTCCGGCTGGTGCTGCTTGTCGGGGCTGAAGTCCGCGTAGAGCTCAGCGGGGTTGGTCAGGGTGTACTGGTCCCTTGTCATCTCTCTCTCCTTCTCTGGTGGTTCCGCCCTGGTGGGGCGGTGCGGGTCAATGACCGCGCAGCCTGTCTTCGTCGACGAGATCGCGGATCGTCAGCGCGGTCCTCACCAGCGCGAGGTGGCTGAGCGCCTGGGGCAGGTTGCCGCAGAAGGCGTTGTCGGATGCCGAGATCATCTCGGCGAAGATGTGCACGTCGTTGCCGAGTCGTACGAGTTCGTCCATGGCGGCGATGCCCTCGTCGTGGCGCCCGACGCACACGAGCGCCGCCGCCCGCTCGTCGAGCAGCCGCCCGAAGACGGGCATGTCGTCGAGGCCGGGCAGCGGCATCCAATCGATCTGCCCCCTCAGCCCGACGAGCGCGACCGTCCGCCCGTCGCCGATGGGCGCGTACGAGCGGAGGTACTCACCGCCCGTGGCGCTGCGTCGCTCGACATCACCCGGCATGCCACCACGGTAAGTACGGTCTGCTGGATCCCGTCGGGGGTTGCACCGGGGCCTGCGAATCGATACAGGCGTGTGGACAGACGGACGGGCGAGGCGTCGGGTCACGCCGTCTGCATGATGCGAGGCCCTGCCACGCCGAATAGCTTGTGAGACGCACCGCCGGGGGGCCCTGCAGTGCGGTCCGCATCCACTCGAGACAGGACGGAACACCATGACCACAGTGACAAGGACCGGATGGGTCGGTTGGGGCATCTTCGCGGGGGTGATCCTCCTCGTGAGCGGCTTCTTCAGCGTCATCCAGGGGATCGTGGCACTCGTCGGGCCCGACACCTACTTCGCCCTCGCCGGCGGTTCGCTCTTCCTCTTCGACGTGCAGGGCTGGGGCTGGTGGAACATCATCCTCGGAGCCCTGCTGGTGCTGACCGGAGCCGCTCTCCTCGCCGGGCAGACGTGGGCCAGGGTCATCGCCGTGATCCTCGCCGTCCTGAGTGCCGTCATCCAGCTGCTGCTCATTCCCGCGCAGCCATGGTGGTCGTTCATCGTCATCGCGATCGACGTGCTGATCATCTACGCACTGACGGTCCACGGACGGGAGATGCGCGAGGTCGCGTAGCCCTGCTGCGTGGTACGTTCCCACTCACGCGGACGTTCCATCGTTCCGGAGGGAGCACGACCCACCATGAGCCTCGCCATCCCCGATACGGATCCGAACGTCACCCCGAAGCGCCTCGCGGTGCTCGCCGTGCCGGCCATCCTGATCGGAGTGCTGAGCGCGCTGGTCCTGTGGACGCTCGAACAGGCCGCGGATCTGCTGGGCGGAGTGCTCTACAAGGCGCTGCCGGGGGCACTCGGCGTCGACCCGTCCGGCTGGTGGATCATCGTGGTGCTCACCGCGACGGGTCTCGCCGTCGGCATCACGCTCACGCTCCTGCCCGGGCACGGCGGACCCGACAGCGCGACGACCGAGCTGATGGGTCCCCCGCTGCCGCTGAGGACCCTCCCCGGACTGGCGCTTGCGACCATCCTGAGCCTCGCCGGAGGCGTGAGCCTTGGACCGGAGAATCCGATCATCGCGATCAACGCCGCGGTGGTCGTGGCCATCCTCGCGCGGCTGATCCCGAAGGTGCCGGTGCAGCTGGCCATCCTTCTGGCCGGCGCCTCGACCATCGGCGCCCTCTTCGGGACCCCGGTGGCTGCGGCACTGCTGTTCACCGGCATCCTCGCAGCGCTGAAGGCCGGCGGCTCGCTCTGGGACCGCCTCTTCCTTCCCGTTGCCGCGGCCGGCGCCGCCGCCGTCACGATGCACCTCCTCGGGGCACCGCCCTTCGCGTTCGATCTTCCGGACTACGGAGCACCGCAGGCGATCGACTTCGTCACGGGCTCGCTGCTCACCTGCGCGATCGTGCTCGTCGGGCTGGTGATGCTGTACGCCTTCCCGCTCGCCTATCGGGCGATGCATGCGCTCCGGCATCCGATTCTCATCACGACGTTCGGTGGCCTGATCCTCGGCATCCTGGGCTTTCTCGGCGGGCCCATCACGATGTTCAAGGGCCTCACCCAGATGGGAGAGCTGCTGAAGGATCCCGGCGCATACGACGCCGGTCAGCTCGCCGTGATCGCCGGGATCAAGATCCTGGCGCTTCTCATCGCCGCATCCGCGCTCTTCCGCGGCGGCCGGATCTTCCCCGCCACCTTCGTGGGAGTGGCGCTCGGCCTGCTGGGCAATGCGCTCTTCCCATCCATCCCGATCGGCTTGGCGGTCGCGTGCGGGGTCATCGGCATCCTGGTCGTCGTCACCCGCGACGGATGGCTGGCGCTCTTCATCGCAGCGGCGGTCGCCGGAGACATCACACTGCTGCCGATACTCTGCGTCATCATCCTGCCCGCGTGGCTGCTCGTCACGGCGGCTCCCGAGTTCCGCATCGTTCCGCCTGCCGATCCTGCGACCGCGGATGCTCCGAGGGCCGCGCCCGCTACGAAGCAGTCGAAACGGGCTCGCGGCGGCGCACCGACGTCGTGACCCGCTCGGGGTGCGTGTAGACGTTCATCGAGGCGCCCCGCAGGAACCCGACGAGAGTGAGACCGGATGCGTCGGCGAGCTCGACCGCGAGCGATGACGGCGCCGAGACTGCCGACAGCATCGGGATGCCTGCCATCACGGCCTTCTGCACGAGCTCGAAGCTCGCGCGGCCCGACACCATCAGCACATGGCCGCTCAGTGGCAGCCGGTCGTTGAGCACGGCCCAGCCGACGACCTTGTCCACGGCGTTGTGTCGTCCGACATCCTCGCGCAGCACGACCAGCTCGCCGGTGTTCGCGTCGAACAGGCCGGCGGCGTGCAGGCCGCCGGTCTTGTCGAAGACGTCCTGCTGGGCTCGGAGCGTATCGGGGAAGGTCGTGAGCAGCGCGGCGGACACGGTCGCGGCATCCGCCCGCGCGTCGTAGGAGGAGACCGTCTCGACGGCCTCGATGCTGGCCTTGCCGCAGAGACCGCACGAGCTCGTCGTGTAGAAGTTGCGGGCGAGGTCGGGGTCCGGAGGGGCGACCCCCGTGCCGAGGGTGACATCGAGCACGTTGTAGGTGTTCTCGGCGCTGGAGATGCCGACCGCGCCCGTGCCCGGACCGCCGCAGTGGATCGCGGAGCGGAAGTCGGAGCCGCGGGCGATCACTCCCTCGGAGACGAGGAAGCCGACGGCGAGCTCGACGTCGTGTCCCGGCGTTCGCATCGTGATCGCCAGCGACGTTCCGCCGACGCGGATCTCGAGCGGCTCCTCGACGGCGAGCGTGTCGGAGCGCCGGCGCTCGTTGTCACCGTCGGTTTCGGATACCGTGATGCGCGTGATCGGCCGCCGCGCCGTGATGCGTCCCATGGTGCAATGCTAGGCGCGCGGGGCGGCGTTGACGCGGGGGGAGCCGTTGGGCGGTGGCGGCGGTCGGGCGTCCGTGGGCTGGTGTGCCCGGGCTCAGCCGCCGATGGCGTTCATCCCGCGAGCCGGCTGCAGGAAGCTCGGGTCGTTGATGGCGTGCCCCGGCAGTTTGCCCCAGACGCACGCGCGCAGCACGGACTCGATGCCCGCGGCATCCGGGTTTCCGTCGCTCGAGCGCAGCACGGGAATCAGGTCGAACTCGCTCGTGGAGAAGAGGCAGTTGCGCAGCTGTCCGTCGGCGGTCAGTCGCAGCCGGTCGCAGTTGCCGCAGAAGGGCGCGGTGACCGACGCGATGACGCCGACGGTGTGCGGGCCGCCGTCCAGCATCCATGTCTCGGCGGGCGCTCCGCCTCGGCCCGGGATCGGGTCGAGCCGCCAGCGAGCGGACAGGGAGTCGAGGATCTCGTCGCGGGTCACCATCGTCTGGCGGTCCCAGGTGTGCCCGGCATCCAGCGGCATCTGCTCGATGAAGCGCAGCTGCGCGTCGTGTGCGGTGGCGAACTCGACGAGCTCGACGAGTTCGTCATCGTTGACGCCGCGCATCGCCACGGCGTTCAGCTTGAGCGGACGGAGAGGGGATGCCGCGGCCGCCGCGATGCCGAGCAGCACATCGTCGAGGCGATCGCGGCGGGTGAGATCGTGGAAGCGATCCCGGCGGATCGTGTCGATGGAGATGTTCAGGCGGTGCAGGCCGGCGTCGATCAGGGCAGGCAGGAACTCGGGCAGGCGGATGCCGTTGGTCGTCATCGCGATGGTGACCGGTCCGGACGGGTCCTCGATGCGCGAGAGTCGTCGCACGACCTCGACGATGTCGTTCCGCAGAAGGGGCTCCCCGCCGGTGAGGCGGAACGTCGTGATCCCGGCGCCGGCCGCCACCCTGGCGACCGTCTCGATCTCATCGAGCGTCAGGATGCTGGAGCGGGCGAGCCATTCGTTGCCCTGCTCGGGCATGCAGTAGGTGCACCGCAGTGAGCACCGGTCGGTGAGCGAGATGCGGAGGTCGCGATGGATGCGTCCGTGCGTGTCGACGAGAGCGCCGGCGGGGGGCGCGACGGTGGTTGTCGGGGTCCGCGGCGCGATCGTGACGGGAATCGCAGCCATGCTTCGAGGGTACGCGCTGGCGGGGGCTGCGTCGGCGGGTCGGTTGCCGGTGTGGGGCTGCGCCGCGGGTCGGGTGTCACCCAGTCCCTTTGGATTCCCACGTTGAGTGCGTCGGCTGCCGGCCCCAGCTGCAACGGGATTCGGATGGAAGTTCGAATGTCGGTGGCGCTCGATACGTTGAATCATGCGATTCTTTCCGGGAGTGGACGCGGGGCTTTCGTCGCTGCGCCGCGTGCTCGGGGAGGAGCTGACGGATGCCGGTCTGCCGGGTATGGTCTCCGGTCTCGGAGATGAGGATCTGGTCGGGGTGCTGCGAAGCACGTCGACGCTGATCCAGGCATTGGAGACCGTGCGGATCGCCGCCACAGGTGCGGTGACGGCCCGGTCCGGGCGGGAGCGTGGGCAGGGCGGGTTGGCGCAGGTGCGGGGGCACCGGTCCCCGGTGACGCTGGTGCAGGAGATCACCGGGTCCACCCGTGGTGACGCGGTGCGGCAGGTGCGGCTCGGGGAAGCCCTGCACGCGGGGGTGCCGGTGAGCGACGCGGATGCTGGCCTGACGGATGTCGGCGGAATGGTGCCGGTGCCGTGGCATGCGGGGCTGGGGGCGGCGCTGCTTGCCCGGACGATCACGTCCGCGCAGCACGACGCGATCCTCCGCGGGCTCGGCGAACCGCCCTCCACCGGGACCGGTGCTTCCGCTTCACCGTCGGCTCGCGGTGCGGACATCGGCGCCGATGCCGATGCCGATGCCGATGCCGATGCGAGCGTGGCCGCGGACGCCGTGTGGCGGGATGCGTGGACGGTGGCGGCGGAGCAGCTGATCGTAGAGGCGCCGGCGTGCACCGTGGAGGATCTGCTGCGCACCGCGCGGGCGGTGCGGGACACGCTGGACCCTGACGGGGCTGCTCGACGGTTCGATGACCGGTTCCAGGCCCGCTCGTTCCGGATGTGGGTGGACGAGCACGGCACCCGGCGCGGTTCGATCAGCTTCGATGACGAGATGGCGGCGTGGGTGCAGGCGATCACCGATTCCGCGCTGCGTCCCCGCCGCGGCGGTCCCCGGTTCGTGGACGCCGACGAAGCCGCCCGCGCCCGGCAGCTGGAGGCGGATCCGCGCACGAATGATCAACTCACCTACGACCTGATCATGGACACGCTCCGCGCCGGGGCCCTCGCCGACACCGAGCAGGTCTTCGGCACCCGGCAAGCGGGAATCCGGGTCGTGATCACCGCCGCCGCCCTGCACACCATCCCCGGCGCCACCGACGCGGATGCGAGTGCGGCGGGAGTCGGCCGATTGGAGGACACCGGCACCAGCATCCCCGCGTGGCTTGTCCGGCAACGACTGTGCGACACCGCGCAGACCACCTGTGTCACCGACCAACGCGGAAACCCTCTGTACCTGGGTCGGGAGCAACGCTTGTTCTCCGGCAAGCAACGACTCGCGCTCGCCATCCGCGATGGCGGCTGCCGATGGCGCGGATGCGACCGCCCACCCTCTTACTGCGAAGCCCACCACATCGACCACTACGACCAGGATGAGGGCCGCACCGACATCGACCGCGGGATCCTGCTCTGCCGCTTCCACCACATGCAACTCCACAACGGCGGCTGGCACATCACCCGCACCCGCCTCGACGACTTCACCCTCCACCCACCCGGCGGGCCCCCGGTCACCCTCCCTCCCAAGCTGGACCTGAAATACGCGTGGGCAAGCGTGCAACCACCACCCCGACGATTCCGGCCCGCCGCATAGGAGCGGCGGCGGGCGGAACGGAAGGTCCTGGCGCGGCCGGAGCTGGTGTCATCGGCTGGAGCTGGTGTCATGGGCCGAGATGGTGCTATCGGCCGGAGTGGGAGTGCTCGCGCGGGCGCGAGACCACGACGGAGCGGAGATGCCGACGCGAGACGCCGCGCGCCGAGCCGACGACATCAGAGGACCGACACCTCGCCCAGCGGCACAGCGGACGCGTTCTCGGCGAGCGCGGCCGCGGCCGTGATCCGGTTCGCCATCCCCGCGAAAATGAACCCATGGAAGGGCAGCACCGCCAGCCAGTACAACCTCCCACTGAGCCCGCTCGGGAAGAACACGGCCCGCTGGTCGTAGCGCGCCCCACCGGCATCCGGCGTGCACCTCATCTCCAACCAGGCCAGCCCCGGCACCTTCATCTCCGCCCGAAGACGCAGCAGAGCACCCGGCTCGATCGCCTCCACCCGCCAGAAGTCCACCGCATCCCCCACGACCAGACGGTCCCGATGCCGACGCCCCCGGCGCAAGCCCACCCCGCCGACGAGCTTGTCCATCCACCCGCGGATCGCCCACAGCAGCGGATTGGAGTACCAGCCCCGCTCCCCACCGATCCCCTGAATCACCCGCCACAGGCCATCGGGCGACGCCTCGGTCCACGCGGTCCGGACATCCGTGAATGCCACCCGCCCCGCCCAGTCCGGGTCGTTGGGCAGCGGATCGCTCGGGACCCCGAGCACCTCGCCATCCTGCCAACTCGTCTCGATATCGTCCTGCTTCACCTTTCCGAGAGCCAGATCCACCGCCCGGCGATACGAGGTGAGACCGCCCTCCGGCCGCGGGATCAGCTCGTCGATCGCGTGATCCTTCACGATGCACTCGTTCTGCAGGGACTCCACCAACGGCATCGCGACCCGACGAGGGATCGGCGTGACGAGATTCACCCAGTGCGACGCGAGCCGCGGGGTCAGCACCGGCAGCGCCGCGATCGCCCGCTGCGGCAGCCCCGCCTCGACCGCATAGCCGTTCATCATCTGGCCGTAGCGCAGCACATCCGGCCCCCCGATGTCGACGGCACGGTTGACGTCCGGCGCCACCCGAGCCGCCCCGAGCAGGTAGTGCAGCACGTCCCGAACGGCGATCGGCTGGATGCGGTTGCGCACCCACTTCGGCGCCGGCATGTACGGCAGCACATCGGTCAGATGCCGCACCATCTCGAACGAGGCAGAGCCCGACCCGATCACCACACCGGCCTGCAGCACGAGCGTCGGCACGCCGCTGTCCATCAGGATCTCTCCCACCTCGACCCGCGACCGCAGGTGCGGGGACAGCGCGATGCCGTCCGGATGCAGCCCGCCGAGGTAGACGATGCGCCCGACGGATGCCGCGGCCGCCGCGCCCGCGACGGCGTTCGCCGCCCGGCGATCCGCATCCTCGAACCCCGTGCCCGCGCCCATCGAGTGGACGAGGTAATAGAGCACATCGATATCCCGCGCGGCCTCGGCGACCGCCCCGGCATCCGTCGCGTCGCCGGTGACGACCTCGACACGACTCCCCCACTCGAACGCCGCAACCCGCGCCGCATCCCGAGCGAGCACCCGCACCCGGTAGCCGGCAGCGAGCAGCCGCGGCACGAGGCGACCACCGATATACCCCGTTGCTCCGAGCACCAATGCGCGCGGGGCGGTCCCATCCGCACGCTGCACGGCCACGAGCGCAGGCTCGCGGCCTGTCGGCGCGGCCGAGGGCGAGGAGAGCGGGAGCGAGGTCATGCCTCGACGCTACGCCCGTTCCGGAGGGTCAGGCCGGGATCCGACCTCCCGGGGACAGCAGGCGACCGAACGCTCGCGAGCCGGGCTCGGAGGGAAGCGCCGTGAACCCCACCCGAGGATAGAACAGCACGGCTCCGGTGTTCTCCTCGGATGCCACGAGGTGCACCCCGGCGACACCCCGCGCCGCCAGCGCGGCCAGCAGCCTGTCGATCAGCCGACGACCGAAACCCTGGCCCTGCAGCTCCGGAAGCAGGTCGATGTGCAGGTGCGCCGGGAACTCGGCCGCGTGCCGCGCGCGCCCGGGCGCGCGGTTCTCGGCGTACGCGATGATGCCCCGCTCCCGCTCCCCCGCGCCGTCCGGCGGGTACCGGTCGCGCACCGACGGCCACCACGACTGCGCGAACCAGCGCTCGAAGTCGTCGGTGTCGGGCGCGGCCACGATGTATCCGACCACCCGACCGTCGTCCGTCTCCACGACGAAGGCGAGGTCGGGATGCCTGACGGCATAGGGCAACGCGAAGATGTCGGCCCACAGCTGGTCGTCCCGGAACATCCCGGTGGCGTCTCCCCCGGCGTCGGCCGTCCGGACGCAGATCTCGGTGAGCGCCGGCTCGTCGCCGGGGCGGAAGGGGCGGATGTCGGTCACCGCTCGACCCTACCCACTCGCGCCAGGCTGCAACCGGACATCGCTCGCAGCCACCCGCAGCCGGACGGGAGCACCTGCCGTGAGGCGCAGCTCAGCGGCCGTGGTCGTCGGCACGTCCACCGCGACCGCCGGCTCGGCCGTGTGCACCCGCACCCCGGCCGGCGTCTGCTCCAGCCGCACGACGCGCGCGAGCCAGGAACCGGCGTCGGTCCGGTCTGTGGCCGCGCGAGCGACGCCCGCCGACTCGGGCGGCCGATCGATCCTCACCGCGCCCGGACGGAACACCGCGACCAGCGGCACCCCATCCGGAGCCGCCGCCGCCCGCGATGCGGCATCCACGCCCTCGAAGAAGACCCGCGCACGCGGGGACCCGCCGCGCCATCCGCCCGCGTGCGAAGTTCCCTCCAGGCGATTGAGCCCCGCCACCGCGGCGGCGAACCGCGTGGCGGGAGCCTCCAGCACGTCGCGCACGTTCCCCGCCTGGCTCACTCGCCCGCCCTCGATCAGCACGAGCCGTGAGGCGACGGCCACCGCATCGACCGCATCGTGGGTCACGAAGACCGCGGTGACCTGCGCCTCGGCCAGCTGCTCCTGCAGCATCCCCCGGATCTCGCCGGCGGTCTCCGGGTCGAGCGAGGTGAGCGGCTCGTCGAGCAGCAGCAGGCGAGGGGATGCCGCAAGCGCCCGTGCGATCGCCACCCGCTGCTGCTGCCCCCCGGAGAGGTCCGAGGGCCGGCGATCGCCGATGCCGGGCAGGCCGACATGCACGAGCCACCCGTCGGCACCCCGGCCCGCATCCGCCCGCGAGACGCCGCGGGATCGCTGCCCGAAGGCGACGTTCTCGCGCGCGGTCAGATGCGGGAAAAGCCGAGGCTCCTGCCCGAGCAGAGCCACGCCTCGCTTCTCGGGTCGCACGTGCAGCGGCGGGTGGCTCGCGGCGACCTCCTGATCGCCGATGCGGATGCGCCCGTCGGTCATGTGCACCAGCCCCGCGACGGCCTCGAGCAGGGTGGACTTGCCGGCGCCGCTCGGCCCCATCACCGCCACGATCTCCCCCGGCGCAGCGGTCACCGCGACGTCGAGGCGGAAGCCGGTGCGGCGGACGATCACGACGCGGGCGTCGAGGGAGGCGCCCATCCCGCCGGGCGCTTTCACCGGGCCGTCCCGGGGCGCCATCCGCGCACCAGCAGCAGCACGGCGAGCGCCGTGACGAGCAGCAGCAGGGAGAGCGCCACCGCGGTGCCCTGACCGACGCCGGAGCCGTTGAATGCGGTGTAGATCGCGAGGGGCATCGTCTGCGTCACACCGGGCGCGTTGCCCGCGAACAGAGCCGTCGCACCGAACTCGCCGATCGCGCGGGCGAAGCAGAGCACGACCCCCGCGATCAATCCGGGTGCGGCGAGCGGAAGGGTGACCCGGCGGAGGATCGTCCAGCGACCGGCGCCGAGGGTGGCCGCCACGCGCTCGTATCCGACGCCGGCCGTGCGCAGCGACCCTTCGAGGGCGAGCACAAGGAACGGGAGGGCGACGAACGCCTGCGCCAGCACCACCGCCGTGGTCGTGAACGGGATGCGGAGCCCCCACACGTCCTCCAGCAGGGCGCCGAGCGGTCCGCTGCGCCCGAACAGGAAGAGCAGCGCCACGCCTCCGACCATGGGAGGCAGCACCAGCGGCACCGTCACCAGCACCCGCAGCAGCGCCGACACCCGGGGACCGGACCGCGCGATCACGAGCGCCAAGGGCACGCCGAGCACGACGCAGATGCCCGTCGCGATGAGGCCCGTGCGAAGAGAGAGAAGCAGGGCGTCGACCGCGGCCGGCGAGGTGATGTCGGCCCAGAGCGTGCTCCACTCGACCCTCGCGACGAGCGCCCCCAGTGGCACGACCAGCAGGGCGAGACCGAGGATCGCCGGCACGGCGAGCACGGGCGGCAGAAACGCGCGGTCATCTCGCCTCACGGTGCCCCGAAGCCGTGGTCGGCAAGGATCCGCTGCCCCCGCGCCCCGGTCACGAAGTCGACGAACGCGCGAGCGGCCTCCGGCTGGGCCGACTCGGTGAGGGCGGCGATCGGGTACCGGTTGACGATGTCGGCGGCGCCCTCCGGCGCCATGCTCTCGACGTCTGCGCGATCGATGACATCGGTGCGGTAGACGAGCCCGGCGTCCGCGTCGCCGGAAGCGACCTTCGTCAGCACGGCCGTGACGTTCTGCTCCAGGCTGGCGGGCGTGACGGTCACCCCCGCGGCGTCGAGCAGTCTCTGCGACGACGCACCGCAGGGGACCTCCGGTTCGCACAGCACAACCGTCACTCCCGGATCGGCGAGGTCCGCGAGGCTCGTGACGTCGGCAGGGTTGCCTGCCGGTGTCGCCAGCACGAGAGTGTTGGTCGCGAAGATCTCGCTGGAGCCGTCGAGAAGCGCGTCGACCTTGCCCATGTTCGTCTCGTCGGCCGACGCGAAGACGTCGGCCTGCGCGCCCTCCTGCAGCTGCCTGGCCAACGTGCTCGACCCGTCGTAGACGATGGGGCGGATGTCGATGGCGGCGTTCTCAGACTCGAAAGCCGCCGCCAGCTCATCGAAGGCGGTCGACAGGGACGCGGCCGCGTAGATCGTGAGCTCGGCCCTCAGTGCGCCCCCGCTCGACGGCGAGGCCACCGGCGGCTCGGGGCTCCCGGACGGCGTAGCGCACCCTCCCAGCGCCAGGATCGGCGCGAGGAGCGCCGCCGACAGCGCGAGAGCTGCACGCCGTCTCACGCTCAGCCCTTCGGAGTCTCGACGATGACGTTCGTTGCCTTCACCACGGCAACGGCAAGCGAGCCGACCTCGAGCCCGAGCTCGTCCACGGCCTCGGCGGACATGAGCGAGACGACGCGGTGGGGTCCGGCCTGGATGTCCACCTGCGCCATGACACCGTCGACCTGCACACGTGTCACGAGCCCGACGAAGCGATTGCGTGCGCTCGAGAGCACGTCGGCAGGGTCCGCCGCACCGCGCGCCAGCTCTACGGCACGGGCGGCGAGGGCATCACCGGGCACCTCGGCGGGCGACACTCCAGTGGTCGGCAGCGCCCCCTGCTCGATCCAGCGACGCACCGTGTCGTCGCTCACGCCCAGAAGCCGTGCGGCCTCGACGACCTTGAATGATGGCACACTCCGACCGTATCACCGCAGATGCGGGTTGAGCCCCCGAATTGAGCCGCGCGTGCGGGCTGCGGGCCGATTCGCAGACACCCGCCTCGGCCGCCGCGCGGCTAGCCTGGGAGCATGCCGCTGCCCCCGCTCGTCGAACCGATTCCGGCCCTGAGCCCGGCCGAACGCGCGCGCACCGCACGCCACACGAGCCTTGCCGCCCTCGGCGAGGTCGGGCAGCGGCGCCTCGCCGCCGCACACGTCGCGGTGATCGGCGCCGGCGGCCTCGGCTCCCCCGTCATGCTGGCCCTCGCCGCGGCTGGGGTGGGCACGCTGACCGTGATCGACGACGACGCGGTCGAGGCATCCAATCTTCAGCGGCAGGTGATGCACCGGCTCTCCGACGTCGGGTCGCCCAAGGTGGCGAGCGCCACCCGCGTCGCCGCGGACCTCTCCCCCGAGACGCGCGTCCTGACCCGGGAGGTGCGTCTGAGCGCCGAGAACGCGGCCGGCCTCCTCGCCGGCGCCGACCTCGTCATCGACGGAAGCGACACCTTCGACACGCGGGAGGCCGTCGCCGCGGCATGCGAGCAGCTCGGCCTGCCGCTCGTGTGGGGCACCGTGCAGGCCTTCGATGCGCAGGTCACCGTCTTCTGGTCATCGCCGCCCGAGGGCTTCCCTGCCGTGCGCCTGTCGGACCTCTACCCGCACGGAAGCACCGGCGACGTGCCCACGTGCGCGATGGTGGGCGTGCTCGGCGCCCTCTGCATGCAGGTCGGCTCGCTCATGGCGACCGAGGCCATAAAGCTCATCGCCGGCATCGGCGAGCCACTTCTCGGCCGCGTCCTCGTGCTCGACTCGCTCCGGTCACGCCAGAGCGAAGTGCCTCTCCGGCCCGGTCGGACGGCGGCATCCGACCACATAGCGCGACCGACCGCAACGTCGACCGCATCCGCCACCGCCAACCCCGCCACCCCCGCGCCCGTCATCCCGGCACCCGCCACCCCCACCCCCGCCATCCCTGCGGTGGCGTCGATGTCGGCCCGCGAGCTCGCCGAGGCGCTCGCCTCGGCGAGCCCGCCCGCCCTGCTCGACGTGCGTGAAGCCCTCGAGGTCGCCGACGAGCCGATGCCCGGAGCCCACCACGTGCCGCTCGCCACCGTACTGGGCGACCCCTCCGCGATCGCCGGCCCGGTCGTCGTGGTGTGCCAGGCGGGGACCCGCGCCCGCCGTGCGGCAGAGGCGCTGACCGCCGTGGGAGTGCCCGCCACGGTACTGACCGGCGGGATGAACGCATGGCGCCAGGCGTTCGCGGATCGCACGGCATGACCGGCGACCTCCGCTCGGTAGAGCGCCACCTCGCCGAGATCCTGGCCGCGCTGCAGCCCCTCGCAGGCGAGTCCGTACCCGTCGGCGGTGCCCGCGGGCGCACCCTGGCGGCGCCGCTGCGTGCGGCCGTGGACATCCCGGTCTTCGACAACTCCGCGATGGACGGCTTCGCCGTGCGCCTCGAGGATGTCGCGATCGCTCGTCCCGACGCGCCCGTGCGCCTGCGCGTCGTCGCCGACCTGCCGGCGGGCACCGACCTCGATCCTCCGTTGCGCCCGGGAGAGGCGGCCCGCATCATGACGGGCGCCCCGATCCCCTCGGCGGCCGATGCCATCGTCCCCTTCGAGGAGACGGAAGGCGGACTGGCGGACTCGCTCGACGTGGTGGCCGTCACCCACGCGCCTCGGCGCGCCGGCGTCCACATCCGCCGCCGCGCGGAGGATGCCGCCATCGGCGACGAGCTGCTGCCGAAGGGGACTCTCGTGGGCGCGCTGCAGGCGGCTGCCGCCGCGGCGGCGGGGGTCACCCACGTGTCCGTCGCGCAGACGCCGCGAGTCGCCATCGTCTCCACCGGCTCCGAGCTGGTGGCCGCGGGCGGGGCGCTGCAGCGCGGGCAGATCCCCGAGTCGAACTCGGAGCTGCTGATGGGCCTCGCACTCGAGGCGGGAGCCGGAGTGGTGCTGCGACGGAGCGTTCCGGACGACCCGCACGCGCTGCGCGAGGCGATCGCACACGCCGACGACGTCGGGGCGGATGTCGTGGTCTTCTCGGGCGGCGTCAGCGCCGGCGCCTACGAGGTCGTGAAGGGCACCCTGGGACCAGCCGGTGAGATGGGGTTCTTCAGGGTGGCCATGCAGCCCGGCAAGCCGCAGGGCTTCGGCCACGTGCCGGGAGGCGCCCTCCTCTTCGGACTGCCGGGCAACCCGGTCAGCGCCGCGGTGTCGTTCGAGGTGTTCGTGCGACCCGCCCTGCTCGCGCTCCAGGGGCGCGCCGACATCCAGCGCCCGGTGCTCCGCCTTCCGGCCGCCGCCGCGTGGCGCACACCCCCCGGTCGTCGCCAGTACCTGCCGGTCGCACTGGACCGCACCGACCCGTCCGCCTGGACGGTCCGACCGGCCACGTCCGGCGGCTCCGGCTCGCACCTGGCCGGTGGCCTGGGTCGTGCGGAGGCCTACGCGGTGGTCGCCGCGGAGGTCGAAGCGGTCGAGGTCGGCGACCTGGTCGATGTCATGCTGATCTCATGAGCTTCACGCACCTCGATGACGCCGGGAACGCCCGCATGGTCGACGTCACCGACAAACAGCCGACCGTGCGCTCCGCCACCGCGCGGGGGTTCGTGAGGTGCGGGGCGGATGTCGTGGCCGCCCTTCGCGACGGCACCGTGCCGAAGGGCGACGTGCTCGCCGTCGCCCGCATCGCCGGCATCCAGGGCGCGAAGAAGTGCGCCGAACTGCTCCCGCTCGCACACGTCATCGGCGTGCACGGCGCCTCGGTGGACCTCTCCATCGAGGACGAGGGCGTCGCCGTCGAAGCGACGGTCCGCACGGCCGACCGCACGGGCGTGGAGATGGAGGCGCTGACCGCGGTGAGTGTCGCGGCGCTTGCGATCGTCGACATGGTGAAGGGCCTCGACAAGGCCGTCGAGATCGAGAACGTACGGCTGATCGCCAAGGAGGGCGGTCGATCCGGCTCGTGGGTGCGGCCGGGCGTATGAACCGGCCCCTCGGTGCGATCATCGTGGCGGGGGGACGCGCCTCCCGCATGGGCGGTGCGCGCAAGCCCCTCTTGACGGTCGGAGGCACCGGCCTGCTGCGCGGCGCCCTCGATGCCGCGATAGCCGCCGAGTGCTCGCCGATCGTCGTGGCCGGCCCGACACTGCTGGACGACCCAACCGTGCGATGGGTGCGCGAGCAGCCGCCCTTCGGCGGGCCGGTGGCCGGCATCCTGGCGGCACTGCCCGCCGTCGACGGCGCCGAGACCGTGCTCGTGCTCGCCGCCGATCTGCCCCGTGCGCAGGATGCGGTCCCGTACCTGCTCGCCGCAGCGGCCCTCGCTCCGTGGGCCGACGGCCTGTGCCTCGCCGACGACGGCGGTCGTCCCCAGTGGCTGACGGGGCTCTACCGCACCGCGGCACTGCGCGAGGGCGCCGCCCGGATGACGGATGCCGGGGCCGGCGCGTCGATGCGCGAACTGCTCAGCGACCTCGAGATCGGCACCGTCCGAGCGCCGGGAGGCATCGCCGCCGATGTCGACACGTGGCAGGATCTGATCAGGGCGCGGCGCTCGGCCGCTGCCTCCAGCACCCGAGGAGCAGCCATGGCAGAGTCAAACCGCACACAGCCGCCAGAAGCCCTCGACGCGTGGGCCGAGGCGCTCCGCGAGCGGCTCGGCTTCTCGGCCGAGGAGCTGCCGGTCTCCCTGATCCTCGACCTGGCCCGGGACGTGGCGAACGACGTGACCCGTCCGGCTGCGCCGCTCAGCACCTTCGCCGCCGGGCTGGCGGCGGGGCGCCGCGGAGGGTCGGCCGCCGACATCGACGCCGTCGTCGAAGAGGTCTCCCAGCTCGCGGAGACGTGGAACGCGAGGCCGTGATGGCACGAGTCCGCTACTTCGCCGCCGCCGAGGAGGCCGCCGGTCTCGACACCGAGACCCGGTTCGAGGCGAGCCTGGGCGAGCTGCGCGCCGCGCTCGGAGCCGAGCACCCCGACCTCGGCGCGATACTCCCCCGCTGCGCGGTGCTGGTCGACGGGTCCCGCGCGGATGACGACGCCGCTCTCGGGCAGGACTCGCTGGTCGACGTGCTGCCGCCCTTCGCGGGCGGCTGAGCCGTCTCAGCGCAGACGGTGACTCGGGGACGACTCAACCCCCGAGGCCCTTCCACGCGGTCGAGCCGTCGGCCTCGATCTGCCGCTTCCAGACGGGCAGCTCCCGCTTGATCGCCTCGATCACCTCGCGGCACACATCGAAGGCCTCGGCACGGTGCGGCGACGCAACGGCGATCACCACGGCGGCGTCGCCGACGCCCAGCCGCCCGATCCGATGGCTCACCGCGACGAGGGCCGCGGTGTCGCCGATCGCCCTCCCGGCGATCGCCTGGAGCGCCGCCTCCGCATCCGGGTGGGCCGAGTACTCCAGCGCGACGACTTCGCCCGCGGCATCCGGATCGTGATCGCGCACGCGCCCGACGAAGGTCGTCACCGCGCCCGCCGACGCGTCGTCGATGGCGCTCAGGTGGGCGTCGAGGTCGAGCGGGCTCGAACTGATCCTCGCGAGGCGCACGCCGGTCATCCGTGGTCCCCTCCCGCCAGCTGGTCGATCACATGGCGCGCCACCGAGAGCACGATCGGCATGCCGGATGCCACCCCCGCCGGTGACCCGGGCAGGTTCACGATGAGGGCGTGCCCCGTGACCCCGGCGAGGCCCCGCGTGAGCATCCCCGCCGGCTTCTCGGCCGCACCGGCGCGGCGCAGCTCCTCGGCGATCCCCGGGACGGCGCGCTCGAGCACGACAGAGGTGCCTTCGGGCGTCGCGTCGCGCGGCCCGACGCCCGTGCCCCCGGAAGTGATGATGAGCCGCGCGCCTGCCGCGAGCGCCGCCCGCAGCGCCGAGGTCACGCTGTCGGCGCCGTCCGCGACGATCGTGGCGTCGAGGCACGCGAAACCGGCCGTCCGCAGGGCGTCGACCGCCACGGGGCCCGAGGCATCCACCCGCTCACCCCGCGCCGAGCGATCCGAGACGGTGATCACGGCGGCGGTCAGGGGCGTAGCGGACATGCACTCACTTTATGGCGCGCGCCGCTCGAGCCGGATGACGATCGACTTAGACGTCGGAGTGCCGCTGCCCTCGGCGACGGAGTCGAGGGGCACCAGCACGTTCGTCTCGGGATAGTACGCGGCGGCGTTGCCGCGGGGCGTGCGGTACCCGACGATCCGGAACGCCTCGGCTCGCCGCTCTTCTGTGTGCCCGGATGCCGTGGGCCACTCCGACACGAGATCGACGATGTCGCCCTCCGCGAAGCCTCGCTCCTGGATGTCGCGGGGGTGCACGAAGACGACGCGGCGGCCGTCGTGGATGCCGCGATACCGGTCGTCCTTGCCGTACACCGTGGTGTTGTACTGGTCGTGGGAGCGGAGCGTCTGCAGCAGCAGCCGGCCGCGCGGGATGCGGGGATACTCCAGCGGGTTGGCCGTGAAGCGCGCCCGGCCGGTCTCCGTAGCGAAGCGCCGCTCGTCGCGGGGGCCGTTCGGCAGCGACAGCGTCGCCCCCTTGTCGATTCGACGGTCGTAGTCCTCGAAGCCGGGGATGGTGTCGGCGATGTGCCCACGGATGCGGCCGTAGTCCGCCTCCAGCGCCGTCCAGTCGGCGCGCGGGGTGTCGGGTCGTCCCTCGAACACCAGCGCGCAGAGCCGGGCGAGGATCGCCACCTCGCTGAGCAGGTCCTCGCTCGGTGGGGCGAGTCGCCCACGCGAGGAATGCACGGCGCCCATCGAGTCCTCCACCGAAACGCGCTGTTCCGCTCCGCCGCGGCGGTCGCGGTCCGTGCGTCCGAGCGTCGGGATGAGGAGCGCCCGCCGACCCGTCACGACATGCGAACGGTTCAGCTTCGTCGACACCTGGACCGACAACTCTGTGCGGCGAAGCGCCGCTTCGGTGACCGCGGTGTCGGGGGCGGCCATCACGAAGTTGCCGCCCATGCCCATGAACACCCGCACCTTGCCGTCGCGCATCGCGCGGATCGCCTCCACGGTGTCGTACCCGTGCGGGCGCGGTGCGGTGAAGGAGAACTCCCGGTCGAGCGCGGACAGGAACGCCTCGGACGGCTTCTCGTAGATCCCCATCGTGCGGTCGCCCTGCACGTTCGAGTGCCCGCGGACGGGGCAGACGCCGGCGCCCGGCCGGCCGATGTTGCCCTGCAGGAGCAGCACGTTGACGAGGTCGCGCAGCGTCGGAACCGAGTGCTTGTGCTGCGTCAGGCCCATCGCCCAGCAGATGATCGTCGCCTTCGAGTGCCGCACGGTCTCACCGACGGCACGCAGCGTCTTCTCCGGCACGCCGGTCGCGGTCACGAGCTCCCGCCACGGCATCGCCCGCACGGCGTCGGCATACTCGTCGAACCCGTCGGTGTAGTCCTCGATGAAGGCCCGATCGAGCACGCCGCCCTCGGCATCCTCCGCTTCCAGCAGGTGCTTGCCGATCGCCTGGAACAGCGCCTGGTCCCCGCCGAGCCGGATCTGCACATACCGGTCAGCGAGCTTCGTGCCGCCCAGCAGCATCCCCTTCGGCGTCTGCGGATTCTTGAAGCGGGTCAGCCCGGCTTCCGGCAGAGGGTTCACGGCGATGATGGTCGCGCCGTTCGCCTTGGCCTTCTCGAGGGCCCTCAGCATGCGCGGGTGGTTGGTCCCCGGGTTCTGTCCGGCCACGATGAGAAGGTCGGCCTCGTGGATGTCGGTGATCGACACCGTCCCCTTGCCGATGCCGATCGTCGCGCCGAGCGCCACGCCGCTGGATTCGTGGCACATGTTCGAGCAGTCGGGAAGGTTGTTCGTGCCGAGCCCTCGCACCAGCAGCTGATACAGGAAGGCGGCCTCGTTCGAGGTGCGACCGGAGGTGTAGAAGACCGCCTCGTTCGGGTCCTCGAGGTTGCGCAGGGCATCCGCGATCTCACGCAGGGCCTCGTGCCACGTGATGGCCCGGTAGTGCGTGGCACCCTCATCCAGGATCATCGGATGCGTCAGCCGTCCCTGCTGTCCCAGCCAGTAGTCGTCGTGCTCGCTCAGGTCCTCGAGCGAGTGCTCGGCGAAGAACTCGGGCGTGATCCGGCGTATCGTCGCCTCCTCGGCGACGGCCTTCGCCCCGTTCTCGCAGAACTCCGCGATGTGCCGCTTGTCCTCCTCCGGCCAGGCGCAGCCGGGGCAGTCGAAGCCGTCCTTCTGGTTCACCTTCAGCAGGGTCTGCGCCGAGCGCAGCACACCCATCTGCTCGATCGAGTACTGCACGGCGTGCATCACGCCGGGAATGCCGACAGCCGACTTCTTGCTGCCGGTGACCCGGACGCGCGCCTCGTCGATGTCTGCTGTGGGAGGCCTCTTCGCCATACCTCCATGCTAAGTCGGGCGCGCCGAGTCAGCGCCGTCCGCTCCCGATGAACGGAAGCGGTCGCGCCGGTGCGCTCAGCGCCGGCCGATTCCGAACACCCCGCGGATCACGCCGTTCAACAGCGTCTGGGTGGTCTTGGACCCGAGAACCTGCTCGATCGTCGACTTCTGCGGCCGCGATGTCGTGCGACTGGTGCCCGAGGTCTTCTTGAGCAGCCGGTCGTACTCCGCCCGAGCCTTCTTGTCGGCCGCCGCCTCGGCCTTGTCGATGGCGGCCCGCTGCTTCGCGAATTCGGCGTCGGCCTTAGCCTTCTCGAGGGCGGCGCGCTCCGCGTCATCCGCCGCCGCCGCCGCATTCATCCGCACCGTCAGGATCTCCCTGGCCGACTCCCGATCGATCGTCGCACCATAGGTCGCCAGCAGGGGGGATGCCGCGACCGCCGCGTCGATCTGCGCGTCCGGCGTCGGCGACATCAGCCCTTGGGGTGCGCGCAGCCGGGTCCACGCTACGGGCGTCGGGGCGCCCTTCTCGCTCATCACGGTCACGATCGCCTCGCCGGTGCCCAGTTCCTGCAGGGTGCGCTCCAGGTCGTATCCCGACTTCGGGTAGGTGCCGACCGTGGCTCGGAGCGCCTTCGCGTCATCGGGGGTGAAGGCCCGCAGCGCGTGCTGGATGCGCGAGCCCAGCTGCGCGAGCACGTCCGACGGGACGTCCTTGGGCGTCTGGGTCACGAAGAACACGCCGACGCCCTTCGAGCGGATCAGCCGGACGGTCTGCGTGATCGCGGAGAGGAAGTCCTTGGACGCGTCGCGGAACAGCAGGTGCGCCTCGTCGAAGAAGAACACGAGCTTCGGCTTGTCGACATCCCCCACCTCCGGCAGGAGCTCGAAAAGCTCGGCCAGCAGGTACATCAGGAATGTGGAGAACAGCTCCGGCTTGTCGGCGACGCCCGGGACCTCCAGCAGGCTGATGATCCCGCGGCCATCGGGGGCGGTGCGAAGGAACTCCTCCACGCTGAACTCGGGCTCGCCGAAGAACACGTCCGCACCGCCGTCGGCGAACGTGATCAGCTCCCGCAGGATGACGCCCGCCGTGGCCTTCGACAGCCCGCCGAGTCCGTCGAGCTCTGGCTTGCCGTCCTCGCTCGTGAGGTAGGTGAGCACTGCGCGCAGGTCCGCGAGGTCGACCAGCGGCAGCCCCTCTCGATCGGCGTAGTGGAAGACCAGGCCGAGGCTCGATTCCTGGGTCTGGTTGAGGCCGAGCACCTTGCTGAGCAGCAGCGGTCCGAATCCGGTCACGGTCGCCCGCACCGGGACGCCCTTGCTGGTCCCCGAACCTGCCGAAGGGCCGCCGAGGGCGTAGTACTCGGTGACGGATGCCGCGGGTTTCCAGTCCTGGCCGATCGCCCTCGTGCGCGCCAGCAGCTTCTCGTTCGCCTCACCCGGGGTGGCGACTCCGGAGAGGTCGCCCTTGATGTCCGCGGCGAAGACGGGCACGCCGTTGGCGGCGAGCTGCTCGGCGAGGCCCTGGAGAGTTCGGGTCTTGCCCGTTCCCGTGGCCCCGGCGACGAGGCCGTGGCGGTTCATCATCGCGAGGGGGATGCGGATCTGCGCCTCGGCGACCGGCTCACCGTTCTGCAGCGCACCGAGGTCGAGTGTCGCCGCCTCGAACGTGTAGCCCCGCACGATGGCGGCGATCTGCTCGGCGTCGAGCGGGCCGACTTCTGGCGCTGGCGGGACTTCTGGCGCAGCCGGCGCTTCAGTCGGGGCGGGCGCTTCGGGGGTGGGCGCTTTATGCGTGGGCGCTTCGGTCGTTGCGGGCGCTTCAGACCTGACGGGCGCTTCGGGGGTGGGCGCTTCATGCGTGGGCGCTTCGGTCGTTGCGGGCGCTTCGGACCTGACGGGCGCTTCGCTGGAGGACGCCGCACCGGCGGCCGCCTTCAGCGCCGCCGCCTCGGCCGCCGCGAGCGCGGCCCTTGCCCGAGCCGCCTTCACCTCGGCCTCGGCGGCCTCGGATTCGGCCCGAAGACGGGCCAACTCGGCTTCGGCTGCAGCGACCGCGGGATCGGTGACGTCGGCTCCTGGGTCGCTCATGGGCTCAGCTTAGCGACGGCGGTGCAACCGCCTCCTCGATCCGCTTGCGACCCCATTCCCGCTCGAGCACGCGCGCGAACGCCGCGGCGACCAGCAGTGTCGCGGCCGCTCCCACGAGCGCGCCTCCGACCGTGTCGCTCAGCCAGTGCGCCCCCAGGTAGGTGCGGGAGAAGGCCATGAGCAGCGTCCAGACCGCTCCTGCGACGGCGACCCACACGCGGGGAAACAGGACCCACATCGCGACGGCGACGGTCGCGGCGTTCGCCACATGCCCCGACGGGAATGAGCCGAAGTCCGAGATGACGATGATGTCCTCGGGCCTTGCGCGCCCGAACAGGTGCTTCATCACTTGTACGGCACCTGCTCCCGCTATCTCGGCGCAGATGAAGAACAGCGCGGCCCACGGTCTTCGGGCTATCAGGAATGCGCCCGCGACGGCGATGGGTATTGCGAAGACACCGAACCAGCCGGCGCCGGCGAAGTTCATCGCGTACGAGACCGCGAGGAGCACATCACCGCGCGCCGCAGCGAGAGTGGTCATCCACCAGACGTCGACCGCGAACGGCCCGTTCCCGCGGAAGAAGAAGATGAAGGCCCCGAGCGCCAGGCTCGCGGCGAGCAGGCCGAACCCCCACCACAGCAGCACGTGGACACGCGGGAACGGGCGAATCGTCACCTGATGTTCGTCCATTGGTCAATTGTGCCCTGCGCCGAGGGGTACCCGGGGAGCCTGGCCGCGAGACAATGAGCCATGGTAAGAGTGGTGGACGTCGCCCGGGCGGTTCTCGCACCGCTGACGCGCACCCGGGTCTTCCGACGATGGGGGCCCATCGTGCTGCCGTCGGTCGAGCGATTCGTCACTCGCCTCACCGGTGGCCGTGTGCAGCTGAGCGGGCTCCTCGTGCCGTCGCTGGTGCTGCACACCACCGGAGCCCGCTCCGGCGAACCGCGTGATGCGCCTCTCATGTACACGCCGGACGGACAGGGGCGGGCTATCGTCGCCGGCACGAACTTCGCGGGCGAGCGGCATCCGGCGTGGACGACCAACCTGCTGGCGCACCCCGACGCGGCCATCACCGTGCGAGCACGACGGATGCGTGTTCACGCGTCGCTCATTGCCGACACGGAACGCGACGCCGTCTGGGCGCGCATCGAGCGGCAGTGGCCCGGATACCGCGGGTACGAGCGCGACTCCGGACGCACGGTGCGGCTGTTCCGGCTGCAGCCGATCGCGGACGACGCGCCGTAGGGGCGCAGCATCGCCGCGCCCCTACGGCCGCGGCATCGCCAGTTGTTCAGGCCGCAGCATCGCCGGCTGCCTACGGCCGCAGCATGGCCACGGTGCGCGGGCGCACCACCAACCACAGACCGAGAGCGCCGATCACCGCGCTGCCCGCCATCACCGAAGCCATCGTGGTGGCGGTGATCCCGGCGTCGTGCGCGATCAGTCCGACCAGCGGAGACACCAGCCCGGCGACGCCGAAGTTCACGGCACCGAGGATGGATGCCGCGGTACCCGCCGCCTTGCCGTGCCGATCGAGGGCCAGCACCTGCACGCAGGGGAACGTGAAGCCGCACGCCGTCATGAAGAAGAAGAGCGGGATGATCGCGCCCCACAGGCCCAGCCCGAGCTGGTCGGCGACGATGAGGACGGTGGATGAGAGGACCAGCACGGAGGTGGAGTACGCCAGCACCCACTGCGGCCCGAAGCGCGCGGCGAGCCGCGACGCGCTCTGCACTCCCAGCACGACGCCGAGCGAGTTCACCGCGAACAGCAGGCCGTACTGCTGCGGATCGAATCCGTAGGTCTCCTGGAAGAGGAACGAGGAGGCCGAGAGGTACGAGAAGAGACCGCTGAAGGTCATGGAGCCGACGATCAGCACGCCCAGGAAGACACGGTCGCTGAGCACGCTCTTGTAGCGCTGCAGCACCGTGGTGCTCCCCCGCTCCTGCCGGCGCGCCTTCGGAAGCGTTTCGGGCACGAAGATGAGCGCGCAGACCAGCATGACGGCGCCGTAGATGGAGAGCACGACGAAGATGCCTCGCCAGGGCATGACGGTGAGCAGGGCCGATCCTATGAGAGGCGCGGCGACCGGGGCGACACCCGTAACGAGCGCGAGGCGCGAGAGCATCACGACGAGGCGCCGGCCGCCGAAGAGGTCCCGCACGATCGCCATGGCGACGACGCCACCGGCCGCGGCCCCCATGCCCATGCCGACGCGGGCCGCCATCAGCAGGTCGAGGGTCGGCGCCAGGGCGGCGGCGACACTTGCCGCGACGTGCAGCGCCGTGGCCGCAAGCAGCGGGACGCGGCGGCCGACCTTGTCGCTCAGCGGACCGACGATCAGCTGACCGAGCGCGAAGCCGATCATCGTGCCCGTCAGCGTCAGCTGGATCGCGCCGGCAGTCGTCTGGAAGTCCCTCTCGAGCACCGGGAAGGCCGGCAGGTAGAGATCGATCGTGAACGGGCCGAGGGCCGTGAGGGCGCCCAGCAGCACGATGTAGAGCACCCGGCGGCGGTTGGGGATGGCATCGCCCGGGTGCAGCATGATCGGCGCGGTGGCCGGGTTCGCCCCGAGCACGCGGATGGCACCGGTGGCGGTGGAGGCCTTGGGCGTCGGCGCAACAGGCTTCTCGTTCTGGACGGGGACACTGGCGGTGGCGGTCACGAAGCCCTTTCGGCGCGGGGAGGGAAGGAAGCGGGGAGCTGTCTCGGAGGAACACGGGGCTCGACCACCGGCGACAGCGGACGTCGAATCGATTCGACGAATACCAATGATACCGGAGCGTTCGAGCGGAGAGCGACACGGCGACGCGATCAGCAACCGTTTTCCGGTTGTGCCGCCGCCGTATCACCGCGCGAGCCGCGCGAGATCAGTGCGCCAGCCGCGACAGGCCCTCTTCGAGGTCGGCGATGAGATCGCGGGCATCCTCGATGCCCACCGAGAGTCGCACGACGTTCTCGGGGACGGCGAGCTCGGTCCCTCGGACGGAGGCGTGGGTCATCTCGGCGGGGTAGCCGATGAGCGACTCGACGCCACCGAGCGACTCGGCGAGCTGGAACAGCACCGTCGACTCAGCGAACGCCCGGGCGGCGCCGGGGCCGGCGGCGAGCGCCAGCGAGACCATCCCTCCGAACCCGGTCATCTGCCGTGCGGCGATCTCGTGCCCCGGGTGCGTGTCGAGGCCCGGGTAGTAGACGGCGTCGAACTCCGAACGGCCGGCGGCCCACTCCGCCACCGCCTGCGCGTTCTCGCTATGGCGCTGCATCCGCAGGGCAAGCGTCTTGATCCCACGAGTGGTGAGCCACGCGTCGAAGGGGCCGGACACGGCCCCCGCGGCGAACTGATGGAAGGCCACCGCGTCACGGATCGCCTCGTCGTTTACGACGATGGCGCCCCCGAGGACGTCGGAGTGGCCGCCGAGGTACTTGGTGGTCGAGTGCACCACCACATCGGCGCCGAGGGCGAGCGGCTGCTGCAGCGCCGGCGACGCGAACGTGTTGTCCACCACGGCGATGGCACCGGCCTCGTGTGCGAGGGCGTCGAGCGCGGCGATGTCGGTGATCTTGAGCAGCGGGTTGCTGGGCGTCTCGACCCAGAGCACCTTGGTCTTTCCCGGTCGGAGGGCCTGGCGCACGGCATCCGCATCGCTCATCTCGACCGTGGTGGTCTCGATGCCCCAGGGGCCGAAGATCCGGGTCAGCAGGCGGTACGTGCCGCCATACGCGTCGTTGCCGAGCACGACATGATCGCCGGGCTTCAGGATGGCGCGCAGCAGCGCGTCCTCCGCGGCGAGGCCCGAGGCGAAGGACAGGGCGTGGGCACCGCCCTCGAGCGAGGCGATCTGCTCCTCCAGCGCCGTACGGGTCGGGTTGCCCGATCGCGCGTATTCGTACCCTCCCCGCAACCCTCCGATGCCGTCCTGCACGAAGGTCGAGGTCTGGAAGATCGGGGGGATGATGGCCCCGGTCGTCGGGTCGAAACGCTGTCCCGCATGGATGGCGCGGGTGTTGAAGTGCTGCTCGCTCATGGTTTCCGAGCCTACCCACGCCCGCAGGGGGCTCAGCGCGATAGGTACGCCAGTAGGTCCTGGCGGGTGAGGACGGTGTGGGGCGACCCGTCCCTCGTCACGAGCAGCGCGTCGGCGTGGGCGAGCGCCTCACGAGCCTCGGCCACCGAATCGTGGATGCCGACCAGGGGCAGCGTCGGCGCGACATGCAGGCCGACGGCATCCGTCACCTTCGCCTCACCGCGGAAGACCCGATCGAGCAGCCCGCTCTCATCGATCGACCCGACGACCTCACCCATGACGACCGGCGGCTCGGCGCTCAGCACGACCAGCTGCGAGACGCCGAACTCGCTCATCATCTGGATCGCCTCGAGCACGGTGTCGCTCGGGTGAGCGTGCACCAGTTCGGGGATGTCGCCTCCCCGCGTGGCGACAACGTCGGCGACCGTTTCGCTCTCGCCGACGTCGGTGAACCCGTACGAGCGCATCCACCGCTCGTTGAAGATCTTGCCGAGGTACCCGCGGCCGCCGTCCGGCAGCAGGACGACCACGACGGCGTCCTCCGGCAGGTCCCGGGCCGCCCGCAGGGCGCCGACCACCGCCATCCCGCTCGAGCCGCCGACGAGGATGCCTTCCTCGCGTGCGAGCCGGCGCGTCATCGCGAACGACTCCGCGTCGGAGACGGCGACGATCTCGTGCGGAACCGTCGGGTCGTAGGCGCCGGGCCAGATGTCCTCGCCGACGCCCTCGACGAGGTAGGGTCGCCCGGTGCCGCCGCTGTAGACCGAGCCGACGGGGTCGACGCCGATGATGCGCACGGTCTCCCCCGATACGTCGCGCAGGTAACGCCCGGTACCGCTGATGGTCCCTCCAGTGCCGACGCCCGCGACGAAATGCGTCACGCCCCCGTCGGTGTCGCGCCAGATCTCGGGCCCGGTGGTCTCGTAGTGGCTGCGGGGCCCGTTGGGGTTCTCGTACTGGTTGGGTTTGAACGCCCCCGGGATCTCCCGCGCCAGCCGATCGCTGACGCTGTAGTAGGACTCGGGACTGTCGGCGGGGACGGATGTCGGTGTCACGACCACCTCGGCGCCATACGCCGTCAGCACATTGATCTTGTCTTCGCCGACCTTGTCGGGCAGCACGAAGACGCACCGGTAGCCGCGCTGCTGGGCGACCAGGGCCAGACCGACGCCCGTGTTGCCGCTGGTGGGTTCCACGATCGTGCCCCCGGGATTGAGCAGGCCGGCTTCCTCCGCGGCATCGATGATGCGGGTCGCGATGCGGTCCTTGCTGGAGCCGCCGGGGTTGAAGTACTCCAGCTTGACCAGGACGGTGCACCGGAGCCCATCGGTCACGTGGTTCAGTCTGACCAGTGGGGTGTCGCCGACCAGGTCGACGATCGTCTCGGCGTACTTCACGCCTCCAGGGTAGACGGCCGGTGCCCCGCGCACAGGATTCCCCCTGGTGCGATCACTTAAGATCGAGGGGTGACCCCGACCGAGAAGCGCGCAAGCGGCAACCCCGTGAAGCAGGCCGAGATCAACCTCACCGTGAAGCAGCAACGCGAGCAGCGGCGTCAGGAGAAGCTCGCCGAGTACCAGAAGCAGCTGGCCAAGCGCCGCCGCAGCAAGCTGGTCTGGTGGGCCGTGGGAATCACCGGGGCACTGGTCGTCGTCGCTGTTGTCGTGGCATCGTTCGTCTTCGCGCCGGCACCTGCCGTGCAGTACGAGGCGGGCGGGGATGGCGCCGAGATCGAGGGCGTCGAGACCTTCACGAACGAGACCCTGCACGTCGAGGACCCGGTCGACTACCCGCAGAGCCCCCCGGCCGGCGGAGCGCACAACCCGGCGTGGCTGAACTGCGGCATCTACAGCGAGCCGCAGCAGAACGAGAACGCCGTGCACTCCTTGGAGCACGGTGCCGTGTGGGTCACGTACGACGCCTCCCGGGTGACCGGCGAGGAGCTGGATGCGCTGAAGGCCGAGATGCCCTCCAGCTACGTCATCCTCTCCCCCTACGAGGACCTCGATTCCCCGATCGTGATGAGCGCGTGGAACGCGCAGCTCAAGCTCGACTCGGCCGCCGATGAGCGCATCCCGCAGTTCTTCGAGGAGTACTGGCGCAACCAGAATGTTCCCGAGCCGTCGGCGACGTGCTCCGGCGCGATCGATGGCCCCGGCAAGGAGTAGGTCCACGTCGTGACCGACTCCGAGCGCAGCTCGTCGCCGCCTCGGTGGCTGCTCATCGGATCGGCGATCCTCGCGGTCGCCGCGCTGGCGTTCGGCATCGGGCGGTTCACGGCGTTCGGCACGGGCGCCGCTCCCCCCGCACCCACGACCGATTCGGCGGATGCCGGCTTCGCGCGCGACATGCAGGTGCATCACGGTCAGGCGGTCCAGATGGCGATGCTCATCTACGAGAAGACCGAAGACGAGGGCGTCCGCACCCTCGCGTACGACATGGCGACAGCGCAGTCGGCGCAGGCGGGCGAGATGTACGGCTGGCTGGTGCAGTGGGGCCTGCCGCAATCGGGCGAGCCGCTGATGGGGTGGATGTCGGATGCCTCGGGGTCGCATTCCGGCCACGACGTCGGCCCATCGGCCACCGATGACGAGCTGCGTGCCGCCATGGGCATGGCCACGCCAGCCGAACTCGCCGCCCTGGATGCGGCGACCGGCACCGAGGCGGACTGCCTGTTCCTGGAGCTGATGATCAGGCACCACGAGGGCGCGATCGACATGGTGGATGCCATCGGCGAGCGCGGCGAGCGGGCGCGGGTGCTCGCGGTCGCGAAGTCCATGGGGTCCGTGCAGCAGAGCGAGATCGACGCGATGCAGTCGATTCAGCGGCGCCTCGGCTGCTGACCCATACCCGTGTCACGCCGATGCTGACGACGCCCGCGTGGCGATCGGCTGCGGTGGTTACAGTGGTCGCGTGGACACCACGACGACCCCGGCACGGCTGACGCAGCCCCTCGTCATCCGGGTGACCGTCGTGCTGATCTACCTGTCCGGCCTGTCCAACGTCGTTCTCGGGGTGCTCGTTCTCTTGAGCCGCTACACCGTGAGCGACGCGAACACCGTCCTTCCGGTCTCCCTTCTCGGCGCGGCGATCATCCTGCTCGGGCTGCTGACGATCGCGGGCGGCTCGGCGATCGCGCGGGGCAGCCGCCTGGCGCGGCTTCTGGTCACGATCTACGTCGCCGTGCTCATGGTCCTGGACGTGCTCACCATCCTGACCACAGAGACGTGGGACTTGCCGGCCGGCGTCAAGATGCTGCTGGGCGCCGTGATCATCGTGGCGATGTGGGTGCCGCCGGGTTCCCGCTACTTCGTGATCCGCCGGGTCGACGACCCGGCCGTCGGGACCGCCTGACTTTCACGCCGTCGCGAGGGCCTTCGCGACAAAGCGGCGATGGAAGAACCGCACGATCTCGATGGCGCCGATCGTCAGCGCCGTGACGATCGTGATCAGGACCGCAGCGTCCTCGCCAGGGTCGACGAGCTGGAAGAACTCCGTGGTCAGGGGAAACGTGAAGACGGCGACCAGCGCCACGAACATGGCACCGATCACGAGCACCTTGAACCGCGTGATCGGACGCGAGAGCACGGTGAGCACCCAGATGCCGACGATCGCCAGGATGATCGTGGAGCCCGTCCGAAGTTCAGGCTCGGGTACCGACAGTGCCATCGCGCCGAGAGTGTACGTCGTCAGGGCGGCGGAGATGACCAGCCCGGCGGGGATCGCGAACATCAGCGACCGCTTCAGAAACCCCGGCACGTAGCGCTGCGTGTTCGGCAGCAGCGCGAGGAAGAACGCCGGGATGCCGATCGTCAGGCCATCGGTGATCGAGAGCTGCCGGGGCAGGAACGGGAACTCGAGCACGAGCAGGCCGAAGATCACCGCCAGCGCCGTCGCATAGGCGGTCTTCGTCAGGAAGAGCATCGACACACGCTCGATGTTGGCGATCACCTGACGACCCTCGGCGACGACGTCGGGGAGGTGTGAGAACTGGCCGTCGAGCAGAACCAGTCGGGCGACGGCCTTGGTGGCGGCGGAGCCGGAGTTCATCGCGATGCCCATGTCGGCCGTCTTGATCGCGAGGGCGTCGTTGACCCCGTCGCCGGTCATCGCGACGGTGTGGCCGCGCGCCTGCAGGGCCACCACCATCCGCTTCTTCTGCTCGGGCGTCACGCGCCCGAACACGAGGCTGGTCTCGAGCACATCGGCGAGGGCGGCGTCGTCCTCCGGCAGCTTCCGCGCGTCGTATCCCTCGTCGACATCGACGCCCACTTCCCGCGCGATCGCCGCAACCGTGCGTGGGTTGTCACCGGAGATGATCCGGATGCCGACTCCCTGCCTGCGGAAGTAGGTCAGAGTCTGAGCGGCATCCGACCGAACCTGCTCCCGGAAGGTCAGCAGCGCCACCGGCACGGCGTCCTCCGGCAGCCGCTCCGCCTCGACGCTTTCGTCGGTCATGCCCCCGTCCGTGCGGGCGAGCACCAGAGTACGGCGGCCCGAGGAGGCGAGGGTCGTCACGCGCGAGCCGAGTGCCGTGGAGGCGTCGGATGCCGCGTCCCCGAAGACCATCTCAGGGGCACCGAGCACCCAGGTGCCCGCGGCGGCGTCACCGAAAGAGACGGCGCTCCACTTCCGCGCCGACGAGAACGGGACGTACGCCGTGACGTCCCGGGGGCCTTCCGCCGGGAACGGCACCGCGAGGCACCGCGCCGTGGCGTTGGCATCCCGCGCCGCCCCGTACCAGGCGAGGGCCCCTTCCCAACCCGCCGGCGGAGCGGTGAGCGGATGCGCGCCGTCGAACTCGATCTCGCCCGCCGTCAGGGTGCCCGTCTTGTCGAGGCAGATCACATCCACACGGGCGAGGCCCTCGACCGCCGCGAGCTCGTTGACGAGCACTTGTTTCGATGCGAGCTTGGCCGCGGCGACGGCGAACGCGATCGAGGTCATCAGCACGAGACCGAGCGGGATCATGGCCGTGAGCGCCGCGATCGTGTTGACCACCGCCTGCTCCCAGGTGCCGGTCTGCACCGCGGTCACCCATCCGCCGGCGACCATCATCTGGGCGTTCAGCACCAGGAGGCCGATGGGACCGATGCCCCAGCCGACCCACTTCAGCACACGGTCGATGGAGCTGCGCAGCTCCGACCGGACCAGGGAGAACCGCTTCGCCTCGTCGGCGAACTTGTTCGCGTACGAATCGGCGCCGACCTTGACGACGCGGCCCTCGCCCTCCCCTGCGACGACGATGGACCCGGACAGCGCCTCGTCGCCCGGGCCCTTGTCGACGGCATCCGATTCGCCGGTCAGCATCGACTCGTCTATCTGCAGCGCCCGGGACGCGACGATCACGGCGTCGGCGGGCACCTGATCGCCGGCGCGAAGCACGAGGATGTCGTCCAGCACGACCTCCCCCGATGCCACACTGACTTCCGCGTCGTCGCGGCGCAGGCGCGCAAGGGGTGCGTTGAGCAGGGCCAGGCGATCGAGGGCGGACTTCGCGCGGAACTCCTGGAAGCATCCGATGACCGCGTTCCCGAACGCCGCGAGGCCGAACAGCGCATCCTGCCACCGCCCGACGAGGAGGAGGACGAGGAAGCAGGCGCCGACGATCCCGTTGAACAGAGTGAACACGTTCGCGCGGACGATGTTCCAGGCGCTTCGGCTTGATCCGGAGGCGTAGGCATTGGTCTTTCCGGCGGCGACGCGTTCGGCGACCTCGGCGCTGCTAAGGCCCCGCGCGGCGTCCAGGACGGTGTTTCCGGCCGTGGGGTCCATGGCTTCACCCTAGGCGTGACGCGCGCCCCGCGTCCAAGGATGCGGGGCGCGCGTCACGCCGGTGCGGACGGGGTCAGCCCTTCGTCGCCCCCGCGAGAAGGCCGCGCACGAAGAAGCGCTGCAGCGCGAAGAACACGACCAGAGGGGTCGCGATCGTGAGGAACGTGCCCGCGGCCTGCAGGAACCACTGGTTGCCCCAGGTGCCCGAGAGAGACGCCAGGGATTGCGTCATGGGCAGTGAGGACGACGGAGCGAAGATCGTCGCCACCAGCAGGTCGTTCCACACCCAGATGAACTGAAGCACGGCCAGCGAAGCGAGCGCCGGCGCCGAGAGCGGAATGATCATCCGGAAGAAGATCTGACCATGGCCGGCGCCGTCCACGCGCGCCGCCTCGATGACCTCGCTCGGGATCTCCGAGATGAAGTTGTGCAGCAGGAACACCGCGAGCGGCAGGGCGAAGATCGCGTGCGCGATCCACACCGTCGCGAAGCTGTGATCCACTTCACGCAGATCGAAGCCGGGGAAGATCGTGACCTCGTTGATGGTGAGGCCACGCGAGAAGAGGCTCAGCAGCGGTACGAGGGCGATCTGCAGCGGGAAGATCTGGAGGGCGAAGATCGCCACGAAGAGCACGAACTTCCCGCGGAAGTCGATCCACGCGATCGCGTATGCGATCAGCGCCGCCACGCAGAGCGGCACCATGGTCGCCGGGATGGTGATCGCCAGCGAGTTGAGGAAGGACTCCCACAGGGTCAGCGCCGTCCCGCCGGAGGTGAGCGCCGCGGAGTAGTTGCTGAAGGTGAAGGACGGGTCGAGGAACACCGTCCACCAGCCGGACGTCTGCGTGTCGGCCGGCGGGCGGAAGGACGTGACGAGAAGCCCGAAAGTGGGGATCGTCCAGAAGAACGCGATGATGATCGCCGCGATCGTGGCGCCCTTCGAGGTGGCGCGCCTCTGCGCCTCCTTCTCGTGCTTTCGCGTGTCGCGCGCGAGCTGGCGCGCGGATCGGGGATCGAGGTTCGGCTCGATGGCGACGGTGGAGATGGTCATCGGATCTCCCTCTGCTTCCTGATCTGGATGACGTTGAACACGATGAGCGGGACGACGAAGAGGAAGAGCACGACGGCGAGAGCCGCGGAGTGCCCATAACTCTGGAATCGCTGCTGCTGGTTGACCATCTCGAACGCGAGGACGGTCGAGTTGTTGCGGCCACCGGTCATGACGGCGACGACGTCGTAGATCTTGAGCGCTCCGATGGCGATGGTGGTGAGCACGACGACGATCGAGGAACGGATGCCGGGGACGGTGACGTTGACGAACCTCTCCCAGGCGCTCGTCCCGTCGAGCTCGGCCGCTTCCATCTGCTCGGTGGGCACGGCTTTCACCGCGGCCGAGAGGATGACCATCGCGAGACCGGTCTGGCTCCAGATGAAGACCACCAGGAGGAAGAACGTGTTGATGAGCGGCTCGACCGCGAGCCACGAGACCGGCTGCCCACCGAAGGCGACGACGATGGCGTTCAGAAGCCCGACCTGATCCTCCTGGCGATAGTCGTACATCAGCTTCCAGATGATGCCGGCACCGACGAACGAGATCGCGAAGGGCATGAAGATCAGAAGCTTCAGCACCCTCTCGCCGCGCGCACGGTCGATGAACACCGCATAGGCGAGCCCGACGACCGTCGCGAACGTCGGAGCCACGATCACCCAGATGATCGTGTTGATGACCGACCAGAAGCCCTCCGGATTGGTGAAGGTCCAGACGTAGTTCTCCAGGCCGACGAAGTTCTCGCCCGTCTTGTCGAAGAACGACTGGACGACCGTGGCCATCGCGGGATAGACGAGGCCGACGAGAAGCAGGATGAGCGCCGGCGCGGTGAACAGCACGAGCTGGAAGAAGTAGCCGGCGCCCTTGCTCGAGCGGTAGTCCACCCAGAAGAGCAGGCCACCGAGGATCAGGGCGATCGCAATGACGTAGAGAACGGCGTTCTGATAGGGCCGCAGCACCATGAAGGCGAGTGTAGGCAGGAGGAAGCAGGCGGCGAGACGCAGCCAGAAGTAGAGGCGCCCCGGGCGGGCCGCGTACTCGATCAGCAGAAGGATGACGGCGACCAGGATGCCGAATGCCAGCACGGCGATCGGGATCTGGACGATCGGGCCCAGGTCGCCGATCCACTTGAAGAAGCTGTTCAGGGAGAAGCCGAGAGAGGTCGGCGGCGCATCTTCCGTCGGTGGTCGGGTGACCATGAAGATGAACAGGGCCGCGATCAGGATCAGCCCGATGGTGACGACGATCGTGGTCTTGCTGTTCTCGCGGGCCGAGTTTCGTCCCCGGCGGGTTGACGGAACCTTGTCTCCCGAGCGTTTCTCGGCATCCGGCAGCTTGGTTGTTGCGGTCATGAGCACCTTCCCAGTGAGGCATCGAGCTCTTCGAGGGGGCGTCGGTCAGCGGGTGAACCGCGGTGACCGGCGGTGATGAATGGTGCGGTGGAGCCGCCCGCCTCCCGGCGCGCGGCCCCACCGCATCGAATCATCCGACTAGTTCTCGTAGCCGGCCTGGATGTCGCTGAGCACCGTCTCCGTGTCCTCGCCGTCGATCCAGCTGATCATGCCCTTCCAGAAGGATCCGGCGCCGACGGTCGACGGCATCAAGTCCGAGCCGTCGAAGCGCACCGTGGTGTTCGGGTCCTGAAGCAGTTCCATCGCCTCGGTGAGGAACTGGCTCGAGGCCAAGCTCGGATCGGCGTTGAGGTTGGCGGAGACGTTCCCGCCGAGGCTGACGCGCTCGTCCGCCCACTCGGGAGTGGACATGTATTCGAGCACCTGCACCGTGGCAGCGTCGTCCGAGAACGCGGTGACGAACTCGCCGGCAACCTCGATCGTCGTTTCGCCCTCTGTGAATCCGGGGAGGACGAACGCGTAGACGTCACCGTCCGGAGCGACCGTCGGCACCTCTCCCTCTGCGTTCTCGACATCGAGGAAGTTCGCCGAGAGGAACGACGCCTGGTGTGTCAGCGGGCAGGCGCCGGTGGCGACCGGAGCGGCGACGGCCGCGAAGGCCGTCGAGTTGATGCTGCGCACATCGCCGAAGCCCGCGTTGACGTTGTCGGGATTGCGGAGGATCTCGTCGAGGGCGTCGAACGCGTCGGCGATTTCCGGATCGGTGAACTTGACGTCACCCGCGACCCACTGGTCGTAAACCTCGGGGCCTGACTGACGAAGGACGATGTCCTCGATCCAGTCGGTGCCGGGCCAGCCGGACGCCGCCTCAGACTCGAAGCCCGCGCACCACGCGGGGCCGCCGGTCTTCTCTCGAATCGTCGCGGTGAGCTCCAGCAACTGGTCCCACGTCTGCGGCACCTGGACGCCCCACTCTTCGAAGTCGGCCGGCGAGTACCAGACGTAGCCCTTGACGTTGGCGAGCATCGGTGCGGCGTAGAAGACGTCGTCGACGGTTCCATACGCCTTCCAGTCCTCCGACCAGTTCGCGTCGACGTTCTCCACGACGCCATCGGGCGCTTCGACGACCTCGCCGGTTCCGACGAGAGTCCTCAGCAGACCGGGCTGCGGCACGATCGCGATGTCGGGGGCGTCTCCACCCTGCACCTTCGTGACGATGTTGCCCTCGAAGCCCTTGTCGCCGGTGTACTCGACGACGATGCCGGTCTCCTCGGTGAAGCTGTCGAAGGACTTCTGCATGTTCTCGGCCTCGATGCCGGTGATGCCACCGGAGATCCGGACGGTTTCACCCTCGACCGAGCCGGAGTCGCCTCCTTCGTCGCCCCCGCCTTCGGCACAGCCGGCCAGCACCAGGGTCGAGATCGCCATGACGCCGAGCCCCACCGCCGCCCGACGACGTACGGATGAGCGCATTCCATTCATTTGTTCTGCCTCCACATAAGTGTCGTTCGATTCGCGCGCATGGACAGAGAAGCCCGGTCGCTCGTTCGGGAACCGATTCCATCATCACCGTAGAGGACAGGTACGCGGACACACAAAGGATGCGATGTCACAACTGGGTAACGCCAATCCGGGCTGATATTGACCTTCTGTACCACTCCTCGGCACACTGAGGACGATTCGGTCACCCATTTTTTGCATGGAACCGTTTCCATATTTCGGGCGTCCCCACCTCGCGTGCGAGGACCGGTGCCCTTTATCGACGGGTGCGGACGGACGGGAGCGACATGGCCGGCATCTCCGACGTCGCCCGCCTCGCCGCCGTGTCGAAGGCGACGGCCAGCCGCGCGCTGACCGGCAACGGCTACGTCGCCCCGGACACGCGGGCGCGCGTCCGTGCGGCGGCCGACGAGCTGGGCTACACGGCATCCACGAACGCCGTCAGCCTGGCGACCGGCCGTACGTCCAACATCGGCGTCATCATGCCGTACGCCAACCGCTGGTTCTTCGCGGAGGTGCTCGAGGGCATTCAGGGCGCGCTCCTGCAGCACGGCCTCGACCTCACCCTGTACGACGCGAAGCCGGGCACTCCGGGGCGCGCCCGGATCTTCGGCGACTTCCTGGCGCGCAAGCGGTTCGACGGGCTCATCGCGGTCGGGATCGAGCCCGAGGACGGCGAGCTCGAGCTGCTCCGTCGCGTCGGCCGCCCGCTGGTGAGCGTCGTGGGTCTGCCAGGGGCGTCGAGCGTCGTCGCCATTGACGACGACCACACCGCCCGGCGCGCCACCGAGCACCTGATCACGCTCGGGCACCGCCGCATCGCGTTCATCGGCGGGCCGGCGGGCGAGCACGGCGCGAACGTCGACCGTCAGAGGCTGCGCGGGTACCGCGCGACGATGGCGGATGCCGGCATCGCCGACCTCGCGACGCATGTGCCGTCCGAGGTGAGTCTGCCGGGTGGGTACGAGGCCGCCGTAGACCTGCTCGGCGACATCCGGCGCCGGCCGACGGGCATCGTCGCGGTGTGCGACGAGGTCGCCATCGGGGCGATCATCGCCGCTCGACGGCTGGGGATCCAGGTGCCGAGCGACCTGAGCGTAGTGGGCATCGACGACCACGAGTACGCCGAGATGTTCTCGCTGACGACGCTGCGGCAGATCCCCCGGGAGCAGGGAGCGGCCGCTGTCGAACTGCTGCTGGCCCAGCTCCGCAACCCGCCGGCCGCCCCGGTCGACGTGCTGTTGACGGCACGCCTCGTCGTCCGGAGCTCCACCGGGCCCGTGGACCCGCAGTCATCGGCGGTCACGGCGGGCACCCGGTTGCGCGCTGCGCACTAGTCGCGCGCGGCGATCGCGCCCCTCAGGCTCACGCTTCCGTGCGGGCTGTTGGTCGAATTCTCCGAGGACGGGCATTTTCGAATGCACTTGACGCCTCGGGTGGTGCCCAGGCACACGAAAGCCCCGGATGCGACATCCGGGGCCTTCGTGGTGTTGTCCGGTTGCGCCTGTGGCGCGGAGGACTACTTCAGGGTGACGGTCGCGCCGGCCTCTTCGAGAGCGGCCTTGCCCTTGTCAGCGGCTTCCTTGGTGACGCCCTCGAGGACGGCCTTGGGAGCACCGTCGACGACGGCCTTGGCCTCGCCGAGGCCGAGCGAGGTGAGCTCGCGGACGACCTTGATGACCTGGATCTTCTTCTCGCCGGCGGCCTCGAGCACGACGTCGAACGCCGTCTGCTCCTCGACCTCTTCGGCGGGGGCGGCACCGGCGGCGGCCGGGCCGGCAACGGCGACGGGCGCCGCGGCGGTGACCTCGAAGGTCTCCTCGAAGGCCTTGACGAACTCGCTGAGCTCGATGAGCGTGAGCTCCTTGAAGGCGTCGAGAAGCTCGTCAGTGGTGAGCTTTGCCATGATGTTTCTCCTTGATTGGGGTTGAACGCCGAGGCCTAAGCCGCGGACTCCTGCTTCTCGCGCAGCGCGTCGACCGTGCGAACGGCCTTCGACAGCGGTGCGTTGAACAGATATGCAGCTCCGAACAGCGAGGCCTTCATGGCACCGGCGAGCTTCGCCAGCAGCACTTCACGGCTCTCGAGGTCGGCGAGCTTGCCTACCTCTGCGGGGCTCAGGGCGGAGCCATCGAAATAGCCGCCCTTGATCACCAGAAGAGGGTGTGCCTTGGCGAAGGCGCGCAGGCCCTTGGCCACGGCGACGGGGTCACCGTGAACGAAGGCGATGGCGGACGGGCCCTGAAGCTCGTCATCCAGCTCCGAGATCCCGGCGTTGTTCGCCGCGATCCTGGTCAGCGTGTTCTTCACCACGGCGTAGCTGGCGTCCTGACGGATGTTGTTGCGGAGCTCCTTGAGCTCAGCCACCGACAGGCCGCGGTATTCGGTCAGCAGAACGGCGGTCGAGTCCTCGAATTGCTTCGTGAGCTCGGCGACCGATGCTTCCTTCTGCGCCATGGCCACTCCTTTTTTGTACGAGACGCTCCGCAATTGTGGGGCGCCTGCCTCGAGGCCGGGTGTCGCGATCTGGGGCGGGCAATGAAAAAGCTCCGGCGCAAGCGCACGGAGCTGAATTCCCGAACCCGGGAGAACATCTGTACACCTGCGCGGGCCCCTGCACTGCAGAGCTTCGATCGTTGTGCGCTTGCACGCACGCCGATGACCGGCGGTCTTTGGCTAGGACCAAGGCTACCCGATTCCCGCCGTCCCCCCAAATCGGCGCCCCTCCTCCCCTTTCCTGCCGCCGAGCGCACGGCTCATCGTCGAACGCACGGCCTATCCGCGCATAGATCCGGTGCATTCGGCGCGAAGCCGTTCCCTCGGCGCCGATGTCGTCGGGGGCGGTCAGGCGCGGCCGGAGGGGTGGATGGCGAAAGCGGCGAGCCTTCGTCCCAGTGCGCCGAACGATCCGATGTGCTCGTCACCCCACCGCGCGAAGCGTCGCTGAGTCGTGCCGCGAATCCAGTCCTCGCGGACCTTCTCGGCGAGCATGACTTCCTCGATCGAGCGGCCGGAGCGAAGCGACTCATCGAGGTATTTCCCCTTGCCGTCGAACTCTCCGAACGAGTGCACATCGTCGAGTGCGAAGTCCATCCAGTAGCTCCCTCCGCGCCCGTCGGCCACCGCGACCTGCAGGCGCGGCGTGGCGAAGCCCAGGCGGGCGAGGTGCAGCCGGCTGACGCTCTCACCCGGCAGCTGAGCGCGACCGTCGGCGAACTCGATCACGTGTCGCGCTTGGCGGATGCCGCGGCTCCCGCGCTCCGCGGACGCCATCTCCCGAAGCGTGCCGCGCCAGCGGGCCGCGGCCGCCTCATCCTGGTACTGCCCGGACACGGCGACGAGGCGCAGGCCGGCGTCCGCCACGCTCACAGCGGCCTCGGGCGAAACGGTGCGCGCCAGATCGAACACGGTGCGTTCAAGCGTCGTGCACTGAATTCCATTGCGGCTCGTGACCTCCGCTTCCGCCAGAACGGCGCAGTGACGCATGACGTCGGGCGCACTGGAGATCCGTATCGGGTTGGCCGTCGTCATGTGCACCCTGCGAGGCGCAAGGCGGAACAGCGGAAGCCCCCACAGCACGGCAGCGGAAGTGTGCGACATCACAGAGTCGCGGCTGGTGGCATCCCGCGACACCGCCAGAACGTGCGCCAAGTGTTGGCCTTCCGCCCACAACTCGCGCCACAATGCGCCATCGAGGTACCACCCGCGACGCACTCGATGGAGGCGACCTTCATCCACCGCCGCCGCGATGGATCTCTCCGTCCATCCGTCCCCCCGCAGGTGCACTCGCGCACGCAGGGCCCGCATCAGTTCTTCGCACTCCACGATCCGCCGCACACGTCATGCTCGGGCATGCCAGATCCGGTTTCCGAGCGTTCCCGCTCACCGTCGGCAGGTCCTCTCTCATGGGGGGCTGTGGAGGAGCGCTCATCGTCGATTACTCCTCGTCGAGCGCACGGCTTGCCGCCGAGTGCACGGTGTCGCCACGGTGGCAAGCCGTGTGTTCGGCGGCTTCCCGTGCACTCGGCGGGGTGGGAGCGGTTCGGAACAAGCGGAAACCGGGAAATCGAGCGGCGCGCCGGGTTCTGGTCGGCGGCCGGGGTTAGGGTCGATGCGTGACCCCGGAACTCGCCGCTCGTATCGTCGCGGACAGCCGCGACCGCGTGGCGTGGGTGCGTGCTCGGTCCCGCGGGATCACGGCGACGGATGTCGCCACGCTGACCTCCGAGAACGCCATCGCGAAGGCCGCCGACGCCAAGCTCATGGGCACGAGGTTCTCCGGCAACGCCTATACGGCGCACGGCCGCGAGCGCGAGCCCGAGATCGCGCGATGGGTGGCGGCGACGCACGGGATCCTGCCCTCGAGCGCGCTCTTCCACGCCGTGATCGAGAAGCGCCACCTGGCCACGCCCGACGGCGTGGCGGTGGACGCCACCGGACGCGTCACCCTCTGCGAGATCAAGACCACCGCGAAGGAGTGGCGCAGCATCCCCCGGTCGTACATGCGTCAGGTGTGGTGGCAGCAGCACGTGCTCGGCGCCGAGCGCACGCTCATCGCGTGGGAGGAGCACGACGGCTTCGTGCCCATCGACGAAGAGCCGAAGTGCGCCTGGATCGAGCGCGACGAGGTCGAGATCGCCCGGCTGGTGCGGCTCGCGACATCCCTCATCGACGAACTTCACCGGCGCACGACGCAGCGAGCGCCGGCCATCCGAGAAGAAGCCGAGCGGATGCCGCGGGCAATGCCCCGCGAGGTGTTCCGGGCCCTCGCCCTGGCCGACTGAGCGCTGCGCGCTGCCCCCGATCGAGCGCTGCCCCACGCAGCGCCGGCTGAACCCGGCGGCGCCCGAACGCGGCATCGCCCCGAACAGAAATTGGTTGACGGAAGTCAACGACCGCGGTATAGTTGACTCAAGTCAACCATCGCGCCATCGCCGTCGCGCCATCCCCGTCGTGAAAGGCCGGTACATGGCCACCGCTGAACCCGCGTCCTCCGCAGAGGCACCCGCACCCATGTCGCACCGGAAGGTGCTGCAGTCGCTCTCGGGCCTGCTGCTCGGGATGTTCGTGTCGATCCTGGCCGCCACCGTCGTCTCGACGTCGCTGCCCGTCATCATCCACGACATCGGCGGTGACCAGGCCGCCTTCACCTGGGTCGTCACCGCGACGCTGCTCACGACCGCGATCTTCACGCCGATCTGGGGCAAGCTCGCCGACCTCTTCGACCGCAAGCTGCTGATCCAGATCGCGCTCGTCATCTTCGTGCTCGCCACCGCGGCGGCCGGCTTCTCGCAGGACCCCGGCACGCTCATCGCCTTCCGCGCGGTCCAGGGCGTGGGCGCCGGCGGCTTGGCCGCCCTCAGCCAGATCATCATGGCCGACATCATCAGCCCCCGCGAGCGCGGGCGCTACATGGGCCTCTTCGGTGCCGTCATGGCGCTCGGCACGATCGGCGGCCCCCTGCTCGGCGGGTTCATCACCGAAGGCATCGGCTGGCGCTGGAACTTCTACGTCGCCATCCCCTTCGCGATCGCCGCGCTCATCATCCTGCAGGTCACCCTGCACCTGCCTCACCGCGCGACCCGCAAGGCCCGCATCGACTACCTCGGAATCGTGCTGCTGTCGGCATCCGTCTCCCTCCTGCTGATCTGGATCACGAACGCCGGCAAGTCCTACGACTGGTGGAGCATCGAGACGATCCTGATGGCGGGCGGCGCCCTGCTCGGCGCCATCCTCTTCGTGCTCGTCGAGCTGCGCTCCCGCGAGCCGCTCATCCCGCTGTCGCTGTTCCGCAACCGCACCTTCACCCTCGCCACGATCGCCTCGATCGCCACCGGGATGGCCATGTTCGGCACGTCGGTCTTCCTGAGCCAGTACATGCAGATGGCACGGGGCGCGACGCCCGCCGAGGCAGGCCTCATGACGCTTCCCATGATCGCCGGGCTGCTCATCGCCTCGATCGTCGTCGGTCAGCTGATCAGCCGCTTCGGGCACTGGAAGCCGTACCTCATCGTCGGCAGCGTGCTGCTGATCACCGGGTCGAGCCTGCTGGCGACCCTGCACTACGACACCCCGTTCATCCTCGTCTCGGTGTACATGTTCCTGCTCGGCGCCGGCGTCGGCATGACGATGCAGAACCTCGTGCTGATCGTGCAGAACACGGCGCGCCCCGAGGAGATGGGTGTCGCGAGCTCAGGCGTCGCCTTCTTCCGCAGCCTTGGCGGCACCGTCGGCGTCTCCGTCATGGGCGCGGCCCTCGCCACGGCGGCAACGGACCTCTTCGCCACGAGCAAGGAGGCGCTCGGCGCCGCCATCGCCGGTCTCGGCGCCGCCGGTGCCGACGTCGCCGCACAGCTGCAGTCCGGCACACTGCCGACCGTCAGCGCCCTCCCCGAGTCGGTGCGCGTCATCGTCGAGGACATCTACGCCCAGGCGATCGCGCACTCCTTCCTCATCGCTGTTCCGGTGGCGATCGTCAGCCTCATCGCGATCCTCTTCCTGCCGAACAAGCCGCTGACACGCATGACGACGTCCGAGCGGATGGCGGCGGCGGAGGCCGACCTCGCGACGGTCAGCACGGCCGAGGGGATGTCGGCCCTCGACGCGACCGGGCCCGTCCCGGTCGCCGACGACCTGGCGTCGTCCCCGAAGCGCCGCTCCTAGGATCGACGTGATGATCGATCAGCAGACCACGGAGGCGCGCACCGAGGCGGTGCGCGCCCTCGAGGTCGAGTTCGGCGAGCTGGCGTCTCAGTTCCGGCGGCACATGCAGGACACGGCCAACCGCATCAGCCCCGGGATGCTGCCCGGTGCCTACAAGATCCTCGGCACGATCGCGCGCATGGGACCGATCACGCTGTCGGCGCTCGCCGAAGCGCTGGTGGCCGACAAGGGCCTGGTGAGCCGCACCGTGCGTGAGCTGGAGGGCCTGGAGCTCGTCACCCGCACGCCCGACCCGACCGACGGCCGGTCGAGCCTGCTGTCGATGACGGACACCGGCGCGACGAGGCTCGCCGAGGCGCGCCGCCCGACCGAGAACCGGCTCAGCCAGGCGCTCGACGAGTGGTCGCTCGACGACATCCGCAACCTGACCAACCTGCTGCACGCGCTCTCCGCCGGCGAGGTCCCGCGCACGCGGTCCTGACCGCCGCGCGCGCCCAGCCCGCAGCGCTACAGCGTTGCGGCCCGGGCGTCCCACCCATCCACGAGGGGCGGCGCCACCGGCGCGTCCGTCTCGATCACGACGGGCGCCCGCCGCTCCAGCGACTGCAGGGTCGAGAGCATCACGTCGAGCACGTGCAGGCCGAGCGCTCCTCCCGCCTGCAGCTCGCCGCCGTTGCGGATCGCCCGTGCCATGTCCACCACGCCCAGACCGCGGCCCTGGCCGTCGGCATCCACCGGCAGTTCGCGCTTCTCGCCATCCGGCGTGACGAGCACCGATGCGCCGCCGAAGGTGTTCGGATCCGGCAGCACGAGCGTCGCCTCGGTGCCCGTGATCTCGACGAATCCCTGCCGCGCGAGCGGGGAATCGAAGCTGAAGTGGCTCGTCCCGAACGCGCCGTCGGCGAAGTCCAGGAGCAGGGCGACGTTCGTGGGCTCGGTGACGGCGAACTCCTCCCCCGCCCGCGGGCCGGTGACGATGCGCCGCACCTCCTGTGCGCGGTGGCCGACGGCCTGCACGCGCTCGACCGAGCCGAAGACGTGCACCAGAGCGCTGAAGTAGTAGGGGCCCATGTCCAGCACCGGACCGCCCCCCGCCTGGAACAGGAAGTCCGGGCTGGGGTGCCAGAGGTCGGGGCCCGGCGACTGCATGAGCGTCAGGGCCGAGAGCGGACGGCCGATGTCTCCGCCGCGGATGGCGCGCAGTGCCGTCTGGATGCCGGCGCCCAGCATCGTGTCGGGGGCGACGCCGATCCGCAGCCCGAGCTCGTCCGCGCGCGCCACCAGGGCCGCCGACCCGGCGCGATCGAGCCCGATGGGCTTCTCGCTCCAGACGTGCTTGCCGGCCTCGAGGATCGCCAGGCTCACCTCGACGTGGGCGGCGGGGATGGTCAGGTTGACGACGATCTCGACATCGGGCTGCGCGAGCAGCTCGTCGACCGAGCCCGAGCCGGGAATCCCGAAGGCCGCCGCCTGGGTGGCGGCTCGTTCGGTGTCGAGGTCGGCGACGAAGAGCACCCGCACGTCGGGGTACGTCGTCAGGTGCTCGAGGTACTGCTTGCTGATCACACCGGCGCCGATCACGCCGACTCCCACGGGGCCGCTCACGCGCGCGCTCCGAGCGCCTCGAGCGCTGCCTTGCTGCGAGCGGATGCGTCGAAGACGTCGCCGCGGAACTCATCGAACTCCACGACCACGAGCTCGGTCGCGGGTGCCGCCGCCAGGATGTCGGCCCAGGGCAGTGCGCCCTCCCCCACAGGCACCTGGTCGAAGCGGTCGGGGCTCAGAATGCCGTTCTCATCGAGCGGCGCATCCTTCACGTGCAGGAACCGCACCCGGGCACCGAGCCGTGACAGGAGCGCCGGCACGTCCTCACCGCCCTGAGCGGCCCAGTACGTGTCGACCTCGAGCGCCACCGATTCCGGCAGGCGCGAGGCGAGTCGCTCCAGCGCCGAGCCTCCGTCTACACGGTTGGAGAGCTCCCAGGCGTGGTTGTGGTACCCGAACCCGAGCCCGAAGGTCGCGGCGGTCGCCGCCGCATCCGCCAGGTCGTCGGCGATGCGGTCGACCGAGTCGGCCGTCTGCCAGCGGTCGGGATCGACCATCGGATCGATGACGGTGACGACGCCGAGCGCAGCCGCGGCTTCGAAGATCGGCGCCTGCTCCGCCCCCAGCACGCGTGCGTGCGCGGTCGGCGCGGTGAGCCCGTTGGCGCTCAGGAGCGGCGCGATGCTCGCGGCCGTCTCGGCGAGGGCGAAGGGCTCGACGAGCCGGAACCCCGCTTCCGCTGCGCGGGCGAGGGTGCCTGCGGCATCGGCGGCGAGTGCCTCGCGGAGCGAGTAGAGCTGCAGGGAGATGGCGGGGTGTGTCATGAAGTGTGTCCTTGCGTGGGGGTTGCGTTCATTCAGGATGCCGCATCAGGCGGCGCCGTAGGGTGTTTCGATCCAGGTGCCGAGGGCGGCCGATTCGAGGACGGCCGCGGCGAGCGTCGCCGCGCGGAGGCCATCGTGAAGCGTCGGCACGTCGCGGGGCGGGAACTCGTCGGCCGCGGCTTCCGCCGCCGCGAGGAATGCGTCGAACGCGTTGTCCTCGGACCGCGCCGAGCGCGATTGCACCTCGACTCGCGAGCCCGCCTGGCGCCCGATCCACAGCTCTCCCGGTCGCTCGCTCGCAACCCCCAGGCTGCCGGCCGTGCCGTGCAGGTTGAGCGTCACGTCATCCGGATGCCCCGCCGCCATCTGCGACACGGCGACCGTGCCGAGGGCGCCGCCGTCGGTTTCGATCAGCACCGTGGCGATGTCCTCGCCCGACACGACCGCTCCGCCGCGGCTGTCGAACACGCGCCGCGTGCGCGCGGTCAGCCGGGCGATGCGATGGCCCGAGACGAACTCGACGAGATCGCACAGGTGCGAGCCGAGCTCCGCGAAGGCTCTCGAGGAGGCCACCCCGAAGCGGCGGGGGTCATCGGTGCCGAGCATCGCATCCTGCAGGTACGTGCAGTCCAGGCTCAGCAGCATCCCCAGTTCTCCACGGGCCACCCGATCGCGCGCCGAGCGCACCGCCGGGTGGTAGCGGGCGACGGAGGGGACGACCCCCACGGCACCGGCATGCTCCGCCGCGTCGACGAGCCGCCGGGCGGTCGACACGCTGTCCGTGAAGGGCGTCAGGCAGATCGCCGAGTCGCCGGCGGCGAAAGCGGCGAGCGCCGCATCCGGTGTCGCCACGTGAACGCTCTCCCGAGCGGATGCCGCGGAACGGCGCCGCGGATGGGCGCGCGCGCCGTCGGAGGAGAGGGCGTGAGCGGCAGTTCGGGATGTGTCGACGGCGATGTCGACGACGGCCGTGGTCATGGTGGCGATTCTGACACGGCACCACGACCTTTTGCTAGTCGCTCGACAGAAGTGATGTGTTCGTGATCGTAAAGTCGCATGCCGAACGGCGGGAGTCGCTGTGCTTTACTGTCGCCATGGTCGAACTCGTGCGCAACGTCGCGCCCGCGAACCCGGGAGCCGGGGAGATCTTCCAGATCCTCCGCGATGGGCGGGGGCGCACGAAGGCAGAGCTCGCGACGCTCACCGGGCTCGCCCGCTCGACGGTGTCGAGCAGGGTCGACGTGCTGCTCGCATCGGGCCTCGTCCGCCCGGCGGGAGAGGCCGTGTCGACGGGAGGGCGGCCGCCCGCGCGCGTCGCCTTCAACCCGCTCGCGGGTATCGTGCTGGCCGTCGATCTCGGCGCCACCCACGCGACCGTCGCGGTCGCGGACCTCGCCGGCCACATCCTCACCTCGCACACGCGGGAGATCGTGATCGCCGACGGCCCGGAGCCGGTGCTCGACGACGTCCTCGCCGAGGGGCGTCGTCTGCTGGCCGCCGACGGCCACGCCGACGCGCGCCTGGTCGGCGTGGGCATCGGCGTGCCGGGTCCCGTCGAGCACTCCACCGGGCGACCCACCAACCCGCCCATCATGCCGGGGTGGGATCGTTTCGACGTACCCGGCTACGTGCAGGAGACCTTCGATGTGCCGGTGCTCGTCGACAACGACGTGAACATCCTCGCCCTCGGCGAGCACGCGGTGGGGTGGCCGGGAGTCGACGACCTCATCTTCGTGAAGGTGGCCACCGGCATCGGCGCCGGCATCATCTCGGGCGGGATCCTGCAAAGGGGTGCGCAGGGCTCGGCCGGCGACATGGGCCATGTGCAGGTGCCGTACAGCCATGACTCCCCCCGGCCCCGGGGTGACGAGCGCGACCTGGAGGCGATCGCAAGCGGCACCGCGATCGCGGCCGCGCTGCGCGCTCAGGGATTCGATGCGGCCGGAAGCTCGGGCGTCGTGGATCTGGTGCGCGCGGGCAATCCCGTCGCCATGGCGGCCACACGCCAGGCGGGCCGCGAGGTCGGCGAAGTGCTCGCGACCGTGGTGAACATGCTGAACCCCTCGATCATCGTGATCGGCGGAAGCATCGCCCGCGCCGGCGAGCACCTGCTCGCGGGGGTGCGGGAGGTCGTGTACCGGCGCTCGATCCCCCTCGCCACGCAGCACCTCGGCATCGTCCAGTCACAGGCGGGCGAGACCGCTGGAGTGCTCGGGGCCGCGATCATGGTGACGCAGCAGGTGCTCTCTCCGACGAGCGTCGACGCCGTCACGGCGCGAGCGGGTTTAGCCGCACGGTAGCACCCGCGTAACACGGGCGAGACAATGTGGGGCTTGACTAGGCGGACAAGGTCGCCGCTCCTCAACGATGAAGTGCGACCATCGCCGACACCCCGCAGAAGGAGCGACCGATGAGATTCCGGCCGCTGCGCCCCGCCACTGGCCCCGAGGCCGTCGGCGAGCCAGTCCCCGATCCACCAGCCACGATGCGCGCATCGGTCCTCGACGCGACCGGCGGCCCGTCCGTGCTTCACCCGGCCATCCTCGATGTGCCCTCGCCCGTGCTCAGCGAACTGCTCGTCCGCGTCGTCGCCGCAGGCGTCAACCCGATCGACGCCAAGACGCGCGCGGGCCGTGGAGTCTCGGCATCCATCGAGAAATACCCCGCCGTGCTCGGCTTCGACTTCAGCGGCATCGTCGTGCGGTCGCCGTATGAGGCGCATCACCTCCCACCCGGGGCGGCCGTCTTCGGCATGGCGCCCTTCCCGCGTTCGGCCGGCACGTACGCGGAGTTCGTCGTCGTCCCCTCGCTGTCGGTCGCTCGCAAGCCGGCATCCCTCTCGCACGTCGAGGCGGCGGGAGTGCCGCTCGCCGCTCTCACGGCATGGGGGCTGGTCGTCGAGACCGCCCGGGCTCACGAGGGCCAGCGCATCCTCATCCACGCCGGCGGCGGCGGGGTGGGTCATTTCGCGGTGCAGTTCGCCGCGTACTTCGGCGCGCACGTCACCGCGACGGCTTCGGGATCCAACGCGCCGTGGCTGCGGGAACTGGGCGCCGCGGCCGTCATCGACTACACCACGACCCGCTTCGAGGATGTGGTCTCGGGCGTCGATGTCGTGATCGACCTCGTCGGCAACACCCATGACCGCACCGGCGAGCGCTCGCTCGGGGTGCTGCGACCCGGCGGACTGCTGATCGAAGTGCCGACCGGAGGGTGGGAGGGCTATGCGGATGCCGCCGCCGAGGCCGGCGTGCGCGCGACCAGCTACAAGGTGATCCCGGATGGCGGCGCCCTGGCGACCATCGGGCGCCTCCTCGACTCCGGGTCGGTGCAGGTCTACATCGACAGGGTGTTCGACCTCGACGACGCAGCGGCCGCGCACCACGAGCTCGAACAGGGCCACACCCGGGGCAAGGTGGTGCTGCGGGTCAGCGACGACTGAGCCGCGCCGCTCAGCCCTCGAGCACGCGAGCGGCCTCCGCCGCGATCTCGTCGGCGATCTCGCTCAGCAGCGGCGAGCGCAGGTTCCACTGCTGCCAGTACAGCGCGACAGAGATGGGCGGGCCGCCGAGCTTGACGAGGCTGCCATCGGCCAGAGAATCGGCGGACTGCATGGGCGGCAGCATCCCCCAGCCGAGCCCGAGCTTCACCGCCTCTGCGAAGTCGTGGGACGCCGGGACGTAGTGCCGCACGACGGCGTCGAGCGAAACGCCGCGAGCGCGCAGCCAGCCGGTCTGCAGGTCGTCCCGGCGATCGAAGTCGACGAAGGGAGCCCGGGTGAGGGCCGCTGCATCCGCTCCGCCAGGCAGCCAGCGCGCGACATACCCGGGCGTCGCGACGGCCTCGTAGCGCAGCACCCCGAGCGGACGCACGCGGCACCCGGCCACGGGAGCGCTCTGGGACGTGACCGCGGCCATCACCGTCCCGGATTCGAGCAGGCCCGCCGTGAAGTCCTGGTCATCGCGATGCACGTCGAAGACCACCGGATGCCGCGTGGCCAACCGAGCCAGGGGTCCCAGGAACCATGTGGCCATGCTGTCGGCGTTGACGGCCAGCGGGATCGTGATGGCGCGGCCCCTCGCTTCGTCGAGGTTGAGCGCCGAGACGGCATCGTGTTCGAGCAGCGCCAGCTGGCGTGCCAGACGCACGATCGCCTCCCCCGCCTCTGTGGCCCGTGCCGGCTTGGTGCGCACCAGCAGGACGCGACCGACCTGCTGCTCCAGCGACTTGATGCGCTGGCTCACCGCGGACGGTGTGACGTTCAGCCGCCGCGCGGCCGCCTCCAGCGTGCCTTCGTCGACGACCGCGGCGACGGTCGCGGCGAGTTCGGGGTCGATGCGCATGAAGCCAGGCTAATGCAGCATAAGGTTTTCGCGCTGGAGCTAATGGTGGGTTCCCCATAGCGTGAAGAGCATGACCTCCCTGTTCGCCGGCTTCGCCCTCGGCCTCTCGCTCATCGTCGCCATCGGCGCGCAGAACGTCTTCGTGCTGCGGCAGGGGATCCGCAGGGAGCACGTGCTGGCCGTCGTGCTCGTCTGCGCGCTTTCGGATGCGGTCCTGATCATCGCCGGCATCACCGGCGTCGGGCTGGCGCTTGAGGCCGTGCCGTGGCTCGTCGACGCCGCTCGCTGGCTCGGAGCCGCATTCCTGATCGGCTACGGAATCCTGGCCGCTCGTCGGGCGTGGCGGCCGAGCGGCGCAGTGCTCGACGCGGGTGCATCCGGCGAAACCGCGCCGAACCCGGGGATGCACGGCACCGTCGCCGTCCGCACCGGGGTCGGCGCATCAACCGCGCTCGCACCCGCGGTGCTCACCTGCCTCGCACTGACCTGGCTGAACCCGCACGTCTACCTCGACACCGTCTTCCTCCTCGGCTCGATCGGCTCCACGCACGGAGACGGCCGGTGGCTCTTCGCCGCCGGCGCCGTCGTGGCGAGCTTCACCTGGTTCTTCGCACTCGGCTTCGGTGCGCGCTACCTGGGCCGCTGGCTGAACTCGCCGCTGTCTTGGCGCGTTCTGGACGCCATCATCGCGGTCGTCATGATCGCGCTCGGGGTCAGCCTGGTGGTGCCGGTGCTTGCGTAGCCGCCGCTTTCCCCGCCCCGTCGATCTGCGCGCGCCGCAGTTCGACGAGCTGCACCACCGCCTCGTCGGGCAGCGGCTCGTCGGGCTGGAAGCGGATCGTGCCCTTGTCGAGTGAGAACCCCGCGAGCTGCGGGGCCACCGCCGCCACGACGTCGGCGCTGAACGGATACACACCGATGTGCGTCTTCGCCCGCATCACGGCGATCAGCGACTTGCCGCGGTACACGAGCGCCGGCATCCCGTACCCCTTGCCCTGCTCCGCATCCGGCACCACCGTTCTCGCCACGGCGTAGACGTGCTCGATGGCGTCGCGGGAGGCCGGGTCGAGGTCCGCGAGATAGTCGTCGATGGTTCCCATGGCGGCATCCTGGCACCACAGCACCGTCGGCACCACAGCGCCCCGTCGGCACCGCGCCGTGGGCACCACAGTGCCGTTGACACCCCAGCGCTGTCAGGAACACGGCGCTCGCACGTCCGCGCCGGAGAGGGCACGATGGGTGCATGCGCCGCGTTCATGTGATCGTCTCGGGAGACGTGCAGGGGGTCGGCTACCGCTACACGCTGAGAATGGTCGCCGCGGACGCGGGAGTCGCCGGCTGGGTGCGCAACCGCCGCGACGGCACGGTCGAGGCGGAGGTGGAGGGTACGCCCGAGCAAGTGGACGAGATACTCGCCTGGATGGCGGAGGGGCCGCCGGGCGCGCGCGTCGACGCTGCGCGGGTGACGGATGCCGCGGCCACCGGCGAGACGGGGTTCGAGGTGCGCCGCGACGCCTGACCCGGGCCGCACAGGCCGGCTCGCCGCTCCCCGCCCCGCTGCCGTTGCGCGCGCTGCGCTCAGTCGGCGGCAACGCCGAGCGCGTGCCGGCCCGCAGCGAGGAGCGTCGCCTCCGGGGTGAGCGGATGAAACGCCGCCGCACGGATGTCGCGGTAGCAGCGCTCGATGACAGAGCCCTTGAAGTAGGAGCTTCCGCCTGCCACCTGCATCGCCAGGTCGCACACCTCGACCCCCGCGCGGGCGATCTCGGCCTTCGCCGTCATGACGGCGAGAAATCCCTCGTAGGACGGCGTCGGGTCATCGCCGAGCTGCGCCAGCGCGCCATCCAGGGCCCATCCGGCGACCTGGAGGCGTGACCGCATCAGCCCGATCAGCCGCTGCGCAACCGGATCATCGCTGTTCCGCCCGCCGGCCTTCACCGCCTCGGCGAAGGCCGCCTCGGCCACGCCGAGATACGCGCCGGAGATGATCGCGAAGCCGATGCTCGCGATCACCTGCAGCGGCGGATCGATGACCCCGTAGGGGCGGTCGGCGAGCACCCGTTCCTGCGGGACGAAGACGTCCGTGAGCACGACGTCGTCGCTGGCCGTTCCGCGCATGCCGAGCACGTCCCAGTTGTTCGCGACGGCGACCCCCTCGGCGGCCAGCGGCACCGCCATGTTCAGCACGCGCATGCCACGCACGGGATCGGAGAACGGGAACATCGTCGACATCACCGTGCCGGCGCTCGATTGGCTGACGAATCGCTTGCGTCCGCTGACGCGGTATCCGCCGTCGACGGCGACGGCCTCCCCGGAGGGGTGCGTGAAATCGCCGCCGCCCGTGGAGACGAGCACGATCTGCTCGTCGGCGATGCGGCGGAGGGTTGCTTCGGCCCCCGGCAGGCCGCGCCGGTACCGCCACGCGGTGAAGCAGGTGACGTGCTGATGCATGGCGCTGGCGAGCGCCGTCGCCCCGCAGTAGTGGCCGAGCGTGCGCTGCAGACCCGCCAGGTCGCGGATCGTCGCGCCGCTCCCGCCGAGCTCGACGGGGACGGCGGCGCTCAGCAGACCCGCCTCGCGCAGCGCGTCGTACGACTCGGTGACGAACGTGCCGTCCCGATCGTGGCGTGCGGCGTGCTCGGCGAGGATGGGGCCGATCGCGTCGGCCCGTTCGATGAAAGCGCGATCGATGAGAGGGGTGGCGGCCGGGACCGCGCTGGTGTCAAGAGTGGTCATACCGCCAGCATCCGCTCGTGCCCGCCGCCGTTCCAGTGCACGTTCGCGACCGCACCGGTCCAGATTCGGGACTACCCACCGCGTCCCCAACGGCGGGACCATAGGGACATGGCAGATTACGGGCGGTACTGTCCCGTCGCGATGGCCAGCGAGATCATGGCCGACCGCTGGACTCCCCTCATCGTGCGCGAGCTCGTGCTGGGCAACACGCGATTCAACGACATCGCGCGCGCATTGCCGGGGATCTCGCGCTCGCTGCTGGTGCAGCGACTGCGGCACCTCGAGCGGAACGGCGTGCTCGAGAGATGGCCCTCGCCGACGGGTCACGGCAGCGAGTACCACTTGACGCCGGCGGGCCGCGACCTCGAGCGGGTCATCGACAGCCTCGGGCGCTGGGCCATCGAGTGGCTGTTCGATGACATGCAGCCCCACGAAGTCGAGCCCACGACCCTCATGTGGTGGATGCATCGCCGTGTCGATCCGGACCGGTTCCCGCCGCGCCGCGTCGTCATCGAGTGGCGACACACCGCTCCCGCACCGGAGACGATCTGGTTCGTGCTGGAGCACCGCGCCGTGTCGGTGTGCACGCAGCATCCGGGATTCGGCGTGGACCTCGTGGTGACGATGGCGACGGCAGATCTCGCCGACGTCTTCCAGGGCTACCGCCGGTGGCGGGATGCGGTGGATTCCCGGGCGATCTCGGTGGACGGCGCTCCTCGCCTCGCGGATGCGCTGCCCACCTGGTTCGTGTGGAGTCCCTGGGTCGATGTCACGCACGCCCGTGCTCATCGGCCGGTGTCGGCCCGACGGTCAGCCCTCGAAGGGCCGCAGGATGCGGTCGAGGAAGCGACGCGTCCGCTCGTGGGTGGGGTGTGAGAGCAGGGTCTTCGGCGCTCCGCGCTCGAGGATGACGCCGCCGTCGAAGAACAGCACCTCGTCGGCCACCTCGCGCGCGAACGCCAGTTCGTGCGTCACGATGACCATCGTCCACCCCTCGTCCGCCAGTTCCTTGAGCACCAGCAGCACCTCGCCGACGAGCTCGACGTCGAGGGCGCTGGTGGGCTCGTCGAACAGGAGCAGCGCCGGCTGAAGCGCCAGGGCGCGGACGATTCCGACGCGCTGCTGCTGACCGCCGGAGAGCTCGAACGGATAGGCGTCCCGCTTCTCGCTGAGCCCCACGCGCGAGAGCAGAGCATCGGCCCTCGCGGTCGCCTCCGCCCGGGGAACCTTGTGCGCGTGCACAGGACCCTCGATGACGTTCTGCAGCACCGTCCGGTGCGGGAACAGGTTGTGGTGCTGGAAGACCATCGCCGAACGGTCCCGCAGGGCGACGCGGTCGGCCTTCGAGACGGGCTTGGAGAAGTCGATCGCCGGACCGCCGTCGAAGGTGACAGTCCCGGCATCCGGGGTCTCCAGGCCATTGAGCGAGCGCAGCACCGTGGTCTTGCCCGAGCCGCTCGGGCCGATGAGCGCCACGACCTCGCCGCGCCGCACCTCGAAGTCGACGCCGTCGAGCACGAGATTGGATCCGAAGCTCTTCTGCAGTCCCGACACGCGCAGAAGCGGCCGGTCATCGCCCGGCGCGGGCGGCGCGAGGGCGTCGTCTCCTGGGGAGTCATCAGTGGGCGACATAGCGGTCGAGCCTCCGTTCGATCGCGCTCTGACCCGTTGCCAGCACGAGGCAGAACAGCCAGTAGATGAGCGCCGCTTCGAGATAGATCGCGAGGAACTCGAACGTGAAGGCCGCGATCTGCTGCGCCGTCCGGGTCAGTTCGGTGACCAGGATGACGGACGCGAGCGAGGTGTCCTTCACCAGCGAGATGAACGTGTTCGACAGCGGAGGGACCGACACCCGCGCCGCCTGCGGGAGCACGATGCGGGTCAGCGTCTGCGTGGGCGAGAACCCGACGGTGTGGCCTGCCTCCCACTGGCCCTTCGGCACCGACAGGATGGCGGCACGGATCACCTCGGCGGCGTAGCCTCCGACGTTCAGCGAGAACGCGATGATCGCGGCAGGCCACGGATCTATCACGACGCCCACGGACGGCAGTCCGTAGAAGATCACGAACAGCTGCACGAGCAGAGGCGTTCCACGGATCACCGACACGTAGAACCGTGCGATGCCTGACAGCACCCGGTTGCGGGAGAGTCGCAGCAGCGCCACCGCGAGGGCGATCACGAGGCCGAGCGCGAACGAGGAGAGCGCGAGTGGGATGGTCGCGGTCAGCCCGGCCAGCAGCAGCGGCCAGAACGAGTCGATGAGCAGCTGCCAGATGCCGGTGTCATCCATAGACGATCCTTTCCGCCCCGTGGCGGCAGAGAAGGCCGTCGCCCGCGGGAGCGGGCGACGGTTGAAGGTCTACTGGGTGACGTCCGCGCCGAAGTACTTCTCGCTGATCTCAGCCAGGACGCCCTCCTCGCGCAACTCGGCGAGCGCATCGTCGATGGCAGCGACGAGGTCGGTCTTGTCCTTCGTCAGCGCGAAGGCGTTGTACGCGGGGTCGTCGGTCTCGGCGGCGATCTTCAGGCCGGTGGGGCCTTCGCTCTTCTCGTAGTCCAGGAACGTGAGGTTGTCGTTGATCGTGGCGTCGACCCGGCCCTGCTCCAGCAGCGCCACGGCCTGGGCCCACCCCTCGACCGCCTCGACGGTCGCGCCGCTCTCCTGGGCGAGCTCGTACCAGTTGCTCGTGAGGGACTGGGCGGTCGTCTTGCCCGCGAGGTCCTCGAAGCTCGAGATCGAGTCATCGTCCTCGGGCACGACGATCACGCCGGGCGACACCGTGTACGGGTCGGTGAAAAGGTACTTCTCCTCGCGCTCGGGGTTGATCGAGACCTGGTTCGCGATGACGTCGAAGCGTCCGGCGTCGAGCCCGGCGAAGATCGCATCCCACTGCGTCTCCTCGAAGGCGATCTCGAGCCCCAGCTTGTCCGCGACGGCTTCTGCGATCTCCACGTCGAAGCCGACGAGGTCGCCGCTCTCGTCATGGAAGGTGAAGGGGCGGTACGTGCCCTCGGTCGCTACGGTCAGCGTGCCCGCCTGCACGAGGCCGAAGTCCTCGCCCCCGGCGGAGGATTCCGGGCTCGCGGTGCCGCTGCTGCAGGCGGACAGCGTGACGACCGCGGTGACGGCGAGAACGATGGCGGAGAAGGTGGTACGGCGTGACATGGGTGGGGAACTCCTGTGATTCGGGCCGGCAGCGCGCGGGCAGGACTGACAAGTACAACATGCATCGGCATGGATACCGCATCTTGATTACGCCGGGTGTCGGTTCTCCGGCTCTGCGGAACCACGAAGGGGCCTTGCCTGTTTCGGCAAGACCCCTTCGTTGAGAGTCGGACTCAGATGGCGTTGACATCCAGCGGGATGCCGGGGCCGAACGTGGTCGACACCGCACCCTTCTGGATGTAGCGGCCCTTCGAGCTGGACGGCTTGAGGCGGACGATCTCCTCGAGAGCGGCCTTGACGTTCTCGTCGAGCTGCTCCTCCGAGAAGGAGGCCTTGCCGACGACGAAGTGCACGTTGGCGTGCTTGTCGACACGGAACTCGATCTTGCCGCCCTTGATCTCCTCGACGGCCTTGGCCGGGTTGGGGGTCACGGTGCCGGTCTTCGGGTTGGGCATGAGCCCACGGGGGCCGAGCACCTTTCCGAGACGACCGACCTGGCCCATGAGCTCGGGGGTCGAGACCGCGGCGTCGAACGACGTGTAGCCGCCGGCGACCTTCTCGATGAGCTCGGCGCCGCCGACCTCATCCGCGCCGGCCGCGATCGCGGCCTCGGCCGCGGGGCCGGTCGCGAACACGATGACCCGAGCGGTCTTGCCGGTGCCATGCGGGAGGATGACGGTGCCACGCACCATCTGGTCCGCCTTGCGCGGGTCGACGGCGAGCTTGAGCGCGACCTCGACGGTCGAGTCGAACTTGGTCGAACCGGTCTGCTTCGCGAGGGCGACGGCCTCGGTCGGGGTGTAGAACTTGTCCGCGTCGATCTTCGCCGCGGCGGCCTGGTAGGCCTTGGACTTGGTTGCCATGGTCTTCTCCCCTTCCTAGTTCTCGACCGTGATGCCCATGGAGCGGGCGGTGCCGGCGATGATCAGCGAGGCGGCCTCGATGTCGTTGGCGTTCAGGTCGGGCATCTTGGTCTCGGCGATCTCGCGCACCTGCTCCTTGGTGAGCTTGGCCACCTTGGTCGTGTGCGGGGTCGGCGAGCCCTTGGCGACGCCGGCGGCCTTCTTGATGAGCTCCGCGGCCGGCGGGGTCTTCAAGATGAACGTGAAGCTGCGGTCCTCGTAGACGGTGATCTCAACGGGGATGACGTTGCCGCGCTGGGCCTCGGTCGCCGCGTTGTACGCCTTGCAGAACTCCATGATGTTGACGCCGTGCTGACCGAGCGCGGGCCCGATCGGCGGGGCGGGGTTGGCAGCGCCGGCCTTGATCTGAAGCTTGATCAGGCCGGTCACCTTCTTCCTGGGTGCCATTTCTTCTTCCTTTCATCGAGCGGATGCCGGGCCCTTCGACAAGCTCAGGGACCGATCCGTTCTCCCGCGCGTCCGGCATCTCCGGACAGCGGTTCTCCCGGAGTCGTGCTCCGGGAAGCCTTTTACAGTTTGGTGACCTGGTCGAACGACAGCTCGACCGGGGTCTCGCGCTCGAACAGGGAGACGAGCACCGTGAGCTTGCCGCTCTCGGGCTTGATCTCGCTGATCGTGCCGGGGAGGCCCGCGAACGAGCCTTCCTTGATGGTGATCGTCTCGCCGACCTCGAAGTCGACCTCGGCCGGGATGCTGCGCGACTGGGTCGCGGAGCCCTTGGCGGCGCCGCCGGACTTCGTCTGGGCGACCTCCTTGACCTCGACGAGGGACTTCAGCATCGTGAAGGCCTCTTCGAAGCGCAGCGGCGTGGGGTTGTGGGCGTTGCCCACGAAGCCCGTGACGCCGGGGGTGTGCCGCACGACCGACCAGGTGTCCTCATTCAGCTCCATGCGCACGAGCACGTAGCCCGGGATGCGCACGCGCGTGACCATCTTGCGCTGGCCGTTCTTGATCTCGACGACGTCCTCCATCGGGACCTCGATCTGGTAGATGTCTTCCTCTACCTCGAGCGTGGACTTGCGCTGCTCGATGTTGGCCTTCACCTTGCGCTCGAAGCCCGCGTACGAGTGGATGACGTACCACTTGCCGGGGAGCGAGCGCAGCTCGGCCCGGAACGCCTCGTACGGGTCGGCGTCCTCGTCGACCTCTTCGCCGTCGGGGACGACGGCGCCGTCCGACAGCCCGTCCTCGTCGGCGGAGGATTCGAAGTCGAGCGCCAGGTCGCCGGGAAGCGACGCCGGGTCCTCGTCGGCTTCTGCCTCGTCGACGACGGATGCCGCGGCATCCAGTTCTGCGACGAAGTCCTCGTCCAGTACGGGCGCATCCGGCTCGCCGTTGATGTCGGGGCCGTCGTAGGGCGTCACGTCGTCGGCGTGCTCGGCGGCTTCTTCGGCCGCCTCCTCTGCGAGGGAGTCGTTCAGCACCTCGGCGGCAGCTTCGCTCTCGGCTGCTTCATCGAGGTTCAGGGCGTCGTTCACGATGGCGTCTGCCTCCGGGTCGTCGATGTCGATGTCTTCTGCGTCGCCCGCGTCGTCGTCCTCGTCATCCACGATGTGGAGGGCGGCGTGCTCGGCGGGTTCGACGGCGCGCTCTTCCTGGGCGAGGACGTTGCCCTCCTGGGCCTCGTCGTCCTCGCTGGACTGCTCGGCAGCCGTCGCCCAGTCGGCGTCGTCGACATATCTTTCAGACACTGAGATCTCTTTCGTTTGAGGGGCGGGACACCGTCGTCAGGCGCTGCCCGCGTGCGTCGCGGAGGCGACGGCTCAGGGGTTCACCGCTTGGCCGGGGACCCCGAAGACGACCGTCGTGAGCCACGAGAACACCAGGTCGAGGCCGTAGACGAGCCCCATCATGATCACGACGAAGCCGAGCACGACCGCCGTGAACTTCAGCAGTTCCTGACGGGTGGGGGTGACGACCTTGCGCAATTCCGCGAGGACCTGGCGGATGAACACCGCGATGCGAGTGAAGATGTTCGGCTTCTTCTCGCGTGGGGTGCCGCTAGCTGCGACCACCTCGCCGCCGGGTGCGTCCTGGACCATCCTGAATGTACCTTTCGTGTGCCAGCGTGCGCTGACGCGCAGGGCGGACAGGAATCGAACCTGCAACCTGCGGTTTTGGAGACCGCTGCTCTGCCAATTGAGCTACCGCCCTAGAGACCGTTCTGGCCTCGGATGCCCGCACTTCTCCGCCGCGCACTGTGTGAGAGGGTGTGTGCCCTGTCGCGGGCACGGCGAAAGAATGCAGACTTCAACTGCATCCACCAGTCTACGGCATGCCCCCGCCCGGGGCGAACCGGGCCGGAACCTCTCAGGATGCCGACGCCGCGAGAACGCGCGCCAGAATCGCCCGCACGTCCTCGGGATCGAACTCGTCGGTCGATGCCGCGAGCTCCTGCGGAGTGAACCAGCGGATGTCCACGATGTCGTCGTGCTCGCTCTCGGTCCAGTCGTCGCGAACGATCTCGAACCGGTGTGTGCGCAGCAGGAAGTAGGTCGCATCCGTCTCGTCGAACTCGTGTCCGGCCGGAAGGGGGCGACGCTCGTGCCACACAGGATCCCCGAGCGACGGAACGCGCAGGCCGGTCTCCTCGAACAGTTCCCGGATCGCGGCCGCGTGCACGTCCTCACCGGGATCGACCCCACCGCCGGGGGTCAGCCACCGCTCGGGAAGGATCCGGCGCGACCAGTGGGTCTTCAGGAGCAGGATCGCGTCCTCCCGATCAAGAACCAGGATGCGCGCGGTACGCCGAAGACTCGAACTCACCCGCCGACCCTACCCCGTCGATCCGTCGCACCCACCGATCCCCAACCCCGGCCCCTCCCTCAGAGCAAGCAGCCCTGCTGTCGACGAGCGCAGCGATGTCCCCCGCGAGCAATCGGGGTAGGGGCCCCGCTCTTGCTCGCAGGGGGACATCGCGGAGCGGACCTCGAAACCTAGGCCCCGACGCGGATGAGTTTCTTGTTCACGAACTCGTCCGCCGCGAGCAGTCCGAGCTCGCGCCCGGTGCCGCTGCGCTTGACGCCGCCGAATGGCAGTTCCGGACTGTCGGCGAGCACCAGATTGACGTAGACCATCCCCGCCTCGATGCGGTCGGCCAGGCGCTCGGCCTGCTCTTCGTCGGTCGTGAAGAGGTACGACCCGAGCCCGAAGGGCGTGTCGTTGGCGACGGCGATCGCCTGCTCCTCGTCGGAGACGCGGTAGACGATGCCGACGGGGCCGAAGAACTCCTCGCGGTAGGCATCCATGTCCGGCGTCACGTCGGTCAGCACCGTGCCCGGGAAGTACGCGCCGTCGCGCTTTCCACCGGCGACCAGCGTGGCGCCCTGGGCAACGGCACGGTCCACCTGCTCCTGGAGCCGCTCCGCTGCCACCATCGACGAGAGCGGGCCGAGCACGGTGTCCTCGGCGAACGGGTCGCCGACCTTGGCCGCCGTCATCCCGGCCGTGAACTTCTGCAGGAACTGGTCGTACAGGTCGTCGGCGATGATGAAGCGCTTCGCCGCGTTGCAGGACTGGCCCGTATTGTCGAGCCGCGCATCCACCGCTGACTGCACCGCTCCATCCAGGTCGTTCGTCGAGAGGAGGATGAACGGGTCGGAACCACCCAGTTCGAGCACGACCTTCTTGAGGTTGCGCCCCGCCACCTCGCCCACTGCTGCGCCGGCGCGCTCGGAGCCCGTCAGCGAGACGCCCTGCACGCGTGGGTCGGCGATGATGGTCGCCGCCTGCTCGTTGCTCACGAAGACATTGACGTAGGCGCCCTCCGGCAAGCCCGCGTCGCGGTGGATCTTCTCCAGCGCGAGAGCGGACTCGGGGCACTGCCCGGCATGCTTGAGCAGGATCGTGTTGCCCACGATGAGGTTCGGGGCGGCGAAGCGGGCGACCTGATAGTACGGGAAGTTCCAGGGCATGATGCCCAGCAGCGGCCCGAGCGACGAGCGCCGGATCACCGCGGTCCCCTCGGCGAGGATCGCGATCGGCGTGTCCCTCATGATCTCTTCGGCGTTGTCTGCGTAGAACTCGACGATGTCGGCGGCGAAGTCGACCTCGGCGAGCGCGGCTTCCCGCGGCTTGCCCATCTCGCGAACGATGGTGTCGGCAAGCTCCTCCCGCCGCTCGCGGTGCAGCTCGGCGACACGACGCACAAGCCGAGCGCGATCGGCCACGCTGGAGTTCCGCGACCAGTCCCGGTGCGCCGCGGACGCGGCCGCGATCGCGGCCTCGACCTGCTCGTCGGTGAAGGTGTCGTACGTGGCCAGGGTCTCACCCGTGGCCGGATTGATGACGGCGTATTCGCTCATGAGTCTCCGATCCGTCCCGCGTCAGTCGACGGGGATCAGCGTGTACTTGGTCGACAGGTATTCGTGGATGCCCTCGAGGCCGCCCTCGCGGCCGATGCCGGACTGCTTGACGCCGCCGAACGGGGCCGCAGCGTTCGACACGACGCCGACGTTGAGGCCCATCATCCCGGTCTCGAGACGGTCGATCATCCGGTGCCCGCGCTGCAGGTCCTGGGTGAATACGTAGGAGACGAGCCCGTATTCCGTGTCGTTGGCGAGGCGCACGGCTTCGTCCTCGTCGGCGAACGTGGCGATCGCGAGCACCGGCCCGAAGATCTCCTCGCGGAGGATCTGGCTGCCGGGCACGACGCCGGAGAGAACGGTGGGCTCGTAGAACGTGCCCTCACCCTCTATGCGCGACCCACCCGCCAGCACGCTCGCGCCGCGATCGACCGCGTCATCAACCAGCTCGGAGGCCTTGTCCACGGCGCCCTCGTTGATCAGCGGGCCGATCTGCACGCCCTCCTCGGTGCCGCGGCCGACGCGCATGGACGAGACGCGCTCGGCCACGCGCGCCGCGAACTCCTCAGCGACCGCCTCGTGCACGATGAAGCGGTTCGCCGCCGTGCACGCCTGCCCGATGTTGCGGAACTTGGCGAGCATCGCGCCGTCGACCGCCTTGTCGAGGTCCGCATCCTCGAAGATGACGAAGGGTGCGTTGCCGCCCAGCTCCATCGATACGCGCAGCACGCCCTCTGCGGCCTGGGCGATGAGCTTGCGGCCCACCTCGGTCGACCCCGTGAACGAGAGCTTCTTCAAGCGCGGGTCGGCGATGATCGGGCCGGAGACGGACCCGGAGGAGGACGTGGTCAGCACATTGACGACGCCGGCCGGCAGCCCCGCCTCGGCCAGGATGGACGCGAAGTACAGCGTCGTGAGGGGTGTGAGCTCGGCCGGCTTGATGACCACGGTGCACCCGGCGGCGAGCGCCGGCGCGATCTTGCGCGTGGCCATCGCGAACGGGAAGTTCCACGGCGTGACGAAGAACGACGGGCCGACGGGGCGCTGCGAGACGATCATCCGCCCCGTGCCTTCGGGGTTCAGTCCATAGCGGCCGGCGATGCGCACCGCCTCTTCCGAGAACCACCGGAGGAATTCTCCGCCGTAGACGACCTCGCCGCGCGACTCGGCGAGGGGCTTGCCCATCTCGAGGGTCATGAGCAGGGCGAGATCCTCTTTGCGCTCCTGCACGAGGTCGAATGCCCGGCGCAGGATGTCGCTGCGGGTGCGCGGCGGCGTGGCCGCCCACGCATCCTGAGCCGCCACCGCCGCATCCAGCGCCCGAGCGCCGTCGTCGACGCTCGCGTCGGCGATCGAGCGGATGACGAGGCCGGTCGAGGGGTCCCGCACATCGAGCGTCGCTCCCCCGGCGGCATCCACCCATTCGCCCCCGATGAAGAGCTGGTTGGGCACCGATTCGAGCAGCGCGGATTCGCGTTCGTCGGTCATGAAGTTCTCCTTCGTGAGTCAGCGGCGCCGACGCCGCAGGCTGGCCGGCGCATCCATCGACAGTGTCTCACCGCGGAAGAACGCCGGGCGCCGGATGGCCTGGATGATCATGATGACGACACCGAGCAGGATGACGGTGACGCCGAGGATGAAGACGAGCCCGACGCCCGCGATGTTCGAGCCGCTGCCGTAGTCCGGCGCGGTGCTGTCGATCAGCGTCGTCACGAACAGGACGGCGAGGATGACGCCTCCCACCAGCGGCGCGAGCAGCGTGAAGAAGAACATCCGCGCGGAGTCGAGCCACTGCTTGCGGAAGTACCACACGCACGCGAAGGCGGTGATGCCGTAGTAGAAGCAGATCATCATTCCGAGCGCGGTGATGGTGTCCCACAGCACGTCTTCGCTGATGAAGCGCATGACCGCGTAGAAGGCCGATGCGACGACGGCGCAGACGACCGTGGCGTAGCCGGGGGTGAAGAACCGAGGGCTCACGGAGGCGAACTTGGCGGGCAGGGCGCCGTAGTGGCCCATCGCCAGCAGCGTCCGCGCCGGGCCGACGATCGTCGCCTGCAGCGACGACGCGGAGCTGGTGAGCACCGCGAGGGAGACCAGCGCGGCGATCGGACCGAGGATCGGTGCCGCCAGTGCGAAGAAGACGTTGCCCTGGATGTCCTCGTTGCCGAGACCGAACTCGCCCGTCCCGACTCCGGAGAACGCGAGGAGGGCGACGGCGATCAGCAGGTAGAGCGCCACGATGATCACGATCGTGATCGTCGCGGCGCGTCCGGGCGTGCGCTCGGGGTCCTTCGTCTCCTCGTTCATCGTGAGGGTGACATCCCATCCCCAGAAGATGAAGATCGACAGCGACAGGCCCGCGGCGAGCGAGCTGAAATCGGCCACCGCGAACGGGTTGAACCACGACAGCTCGATGGGCTGCGCGTCGAACGCAGTGCCCTGGGCGATGTGCCAGAAGGCGGCACCGGCGAACAGCACCAGAACGACCACCTGGAATCCGACGAGGAAGTACTGAAGCTTCTGCGTCGTCTGCATGTCGCGGTAGGCGATCAGCGTCGCGCCCAGCATGAACAGCAGACACACGATCACGTTGATGAACGGGTTGAAGGCGAGGTCCGCGATATCGGGGTTGCCGGAGATCTGTGCGATCAGCAGGAACAGGAACTCCACAGCGATGCCTGCGAGGTTCGACAGCACGAGGATCGTGGCGGCGACGAGACCCCAGCCGGCCATCCAGCCCACCCAGGGGCCGAAGGCGCGCGCCGCCCACGTGAACGAGGTGCCGCTGTCCGGCATCGAGCGGTTCAGCTCCCGATAGCCGAGCGCCACCAGCAGCATCGGGACGAATCCGACCAGGATGATCGCTGGCACCTGGAACCCGACGGCCGAGACGGTGGGGCCCAGGGCCGCCGTCAGCGTATAGGCGGGCGCGATGCTCGCGATGCCGATGACGACGGCGCCGATCAGGCCGACGGAGCCGGCGCTCAGCCCCTTCTTCGACAGTCCGCCGTCGAGGGGATCCCCCGTGGCGGTGGGGGGCTGTTGTGTGGTGCTCATCGTTGAGCTCCTTCCTGCGCTCGGGTGCGCGGTACGACGATCATGGGGACGGGCAGTTCGCGCAGCATCTTCGCCGCGGTGGAGCCCAAGAAGAGACGACGTCGCTGCGCCAGCCGGCTCGATCCGACGAGGACCAACTCGCCCGGCTGCCAGTCGAGGTGGGCGACGGCGTCTTCGATCGACTCGCCACGGGCCACGGATGCCTCGGCGGAGGAGCCGTCGGGAAGGGCGGCCCTGGCCTCGGCCAGCACGCCGTCGGCATGCGCGGCGCCGGCGATGCGGATGACACCGGTGTCGACGCTGGCCGGCAGGTCGACCGTGACGAGAGAGACCAGACGCAGGTCGGCATCCGCCGCGGCGGCGAGGGCGACGCTCTCATCCAGCAGAACCTCGGCCCCCGGACGGGTGCCGACCATCGCCGTCACGCGCGTGACCGGGCCGTCGACCTCGCGCACACCGGCCGGCGCGAGCACGACCGGCACGTCGGAGGAGTGCAGCAGTTCGTTCGCCACGGAGCCGAGCGCGTACCGCCCTCGGCGGCTCCCACCGGCCGCGCCGACCACGATGAGCGATGCGCCGAACTCGGCGGCCGCCGCGACCAGCCCTTCGGCGAACGACTCGCCGAACCGCACATGCACGTGGTGCGCCACGCCCTGCGGGACCTTCGCAGCTCCCGCCGCGAGCCAGCCTTCCGCGCGGCTCCGCAGGAAGGTCTCGTAGCCGGCATCAGGCGGGACGGCCGCGTTGCGCCCTTCCTCCGGTAGCACGAGCACGATGTCGAGCCCCGCGCCGGTGGCACGGGCGAGCCGTGCGCCCAGCGCGACCGCGTCGTCGCCGGACTCGGTGGCGGTGTAGCCGACGACGTACCGCGGAGCGGTCATGCCCTGGCCTCCTCGATGATGTGCCGGGCGGTCTCGCGTCCCATGCGGATGGCGCCGTCGACGTGCTGGTACCCCGCGCCGGCGATGTCGCTGCAGGCGAAGTGGATCGGACCGACCGGGGTGCGCAGGTGCGCGCCGTAGCGATGCAGCCCGCCGAGGTCGAAGCTCGCGGCATAGGCGCCGCGGGTCCACTCCTCACTCCCCCAGTCGCTCTCGTAGTAGACCACCGGGTGCTTCGCCTGTTCACCGTAGAAGTGCGACAGCGACTCGAGGATGCGCTCCTTGCGCTCTTGGGGCGAGAGGGTGAACACGGCATCCGCGTTCTGATCGGAGACGAATCCCACGAGCGTGCCACGGGGGTCGCCGTGGTTGGTGTTGTCGTAGGCCTCGTGTGCGATCTCGTACGGGCTGAAGGCCGTGCCCGACAGGCCCGCCTCGCGCCAGAACGGCGTCTCGTACACTGCGTGCACCTTGATCACGAATCCCATCGAGATGTGCTGGTGCAGCTGGTGCTGCAGGCGTGGGAGCGGCGGCACGAACGACACGCGGTCGTAGAGCACGGGCGCGAGGGCCAGGATCGCGAAGCGTGCGCGCACCGTCATCCCGTCCGCGATGGCGGTCACCCCGGTCCCCGAGCCGGTCGAAGGGTCGTCCCACTCGAGAGTGCGCACGGGCTGGCCGAGGAAGACGTCGTCGCCGAGGCGCTCCGCGAGCAGCAGCGGAACCTGCTGCAGCCCGCCCACGACCCGCTCGTCGAGGATGAAGTCGGCATCGACGAGGTGGGAGAAGCTGCCGGCGCTGGCAGCCATCAGCAGGGCCTGCAGGGCCGAGAACGCGTGGGCGGGCTTGGTCAGCATCGCGCCGGCGATGAAGAGGGCGATGTTCTCGCGCGCCTCCTCGTCGTCGGTCTGCTGCGCCAGCCACCCCTCGAACGAGATCCTGTCGAGCGCCTCGGCGTCGGGGTGCTCCCATGGACGGTCGGGGTCCATCTGCGCGACCATGGCGTCGAGCTTGTCGATCAGCTCGACCATCACCTTCTCTGTGGCGGGCGGGACGGGGAAGATGTCGCCGGTGAAGCGGGTGAGCTGCCCCGCCCTATTGATGTACACGCTCTCGCCCTCTCGGTAGCGACTGTACGTCTCGAGGCCGAGCTCGGCGAGGGTCTCCTTGAGCGCCTCCTGGTCGGGCGAGACCCATTGGCCACCGATCTCGAGCATGGCGCCGTCGATGTCGTCGGTCCAGAGCCTCCCGCCGACCCGGTCACGGGCTTCGAGCACCGCGACGGAGAGCCCGGCGCGCCTCAGCTCGTTGGCGGCGGTGAGGCCGGCGGCGCCGGCCCCCACGATGACGACATCACGGGTGATCTCGCTCATTCGGACTCCTTCGTCAGGGTGGATGCCTCGCGTCTCGGACGGGAGGGGCGCGGCGCTGGGCCTCGGATAGGGGGATGCGGCTCGGCTGCGGTGCGCGCTCAGGCCGCTGCGAGCGCGGCCGCGACGACGTCGAGGCCCTCGGCGAGCAGATGGTCCGGGATGGCCAGCGGGGGCAGGAAACGGATGACGTTGCCGTACGTGCCGCACGTGAGCACGATGACCCCCTCCGCGATGGCGGCCTTCGCGATCCTGCCCGTGAGGGCGGCGTCCGGCTCGCCCGTCGCCGGGTCGACGAACTCGGCGGCGACCATGGCGCCGCGGCCTCGGACGTCGCCGATGCGGGGGTCGGCTTCCTGGAGGGCGTTCAGCCGCTCGGTGAGGAGCGCCCCGACGTCTCTGGCGCGCTCCACCAGGCCGTCCTGCTCGAACGCCTCGATGGTGGCCACCGCGGCGGCGCACGCGATCGGGTTGCCGCCGTAGGTGCCGCCGAGGCCGCCCGCGTGCGAGGCATCCATCATCTCGGCACGTCCCGTGACGGCGGCGAGCGGCAGACCGCCGGCGATGCCCTTGGCCGTGGTGATCAGGTCGGGCACGATGCCCTCGTGCTCGCTCGCGAACATGGCCCCGGTGCGCCCGAATCCGGTCTGCACCTCGTCGGCGATGAACACCACGCCGTTGGCCCGGCACCAGTCCACGATCGCCGGGAGGAAGCCCTCCGCGGGGACGATGAAGCCGCCTTCACCCGGGATGGGCTCGATGATCACCGCGGCGAGGTTGTCGGCGCCGATCTGCTTCTCGATGAGCGAGATCGAGCGCTTCGCCGCCTCTGGGCCGCTCAGGCCGTCACGGTAGGGGTAGGACAGCGGAACCCGGTAGATCTCCGGAGCGAAGGGACCGAAGCCGCTCTTGTAGGGCATGCTCTTCGCGGTCAGGGCCATCGTCAGGTTGGTGCGGCCGTGGTAGCCGTGGTCGAACGCGACGACGGCCTGCCTGCCGGTGAACTTGCGGGCGATCTTGACGGCGTTCTCGACCGCCTCGGCGCCCGAGTTGAACAGCGCGCTCTTCTTCTCGTGATCGCCGGGCGTCACCCGGTTGAGGGCCTCGGCCACGGCCACATACGGCTCGTACGGCGAGATCATGAAGCACGTGTGGGTGAACTGGGCCACCTGGGCCTGCACGGCCGCGACGACGCGGGGGTGGGCATTGCCCACCGTCGTGACGGCGATGCCGGAGCCGAGGTCGATGAGCGAGTTGCCGTCGGCGTCGACGATCACTCCCCCTCCGGCCGCGACCGCGGCGATGGGAACCGAATGACCGACGCCCGCGGCCACCGCGGCGGCCTTTCGCGCGAGGAGCTCCTGCGAACGAGGGCCCGGCAACTCGGTGACGAGGCGGCGCTCCTGCGGGAGCGACGGCCCGCCGAGGGGAACGGCTTCGAGGGCGGCGTCAATGATGCTCATGGAGGTGAGCGTAGGCGGCGGCGTGTGGCGACGCACTCGCCGGGATGTACATTGTGGAGGTTGATGTTCGACAGCGTGTACAGGAGGCAGGGAATTGGCAGAGCCGCCCGAGTCCGCGACACTGCGGGCGCTGCTGCTGCGTGCGGACCTCGCACTGCGGCTCCAGGGCGAGCTCTCCGCACTCGAGAACGTGCCGGTGCGGTGGGTGCACAGCTCGGATCTCGTGGACCCGACACCGTTCCTGTCCGAGGGCCTGCTCCTCCTCACGACGGGCACCCAGTTCGTGCCGGACGCCGCGCAGCCGGACGCGGACTCGCGGGAGTCGTACGACGCGTACGTGCGTCGCCTGCGCGCGCGGGGCGTCGCGGGGCTCGGGTTCGGCACGGAAGTGGTGCGCGACGGCATCCCTCCCCTGCTGGTGGACGCCTGCGCGGCGCACGGCATCCCGCTGTTCGAGGTGCCGTACCGGACGCCGTTCATCGCGGTGGCGCGGGCCAACGCGGAGGCCATCGCCGCGGAGGCGTATGCGCGCCGAAGCTGGGCGCTCGCGGCGCAGAGGGCCATTTCGCTCGCGGCGCTCCGGCCGGACGGGCTGGGTGCCAGCCTCGCGGAACTCGCCCGCCAGCTGGGAACCTGGGTCGGCCTGTACGACACCGCGGGCTCGCTCGCCCGCAGCTTTCCGGAGGGGCAGCTCGAGGAGGACCTCGGCCCCGAACTGGCGCGGGAGGCGGTGGCGGTGCTGCGCGGCGGTGCGCGGGCCGCGTCATCCACGCGCATCCGCGGCCGCGCCTTCACCCTGCAGACGCTCGGGCGCGGCGGACACCTGCGGGGGGTGATGGCGATCGCTTCGGAGGGACTGGACCAGGCAGCCCGCGGCGTGGTGACATCGGTGATCGCCATGGCGGGTCTCGCGCTCGAGCAGACGCACGACCTCGCCCGCGCCAGGGGGATGCTGCGAGCCGGGCTCGTGCAGTCACTGCTGTCGGATGATCCTCGGCTCGCACGTCGCGTGGCGCGGGAGTTGTGGGGCGGGCTGCCGGCCGCGCCCATCGTCGTCGGGCTGGTGACGGATGTCGGGCGTAACAGCGACGCCATCGCGGCATTCCTCGACCTTCGGGCGGGCGAACGACAGGCTCGCGTCTTCTTCGGCCGCGGCGACGAGGGGCTGGTGATCTGTGTCGAGGCCGACGACGTCGCGCTGATCGAGGAGCTCGCGGCCGCCTTCGGGCTCGCGGTCGGTGTCTCGGAACCGGCGGGCTACGACGCCTTCGCCCGCGCGTACCGGGAGGCGCGGCTGGCCTCGGCGGAGGGGCCGGGAGTCACGCGGTTCGGCGCGCTCGCGCGCCGGGGAGTCCTCGCCGCCGCACAGGACGGGGCCGCGCGCGAGGTGGCGCGCGCGACACTGGCGCCGCTGGAACAGCACGATGCGGCGCACGGCACCTCTCTCGCGGAGAGCGCCCGCGTCTGGCTCGAGCACGACGCGAACGGGGATGCCGCCGCCAAGGCCCTGGGCATCCATCGCCACACGCTGCGCGCGCGCATCTCGCTGATCGAGCGGCTGCTGCACCGGGACCTGCGCGGCTTCGCCGCCCGCGCCGATCTCTGGGCGGCGCTCCAGCTGTCCCGGTGACTTGCGGACGACCGGGTTTGGGGCGCGAGGAGAACGGGTTTGGGGCGCATCCCCTCCCTTGGGGCGCGAGCAGCGCGCCCCAAGGGAGGTGATGCGCCCCGAACCCGAGGAGAACGCCTGCGCGGTGCTCGGCGCGCGGAGAACGGGTTGGGGCGCGTCTCCTCCGCTGGGGCGCGAGCAGCGCGCCCCAAGGAAGGGATCACCCCCCGAACCCGAGGAGAACGCCGGCCGTTGCTTCCTACTGCGGCGCGTGCGCCTGGAGGAACTCGTAGACATCGGTCGAGTCGACCCCGGGGAACGAACCCGTCGGCAGCGTCGCCAGCAGGGTGCGGGGGGTCCGGACGTTCGGCCACGCGTTCTCGCGCCAGCTCGCCTCGAGGTCGGCGGGGGCGCGCCGGCAGCAGACCTCGACGGCGTGCCGCGACACCCCGCGGTTGGTCGAGTCCCGCCCGAGGAACCACTTCGTGTCGTCGAAGCGCACGCCGACACTCACCGAGTGCGCCCCCTCGCTCGATGCCTCGACCCGCGCGGTGCACCAGTACGTGCCGTTGCCCGTGTCGGTGTACTGGTAATAGGGGTTGAACTTGTCGTCGACGTCGAACACGACGCGGCTGGTCCACTTGCGGCAGCACATCTGCCCCTCGATGGAGCCCAGCCGATCGGTCGGGAAGTTGACGTCGTCGTTCTCGTACGCCTTGGTGATGGTGCCGGACTCGTGCACCTTGAGGAAGTGCACCGGGATGCCGAGATGCTCCGTTGCGAGGTTCGTGAACCGATGCGCGGCCGTCTCGTACGACACCGAGTAGGCGTCTCGCAGATCCTCGATGGAGATGGCGCGCTGGGCCTTGGCGTCCTGCAGGAACGGCACCGCGTGCTCCTCGGGGATCAGAAGCGCGCCGGTGAGGTAGTTCGTCTCCACCCGCTGCCGCAGGAACTGCGCATACGACGTCGGCTCGACATGCCCGAGAATGCGGCTGGAGAGCGCCTGCAGCACCGCCGTGCGCGGGTCGCCTTTCGCCGTGAGCCGGCTGGAGAGATAGAGCCGGCCGTTCTTCAGGTCGGCGACGCTGCGGGTGGTCTGCGGCAGATCGGGCACGTAATGCAGGGTGAACCCCAGATGGGCGGCGATATCGGATGCCGTGCGCTGAGTGAGCGGACCACCAGGGTGGTCGACGGCATCCAGGATGCGGCGGGCGTGCCCCTCGAGCTCGGCGAAGTAGTTGTCCTGCCGGCGCATCAGGTGTCGCAGCTCGACATTGGCGCGGCGGGCCTCCTCGGGGGTAGCGGCCCGCTCGTCGCGCAACCGCTCGATCTCGCCCTGCAGCGCCAGCATCGCCTGGAGCGCCTCGGTGGGCACCCCCTTGCCGATGCGGAAGGGCTGGATCCCGAGGGCCTGGAACGTCTGCCCCTTCATCGAGCGCTCGAGGGCGATCTCGAGCGAGGAGCGCTCGTCGAGCGGCTCGGACTCGAGCAGCGCGTCGAGGCTGCATCCGAGCGTGCGCGCGATCGCCTGCAGGAGGGTGAGCTTCGGCTCGCGCTTCCCGTTCTCGATCATGGAGAGCTGGCTCGGTGCCCGGTCGACGGCGGCGGCGAGCTCCTCGAGCGTGAGCCCGCGCTGCGTTCGGAGCTGACGGATGCGGCGGCCGATGGTGAGCACGTCCGTCTCCGGCTCGAGGTCCGTCGTCGCCGACGCCGCCGGGGGGCCCTTCGTCTCGCTGCGCTCGCTCAGGGACCGAGGGGTGCCCGTCGCGAAGGCTCCGGTCGCTGAGCGAGCCGAAGGCGAGACGAAGAGTCCCGATCCGGGATCCGAAGCAATCATGACCAGATTCTGTCACTGGAGCAGAAGTTTCGCGAATCTTCTCGCGATGAATGGACGTGGTGGCGCCGCTACTTCTCCCAGAGTGGAAGCACGCCATCCGGTCCCTGTCACCGAGACGACCGGCATCCACAACGAAGAGGAAACGGACATGACTCTGCACTCCACCCCCAGCCGCCCGCCGCTGCGAGCGGGCGACCAGACCCAGACCGCCGCCGAGCTGCAGGAGACCTGGGACACCGACCCCCGCTGGGACGGCGTCGAGCGAACGTTCACGGCGGAGGACGTCATCCGCCTCCGTGGCTCGGTCCGCGAGGAGAGCACCCTGGCGCAGCGCGGTGCCGAGAACCTGTGGAACCTCCTGCACACCGAGGACTACATCCGGGCCCTCGGCGCCTACACCGGCGGACAGGCCGTCCAGCAGGTGCGGGCCGGCCTCAAGGCGATCTACCTCAGCGGCTGGCAGGTCGCCGCCGATGGCAACCTCGCCGGTCAGACCTACCCCGATCAGAGCCTCTACCCCGCCAACTCGGTGCCCGCCGTCGTCCGCCGCATCAACAACGCGCTGATCCGCCAGGACCAGATCGAGCACGCAGAGGGTGAGCTCACCCGGGACTGGCTGGCGCCGATCGTGGCGGATGCCGAGGCCGGCTTCGGCGGGCCGCTGAACGCGTACGAGCTCGCCCAGTCGCTGATCTCCTCGGGCGCCGCCGGCATCCACTGGGAAGACCAGCTGGCGAGCGAGAAGAAGTGCGGCCACCTCGGCGGCAAGGTGCTGGTGCCCACCCAGCAGCACATCCGCACGCTCAACGCGGCGCGGCTGGCGGCGGATGTCTCCGGCGTGCCGACGGTGATCATCGCCCGCACCGACGCCCTGGCGGCAGACCTGCTGACGAGCGACGTCGACGAGCGGGACCGGGCGTTCACGACCGGCGAGCGCACGAGCGAGGGCTTCTACCGGGTGCGCCCGGGCCTTGACGCCGTGATCAGCCGCGGCCTGGCCTTCGCCCCGTATGCCGACCTGCTCTGGGTGGAGACCGGCGAACCCGACATCGAGCTGGCGCGGGACTTCGCCACCGCGATCCACGCGCGGTACCCCGGCAAGCTGCTGGCGTACAACTGCTCGCCGTCGTTCAACTGGAAGCGCCACCTCGACGACTCCCAGATCGCGACGTTCCAGCAGGAGCTGGCAGACCTGGGCTACAAGTTCCAGTTCATCACCCTGGCCGGCTTCCACGCCCTCAACTACTCGATGTTCGACCTCGCCCGGGGCTACGCCGACCGCGCCATGAGCGCGTACGTCGAGCTCCAGGAGGCCGAGTTCGCCGCCGAGGCCCGCGGCTACACCGCGACCAAGCACCAGCGAGAAGCCGGAACCGGTTACTTCGACTTCGTCTCATCCGCGCTCAACCCCGACAGCGCGACCCTGGCCCTGGTGGGATCCACCGAGGCGCAGCAGTTCCACTAATTCACCACCACCCGGGTTTGGGGCGCATCCCCTCCGTTGGGGCGCGAGCAACGCGCCCCAGCGGAGGGATACCGCCCCAAACCCGCACACACCGCAGGAGAAGACACCATGACCATCACCGACACCGGCTCCCCGCCGAGCACGACAACCCTGCCGACCACGACCGGCTCCATCCGCACCCACACGCCGACGATCGAGATCGCCGGACCGATCCGTGACCGCTACGACGAGATCCTGACCCCCGAGGCGCTCGCCTTCCTCACCGAGCTGCACCAGCGGTTCGGCGGGCGCCGGCACGACCGGCTCGCCGACCGGATGCGCCGCCGCTTCGAGATCGGCAACGGCCACGACCCGCGGTTCCGCGACGACACAGCGCACATCCGCGACGACGCCGAGTGGCGCGTCGCCGGCGCGGGCCCGGGCCTCGAGGACCGCCGCGTCGAGATCACCGGCCCGACCGACCCCAAGATGACGATCAACGCATTGAACTCCGGGGCGCGGGTCTGGCTCGCCGACCAAGAGGATGCGACCTCCCCCACCTGGAAGAACGTCATCGAGGGGCAGCTGTCCCTGCGCGACGCGATCCGCGGCGAGCTGTCGTTCACCAGCCCGGAAGGAAAGACGTACGAGGTCACCGCCGAGCGCACGCCGACGATCGTGATGCGCCCGCGCGGCTGGCACCTGCCGGAGCAGCACCTGCGTTTCACCGACCGATCGGGGCGCCGGCTGGCGGCATCCGGCTCGCTCGTCGATTTCGGCCTCTACTTCTTCCACAACGCGCAGAAGCTGATCGACACGGGCCGCGGGCCGTACTTCTACCTCGCGAAGCTGGAGAGCTCCGAGGAGGCGAAGCTCTGGGACGACGTCTTCACGTTCAGTGAGCGGTACATCGGCATCCCGCATGGCACCATCCGTGCGACCGTGCTGATCGAGACGCTGCCCGCCGCGTTCGAGATGGAGGAGATCCTCTTCGAGCTGCGCGACCACTGCGCCGGGCTCAACGCGGGCCGCTGGGACTACATCTTCTCGATCATCAAGAACTACCGCGGGCGCGGAGCGCGGTTCGTGATGCCCGACCGCAGCGAGGTCACGATGACCGTGCCCTTCATGCGGGCCTACACTGAGCTGCTCGTGAAGACGTGCCACAAGCGGGGCGCCTTCGCGATCGGCGGGATGAGCGCCTTCATCCCGAACCGCCGCAACCCCGAGGTGACTCAGCGCGCGATCGAGAAGGTGTCGGCCGACAAGCGGCGGGAGGCCGGCGACGGCTTCGACGGCACCTGGGTCGCGCACCCGGACCTCATCCCGACCGCTATGGCGGAGTTCGACGCCGTGCTCGGCGACCGCCCCAACCAGCTGGATCGCCGGCGCGACGACGTGCAGGTCACGGCCGCCCAGCTGCTCGATGTGCACATCGGGCGACCGGTGACCGATCAGGGCGTGCACGACAACGTGTCGGTGGCCATCCGCTACATCGAGGCGTGGCTGCGCGGTCTCGGCGCCGTCGCGATCGACAACCTGATGGAGGATGCCGCGACCGCGGAGATCTCCCGCAGCCAGGTCTGGCAGTGGATCCACCAGGACCACAGCACGGCCGAGGGCACCCGCATCACGCGGGAGTACGTCGAGGAGCTGATCGATCAGGTGCTCACCGAGATCGGTCGCCGCGACCCCTCGACAGGCTCGGGGACCGACTCGACAGGCTCGGGGACCGATTCGACAGGCTCGGGGACCGATGCGACAGGCTCGGGGACCGATGCGACACGCTCGGGGACCGATGCGACAGGCTCGGGGACCGATGCGACAGGCTCGGGGACCGATTCGACAGGCTCGGGGACCGACTCGACAGGCTCGGGGACCGACTCGACAGGCTCGGGGACCGATGCGACAGGCCCGGGGACCGACCGGTTCGAGGACGCCGCAGAGGTGTTCCGGGATGTCGCGCTCCGCGACGAATTCCCCGCGTTCCTGACGCTCGGCGCCTACAGCCGATTCCTCGTCGAGACCGGGTAACGGCGACGTCTGCGAATCGGAAGAGCAGCCGGGAAGAGGGGGCGGTGCCGCGGTGGATGCCGCGGCATCCGCCCCCTTCGGCTTGCACCGGTGCGGCGATGTCAGACTGGGGCGAGGCACGAGGAAGAGGACCGCATGACCACGATCTCCGCCCCCGGCACGGCACACGATGCCGCCGGCCCGGCGTCCCCTGATCACTACGACGTCGCCGTCATCGGAGCGGGGCCCGCCGGCACCGCCGCAGCGATCCGTGCGGCCGAGCTCGGCGCACGTGTCGTGGTGCTCGAATCCTCCGACCGCCTCGGCGGCACGTGCGTGAACACCGGCTGCGTTCCCACGAGGGTCTTCGCCAAGACGGCGCGGCTCATGCGCGACGTCCGGGCGGCCTCGGCGTACGGCATCACCACGCACCCTGAGCCGATCGACTGGGCGGCGACGGTCGCCCGTGTGCACGAGCGCGTCGACGCGGTTCGAGGGATCAAGGCCGAGGCGGCACGGTTCGACGACGCCGGGATCACTCTGGTGCAGGAGGGGCGCGCGCGGTTCGAGGACCCGCACACCCTCCTGCTCGACTCCGGGCGCCGGCTGACGGCATCCACGATTCTCGTCTGCGTCGGCGGGCACTCGCGGCTGCTGCCGATCCCGGGCGCCGAACTCGCCACCGTTCCGGAGCACGTGCTCGGTCTGCCCGCGCTGCCCCGCCGCGTTGCGATCATCGGCGCCGGCAACACCGGCGTGCAGCTGGCGACCGTGTTCAGCTCGTTCGGCTCAGAGGTCGCGCTGCTCGATCTGGCGCCCCGCATCCTCATGCCCTCCGACGCGGATGTCGCGGCCGCCGTGACCGAGTCCTTCGAAGCGCAGGGAATCGTCGTCCACACCGGGATCGAAGGGGTCTCATCGCTCGCGCCCGCCGACGACGGCCGGATCGTCCTGACGTGGACCGCCGAGGGGGACGAGCGGAACGACGTCTTCGACGCCGTCGTCATGGCGACCGGATGGCCCGCGGATGTCGAAGATCTGGGTCTCGAGAACGCCGGGGTCGAGGTGGACCGCTCCTCGATCCCCGTCGACCGGTACTTCCGCTCCAGCGTGTCGCACATCTTCGCCGTCGGCGACGCCAACGGTCGGGACATGCTCGTGCAGGCAGCGCAGTTCGAGGGCGAGGCGGCCGCCGAGAACGCCGTGCTCGACGCCAACCGCCGCACCCCTCACCACCTGCTGCCGGCCGGCGGGTTCACCGATCCCGACTACGCAGGGGTGGGGCTGACCGAGGCGCAGGCCCGCGAGCGCGATCCGCGCTGCATCGTGGCGACCGCCTCCTACCGAGAGCTCGAGCGCGCCGTCATCGACGATCGAGGGGTCGGGTTCTTGAAGCTCATCGCCGACAACCGCCGTGAGCTCATCCTCGGCGCACATGCCGTCGGCGAGAACGCCGTGGAGGTCATCCAGTCCGTCACGACCGCCATGGCGGCGGGCATCGATGTCGCGACGCTCGCCGGCGTGAAGTTCGCCTACCCGACGTACAGCGCGATCATCGGCAGCGCCGCCCGCGCGCTCCTCCGCGCCGGTGCGACCGGATCCCCAGGGCGGGAGTGAACAGAGAGTGGATGCCGCGGCATCCGTCCCCCGACTACGCTCGATCGCGTGACTGAACGCGCTCCTCTCTCTCGAAAGCTCTCCGCGATCGCCGAATCGGCGACTCTCAAGGTCGACGCCAAGGCCAAGGCACTGCAGGCGGCCGGTCGGCCCGTGATCTCGTATGCGGCGGGCGAGCCCGACTTCGCGACGCCACAGTTCATCGTGGATGCCGCGGCAGTGGCGCTGCGCGATCCCGCGAACTACCGGTACACGCCCGCCGTGGGGCTGCCGGTGCTGCGCGAGGCGATCGTCGCCAAGACGCTGCGCGACTCCGGCCTCGAGGTCGACGCCTCGCAGGTCATCGTCACCAACGGCGGCAAGCAGGCGGTCTACCAGGCGTTCCAGGCGGTGCTGAACCCGGGCGACGAGGTGCTGCTGCCGGCACCGTTCTGGACCACCTATCCCGAGGCGATCGCGCTCGCGGACGGTGTGCCCGTCGAGGTGTTCGCCGGCGCCGACCAGAACTACAAGGTCACCGTCGATCAGCTGGAAGCCGCCCGCACCGACCGTACGACCGCTCTCGTCTTCGTGTCGCCGTCGAATCCGACGGGCTCCGTCTACACCGCCGACGAGACCCGCGCCATCGGCGAGTGGGCGCTCGGGCACGGCATCTGGGTAATCTCCGACGAGATCTACCAGAACCTCGTCTACGAGGGAGTGTCGGCGATCTCGATCGTCGAGGCCGTGCCGGAGCTCGCCGACCAGACGATCCTCGTCAACGGCGTCGCGAAGACCTACGCCATGACCGGGTGGCGGTTGGGCTGGATGGTCGGGCCGAAGGACGCGATCAAGGTGGCCGCGAATCTTCAGTCCCACCTCTCCAGCAACGTCAACAACATCGCGCAGCGTGCGGCGCTCGCCGCCCTGACGGGTCCCCAGGCCGAGGCGGAGCAGTTCCGCCAGGCGTTCGACCGCCGCCGCCGGCTCATCGTCGGCGAGCTGGCGAAGATCCAGGGCGTCACGGTCCCCAATCCGCTCGGCGCGTTCTACGTGTACCCGGACGTGCAGGGGCTGCTCGGCCGCGAGTGGCGGGGCAAGACGCCGACGACGTCGCTCGAGCTGGCCGACCTGATCCTCGAAGAGGCCGAGGTCGCGGTGGTGCCGGGCGAGGCGTTCGGCCCCAGCGGCTACTTGCGGCTGTCGTACGCCCTGGGCGATGACGCGCTCCTCGAGGGAGTGCGCCGGATGCAGGAGCTCTTCGCATAGCCCGGCGATCGCGGGTGCGCCGGATGCCGGGGCTCTCCCCGTAACTCGACAATCGGCCGGGCGGCCGAGAATCGGCGCGACGCACCGATCCTCGGCCGCGGGACCGATTCTCGGCACGAGGCGGCGGCGGGCTCGGTCAGTCGGCCTTCGTGACGGCGAAGCCCGCGTCGAGCTCGACGTCGACGTCCTTGCCGTCGGTGAGGGTGACCTCGACCTCCCACGCGTGGTCGGCGTCGTCGCTGCGCTCGACCTCCGTCACGGTCCCCTCGCCCGTGTGGGCCAGTGCGGCCTTCGAGGCACGGTCCGCATCGGCCGGCTCGACCGGCTGGCCGTCGTTGTCGTCCGCCTCGTCGTCCGATGAGCCCGTGTCGTCGGAAGCGTCCGTCGCGTCCTCAGGTGAGACATCAAGCACGTTAAGCGACTCGTCGAGCTTCACCTCGACCCGTCCTCCGGCATCGAGCACGACGTCGATCTCGTAGGCGTGGCCTGTGTCGTCGTCGCGATCGGCGTCGACGACCGTCCCCGGCCCCACCTCGTCGAGGGCTGCGGCGATCGCCGCGTCCATCTCCTCCGACGTGATCTCTGCCGACTCGCGGGCGTCGTCGTCGGTCAGGTCGTCCGTGACCGCGAATGCGACCGCCGTGCCCCCGGCGACGAGTGCCAGGCCGGCGGCGGCGGATGTGATCCAGATGGTGCGTGTGCGCATGGTTTCCTCCTCTTTCGCATCCAGCCTGTCGCGCCGACCCTGAAGCCAACCTGAAGCGGCCGAAAGTCGGAGAGCCCGATCAGAGCGGGAGGCGCGCCTCGAACCGGGCGCCGCCGAGCGGGCTCTCGACCACGCGGACGGCGCCGCCATGGCCGCGCAGTATCTCCCGCACGATCGCGAGTCCCAGCCCGCTGCCTCCGGCGTCCCTCGTGCGGGCCTCGTCCAGCCGCACGAAGCGCTCGAATACCCGGTCGCGGCTCTCGGGTGCGATGCCTGCGCCGTCGTCGTCGAGAGCGAAGAAGGCGGATGCCCCGTCCTGCCACGACGCGAAGGCCACCCGCCCGCGGGCGTGGCGGGCGGCGTTGTCGGCGAGGTTGCGCACCACCTGGCGAAGCAGACTCGCGTCGCCGCGCACGCGCACGGGCACGATGGCGCTCACTTCCACGTCGACGCCGCCCAGTTCCCGCAGCCGCCGCGCTTCTGCGAAGAGCAGGTCGTCGAGGTCGACATCCGCGACGGTCAGCGCGAGGGCGCCCTCATCCGCCCGCGTCAGCACGAGCATGCCCTGCACCAGCCGCTCGAGCCGCGCGCCCTCGTCGAGCACCACCTCGCTCAGCTCCACGGCATCGACGCGATCGGGGTGCGCGTGCGCCACCTCCGCGTACTGACGCACGGTCGCCAACGGCGAGCGCAGCTCGTGCGAGGCGTCGGAGATGAATCGCCGCTGCGCCGCCTGGGCGTCTTCCAGACGAGCGAGCATGCCGTTCATCGTGCGCGCCAGCCGTCCCAGCTCGTCCGACGTGCCCGGGTCCTCGACGCGGCGGTGCAGATCCGTCGAGGTCACCGCCTCGACCTCTCGCCGCATGCGCTCCACCGGCGCGAGCGCCCGTCCGACCGCGAGCCAGGTCGTGCCGGCGACGATGGCGGCGATGAGGGGCACGGCGACGGCGAGCAGCAGCCCTACGGTCGCAAGGGTGTCGTCCGCGGATTCCGTGCTGCGTCCGGCGACGACGATCACGTCGCCTCCCTCACGCTCCGCCGCGGTCACGAAGGGCGGATCGCCGTCCTCCAGCACGACGAGGCCTTGGGTGCCGCCCTCCCGGTCCGCGAGCGCATCGACGCCCTCTGCGGCCTCGCTGGCTGCGATCACCGACCCGCTGTCGCGGTCGATCAGCTGCCAGAACCGATCGTCGTCCAGGTCCGGGAGGGCCTCTCGGCCCGATTGATCCACCTGTTCCGCGAAGGCCGCCGCATCCTGCTCGGCCGAGGACGCCAGCTCTCCGTAGAGCGCGGTGCGCAGGGTCAACCAGAAGGCGACCGCCCCCACGAGCAGCGCGACGGCGACGACCGATGCGGCGGCCGCCGTGATCCGCATCCGGATGCCGGCGCGCCGTCGCGCCGCGCCCCGTGGAATGCCCGGGAGCTCAGTCATCGTGGGCGCCGAGCCGGTATCCCGCTCCGCGGAGCGTTTCGATGCTCGCGCGACCGAACGGCCGGTCGATCTTCGCCCGGAGATGGGCGATGTAGACCTCGACGATGTTCGAATCCCCCTCGAAGGCGAAGTCCCAGACGCCGTCGAGGATCTGGGCCTTCGACACCACCTCCCCGCCCCGGCGCATCAGGAACTCCAGCACCGCGAACTCCCGCGCCGTCAGGTCGATGGGTGCTCCGCCCCGCACGACGGACCTGGATGCAGGGTCGAGGGCGAGGTCTCCCACGGTGAGCACGGTGGGGCGGGCGGATGCCCCACGGCGGATGAGCGCCCGCACGCGGGCCACGAGCACGGCGAACGAGAAGGGCTTCGTCAGGTAGTCGTCGGCCCCGGTGTCGAGTCCCTCGACCTGGTCCCATTCGCCGTCCTTGGCGGTGAGCATCAACACCGGTGTCCAATTCCGCTCGTTCCGCAGGGTGCGGCAGACGACGTAACCGTTCATTCCCGGCAGCATGATGTCGAGCAGGATGGCGGCATACTCCTGCTCGCGAGCGAACCAGAGCCCGTCCGGCCCCGTGTGCGCGACGTCGACCGCGAACCCCTCGGCCTCCAGCCCTCTCTTGAGGCCTTCCGCGAGGCGCGGCTCGTCGTCGACCACAAGCAGGCGCATGTGCCTATCGTGGCCGATGAACGCTGAAGCGCCGCTGAAGCGGAGCGATCCGCGTCAGAGTTCGACGCCCACGAGCACGGGCTCCGGCTGCAGCACGAGCCCGAACTCGGACTGCACGCGACCCTGGATGAAGCGCGCGAGCTCGGCGAGTTCGGCCGCCGTCCCCTGGCCGCGGTTCGTCAGCGCGAGCGCATGCTTCGTCGACAGCGCCGCCCGCGAGCGCGGCAGCTTGAAGCCCTTGCGCAGCCCGGAGTGCTCGATGAGCCAGGCGGCGCTCACTTTCACGTCGCTGACGACCGAGGGCGGCGGGGCGACCACGCCGTCGTATGCGGCCAGCGGAATGATCGTCACGGGATCCACGTCGGGTGCGAGCGGCCATCGCGGGCACTCGTCCGGCAGCGTGCGGGCGAAGGATGCGGACACCACCGCATTCTGGAAGAACGAGCCGGCGCTGTACGTGTCGGGATCCGCGTCATCGAGCACCATGCCCTTCGAGCGCCGCACCGCGAGCACGTGCTCCCGGATCCACTCCAGAGACACCGGGTGACCGGCCTTGAGCCCCAGCGCAGCTCGAAGCTGCGCGCCCACCACTTCCCGCTTCTCATGGCCGACCTCGGCCACCTCGAACGTCACGGTGAGGATGACCGCGCGTCGAAGTGGCGCCGAGCCGTAGTGGTGCTTGAAGACGGAGGTGCGGAATCCGAGCCCGAGTTCTGAGGCGGGAACGGTCGAGACCTCACCCGACGACTCGTCGAGCAGGTCGACCTCGACGAGGGTCTGGGAGATCTCCTGGCCATAGGCGCCGATGTTCTGCACCGGCGCGGCGCCCACGGTCCCCGGTATGCCCGACATCGCCTCCAGCCCGGCGAGTCCCGTCGAGACGGCGTACGCGCAGAGCTCGTCCCAGTTGTGCCCCGCCTGCACGCGCAGGCGCACGTACCCCGGTCGGGGCGACGGCAGCCGCTCAATACCGGTCGTGCGTACGCGCACGACCGTCCCCTCGAAGGGCTCGTCGCCGACGAACAGGTTCGAACCGCCGCCCAGGACGAGCCACTCGTCGCCCGACGCCCAGGTCTCGCGCAGAGCGGCCACCAGTTCATCGGTCGTCGCAGCGTCGATCAGTGCGGTCGGCGCTCCGCCGGTTCGAAGGGTGGTGAGGGTGGACAGCGGGACGGGCGTCACATCGGGCATCGGCATCCGGGCCCTACTCGAACCGCACGCGCACCTGCGCCTTGCCGAGGACGGTGGTTCCGTTGTGCGTGACGGCCAGATCGATGCGCGCCGTGCGGGCTTCGGCGTCGACCTCCGCGGCCTTGGCGACCACCGTCACATCGGCGCCGCTCTCGGCATCCACCACCACCGGGCGGGTGAACCGCACACCGTACTCGGTCACGGTGCCGGAGGAGCCCAGCCACGCATCGAGTGTCGACACGGCGACGCCCATCGTCAGCATCCCGTGCGCCAGCACGCCGGGCAGCCCGACGGCCCGTGCGATGTCGTCGCGGTAATGGATGGCGTTGAAGTCACCGGACGCCCCTGCGTAGCGTACGAGCGACTCGCGGGTCAGGTGCACGGTGCGCTCTGCGACGATATCGCCGACGGCGGGGATCACGAATCGCCTCCGCCGACGACGAGAACCGACGTCGTGGTCACGACGTGCTCGCCCGCCGCATCGCGCACCTCGGCGTCACTGGTCACCATCGTGTTGCCTCCGAGGGCTCGTACCCCGCTGACGGTCAGGGTGGCGGTCAGCTCGTCGCCGGCTACGATGGGCCGCGAGTAGCGGAAGCGCTGCTCGGCGTGCAGCACGTGCTCGAGAACGATCCCGGAGTCGGGTTCGCCGAGCAGCTGGGCCAGAGTCTGCTCCTGCACGACGATGGCGAATGTCGGCGGGGCCACCACGTCGGCGAAGCCGCGCGCCCGAGCCGCCCCGGGGTCGAAGTGCCGCGGATCTTCGGCGAAGACGGAACGCGCGAATTCGCGCACCTTCTCGCGACCGACCAGATAGGGGGATGTCGGGGCGAAGACTCGGCCGACGAGCTCGGGGTTCACTGGCACCCGGCCATCCTACCGATCCTCCTTGGGGCGCCTCCTCGCCTCGCGCTGCGCGCGAATGGCGCGAAGTGCCATCTGCACCGCGATGAAGGTCAGGAAGGCGGCGAACAGGATGTTGCCGAGGAGCGGATCGATGATGGTCGCGATCCACGCGCCGAGGGCGGTGGTGGTGCACGCGGCGACGCCGATCAGGGCCGCCGCTCGCAGGTCGGTGTTGCGCCGGCGGATGTTGCCGATCGTGCCGCTCACCGCGGTCGGGATCATCATGAGCAGCGACGTGCCCTTGGCGATGAGATCGCTCGCGCCGAAGACCAGCACGAGCACGGGAACAACGATGATGCCGCCGCCGACGCCCAGCAGCCCCGCAAGCATCCCCGTGATGACGCCCAGCACGACGAGGCCTATTCCTACGAGCCACGACAGTTCCAGCACGGCGTCTCGAGACGGGATGACGACGAACAGGCTCACGATCACCACCGCCAGGAACCCGACGAACGCCCACCGAAGGGCCACCTGCGACACCCTGGGCAGCAGCCACGTGCCGATCTGAGCGCCGACGACGGCCCCGGCGGCGAGCAGCAGCGCGGGAATCCATGCGACGGAGTCCGTCAGCGCGTACGAGATGACGCCGACGGTGGCCGTTGGGACGATCGCCGCAAGGGATGTGCCGGCCGCCCGCCGTTGGTCGAAGCCCAACAGGAGAACGAGCAGTGGGACGATGACCGTACCGCCACCCACTCCGAAGAGCCCGGACAGGAGGCCGGCGGCCAGCCCCACGCCGATGCAGGTCAGGATGAATCGCGGCGGTCTGCCCGCGCGCGGAGGGGCCTCGCTCATGCGATCACTCCTCGAGGTAGGAGGCGCTGTCGATGAGCCACTCCCCGTCGGATTCGACCAGGGTGTAGTCGACCGTCGAGAGGGCGTCGTAGCCCGGGACAGGATTGTCGTCCTCGTCGAGATAACTGGTGTAGGTCTCGTCGGTCCGCACCGTGATGACTCCCGATTCGCTGGTCACGTCGACCACCTCGAGCTCGTAGGCGTCCGTCGCCTCCTGGAACCCCGCGGAGGCCTCCTCGAACGTCGCGCAGTCCTCGAGCGACGTCTCGGCGCGCAGATTCTCGGTCGTCGTCGCCTCGAAACCGTCGCAATCGCCGGACTGCCAGGCGTCGTCGTAGGCCTCTACGACTTCGACCGCCTCCAGCTCGTCGCCGGCGTACCCGCCGGTCGCCATCGTCTTCACGAGCACCGGGACGAAGATCACCGCGAGGAGGACGAGCAGCAGGAAGGAACCGCCCAGGATGACGGGGATCAGCCAACCGCGTTTCGCCGGGGCGACCGGGGGAAGAGCGGCGGCCGTGCCGCTGAACGGTGCAGAGGTCGTCGCGACCGCCGCGGGCTGGCTGTTCGGTCCGGGTTGGTTGGGCGCCGCGGGCTGAGCGACCGCCGCGGGCTGGGCGACCGCCGCGGCCTGGGTGTGCTCCGTCCACTGCGCGCCGTCCCACCAGCGTGCGGCACCGTGGCCGTCGTCGTACCAGCCGGCAGGTGTCGATGTCATCGTGCCTCGTCCGCGGGAAGTCGAGGCCCCGCCCTCACACCCTATCCGCGCCGCCTACGCCATCCCCGGCGAAGCGCAGGCGCTCGTGTCGGCCCGGGATGCCATTCGTCACGGCCGACCAGGCGCCGTCGCGCTGCACCTCGTACGAGCGGAACGCACAGGGCACCCCCTGGGCGACGAGCGGATCCGCCGCATCCATCAGCTGGAAATGCAGATGCGGACTGGTCGAGTTGCCGGTGTGGCCGACCGCGCCGAGCACGTCTCCGGAGCGCACCGACTGACCGACGGCGACGGTGAGGGTGCCGGGTGCGAGATGCACGAGACCCGCGAAAAGGCCGCCCGAGCGCAGAACCACATGATTGCCGAGGATCGACATCAGCCGGGACGGTGCGAACGTCGCCCCGTGAACGACCTGCCGCACGACCTCCCGCACAGGATGGATCCACTGCCGCTCGGGCATCCCGTCGAGGGCGGCCACCACCTCTCCGGCGAACGGCGCGTGGATCGGCGCTCCCCACGCGTAGCAGTCGCGGGTGCGCACTCCCAAAAGCGCGCCGCCGAGACCGCTGCCGGGAAAGAAGTACTCGCCCGGGCGCTCGTCGACTATGAGGAAGTCGTACGCATAACGCTGACCCAGCGCGTCCACGCCGTGGCTCGGGATGCGCGCTGCCGGTGTGGTGACGGCGAGCCAGCCCTCCCCCCGCAAGGGGAAGTCCACCACCACCGGCGAATCCAGCTCATTCGGCATCGAACCTCGACTCCACACCCGCCGAAGTCCATCCGTCAACCCCCGGGCGCGTTCGCCGCGCCGAAACTACAGTCACGGCATCCATCTAGAGAGAGGACCAGTCCCATGACTGTTGCACGCGACATCATGAGCACCGACCCCCGGTGCGTCCGTGAGGACGAGACACTCGTCGACGCCGCCCGACTCATGCGCGAGCTGGATGTCGGCGCACTGCCCATCTGCGGCAACGACGAACGGCTGAAGGGGATGATCACCGACCGCGACATCGTGGTCAAATGCATCGCAGACGGTGGCGACCCGTCGTCGGTGACCGCCGGAAGCCTTGCCGAAGGCAAGCCCGTCACGATCGGCGCGGATGACGACATCCGTGAGGCGCTGCGCGTGATGCAGGACTACCAGGTGCGCCGGCTGCCGGTCATCGACGGGCACGACCTCGTCGGCATCATCAGCCAGGCCGACATCGCACGCTCGCTCTCGGCGACCGAGACGGGCGAGACCGTGGCGGAGATCTCCGAAGACTGAGACCGGCGACAGCTAGACGGTCGTCACGAGCGCGGTGATGGCCGACGCGACAGCGCGCGGAGCCGTGTACTGCACGACGTGGTGGTGCCCCGGCACCAGAACGAGGGATCCCCTCGGCGCGCTGTCGCGCACCCGCCGGCACCACTCGGTCCCCGCGATGGGGTCCTTGCCACCGCGCATGACGAGCAGCGGCACCGCGAGATCGCCGACCTTGTCCTCCAGCCGGTACGCCAGCATGTGACGCAGCTGCGTGGAATACCAGACCGGCCCTGACCGCAGATAGTCGGTGAAGATGATCGCATTCGCGATCGGCGGTTCGCCCAACGTGTCGATGCCGAGCGCCGCGGACTGCGCGAGGACGGATCGATGCCGGTCGTCGGTGACAGGACCGATGACGACGACGGATGACGCGAGGTCGGGGCGCTGAAGGGCCAACTCGACCACCCACTGGGTGCCCATCGAATGACCGATCAGCACGGCATCCTTCACGCCGATCGCGTCGAGCGCCTCACCCAGTGCGCCCGCCATCTCTTCGATCGTCAGATCGCGCTTCGGTTTCGGCAGCCCGCCGAATCCGGGAAGGTCGACGGAGTAGACGTCGGCTTCGGCTGCCAGCGTGTCGTGCAGAGGCGACGAGTACCGGTGAGAGACGCCGATGCCGTGCACGATCACGTACGGCACCGCGGACGCGTTCTCCGGACGAGTGGACGCGAACACCCGGAAGAGCAGATCGCGGATCGGCACGTCCAGCGACGCGGGACTGAGCCCCTTGCGCACACCACTCACCCCGTTCTCCCCATCCCGCTACCGTAGCCGCTGCCCCGCACCGACGCCGAAGTGCACCCCACCCACGTCTCTCGCCGAACTCGCAGGCTTTTTGTCCCCCTTTTGGTGGACACGATGCCGGAAGTGGCTTTAGGGTGAGGAGTACCCGAGATCTTCGTGCCGGCAGTGGGGACTGCGGCGAAGGCATCCGAGACTCGGGCGATTGCTGGGGTCATCAGACCTGCACCTGAGCTCTTTCGCCGACTCCGCCCGATGGGGAGCCGGCGAAAGAGGCTCGGTGGTCATCTCGGGAGCCAAGGACCCTCTCGAGACTCCCTTTGGGGACAGATCTTCTCGAGAGGGCCCAGGGGCAGATCGAGTCGGTTGACGTTGGGGACCGTCACCCACAGTCGCTGGGGACAACTCTCGACCTGAGGTCTTGACCCGAACCCCCACCCCCATGCTGACGCACATCACCGCCGCTGTCTAATCTCTGGCGCGAGTCCTCGTCGCAACTTGCGGGCCGGGGTCGCCGCGGCCGCCCGTATTCCGGGGTCACACGGTGAGCAGCACCTTGGTCGCGCGGCGCTCGTCCATCGCCCTGTAGCCCTCCGCGGCATCCTCCAGCGGCAGGGTGAGGTCGAACACGACGCCGGGGTTGATCTTGCGATCCCAGATGAGCCGGATCAGCTCCGGCAGGAATCGGCGCACCGGCGCGGGGCCGCCGTGCAGGTGCACCCCCGAGAAGAACAGTTCGAGCCCGTCCAGCGACACGTCGTGCGAGACGCCGACGTAGCCGACATGCCCGCCCGCGCGCGTGGCGCGGATCGCCTGCATCATCGACTCCTGGGTGCCGACGGCCTCGATCACGCTGTGCGCGCCGAGCCCGTTCGTCAGCTCCCTGATCTTCGCCACGCCGGCGTCGCCGCGCTCTTCGACGATGTCGGTCGCGCCGAGTTCTCGAGCCAGGGCCTGCCGGTCAGCGTGGCGGGACATGGCGATGATGCGCGCCGCGCCCAGCTCGCGCGCCGCGAGGACGCCGAGCAGGCCGACGGCGCCGTCGCCGACCACCGCGACGGTCTTCCCCGGCCCGGCCTCGGCGGCGACGGCGGCGAACCAGCCGGTGCCCAGGACGTCGGATGCCGCGAGCAGCGACGGGATCAGATCCGGGTCCGGCTGACCCGGAGTGGCGACCAGGGTGCCGTCGGCCAGCGGGATGCGGGCGAACTCGGACTGGGTGCCGAGCGCGCCGACGGGCTGCGCGTGCACGCAGCGGGACTGGTAGCCGGCCTGGCAGATCTCGCAGGTGTTGTCGGATGCGAAGAACGACCCGACCACGAAGTCCCCCACATCCACGTTCTTCACGTCCGCCCCGATCTCGGTGACGACGCCGACGTATTCGTGACCCATCGCGATGTGGTCGGCCGGTTCGGCGCCACGATACGGCCAGAGGTCGGACCCGCAGATGCAGGACGCCGAGAGGCGAATGATGGCGTCGGTCGGTTCGACGATCACCGGGTCCTCGCGGTCCTCGACCCGGACGTCGCCGGGCGCGTACATGATGACTCCACGCATGGTGGGGCTCCTTACTCGATGAGAGTGGCGGGAAGGGGATGCGTCGCCGACGGCGCCGCGGACGGCGTCGCTCGGCGAACCAGGAAGAGGAAGCTTGCACCCGCGAGCAGCACCGCTGCGGTCGTGACCACCCCGAGGGGCAGGATGCTCAGAGCGCCGGCGATGCCGACGAGCGGTGCCGCGACGCCACCGAACCCGAAGCGCACCATGCCCAGCAGGGACGAAGCGGTTCCCGCCATCTGCGGGTATCCGAGAAGGGCGAGGGTCGTGGCGGGCGGCGAAGTGATGGCGACGCCGCTGGCGAGCAGGAAGAGCGACAGGATCACCACCCACAGCGGCATGGACGTGACGCCGGAGGCGAGTAGCCCGAGAGCCCCCAGCCCCGCCGTCACGATGCCGACGGTGAGCGTGCCGGAGACGCTCCACGCCTCGGCCGAGCGGCCGGAGAGGTAGCCGAAGGTCATGAATCCGGCGGAGTTCAGGCCGAAAGCGAGGGCGTACCCGAGCGGGGACAGGCCGTAGATGTCCTGCAGTACGAACGTGGAGCCCGCCAGGTAGGCGAAGAGCGCGGCGTAGAGGAAGCCCTGATTGAGGACCGCGCCGAGGAACACCCGATCCGCCAGCAGCGTGCGGAAGTCGTGGATCGTCCGCGCGAAGCCGCCCCGAATGCGCTGTTCGATGGGGAGCGTCTCCCGGAACGCCAGCAGGGTGACGAGCAGGATGCCGGCACCGACGGCAGCCAGGAGAGCAAACAATCCCCGCCAGTCGGTGACCGTGTTCAGCATGCCGCCGAGCAGCGGTCCGACGATCGCCGCGAACCCGCCCACCACGGTGAGTCGCCCGTAGAACCGGATGAGGTCGCCACCGGCATAGATGTCACGGCCCGCGGCCTGGGCGATCACGATGCCGACGCCACCGGCGAGCCCCTGCACGAAGCGTGCCGCGATGAGCAATTCGACGGTCGGGCTGATCGCGCAGAGCGCGGACGTGGCGATGTACGCGGCGATGCCCCCGAGCAGAATGCCGCGGCGTCCGAACCGGTCGGACAGGGGTCCTGCGATCAACTGGCCGGCGGCCAGTCCGATCAGGCACGCGGTGACCGTCAGCTGCGCGACGGAGGTCGCGGCATCCAACTCGTCCGTCAGAGCGGGCAGCGCCGGCAGGTAGAGGTCCATGGAGATCGGACCAAACACCGTCAGCAGCAGCAACAGGGCCGGCAGCAGGCGGCTGAACGCCGGCCGGGGCGGAGCGATCTGATCGGGCATACTCCTCAGCCTCGTCGCTCGACCAGATCGGCGGGAGTCTCTGGTGAGGGGTGTACTGCAAGGGCACCCCTCGAGCGCGCGAGTGCGCTTAGCGTTGAGTTCCGCGGCACTCGAGCTGCGTGCGGAAGGTGGAGCGGTGGCGCGGATCCTGGTGACCGGATCATCCGGGGGTCTCGGCTTCAACGCCGCGACCGAGCTGGCCTCTCGGGGACACGAGGTCGTGGTGCACTCGCGCCGGTCGTCTCGGCGGCCGGCTGAGGGTGCCGCGCCGTGGCTGGGAGCGGTCTTCGGCGACCTCGCGGACCTCGATCAGACACGGGATGTCGCCGAGCAGGCAGCCGCCTTCGGACGATTCGATGCGGTCATCCACAACGCCGGAGCGCTGCGTCCCCCTGACGCGGTTCCGGTCAACATCGTGGCGCCATATGCGCTCACGGCCCTGATGGACAAGCCGGGTCGATTGATCTACCTGAGCAGCTCGATGCATCGCGGCGGTTTCACCGACCTTCGGGGTCTAGGCTCAGGCCGGGCCTCCTACGGTGACAGTAAGCTCTGGGTCACCGCTCTCGCCCTCGCTGTCGCGGCCCGTTGGCCGGGGACCACGAGCCACGCCGTGGATCCTGGCTGGGTTCCGACGCGGATGGGCGGTGCCGGAGCACCGGATGATCTGGCCGCGGGGCACGAGACTCAGGCGTGGCTGGCCACGCACCCGGATGTCGAGCCCGCGACGGGCGGGTACTGGTACCACCGGCGAACCCAGCTCCCCGACGCGAACGCCCGCGACCAGCGCTTCCAGGCGCAGCTTCTGGCCGCGCTCGAAGCACACACCGGCATCCTGGTCGGCTAGGCCCGGCTCAGCGGTCGATGCGCACCACGTCGTCGTCGGTGCCCGTCGCCGGCGGCGAGCCGAAGCGCGCGTTGGGGAGGAACAGGCTCGATCCGTAGGCGGCGACCGTGGTCGGCACGTCGAAGTCCTCGCTGGTCAGGGTCTCCACGAGCGATCCGCTCGTGCCGTGCGCATCCAGCCGGATGACCGCGACCTGGTTGAGCCGGTTCTGCACGACGTAGAGCGTGCGGCCGACGACGAGCAGTCCGTCACCGAACCGGAGCGACGTGCCGCCGAGGTCGACGACCGTCGCGTCACCCGTGTCGGGGTCGACGCGGAAGAGAGTTCCCGTCGCCGACTGGATCACGAGGAGTGCCTTCTTGTCGGTCGTCTCGGCGATTCCATTGGCGTTGAACCCCGCCTGCTGCACCCACTGGCCCGTGAGCGGCAGCGTCACGATGTCGTCGGGGTCAGGAAGGTCCCCGGACGGACCGATCGGCAGCAGGTACAGTTCGGCAGCCTGGCTGTTCGTGAACCAGGCACCGTCCCGCGTCACGACCACATCGTTGATGAACGCCGCACCGGTGGCGAGCTGGTAGGTCGCCAGCACCTCGCCGGTGGCCGAGTCGATCACGCGCGCGGTGCCGGATGGACCTCCAGAGACGAACAGGCGGCCGAAGCGGTCGACCTTCAGTCCCGCGGACGCGGTTCCTGGTCCCTCGCTGATGACCTCGCCCTCACCGGTTCGCAGATCGGCGGCGTAGATGTCACCGTCGCTCAGCGACCCGAGGTACGCGGTCCCCCGCCGGTCGATGGCGATTCCCTCGGGCTGGAACCCGTCGGGGAGATCGATCAGGTCCTCGACCGCGCCGCCACCGGGCGGGGAACCCGCGGCGTAGGCGGCGTTCGCCGATGAGACGGCGAGCAGCCCTGTCAGTGCAGCAGCGGTCAAGGTACGGGCAACGGTGCGACCAGCCATGACCAAATGCTATGACCGCTCCGGCCACCCGGGATCGGTTCGGGGAAACTTCGGCCCGCGGTCTTCGCGGTCCCCCGCGGCATGGGTGGCGCGCCTCACCATCCGGATCTCGAGGACCCCCTCGTCGATCGTCGTGGTGCCGTCGCTGCGGAAGCCGCACTTCCGGTAGAACGCCTGGGCGCGCGGATTCGCGTCGGCCACCCAGAGTGCGGCGTCCAGAGCCGGGTCGATCACGGCATCGAGCAAGGGGCGGGCCGCCCCACTCCCATGGAACGCTTCGAGAACGTAGAGGACGTAGAGCTGCCGTGGCCACCAGGCGTCCTCGTCGAGCGGAGGACCCGCCATCGCGACTCCGATCATCTCGCCGTCGCGGATGGCGACGGCCGCACGGTTGTCCCGATAGCGCTCGTCCGCGAGTGCGATCTCCCAGAATCTCTCGCGGCGCGGCAGCAGTTCCGGATCATCCAATACCGCGTCGGCCATGATGCCGCGGTACGTCTCCCGCCACGACTGCACGATGACCGCGGCCATCGCCGTGGCATCGCCAGGAACCGCCCGACGTACCGTCATCGCCGCACTCATGCGACGAGCCTAGAGTTCGACGCCGCCGAGGATGAACCCTCACGACGCGCGCACCCTCGTCGGGGTGAGGCGCGGGCGCCGATGCGGGATGTGTCCCACGGCATCAGCTGCCTCGTCGGATCTCCTGCGCCGTGTACCTCGAGCGCCCGGCGACGATGGTCTCGAGGACACGCGCATCCAGCAGCGATGGCGCACCCTCGGCGAAGGGATCGGTGTCGAGCACAATGAGGTCGGCGGCGAAGCCCGGTGCGATGCGGCCACGCCAGTCGCCGTCGCCGACCGAGGCGGCCGCGTCGCGGGTCGCGTGCCCGATGGAGCGCTCGAGCGGCAGCGCGTAGCGGGGGTGCAGGGCGGGCACCGCGCGGTCGAGTGCCGACGCCCGCGTCGTCGCGATGTACATGTTGGCGAGCGCGTGATGCGGCGCGGTGGGGGCGTCCGTCGAGAACGCCAGAAGGGCTCCGGCATCCTCGTACTCGGGCCAGGGGAAGGCGCGCTCGACCCGCGCATCGCCGAGCATCTCAGCCCAGTTCGCGAAGATCGCGGGGTCGGCGTGCACCGGCTGCATGGATGCCGTCACACCGAGCTGAGCCATCCGTTCCGCCGTTCCTGCTGCGGCGTACTCCAGGTGCTCGATGCGGTGCCGTCGGGGCCGGTCGCCGTTCTGCGCGACCGCGTGCTCGATCGCGTCGAGGGCGATCTGGCTCGCGTAGTCGCCGATGGCGTGCTGCGCGACCTGCAGGTTCGCTGCGTCCGCCGCTGCGATGACGGGCTTCAGCTGCTCGAGCGGCCAGATCGGCCGCGCGTTCGACCCGTCCGCGTAGGGATCCCGCATCGCGGCCGTGCACGCGTCGATCACCCCGTCCAGGATGAGCTTGATGCCGACGACCCGCAGCCACGGCGTCGAGGGCGCATGGGCGAGCTCGATCGCACGGGCGACCTGTGCGAGGTTCGCGGAATCGTCACCGGTGTTCGTGATGATCCAGTGCGCGGCGACGCGGATCGGCAGCTCGCCGCCGCGGCGCTGCTGAGCTCGCTCGAACGCCGCGAGCCCGAACTCATCGAACGCCATGTCCACGACGCCGGTCACGCCGGTGGCGACGTAAGCCTCCATGGCGCGCTCCACCTGCTCGTCCCGGTCCACGTCGGTGGTCGTCGCGTCGCGGTGCCCCCACGCGAACTGGGTCGCCGCCGTCTCGTAGAGCATCCCGGTCGGCTCGCCCTCGGCATCCCGAGCGATCTCTCCCCCCAGCGGATCTGGAGTGTCCCGCGTTATGCCGAGCTGCGCCAGGGCCGCGCTGTTGACCCAGCACGAGTGGTAGTCGTTCGCATCGAGGTATACCGGAACGTCCGCGACCGCCGCATCGATCATCGCCGCCGTGGGGGCGCCGCCGGGGATCGAATCGAAGAGCCATCCCCGCCCGCGCAGCACGGCCGTATCCGGATTGTCGGCGCGGGCGCGCCGCAGGAGCGCCTGGATCTCTTTCAGACTGCGGGCATCCGTGAGCTGCACCTGCGCCAGGGCGGCGCCCATCATCAGAAGGTGGGTGTGGGCGTCGGTGAAACCCGGCAGCACCAGCCGGCCCCCGAGATCGACCGTCGTGTCCGCATCCGGCGCACCATCGGCGTCCCCGACGTACGCGAAGGTGTCGCCGTCGATCACGACCGACTCGGCCCATGCCTTCGCGGGATCGGGGTCGGCGGTGAAGACGCGGCCGTTGACGAAAAGGGTGGTCACGGCCGGCCGCCCTTCCCCAGTGGCGTGCGCTGCAAGCCGGCGTAGAGCGCCGCCGCCACCAGCATCCCCACCGGCACAGACAGGTCGATGTAGCCGGTCGCCTCCGCGATCGGTCCGGCCCACACCTCCGTCGCCAGGCACAGCGCGGTAGCGAGGCCGCCGAGCAGCAGCGCGGCGATGCCTGGAATGCTCCACCCGCCCGAATACCAGAACCGGCCGCCCCGTGCGTCGTCGAAGAGTTCGACGCCGTCATATGCGTATCGGCGACGCAGCACGTCCACCACGAAGATCGCCATCGCCGGGCCGGAGACGATCACGAGGAACTGGAGCATCAGGTTCGCGGCTTCGAGCAGACTCGAGGAGAGCACGAGATAGATCGTCAACGCGGTACCCACCACCCCGACGATGATCGTGGCGGGGATGCGGCGCAGCCGGAATCCGATCGCCTGCAGAGCCATGCTCGAGGTGTAGGCCGTCATGGCGTTCAGGGCGATCGTGTTGATGACGACTCCCACCACCAGCAGTGGCCCCACCCACCCTGGCAGCAGGTCGAGCAGTGCCACGTCGATCCCCGCGTCGAATGCGGTGGGACCGACACTCGTGGCCAGCAGTACGCCGACCGTCGTGAACACGATGAAGGGCACGGCACCGCCGAGAGCGGTCGCCGCAGCGATGTTCGTGGGCTTGGTGGAGCGCGGCAGGTACCGGGCGATGTCAGGACTGTTGATGAACGACAGCGGGGTCGAGGCGAGGATCGTGAATCCGATCGAGATCGATGACCACAGCGCCACACCTTCCAGCGGCGCAGGCGCGGCGTACTGCCAATCGACGCTCGGCAGGATGAACCCGGCCACGACGAGGAAGATGACGAAGAGGGCCGCCGCCATGGCCGGGTACAGCCGCAGAATCAACCCGTGACCGTAGATCGCCACGACTATCGTGACCGCCGACACCACCAGCGTCACGCCGATCGGCACCCACAGTGGATCGTCGATTCCCACCCGTCGCAGAAGGTCTGCGCCGAGGAACGATGAGGCCAGCCATGTCAGCGACAGGAACACCGCGCCGATGAACCAGCCGACGAAGGCGACGAAGAACCTGTTGCCGAAGATGCCGTACATCGCCCGCGTCACGACGGATCCCGACGTTCCGGCCGCCGGGCCGCTCGCAGCGATGACACCGGGGAAGATCCACAGCGTGGAGGCGGCCACGATCACGGCGATCGCCTGCCAGATCTCCAACCCCAGCAGGATCAGCGTGGCGCCGATCGTGAGGTTCAGGATGCTGACATTGGGGGCCGCCCAGATGAAGAAGAGGTCGCGGGCACGCCCGTGGCGTTCTGAGTCGTCGATGAGTTCGATGCCCCGCGTCTCGGGCCGGGATGCGGTATCGACGAAAAGCTCATCGGGAGCCTTGGTGTGAGACATGGGGTTCCTTCCGGACCAGCGGCGCTGCTATTGGTCATTCGCCCAATGGACTATTGGTCAGCCATTCAATAACATGGAGCCCATGACGTCAAGTCCCGTTTCCGTCCGATCGCGCAAGCCACCGGAGGAACGACGAGCGGAGATCCTCTCGCACGCGGCCGACATCGCACTCGAGGAAGGGCTCGAGCGCATCACGCTCCGCGCCGTCGCCGACCGGCTCGGCGTGCGTCCCGGTCTCATCACGCACTACTTCCCCGCCGCCGAAGATCTGGTGATCGAAGCTTTCGCGCGGGCGGCCGTGCTCGAGCGCGAGCGGTTCTTTCCGGGGGGCAGAAGCCCGATCGAACGCCTGACGCACTTCGTCCGCTACATCGAAAGCGGCGCATCCGCATCCCTCGCCCGCCTGTGGCTGAACGCCCGTCATCTTTCCCGCTTCAGCCCGGCCCTGTGTGCGGCGCTGGAAGAGCAGGACGGCCTTGACAGAGAACGCATGAGCACGCTCATCGTCGACGGGATCGCTTCGGGTGACTTCGCCGAGCAGGATGTCGAGGCGGCCTGCATCCGGATCTTCATCGCCGTGGACGGCGCGGGCTCCTATGTGAACAGCGCGGCCGATGTGGACAACCCCGCCCACAAGTACTTTCTCGCCGATGTGGCGGAATGGGCGCTCGGGCTCCCGCCGGGGACGCTTCGTGAGGGCATTTGCGCGGACGAGGTCCGGTGACAGAACGGCGTGCTCGGCCGCCGAGCGCCCGTGCGGTGCAGCCTCGATTCACCGCAGGCATCGACATCCGGGCGTGCCGCTGTGACCGAGTGGGTCGCAGGTATCCCGGACCGGCCGCGTGTCGGGCTCTGACGTGGTGCTCTTGCGTCAGGCGACGGAGAGAACGGCGGTAGCGGCGAGCACCACCCACGCCAGGTAGGCGAGGAGGCAGAACCTGTCGGGCCATCCGATTCGGATCTCAGGCGAGCCGCCCTGCCCGTCGGCGGGGGCAGCGGCGATGAGGAACCACACCAGGCCGGCCAGCGGAACGATGGAGGCGATCGCAAGCGTCCAGCCGAGCGCGGGTGCCGCTCCGACCCCCGCGAACAGCGCGGCAGGGGGAAACCCGGCGAGCAGCACACCGCCCAGCACCGTGTGCGCCCTGCCCACGGGCGTGGCCTGAGCGCGCGGAGTCATGATCGGATCGGCGTCGATGAACGCGGCGCAGAGCGCGCCGAGTGCAACAGCGGCAAGGCCGACCGTCCACGCACCGCCCAACGGCCACAAGGCGACGCACGTCGCCGCAAGGCCGACGGCCATCGTGACGAAGGCCAGGCGCATCGCCCACCCGCGTCGCCCGAGAGAATACTCGCTGATCATCCGCCAGGACGGGTCGAACTCGGGCTTGAGGACGTGAAGCATCGCGATCAGCCCAGTCGTGATCCCGCCGGCGACGACCGCGGTGATGGCGGCGATCTCAGCGACGCTCAATATAAGCAGCCATACGTCCAGCGACCATGCGAATCCTCCTGCGGCACTCTATCCGGTGGTGGCTCGCGGCATCATGCCCTCATGGGCGTTCATCTCGGTGCTCAAACGACCTGCCAGCTTCCCGGACTCTCACGTGGCAGCCGACATGCAGCGAGTGTCCGCATGCAACGCGAGGCACGGCCCGAGCCGGCCCGCCACTTCAGCCGCAGATGACGGTCAGCTATTGGGAGAGCCCGTCCACTGCGCCGGCCGACGGGGTCCGGCCATGCGTTCCGGTGGACGCCATCTGCCGGAATGAGGGACCTTGGCACGCTCGGTGGTGGCGACAGCTCCCCTGCTGCAATCGACATCCGCGGCCAGGTCACCGGAAACGCCGAAACCACACGATCGGGCCCCTTGCCTTCGTTCCGGCCGGGGGAGCACACTGGCCGGAACCAGCACCTCAGCCGATGACTAGGACAACGCCATGCCGCCGATGACCCAGAACCGCCGCTCCCTCTCGCCTGCTGCCATCGCGGTAGGGGCGGTGATCGCCCTCGTCGCCGCTGACTCCTCCGCGTATGCCGCTGAGCCGCCCACCATCGTGATCCCGACGACGGGCGGCACGACCAGCGTGACCTGGACACACCCCCTCCCCACCAGCATCGATCCGAGCGCGACATCGCTGATGATCCACAGCTACGAGCAGGCGGAGGGGGAGACGGTCGACTGCACGCTGCTGCTTTTCGATTCTCCCCTCGTCACCGCGACGTTCACCGCCGAGGAGTGGGACGCGCCCGGACCGGTCGAGATGGCCATCCCGGACGGCGCGCTCTCCGACGGTGTGTCTGATCTGACCTGCACGTCAGACGGCGGCGAAACGAACTGGACCATCTACTGGTCCCTCGACACCTCCGGCACCGGAGGCATGAACAGCGTCGATCAGGACGATGACTTCTTCTACCACGCCAAGCACACGGTGTTCGACCCCGGTCCGTCCCATGTGATCTCCCCCGGCGCGACGGTGCTGCTGGAAGGACCATGGGAATACCCCGAACCGGAATGGAACGGATACGCTTCCGCGACTCTCACCTCAAGCAACCCGCGATTCGCCCCGATCAACCTCTCCCCGACGTTCCCTGGGTCCGATCCGTACGGCCTGGTGGTGCAGATCCCTACCGATCTGCCCGCAGGCTTCACGGATACCCCGGCGACTCTCGCAGCGGCATCCGGCGGGAGCAGGGAGGCGGGTGGCTCCTTCAGCTGGAGGACGTCCTGGAGCGGCCCGGTCTCCTTCGGCGCGGCCGCACCATCGAACACCTTCCTCGCACTGGAACGCAGTCTGGGCACCTCACGGGAGCGGCTGACCGCTTCAGCCCGCGTGACGACCGCAGCAGGCGTCGACGTCGCCGGGACGATGGACTTCTTCGTGGACTCGAAGTTGGTCGGCAGCGTCGCGGTCGCCGCGGACGGACGGGCATCCCTCCTGCTGCCGAAGCTGCGGCGCGGCAAGCATGTCGTGGTCGCAACCTTCCGAGGCACGGACGCGGTGAAGTCCTCATCGAGTGCGGCATCATCCCTGCGCATCCTGATCTGACGCCGAACGCTCTCCATCTGTCGGCCCTGATTCACGCGTGCTGCTCGGTCGTGTCCTTCGAGGCGGTCGGCTTTCGCCGCCGCCTGGTCTGCCACACTCCAACGATGGTCGCGGCGAGGGCGACGAACGGCGTGATGTACACCACCGGGCCCTGCAGCAGCTCCCAGAACGTCGGCGGCGCAGCAACGACCGTTGTCGCCGCGGTGATGTGGACTTCTCGTCGAAGCTCTTGGCCGGCAGCCTCCCCGCGTACGGATGTCATGAGGACGAGGTCTAGCCGGCCGGACTCGGTCGGGGTGACGGTCCATGTGCGCTCGATGGCGGCACGGGACTCCGCACCGGCGGTCGCGTCGTTCTCGACCTGGCCAGCCATCTCAATACTGGCCGATGCCGACCCCTGCTCGCGCGAGAGTTCGACGTCTGCACCGATCGTGTCGGCGTGCCCCTCCAGCGGCACGGTGATGGTCACCACGTGCTCCTCGCCGACCGTCATCTTCTCCGGCAGGTCCAGTTCGAGCGATTGAGCCGCCGCAGCCACTTCGTCGAGGTCGCGCTGCACAGGATGGACCTCAACGGCGAGTACGACGGGTTCGTTGATGTCGGCGTACTCCTCGACGACCTCGCCGTCGATCACGACGGTCGGGCGAATGCGCAGATTGAGTGTTCGATCACCCGCCAGGAGCGGAGTCACATCCCACGTCCAGCTGAGCGCGTACCCGCCGCTGGGGTGCGCGAATGCGTTGTCCACCCACTGGCGCGAGGGGGAAGTCGGGCTGACCTCGAATGACTCCGGGTCCTCCCCCATCAACGTCGCCTCGTTGCTCCAAGCGATCAGAATCTCCGTCGCGCCGCTGTCGATCGGGACTCCGAACACGATAGTGGCCGTGAAGCGTGTCGTCTCGAATTGCGTGATCACTGCGGGGTCGAAGCGGGTCTCGAGGCTCGCTGTCGAGAGGGCATCGCTGAGACTGGACGATTCGAGCAGCGGGATGTCAGTGTCCGGTTCAGCAAGCCCTTCACTCGGGTCGCCTTCCCCTGGCGCGGGGGCAGCATCGGGCCAGTCAGGGTCCGGTGCGCCGGGTGCCACGATCCCCGGATTGCCCGACATCACGCCGGAGCACGCGCAGGCGGCGAGCACGACGCCGACGCACAGTGCTAGTACGCTCACGACGCGCCGGACGCGTTCTCCCCAATCAATCAGGTGCATCACACACCCCCATCCCAGAGTGCTGCGTGACTGCGGCCAATCGTATTCCCGCCCGATCTCGGAGTCCATGAGTCGTGTACGGTATCCCCTCGAGCAGGAAAGCTTGCGTACATGACGCCGGGCCACAATTGGAGTGTCCGGTCGCCACGACAACCAGATCTTCGAGGGCCCAAACGAAGTCGCAGCTGCCGGGTCTTCCGCGCCAACGCTGGGACCTCCTCTACGGGTTCATTGCGGTCGGCGGCCGAAGGAGCATCGCGTGATTGCAGAAGCGGGCACACCGGCCACGGCTCGCAGGACGTGGCCGACGACGGACATAGCTATCCGACCTTTCCGTCACACTGGTAAGGAGATCGGGTCGCTTCGGGTGATACGTCTGGACGCCGATCATCCACCCCGGCGGGCCTCTTCATAACTACGGCTGGCGAGAGCGGGACCGGGTCGAGTGCACCGATCGCAGCGTAGGGAGCCAACGGTAGTGCTTCGGCTCGCACCCATGCGCGAGGGCCTGGCTTCTAGGGGCTCCAGCGGAACGCGTGAAGGCGTTCGCCGTCCGCCATGCTGGACGTTCCAGTGACCTGGCCCCGTATGTTGATCCCGACCGCGACGCTGTCGTATCTCCCGCCGAGGGTGCCCAAGTCCGTCATTCCGTGAGCCGGCGTCCATCGAAAGGCATGCGGCTCGAACTCCACGTTCGTGTCGGCCACTCCGACGATCTGGCCCAGGTCGTTGATCTCGTACGCGTAGCTGTCTCGACCGCCGAGGGTGCCCAGATCCTGCATGCCGCCAGACGCCGTCCACCGAATCGCACGGGTCGGTCCCGTCATCCCGCCGCCAACCCCGACGACCTGGCCCAGCGCATTGATGGAGTGGGGGAAGAAGGCACCGAGATCCCGCATGCCCTCTAATGGCGACCACCGGAACGCGCGCTCGCCGCCATCGTTCGGCCGGTAGATTCCGATCACCTGACCCCGCACATTGATTCCGGTGGCGATGCTGTATTGACCAGCCAACGCGCCCAGGTCCTGCATCCCGCCTGACCAGCAACGCCGGGCACGGCTTCCCGCCGAACGAGCTGTCGTTCCCTCCTTTCCCGCCGACAGGACTCGCCCGCGACTGTCTCCCTTGCGATCCTTGAACGTGCGCGTCGGGTGCATGGGGACGGGTGTGCTGGAGAAGTGCTGAAGCCTACCCTCGAGGGACGAGCATTTTCGACCCATGGCTTCCGGCGAAGTCCTCATCGTCAAGAATCGGTCGGGCCAGGTGCAGGGGGTGGCGGGGTTGCCTTCGTTGGGTGCTGATTCGGAGGACTGGATGGACTTCAGAGCGAGCACGATTCAGCGACCGTTGCTCGTACTCTTCTGCGGGCTGCCGGGGTCGGGTAAGACGACTCTTGCGCGCGAGCGAGCACGGGAGACGGGCGCCATCCGTTTCAGCACTGACGAGTGGATGGCGGATCTAGGCGTCGACTACTTCGATGCGATGCGAGACAACCTGCAGCACCGGCTGGACGATTTGTGGAAAGAGCTGCTCGAACACGGGCAGAGCGTGATTCTGGAAGACGGAACCTGGACGCGTGAAGAGCGCGATGAGATCCGCCGGATCGCGCATGTCCTCGGCGCCACCACCGAAATGCACTACTTCGACATCCCGTTCGATGAACTGTGGCGACGACTAGAACTCCGGAACTCCGCGGCAATTCACGGTGCGGCGCTCATCACCAAAGAGGTGCTGGAAGAATCTCGGCGGAGGATCGATGGTCCTGACGCCGCGGAGCTCTCCCTATTCGATCGCGTCGTTGTGCACAGTTAGTCACCCATAAGCGGCCTCTGCGGGTGGAGACGAGGGACCGACGCCAAGCGGGCAGACGTCGCTTGCACGAAAGTGAACACCGCAGCGGCTACGACGGCGGCGGCGAGCAACAGCCCAAGCCACGGTGCGACGGTGCGTGGAGCGTTAAGGAGGGATTACCGGGCTCCACGCCGATCTGTCGACCATGGCGCTGCAATCATCTGGGCGCCGGTCGGCCCCCGAATCCAAATTCTCATCACCGGCGAGATCTGAGGTGCGGTGGAGCTGCTCGAGCCACTCCGCGGCGAGCTGGCGGCCGTGTGGGAGTTTGTCGTCTCGGTCCCATCGCCAAGTCGTGGCGAGTGCTAACGCGATCAGTCGACACTGACGAAGCAACTCCGTATTCACAGTCGGGTAGTAGTCGCTCACTGCTTCAGGGGCATGGGCGAGATCAAATTCGACCGGGCCGCGGCAACAGGTCTCAAGGTCGATGAATAGTGGCCCGTCTTTCGTTTCCAGCAGGTTCCCGGGATGAGGTTCGCCGTGAAGCATTTGCGCGCCACCGAACTCGTTGATCGCGGGTGCGACCGTTCTCAACGTGTGAAGGAGTGTGGCTCTGTCTGCGTCGCTGAGAGCGGGGCTCTGCTTTGGGTCGCAGAGAAGGCGAAGAGCCGAGTCCACCCGGTCCATGAAGTGAGGTACCGCGGCGTCGAGTGTGCGCATGCCGGCATGCAAACGCATCAACGCGGCGGCATAGTCAGGCGGTGGTACCTGTTCAGAAGTCGCCGATGCGTAATAGGTCCATAGCGTGACAACGAAGTCGCCGAGGGCATAGACGCGAGGGGGTACACGCGGGTCGAGAGAAGCGACCGGACAACCAGCGTCGACGAGTTGTTGCGCGAGTCTGATCTCGAACTGAGCAGACGTATCGTGCTCCAGGGCGATTCTCGCTACGACATCGCAGGGCTGAAGACGCAGAGTCAGCTTGTTCGAGTTGTTCAAGATAACCGCGTTGCCGACCTCCAGATCAAGCGACGTGGCGATTGCGATTGCGGCGTCCGTCGCCCGCCCAGCCTCAAGTGCCAACATGAGTCACCTTGTTCCGCGCAGTGGCGGCAGTCGAGAACGTATCGAGAACAACGGGACGGAGGCGGAAGGATACCGAGAATCGCAACTGACCTCCTCGGGCGGAGCGTCGCAAGAGAGGCGCACGCCCATCATGGTGGCTCTCCGCACAAGATCGTCGGCTATTCCGCAAGCGCGGCTCTCAGCACTCGAATTGCCTTCGGCCCGACACCGTGGAGTGTCGCAAGGTGATCGAGGCCGGCTTTCTTGACGTCATCCAGGTCCCGCACGCCCACCTTGTCGAGGGCTCTTGTGGCAGGAGCGCCGATGTTCGGCAGCCGGCGCGCACCGTTCATGCAATGCAGAGTACGCCCTGTACCGAGTATGCATAGGCCGGTCATTCACGGGGCCAACCCGGGGTGCCCCTTACCGTGCGGCGTCGCGTACAGGTTCATCGTAGACGCCCATCCGGTCTGCCTTTGCATACGGATCCAGGCGTCGCGAGACAGGCGATAGCGGCGGAAGCGCACCCCGCCGATTTCCGCGTCTTCCGCGGAAGTGAAGCCGAACCTGGCCATGACACCGCCCGGCGAGCGAGTGTAGGGCAGCGCTACGAAGACCTCCTCGAATCCGAACTCGCCGAACCCGCGGCCCAAAGCGGCTCGAGTAACCTGAGCGCCGACACCCCAAAAGGAAGGAAACAGAACGAGGCCGAACTCCGGGCCCAAGTCCTCCCGCTGAAATCCGCCCCAGCCGACGAACTCCTCGTCCAGGAACACCGCCCACGGTCCGTATCCATAGTCTTCCCACTGAGCGTCTTTGGACTGTATCCATCCAGCGGTTTGCGCCTCATCGAACCGCCCAGCCAACGGCATGTGGCGTACATTGCGTGGCTCATTCAGCAACGTCATCACAGCAGACAGCGGAACCTCGGTCAGTCGCCGGAGTTCGACAGCCGGTGTCCGTTCATCGGCCATGCGTCGAGCATCCCCCACCGCAGTATGCGGTCGCAATCCTTCGCCAATTGCACCGCGGCATGCCACATCCTCGCTGCTCGCCGCTCGCTTCCAAGCCGCTTCCCCCCACAATGCTGTCATCTGCCTGACGACTATGCCGCCTCCGCGGATGGAATGGCCTCCCGAGAGCGCGGCAGATTTCCGGCAGACGCCGTGACGAACGCCGGTTCGCGAGCGGGTCCCTCAGCGCGACAGGTTTCGTTGGGTCAGCAACCGAAAGCGGTACCCGGTTTCGCGTGCGTCCTTCGCTTGCCCGCAGGAGCAGAAAGCGGTGACCGCGACCCGGGCGGGATTAGCCGGCGAGCAGCCAGCCGCCGCACAGGATCTTCCAGCTCAGCCACGCTCGAAGCTGTGCCCGTCCGGTATCGGTACGCTGACAGCGAGTCGATTCGGACTGCTCTTCACTCCATTGACGCCGTGACGATGATACCCCGCGGGCTTTCCGCGGGGTATCGGGTGGTAGGCGACGATGTTGTTCAGTGGGCCACGTCGTAAGCCTCGATGACCGATGCGGGGACACGCCCGCGTTCGCTCACTTCGTGTCCGTTGTCTCGTGCCCAGGCGCGCACTGAAGCCAGGTCAGTCCGACTCGCCCCACGTGCTGACGAGCTGGTAGACCGACGCGATCCCCCAGCGGAACGAGCGGCTTTGATGAACGGCTCAAGCGCGTCCACGAGCTTCTTGCGGTTCTTCGACGACAAGTCGATCTCGTAAAGCTTGGAGTCGAAACTGAACGTCACGGTGCCGTCCGCGTCCGAGCCGTCGATGTCGTCAATGTAGGTCGTGATTGTCTTCTTAGCCATAGAAATCCTCCATGTATCGGGTCGGGTACCCGACAGCCATATTAGGCCACTTAGCAATGTGCGACCACGAAACATGCGCCTCGCAACATCGATGCCGCTCCGCTCATGCGCTCAAATCGTGTCAGACGAGAGCAGGAGACATCGGAGCACGGAACCCAGCTCGAAGAAGGGTCAATGCGAGGCGCCGATTTGGCAACTTCTCGAGCGTCATCGAAGAGATCCGCGTGCAGAGCAGGTGAGACTCTCACATTGGCTGCGCGGGCGCCTTGCGCGAGTCTCGTTGGGGTATATCGCCGGCGGGCTCCCGGTGTCATCATGAGCGGGGGCGGGCGCGGGATAAATAGGAAGCGGAATTTGTCATGGTGCGGATTTCGGCGCGAATTGCGGTAGCCCTGCTCGCGGCGGGAGTGAGCGTCGCTTCATCGCCGCTTAGCGCTTCTGCGGCGGAGCCAGTGGAATTTCCCCTCGGCATACCGACCTTCTATGACCGCATCTTCTATGGCGGCAATGGCGCGTGGGCCGAATCAGTCGGTCCGAACCTGACTGAGATCCGGCTCGACGTGGAACGGCCGGTGCGGGGAGAGAGCGTTCTCTGCCAATTCTTCTATGAGCACGCGATCATCAGCGAGAAAGTGTGGACGCCGGAGCAGTGGGAGTCAGATGCTCAACGCTTCCTTCCGGTGCCCGCAGGCAGCATGCAACCCGGACCGATTTCGTACTCGGTCGCCTGCCTCTCCGGGGAATCCGAGAACGGCTGGAGCGTGCAGTGGCTCCTGTCGCCGGAAGATGATCGCGCTTCCGTGACGCTCCGGGAGGACCCGACCGCACCCAGCCAAACCCAGCAAGACCGACACTATTCCGCGGTGCCGGGACCGCCGAAGACGGTATCCCGCGGAGACGTGGTGGTGGTCCGAGGAGAACCGGGGAGCTTCCCGGCGCCCTCTGACGGTATTGCGTTCTACTCATGGTGCGGCATTTCGAATCAGCAGTTCGGGTGGAACCAATGTGTACCCACCGTCGCCGCCGACGGGTCGACGCTCACCTTCACCATCCCATCGATCCTCTCCGACCGCTTCATCCGCCTCAATAACCTGGAGCTCTACGCCCACTCCAGCAACGGGAAACCCATATCGACCACTCAATCCGTGTCCAGAGCGGTCTATTGGTCAGCGCCGATCACCTTCGACACGATCAGACGGTCAACGACAACGCTTCAGCTCAGCCGGTCGGTGACCTTCGCCGCCCTGGGCGTGCAAGCGGTCGCGACAGTCGCTCCGGCAGGTGGCTCGGTGACCGGAGGAACCGTGCAATTCCTGGTGGACGGTCGCCGAGTCGGCACCGCACCGGTCACGACGGACGGGACCGCCCGATACTGGCTTCCACGGCTCTCCCGGGGTACCCATTCCGTCATCGCCACCTACACCGGCTCCAACGGCACTGATTCCTCCACCAGCGCACCCGCCACACTCAAGGTGCTCTTCAGATCACTACCGGTTAGCCCAACCCTTCGTCCAGCAGACGAATGAAGATCCCGGCGTCACAGCCGCCTCGCTGAGGAGCGCCGACGTGACGCCCGAGAGCGCGTCGCCGGCGTCCGCATCGGGATATTCGGAGCACCCGACGCTGTTGATGACGCGCTCGCTCGACCCGAGCGGGGACCGGGGTCATATCCAGCCTGAGATTGCCGACGGCGTCGGCCATCTCGGTGGCCCGTCGATCGTGCGCGTCGGCCGTGTCAATTGCCGGTCCTCGACCGCACGCAACGCCCTCCGTTCATCGGGTCTATTGACGCGCCGACTCGGTGAGGACTACGCGATCCCGTGCCTCACTATCGTGGCCGAGCGCGCAGGTGCGAGGTGGTTGAGCTCGCCCCCGCTCATAATCCGCGAGAGCGAGAGCGTCGCTATGGGGCAGGACGTTCGATGCGCACCCCCCAGGGTGGACCAGCACATGTGGTCACAGCCGTCCTTGTCGCCAATTCCAGTATGGCGATGCGGACCTTGAGATTGGAGAAACCGGGCCGCAGCCACGAGCACGAACATGGGGGCGATCTGAGACGCCTCGAAGGGGGTCGTCATAGTGTCGACGACCCAGCCAGCTGCCCGGGTCGGATGGTAGCAGGCGCGTACTTTGTTGGATCACCTTGAGGACCGTCGGGCGCAGAGTATCGAGGTACGACATGGCCGCCCTTTCCAGGGCGACGCCTTCGCGCGTGTCGGGTAGCCTGACTGACTCCATGGATCGAATCTATTGAAGACTCGCGAGTGAATCGGTTCGATGAGTCGCCGCCTATGGAAGGGAAGGGGTCGGCTCGCAAGCCGGTCCCTCAGCGCGACGCTTCACGTCTCACCATGGATATCTTCCCATTGACAATGGGAAGATATCTGCCCATACTTCCGGTATGAGACGTCGTGCAGGCACACTGCTTCCCCTGGAGAGCGAGATCCTGGACACCGCTTTGCGCCTTCGACGGGCCGGCGATGTGGGCTTTCATGGATTCGCGCTCGCGAAGGTTCTCGCCGGCGACGGGAAAACCCTCACCGCACACGGCACCCTCTACAAGGCGCTGAGCAGGCTGGAGAAGGCCGGTCTGCTGGAGAGCGAGTGGGAGGATGCAGCGGCCGCTGAGGAGGGAGGCCGCCCGCGCAGGCGTGTGTACACCGTGACCGGGGCGGGGCAGCTCGCGCTCGCTTCGCACCGGGCGGAAGCAGCCCACGACGCGCCCATCGGGCGCCCGGCGTGGGAGGCGCTGTGAACGCCGACCTCGGACCGGACCAGGCGGCTCGAGACGACCGCATCGCGGCGACGGCAGCGGACGTCGCGCGGCGCTGGGTGTGCTGGTACTGCGGATTGGTGGGCACGGAGGCGGCCGAGCGTCGCCGTGCGGAGATCGAGTCCGATCTCTGGGAGCAGCGCTTCGACGCGCGAGAGAACGGCACGCGATCACCGATCGTCGCCGGTGCTATCGCGTTGCGGGTCGTCGGCGGAATGCCGGACGACCTTCTTTGGGTACGAACACAACGCCTGGCGATGCGGGGTCAGCGGGCCGATCGAAAGGCATCTGCTATGGACTCTAAGAAGCAGTCACCCGGCCGGTGGTGGTGGGTCGTCGGCGCGGCCGTTCTCGCCGCCGTCTACCTCAATTTCGGCATCGAGAACCTCGTCGGCGACGACGGACCGCGGCCACAGGGCGCCGCGGCGTGCTTCATCTACCTCGCGATCCTCCTCGCCGGCATCGCGTGTCGCGTCAAGGCGCCTCGCGTGTCGGGTGTGCTTATAGCAGTGGGTGCTCTTCCCACGCTCGCGGCATATTGGGCGCCTCCGCTCGTGATCCTCGGCCTGGCCGTCGCCACCGGCGCCCTCATCGAAGTGGCGCGCCGCAGCGCGAGCGGCGCCGTGGCGCGCACCGGCGCCGTGCTCGGCGGTGTGCTGCTGGGCCTCGGCGCGATCGTTCCGATGCTTGGCATCGATCCGGCTCCGGTGACGACGCCGTTGGTGGCCGTAACCGTCAGCATCGTCGCTGTTGCCGTGGGAATCGTGCTCCTCGTCGCCACTCGCGCGTCGGCGCCACGCCCGATCGAGAGGCCCGAGCCACCCACACGCCTGGCGTGATCTGCGAGCGCGCCTTGCGCGCCTCGCCGTACAACCCGGCACGGCAGCGGCATTGACCGCGACCCCGCCCGTGCCGCCCGCGGGTCCGGGATGCCGCTCGGCACGGTATCCCGGACCCGTTGTCGACGTCGCCCGTCCCGGCGTGCTCGGCACGTTGTGGACCCGCCGTCAGCGACCGTGAGGCCGGTGTCGGCACGATCATCGATCGATGCGGGTGCGACGCGTCACCGTGCTCACCGGGGCGGGGAGACACCGGCCCGACAGCCTTTTCAGAAAGGATCCCTCCCCGGGCGCTGATCAACCCAGGTCGGCCGATTCCACGCGACAGTCGCTCGATGCAACGATGCGAGCGAGACGGCCCTCTCCGCTAGAGTCCCCGCGCCAGGCGGGATCCCCTTGCGGCCGCCCTGCGCGCGATCCTCGCGACCGGGGCATTCCCGGATGTCCGCAGGACCGATGTGTAAGCGTCTCTCGAAGCGCACCCCGGGTGCTGACGAGCGACTCTCCGATCGCGAGCGCGCCGTGCCCCGGCCGCGCCCGACTCGAGGGATTGCGGGGTGGTGTGGGGACGGTGCACGATCGCACTATGCGACTCCTCGAGCGCGAGTCGGAGCTTGCACACCTCCGCGAGGCCGCCTCAGCAGCGACGGTTGGGGGCGGACGCATCGTGCTCGTCCACGGCGAGGCGGGCGTGGGCAAGTCCAGCCTGATCGCCGCGCTGCGGTCGCGGCCGCCGGCGGGATCCCGCATCCTCGTGGGTTCGTGCGATGCCCTGGCCACCCCGAGGACGCTCGGACCCCTACGCGACCTCCGCCGAGCGGTCGGGCCGCGACTGGCGGCGGCCCTCCGCGGGGGAGACCGCGAGGAGCTGTTCGCGGCGTTGATCGACGACCTCTCCTCGCAGCCGGGCACGGTGCTCGTCGTCGAGGACATGCACTGGTCGGACGAAGCGACGCTCGACGCACTGCGCTACCTTGCGCGACGGATCGACGAGATCCCCGCTGTGCTCGTGATGACCTACCGCGACGACGAACTCGGGCAGGGACATCCGCTCACGCTTTTGCTCGGGGACATCCGAACGAGCGTGCGCCACCTCCCCGTGGCCAGACTTTCGCCGGCCGCCGTCGCCGTGCTCGCCACCGAGCGTGGCCTCGACCCGGAGCGCCTCTTCGCACTTACCCGGGGCAATCCCTACTTCGTGACCGAGGTCGTCAGCTCGGCGGATGCGGTGAACGTCCCCCGCACGGTCGTCGACGCGGTTATGGCTCGCATGAACCGACTGGATGACCTGACGCGTGAGCAGGTCGAGCAACTCGCGGTGATCCCATCGGCGGTATCGTCCGCCGAGCTCGCTCGGCTGGTGGCAGGCGGGGCCCGTGTCCTGCGATCGGCTGAAGAACGCGGTCTGCTAACCGTCCGTCCGGACGGTGTTCAGTTCCGCCACGAGCTCACGCGCCGCGCGGTCATCGACTCCCTCTCGGCTTCTCGTCGCATCGAGCTCAACGCGCGCGTGCTCGAGGTGCTGCGTGAGACGGATGCCGATGCCGGCCGAATCGTCTCGCATGCCATCGAGGCGGGTGATGTGGACGCCATCATCCATTGGGCGCCGCTGGCCGCGGCCGACGCCGCCGAGAGCGGCGCACACCGGCAAGCGGCGGCGCACCTGCGTGCCGCGCTGGAACACGCCGAGCGATACGACCCCTTCGAGCGCGCCGACCTCATGCAGCGATACGCGATCGAGGTCTACACGCTCGGCCGGGCGCAGGAGGCCGTCGACGTGCAGACGGAGGTCGTTCGGCTGCGGCGCGAATTGGGCGATGCCGTTTCGCTGGGCGCGAGCCTCCGTTGGGCGTCGAGGTTCCACTGGATCTCGGGAGACCGCCGTGGAGCGGAGGAGACCGGACGCGAGGCGTCAGACGTTCTCAGTTCGACGGAGAATCGCGCCATGTACGCCTTCGCCCTCAGCAACGAGTCTCAGCTCGCGATGCTGGCGCACGATGTCGCCCGCACAATCCACCTCGGGGAGCGGGCCATCGCAGTCGCACGAGAATCTGGGGCGACGCAAGCGCTGGCACACGCACTCACGAACGTCGGCACGGCCCACATGCTCGAGAACCGCGAGGATGGGATCGCGGAGCTCGAGGAGGCCGCCGCCGTCGCGGCGGCGGGTAACTTCATGGACGATGCCTCACGCGCGCACGTCAACCTTGTGTGGAGCCTGCTCGACCAGTACCGGCTCGATCTGGCCGAACAGTACCTCGAGCCCGCGATCGAGCAGTCGCAGCGATCCGAGGTGATGGGTCTTTGGGCTTATCAGCAGGTGGAGCGTGGTCGGCTCCACCTCGCGCGGGCGCAGTGGGACGAGGCGCTCGCCGCCTGCGCCGCGCTGACCGAACCATTCCCGTCCGCACGATGTGTCGCGTTGACCGTGAGGGGCCTGGTGGCGGTGCGAAGAGGAGATCCGGGCGCGTATGCGATGCTCGACGAAGCCTGGCTGCTCGCGCAGGACCTCGGCGAGTGGCAGCGGATCGGACCCGTCGCCTGCGCACGGGCCGAAGCGGCGCTCCTGCGCGGCGATCTGGAGAGCGTTGGCTCGATCGCACGCCCCGCGTATGACGAGGCCGTGCGCTGCGGGGCGGTCAACCATCAGGCTGAGCTCGCGCTGTATCTCCGGCGTGCCGGAGAGCAGGTCGATGTGCCGGAGGGACAGCATCCCTTCGCGGTACAGGCAAGCGGGGATGTGCGCCGCGCGGCCCACCTCTGGCGCATGGGAGGCGCCGTGTACCACCAGGCGGCCGCTCTCGCAGAGAGCACCCAGGAGGCCGATCTGATCGAGGCGCTCACAATTCTTGACCGGATCGGTGCCATCCCGCTCGCCAGGAGCGTGCGAACGGTCCTGCGGAGTTTCGGCGCGCGCGGAATCCCTCGAGGACCTCAAGCGACGACGCGGCATAATCCCGCCGGCCTCACCGATCGGCAGCTCGACGTGCTGCCGCTCATCGCGGAGGGACTCACGAATAGCGAAATCGCCGAGCAGCTGGTGCTGTCCGTGCGCACGGTCGACTCGCACGTAGCCGCCATCCTCATGAAGCTAGGTGTCTCGTCTCGGCAGGAGGCGGCGCGGCGCGGCGCCGACCTGCTCCGGAGCTGACGCGCGGGCAATCCCGATCGGGCCCGACGAGCCGAGATCTCGGTACCGGCGTCGGGCGATCTCGGTAGTCGTTGCGGATGAGTCGGTCCGGGGTTTCGCCATAGAAAGAGTCACGTGCCCGCAACCGCGGACGGAACAGAACCCTTTCTTGGAGCAATCATGAGCAGCGCAACCGCCCCCACGCCCTTCCCGACTACGTCGCCCGGAACCCTCCTTGGCCGCGCGGTCCGCACGGTGCTGACCAGGCTCCGCCCTCCCCGCGCTCCGCTCACTCGCGAGGAGCTCGTGGAGCTGATCGATCGACGCCGGGTGGTCGAGCGTCTGCACGAACAGCGCGCGTACGATGCCGCGCGCATGGGCATGCTCCGGGGGTAACCCGACGAGGCGCTTCCATCAGCGGCGACCGTCGTGATGAAACCTCTGACCATTGGGTCTCACGGGGAGATCATCGGCCCTGGATTTCTTCGTCGCGGGTCACGGGCAACGCCGTCTCGAGTCACTGTTGAGACGGTCGGCGAAGCGAACCACCTCCTTCTTCGTGTTCGACCGCATCTGTACGTCGCGCCAACGGGTGTCGCACCGTGCTGATATCAGAGGTCGTGTCGCATGACCCGCCGCCACCTGGCGATGCGTCGCACCCGGACAGACCCGTATCGCTCGTGCAGCTCCTCGGTCCGGTGTGCAGGTAGGCGCCTCGCTGCGGCGGCCGCTCAGCAGTCCGTTTCGGGTATGCCTCGACCGTGCCACCTCGACCGTGCCACCGCGGCCGTCGCGATCCCGTTGTCGCGGTCCTCAGAGCTCCTGAAGACGCACCCGATCCGACGGATCGCTAACCGGTTCATCTATTGTGCGGGTGGCTGCGTGCATACGGTAATCGCCATGAGCGAAGACGGATGGCGGGCGTTCCTGTCCGGCGACGGGGTCGGCGACTGGGTGATCCTGCACGGGGGTCCGACGGCGGTTTTCAAGGCCCCGCACGAAGGGTGCGGAGGAACTGCTCCTCCGCTCTGGGATTGTCGCCGAGCTGCCAACGCCACGCTGCGACCATCGTGAGCACGAGCTGCCGGCGGTCGTTCAAGAGTTGCTGGTTCACCCTGGGGCAATGCGTACACACGGCCTCAAGTACATGGGCAAGGTGGACCTCGACAAGTCCATGGCAACTGGTCCCGAAGTCAACAAATAACGGGCCAAGGCCAGGACTGAGGACGTTGCCGGGATGCGGCTCACCATGCTGCAGCTGCTCGTGCCCCCGCGAGCTTCAATCGATCGGCGCAGGTACCACCGAGCACTCGATCCAAGGCCAGCGTTTCGCGAGCAGATTCCAAATCAGGCACGCACCCATTGCGCGAGCACTTCAGGTGAGTCTCGTCGCTGTCTTGTTCCCCGGGGGGCGCGGCAGTACTATGCGCATGTCATCGACGCGTCAGCTTCCACTCGCGAAGCGAGGTCACAATGCTATGCCCCTCGAAGCTCGAGTCGATCTCCTGCCAGCACCAGCGCGGTATCAACGAGTATCGCGACGCGATGGCAGTGGAGTCCGTGCGGCGCTCCTGGTCCGTTCCGGTGAGCCGTTCTCTTGGCTGAGCCCGCGACCCAGTCGGCGAGAGGACCAGTGTATGCCGGAAGCCGCACCACTGATATCGGATTGATACCGGATTGTGGTTGAGGTGTTCACGCGGGGCAAACGTACAAACGGGAAAGTCATTTGAGGAGTCGCTAGCACATCTGCCTAGCTGCGCAGGTGCGACATTGGGGAGACGGATCATGCGAACAGGGACACACAAGCGGATGCTGGGCACGTTCGCGCTTACTGCTCTCGTTGCTCTGGGGGCAACAGTGCTCGGAGCCGCGCCCGCGGCTGCGAACTCCGAGCATTCCGACGCGGTACGCGTCTGGAATCTCCACGCTTCGGACGCGCTGATAAACCCGCCCACGGCGCCCACTCCCGGCGCCGGCCAGCCGCCACCGGTCTCGCAATTGCACCTCGCGATGGTGCAGGGTGCGGTCTACGACGCGGTCAACGCCATCCTCGGCGGATATCAGCCCTACCTGCCTGGCCTTCCACCGGCGTCGCCGACGGCATCACAGGAAGCCGCCGTCGCCACCGCCGCGCACGACGTGCTGGTCGGGCTGGGAACGCCACCCGTACCGCCGTTGCCGCAGGCGGTCCGAGACCGGCTCGATGTCCTCTATGCCGACGCCCTCGCGGGCATCCCCGACGGCGATGCCGAAGCCGAAGGGGTCGCAGTAGGGGCGGCCGCCGCAGCGGCCATGCTGGAAGCACGAACGAATGACGGCCGTTTCGCGCCGGACATCTTGTGGCGGGTCGGCACGAAGCCTGGCGAGTGGCGTCCCACTACGCCCGAGCCCAACAACGCCCTTGCGTGGCTGTCCGATGTTGAACCGTTCACGCTCGAGAGCAGCTCGCAGCTCCGGACGAAAGGGCCGTACTCTCTCACCAGCCGAGCCTACGCAAGGGACTACAACGAGGTGAAAGCCATCGGGGCGGTCGACAGTCCCCGCAACGAAAAGCAGAACACTCTCGCTCAGCTCTATGCTGCACACCCGCCGGAGTTGTTCAACCGCACATTCCGGGTGATATCCGAGGCCCAAGGGCTCACGCTCGCCGACGAAGCCCGCCTCTTCGCCATGTTGAACCTGACCACCGCAGACAGTGTCATCGGCTGCTTCAACGACAAGGAGTACTGGAACTTCTGGCGCCCGGTCACCGCGATCCGCGAGGGCGACAATGACGGCAACCGCAGGACCGCTGGCGATCCTGCGTGGACCCCGCTGCTCCCCTCTCCGCCGTACTCGGAGCACCCGTCTGGCTACAACTGTGTATCGTCCGCATACATGGGCGCTGCGATCGCCTTCTTCGGCACGGACAGGATGGACTTCAGCGTCGTCAAGATCACGCCTGGCGTGCCCGATGTGACGCGCGACTACAAGCGCTTCACGAGCGTGGTTCGCGACACCATCGACGCGCGCATCTACCAGGGTCTCCACTTCCGGAATGCCGAATACCAAGGCGCATACATCGGCGCCCGCGCTGCCCTCTGGGTTGATCGGCAGTTCTTCCAGCCAGTGGAGTGACCCCAGGGATCACCCGCATTCGTCTCGCGTGAGGATCCGTTGGTCGGCCCTCGGGCGCGGAGACCAACCGTACCGGCGCCCCCTGATCGCAATGCGCGGTGCTTCGACAAGCAGTGCGGGCAGGCAAACCCAGACGGCTCGAAGAGATGCGCTCGGGGGTCGACGTCGACCCGAGCGCACAATCCGCAAGGCGTCATCGGTGCGACTGATCCCCCACCCGCCACAAGCGGGAGCTGGCACCGGGATACGAGAACCACTCGCCATCCGCGTTGCTTCCGGGACATCTGGGGAGTTGCTTACCCCGTCGGCGGGAGTGAGGGCCACAACGTGGCGACGATGTCTTCCGTGTAACCCTCTGGTGCGAAGTTGGTCCAGTGCGTGGCGACCCAGCCGTTGTCTCGGAAGTAGTGCGTCTCTCCGACGGTGGCGTGGCGCTCCCCGTCGACGAAGAGGTCCTCCCGGGTGCGGCAGATCGTGCCCTCGTCGTGCGGCGTGCACGTCATCCCGGACTCGACCGCGGCCTGCTCGATCGATGCCGATTGACCGGCATCCACGATGGTGACGTTGGTGGAGAGTCCGTACTCGGAGGGCCCACCCCACGTGCACCGCAGGGTCGGGGCCGTATCGAGCACCTCCCGGCCGACCGCAAGCTCGGTGGACGGCGTGGTGTGCCCGGGATCGTTGAGTGGAGGCGCCGTGGCCGTCAGATGGGCGAACATCGCGTCGGAGTAGATGTCCTCGCACGCTTCCGGGAGCACCAGCGCGGTGCCCGCAGCTCCAGAAAGGGAGGCAGATGAGGAGAGGGCCGCGCTCGACGGGGGAGGGCTCGACGTCGTTGGCGAGGCGCTGACGGAAGCCTCGCGCGGCGTCGCGCACCCGGTGAGCGCCGCGACGACAAGCGCCACGCCTGCAAGGGCGGACGCGGTGCGAACCGCGTGCCGGTCGGTGATTGCCACGGCTGCGGACGGGATATCGATCGACCGTCCGATGATTTCGCTGTCTGCGCTCATGTTAAGTATTGCCGGATCGGGCCGATACGGTTCACGATGCATCGTGCCACTTTCGCGGACGATAAGTCGCTTGGTCGTGAAGGTTGCCGAGTCGCGGAATGTCCTGAAGGACGCGACCGGCGTCTCACCTTCGACGAGCAGTTCGTTCACGTCGGCGGGCGTCGGGATCTCGTTCTGCAGTGTCCGGGAGAGGATCGCGGCGGATTCGGCCATGTACGGCGCTCCCGAGTGATTCCAGCGCAGATCCCACTCCGCGCAACGCGCTGAGGCTACGTGCGAGGGCGTCACCGCTTGAACTCCGGTAGCGGCTTGTGGACTCGCAGATCGGAGCGGCCCTGGACGTGCACCGTCATTCTTCGCTGAAGGGGCCTGCCGTCCATATCCCGGGAGCGGTACCATGACGCAGGCGCTCCGCTGGGGGCGAGCGCAAGTCGCGACAGCGGCAATGGGACTGACATCGCGTCGCGGCGAGTAATTCTCTCTGCATTGGAGCAGTGATGACCGACACGACGGATGGAAAGATCGTCAAGCAACAGCAAGCCCAGGATGAACAGCCGGACTTCATCACAGCAGCGCTGAAGACCCACCGCTATCTGCGACTATCGTTCGTCTTCGCCGTCGCAGCGCTCTTCATCGGCGTGATCATCGCCTCGGTGGCCGGCGGCTACGTGAAGGGGTCGATCAGCTACTACTACTGGACCCCGGCCCGGAACGTGTTCGTCGGCGTCCTCATCGCGGCATCCCTCGCGATGCTCGCGCTCAACGGCCGAGGAGGCGCTGCAAAGATCCCACTGGGAAAGCGGACCCTCGAGCTCCCCAGCCCGTCGATGCTGCTGGATTTCGCTGCGATCTTCGGACCGCTCATCGCGCTCGTCCCGACCGATGTGAAGGCGACTGAGCAGGGTTTGACCACGTTCACGTGCGAGGGCGAGGAGCAGAGCTGCCTGCCGAAGGCCGCATTTCCCGAGGTGCAGAACGCGGTCCTCACCTACATCCTCACCCTGGTGGTGATCGTCGTGGTGATGTTGATCGTCCAGCGCAATGAGAAGCGGCAGCGGTTCGCACTCCTTGTTCCCGTGACCGCCGCGGTCACCGCCGTCGCCCTCTTCTTGTTCACCTTCGTGTGGAACGAGGCATTCCCGTACTTCCGAGTCGGCCCGTGGAGCTTCAGCATCCACTACATCGCCACATTCCTGTTCTTCGGTGCGTTCGCCACGGTGGTCTGGATCCGCGGCACACGCACCGATGACCCGGAAGACCGCACCCCGCCGAGTGACACTCAGAGGCTCTGGTACAAGATTCTGGCGATAGCGATGGCTGCCGACATCCTCTTCCTGATCGTGCTGGGCGTTATGGCTCAGTTCGGCACCGAAGACGCGATCCCTGGCTTCCCGGAGGTGTTGTTCGGGGAGGCCGTCGGGCTAACCCTGTTCGCCATCTTCTGGGCCATGCAGACGCGCCAGCGGTGGAACGAGCGCATCACCATTCTCCCGAAGAAGGGGACCGCTGCCGCAAGGGTGCTCAGCCGAGACCTGACGCCGGCGGCGTAACGACGTTCATACCCTCGGCACGCCGACCGGGCGACGACCGACACAAAGCGGACTCCAGGACTGGTTCGCCGACCGAACCGGCAACGACCGTGACGGCGGACGGCGGACTCGCTACCACTAGGTCCGCTCGCGCGTAGGCCGGTGCTTGAGCGGGCGGTGGCTGGGCGGTCAGGGGGTTGCGGTGAAACGACGCGCAGAAGGGGTGGCGAAGTCTGTGTTGGAGTTCCACAATGGCGGTATTCGTCGGATCACGTAAGTTTCGGGAAGGAAGGTCGTCATGCACGATGACCAATTCACTGCAACGGGACCGCGACCGCAATCGGCCCCGGGGTTCCCAGGCGCGGGCTTTTCTACGGACGAGGACGGTGTCGGCTTTCGGTGGGGAATTCGAGTCAACGCCGAACGCTGTGGCGTCGTGGGCCAGACCCGCGGCGGCGGGATCGCCGGCGTCCTCGGGCAAGGCCGGTTTTCTCAGTTCGGGGTGATGGGAACGGGGTTCGAAGGATCGATCGGGGTCGTCGGGGTGAGCGTGGCGAACACGAGCGACTTGTTCAATCACAACGTGCCACCTGGCGATTTTCGTCTCGAGTCGCTCGGTGATGGCCGTGGCACCGGGGTGCTCGGCAGGAGTGCGACGGGGTTCGGCGTGCACGGTATCAGCGAGTCCAACACCGCGGTGGTGGGCTTTAGCACGTCGGGGTTCGGCGCGCATGGTGACAGCAAGACCAACACCGGGGTCGTCGGCAGCAGCGAACGCGGTTTTGGCGTCCATGGCATCAGCAGGTCGGACAACACCGGCGTCGTCGGAAGCAGTGAGGGCAGCGGCATCGGTGTGCACGGCCTCGCCGCGACCAACAGCGGCGTCAGAGGGTCGTCCACGAGCGGCAACGGTGGTGTGTTCGAGTCTGAACTGGCTGCGCCGATCCGTCTCATCCCCAAGGCCCTCGCCACTCCCGAGGGGACGGTCGGGGGAAATGGGGGCGAACTGCTCGTCACGACCAGTCACGACGAATCAGGTCAGAACTTCGCTCTCTGGTTCTGCGCTCGAGCGGGCGACGCAGCCTCGACCGTCTGGGCGCTCGTCGCCGGCGTTCGGCCGTACCCCGGCACGGTGAGTGCCGAGGGTATGCAAGGAACCACCGTCAAGCACATCCAGCGGCAGCTCAATATTGTTGCAGCCTCAGGGCTTGTCGCCGACGGCGACTTTGGCCCGATCACCAAGCAAGCGGTTGCTGACTTCCAGACGTTCCAGGGATTAGACGTCGACGGAGTCGTAGACAGCGAGACGTGGGACCGGCTGTTCGAGACGAATTAGAGCGAAGCCACGCGATTGCCCGGGCTGAGCATCGTCGGCCACAAGATCGTGTGCGTCCACACCGAGGACGCCGCTCAGGTCGAGCGTTTCCCTGCAACGGAACTGGTCGACTGCGGCGAGACCTTTCTCAACAGGCCCGCTGGGTGGCTCGATCGCAGAGCGCTCGAAGGTACCAGCGGCGGTCCATCACCCGCGCGATCGTGGGTCTCCTGTGTGCCCACAGCCGGCAACTGTCACTGACAGCTCTCGTTTCCGCCAGACACGGTCCATAACCGGAAAAACCGGCTATCGCGTCCGAGCCACAATGAAATTCCGATTCACCTGGGGCCCTATCTGTAGCAGGAGCGGGGCTTGAACCCGCGACCTCACGATTCCGGCGGAGCCGCATCGATTCTCGCTCGGCGGATTCGATACCTCGGAGAATCTCGCCTAGACCAGGCACTTCTTGTCGGCTTGGTTGTGTATCACTGTCGATGGTATGCCACGTCTCGACGAATCTGGGACGCCCTCGACCCAATAAACGTTGAATAAATGTTGTCTCATCGAATCCGCACAAGACCGGGTCTCAGCGCGGCCGGAGGCGCTTGTGTGCGTCTTCACCGTGTCGCCAGTGGATGTCGACGGCCACAACTCAGCGCGGTGCGTTTGCCGCCCCGGGGATTCTATTGATCGATGCAACGCCCCTTCTGGAGGTGGTGTCGACGACGCTTGAAAACTGGACAGTAACGACGCGGTGGTTTCCAGTGATCGTTGCAACGTGATCACACCAGTTGGAGGTCATGTTGTCGTCACGTCGCATTCCGAAGGG
>NZ_JBNCNY010000007.1:0-191952 GCF_049847225.1 Micromonospora sp. DT81.3
GACCAATCATGCCGGGCCCGGCAGGCTGTCACCGCCCAGCATGCTCACTGGACGGCCACGAAGAAAGTAACGGGGGGGTCAGTCGGTGCCGGCGTCGTACATGGCCGAGTCGGATGCCGCTTCGATGGCGTCCTCGAGGGCCTCGGCATCCGCATCCTGCGGGGCACCGGAGCCCAGGATCTCGAGGGCTTCGCCCTCCGTCACGCTGCCGACCAGTGCCGCGGTGGCACCGCCGATGATGCCCTGCGCGGCATACTGCTCGAGTCGCGCACGGGAGTCCGCGATGTCGAGGTTGCGCATGGTGAGCTGGCCGATGCGGTCGGTGGGACCGAAGGCGGCGTCGCCGACGCGCTCCATGGAGAGCTTCTCGGGCGAGTAGGACAGCGACGGTCCGGAGGTGTCGAGGATCGTGTAGTCGTCGCCGCGGCGCAGCCGCACGGTGACCGACCCCGTCACCGATGACCCGACCCACTTGTCGATCGATTCGCGCAGCATGAGCGCCTGCGGGTCCAGCCATCGGCCCTCGTACATCAGGCGTCCGAGCCGCCGGCCCTCGGCGTGGTAGTTCGCGACGGTGTCTTCGTTGTGGATGCCGTTCAGCAGCCGCTCGTACGCGATGTGCAGCAGCGCCATGCCGGGTGCCTCGTAGATGCCCCGGCTCTTCGCCTCGATGATTCGGTTCTCGATCTGGTCGCTCATGCCGAGGCCGTGGCGGCCGCCGATCTCGTTGGCCTTTCGCACCAGGGCGACCGCATCGCCGAACTCGTCGCCGTCGATCGCCACAGGGCGGCCCTCGAAGAAGGTGACGGTGACGTCCTCGGTCGGCACCTCGACGGAGGAATCCCAGAACCGCACGCCCATGATCGGCTCGACGGTCTCGAGCGAGACGTTCAGGTGCTCGAGCGTCTTCGCCTCGTGGGTGGCGCCCCAGATGTTGGCGTCGGTCGAATAGGCCTTCTCGGCGGAGTCCCGATAGGGGAATCCGTGCTCGACGAGCCACTGGCTCATCTCGCTCCGGCCGCCCAGCTGCGTGACGAAGTCGGCGTCGAGCCACGGCTTGTAGATGCGCAGGCGCGGGTTGGCGAGCAGGCCGTAGCGGTAGAACCGCTCGATGTCGTTGCCCTTGTAGGTGGAGCCGTCGCCCCAGATGTCGACGCCGTCCTCCTTCATGGCACGCACGAGAAGCGTGCCGGTGACGGCACGGCCCAGCGGCGTCGTGTTGAAGTAGGTCTTGCCGCCCGAGCGGATGTGGAAGGCGCCGCACGCGAGGGCGACGAGCCCCTCTTCGACGAGCGCCGCCTTGCAGTCCACCAGGCGTGAGAGTTCGGCGCCGTACTCCAGCGCGCGATCGGGCACGGCATCGATGTCGGGCTCGTCGTACTGCCCGAGATCACCGGTGTATGTGCAGGGGACGGCGCCCTTGTCGCGCATCCACGCGACGGCGACCGAGGTGTCGAGACCCCCAGAGAAGGCGATGCCGACGCGTTCGCCGACGGGCAGGGAAGTAAGGACCTTCGACATGCCCCAAGTCTAGTGAGGGGCGGATGCGGCCCCTCACTGGGCTCCGCCGTGAGCGCCGGGCTCCGCGGCGCGCGTAATGAGGCCTCTGCGCTCCGTCACATCGTGGCGAATTCGGCCTTGACGCGCTCGTGCCGCCAGCGGCCGGCCCAGATGACGAAGAACCCGAAGACGATGATGCCGACGGCGATCGCGATCACGTAGACGACGACGCTTCCGAAGCCGCCAGGACCGTTCGGGTCGAGGAATGGATACGGGTACCACCACGCGTTGCCGGTCGCCGGGGCGATGATGAGGTTCGCCCGCACGAGCGTGTAGAGGACCCACACGATCGGGTAGGCGACGATGATCCAGACCGCGCGCCACGGCAGCGCCCGGCGCTTGGGCGCGAAGAAGAGATCCACGAGCAGCACGAGCGGGATGACGACGTGCAGCACCTCGTTCGACCAGGGCACCGTGACGCCCTGCGGCAATTCGACGTTGCGCAGCAGCGTGTTGTAGACCACGCCGGTCACGAGCATGTAGGTGGTCGTGCAGGCGAGCAGGATGGCGAACCACCGGGGCTCGGTGTCCTCGTCTCGGCCCTTCGTCCACGCCCAGACGGCGCCGATGGCGAGCGTCACGACGGCGAGCACGTTGGACTGGATCGTGAAGAAGCTCAGGAAGTTGGCGATCACGGTCGGCAGGTGGGAGCCGTAGTCCGTGCTGCTCGCCAGCGCGTTCTGCACGCTCCGCGCCATCTGGGCGATGATCGCCGCAAGGCCGAGGAGGGCGCCGGCGGCGCGGAAGAAGGCATAACCCATGGCGAGACCCTTCGTGGATTACTCGCCAGACTAGCGACAGGGATCGCGTCGACGGCCGGATGCCGCGCCGACGGTCAGGGATACGATGCGTCGCCGCCGCCCGCCGAGCGGATGCCGCGCCGACGCCCGAGGACGGGATGCCGCGCCGGCTTCACTCGGGAAGGAGCACGTCCACTCCGGCCGCGAGGTCCCGCAGCAAGGCGGACGCGTCCCGCTCGCGGACAAGGCTCGCCGCCTGTCCCGCCCACAGCGACAGCAAGTCCGTGCGACCGAGCTCGGCGGCGCGCGCCCGGAACAGCCCCGTGAGCCAGTTCTGCAGCGGGAAGGGCGCCGGATCTGTGATCTCGCGAGTGGCACGGTTCGGGATGCCGCGCGCCAGCCGGCCGCTCATCGCCCGGGTCAGCACGGTCTCCGCGGCCGCGCTCGAGCGCAGCGCGTCGCGGTGGGCCCCCGAGGTGCCGCTCTGCTCCGTCGCGAGGAAGGCGGTGCCGATCATCGCCCCCGACGCACCGAGCACCAGCGCCGCCGCGACTCCGCGGGCGTCGGCGATGCCGCCCGCGGCGATCACCGGCACATCGATCGCGTCGACGACCTGCGGCACGAGGGCGAAGGTGCCCACCAGCGACTCCTCGGCCGGGCGCAGGAACGACACGCGATGGCCGCCCGCCTCCATGCCGCTCGCGACGACGGCATCCACTCCTCCGCGTGCGAGCGCGACGGCTTCGTCGACCGTCGTCGCCGTGCCGATCACGCGGATGCCGCGGGCGTGGCACGCGTCGACCGTCGCGGCGTCGGGCACGCCGAAGACAACGCTCAGCACGGCGGGGCGCGCTTCGAGCACGGCGTCCAGCTGCTCGTCGAACGCGGGCAGATAGGCGGCGGGAGCCTCGGAAGGCGGTGTCATGCCGACCTCGGCGAACAGGGGGGCCAGTCGCTCCGCGGCGGCACCGAACCGGTCCCAAGAGAACGCGGAGCCCGGTTCCTCCTCGCCGGGCCCGCGGTGCGGCAGCCACAGGTTCAGCGCGAACGGCCGGGTGGTGGCATTCCGCAGCTCCGCCGCCGTGCCGAGAATGCGCTCGCGACCGTATCCATAGAGGCCGTAGGACCCGAGTCCGCCCCCGTTGCTCACGGCGGCGGTCAGCGCGATGCTCGACGCTCCGCCGAACGCTCCGAGCACGATCGGCAGGTCGATCCCGAGCATCCGGGTCAAGGCCGTTTCGCGCCATCGGGAGGACATGCGTCCCAGTCAAGCACTCGGCCGGCTGATGGGCATCCCCGGCCGCATCGGGGCCGCCCGATAGGATGGGGTGTACCGTCGGATCCTTCCCGAGGAGTGAATATGCCCGCCATCGTCATCGTCGGAGTGCAATGGGGGGACGAGGGCAAGGGCAAGGCCACCGACCTGCTGGGTGACCGCACCGACTGGGTCGTGAAGTTCAACGGCGGCAACAATGCCGGCCACACCGTCGTCATCGGCGACGAGAAGTACGCCCTGCACCTGCTGCCCTCCGGCATCCTCTCCCCCGGTGTGACGCCGGTGATCGGCAACGGCGTCGTCATCGACCTCGAAGTGCTCTTCGCGGAGCTCGAGGCGCTGCACGCCCGCGGCGTGGACACCTCTCGGCTCAAGGTGAGCGCCAACGCGCATCTGATCACGCAGTACCACCGCGTGCTCGACCGGGTGACCGAGCGCTTCCTCGGCAAGCGGCAGATCGGCACGACCGGGCGCGGCATCGGGCCCTCGTACGCCGACAAGATCAACCGCGTCGGCATCCGCGTGCAGGATCTCTTCGACGAGAACATCCTGCGCCAGAAGGTCGACGGCGCCCTCGACCAGAAGAACCACCTGCTCGTCAAGGTGTTCAACCGCCGCGCGATCACCGTCGACGAGGTCGTCGAAGAACTGCTGGCCTATGCCGAGCGCCTGCGGCCCATGGTCGCCGACACCGGCCTGCTGCTCAACGACGCCCTGGACGCGGGCGACGTGGTGGTGTTCGAGGGCGGTCAGGCGACGATGCTGGATGTCGATCACGGCACGTATCCGTTCGTCACCTCGTCCTCGGCTACGAGCGGCGGCGCGGCGACCGGATCCGGCGTCGCCCCGAACCGACTCGATCGCATCGTCGGCATCGTCAAGGCGTACACGACCCGTGTCGGGGCCGGGCCCTTCCCGACGGAGCTGTTCGACGAGCAGGGCGAGTGGCTGCGCTCGCGCGGCTTCGAGTTCGGGACGACGACCGGCCGCCCCCGCCGCGTCGGCTGGTACGACGCACCGATGACCCGCTACGCCACCCGTGTGAACGGCATCACCGATCTCGTGCTGACCAAGCTCGACATCCTCACGGGACTCGACGAGATCCCGGTCTGCGTCGCCTACGACGTCGACGGCACGCGCTTCGATGAGGTGCCCGTCAACCAGACGGACTTCCACCACGCACGGCCCATCCTCGAGAGTTTCCCCGGCTGGAAGCAGGACATCTCCGGGGCGCGCACGTTCGAGGACCTGCCGCTCGAGGCCCAGGACTATGTGCTCGCGCTCGAGGAGATGAGCGGAACCCGCATCTCCGTCATCGGTGTCGGTGCCTCTCGTGACGCGGTGATCGTGCGCCACGATCTGATCGACTGATGCCCCTCCCCATCCGGTTGGTGAGCTTGTCGAACCACCGAGACCGGACCGTGCGACGAGGTCTGGGACCGACACTGCCGGACGAGGGACGCTGATGCGGTTCTGGACCGGCGGCTACACCGCCGACATGGGAGGCGGCGCGGACGGTGTGGGCACGCTGCTCGCGGGATCGATGCACGACGCGTCCGCCGGCGGCCCACTGACCTACGAAGGCGCCGCGGCACCCGCGCCTTCGCCGTCGTGGCTGGCCCGGCATCCCTCCGCCGACGTCGTCTACGCCGCGCTGGAGGGGATCGGAAAGGTCGCCGCCTTCACGCGCACCGGCGAGGCGGCCCTCGCCAGGCTGGGACCTGCCGTCGAGGTCGGCGAGAACGTGTGCCACATCGCCGTCTCACCCGACGGGGGCTCGCTGATCGCGAGCTGCTACGGCGACGGGCGCGTCGTGCGCGTGTCGCTGGATGCCGCGGGCACGCCGTCGAACCCGGTCGCGGGCGCGCCCGCCGCGAATCCGTACGCCCTGCCCGGCGAGGACATGCCGGCGAACTTCGTCCTCGGTGAGGCGTCGGCGCCCGCGGATGACGGGGCCGTGCTTCTGCGTGACTTCCGCGCGTCGCTCGCGGCGGCCGAGGAGGGCCGCTCAGTGGAGGAACCGGCCGCGCCTGCGGCGGCTCCCCAGGGAGCGGGGCGGGTCTCGCACGCCCACTCCGCCGCCTTCCTTCCCGACGGCCGCGTCGCCACGACGGATCTCGGCTTCGATCTGGTGCGCATCTGGAGGCCGACGGCATCCGGACTGCGCCCCGATCACGAGATCGTGCTGCCGAGCGGAAGCGGGCCACGGCACATGGTGGTGCATCCGAGCGGTCACCTGCACGTCGTGACGGAGTACTCGTGCGAGGTCTTCACGCTCGGTCGCAACCGCGAGGGCCGCTGGGTTCTGCTGGGCGGCGCGTCGCTCGCGGCGATGGCCGGCGACACCGCCGCGGAGCTCGCGTCCTCGCGCGATGGCGACTTCCTCTACGCGGGGCTGAGGGGCAGCAACACGATCGCCACTGTGCGGGTGCGCGGTGCGGGCGAGACCGTGGAGCCGGTCGCCCTCGTCGAATCGGGCGTGGACTGGCCCCGGCATCACATCATCCAGCGCGACACCCTGCTCGTCGCCGGGCAGCGCTCGAACGACGTGACGTCGCTCACCCTCGACCTCCGCACCGGTGTGCCGGGTCGCGTGCGGTACCGTGCCGAGGCGCCTTCGCCGACGATGCTGCTGCCGGTCGGCTGAGCCGATCCCCGCCTCGCGGCTGGGCCGATCCCCGTCTCGCGGCTGAGCCGATCCCCGCCTCGCGGCTGAGCCGATCCCCGCCTCGCGGCTGGGCCGATCCCCGTCTCGCGGCTGAACCGGTCCCCGCGCCGCGGATATGCGCTCGGGGCTAGATCTTGGCGTCCTGCCGCGGCAGGAACACCTGTTTGATGATCAGGAGTATCGACGCGGTCACCGGGATCGCGATCAGGGCGCCGAGCAGGCCGAGCAGGGTGCCGCCGATGAGCGCGCCGATGACGACCAGCGAACCCGGGATCTCGATGGCCTTGCTCATCACCTTGGGGGTGAGCACGTAAGCCTCGATCTGGATGTAGATCAGGTAGCAGATCGCGAAGATCAGGGCCGAGAGCGGGCTCGTGAACAGAGCGAGGATCGTCGCGGTGATCCAGTAGAGCACCGGCCCGACGAGCGGGATGATCGTGATGCAGAACGCGAGCACGCCCATCAGCAGCGGGAACGGCAGTTGGAGCACGAGGTGCAGCGTGAAGGCGATCACCGAGTTGCAGAACGCCAGGATCACCATGCCCATCAGGTAGCCGCCGACCGACTCGGTGATCTGATCGATCATCGAGCGCGCCTTCGGGCGGTTGCGGGCCGCCGCGAACTGGACGAACGACGCCTTGATCCCCGAGAGCGACAGCACGAAGTAGAGGGTCAGCACGACGACGATGAGCCCGCCGGATATGGCAGTCGCGATGCCCGCCCCGATCTTCAGGGCACCACCTCCGATGGCGGCGATGTTCGCCGGATCGGTGAGGAACTTCTCGGCGTCGGTCACCAGTGACGACAGGCCCGTGCCGAAGATCCCCTCCAGCCAAGCGAAGAAGTCCGAATCCTGGAAGTTCTTCACCGTCTGGGGGAAGTCATCGATGAATGAGGTGATCTGGTCGACCAGCGTGGGGACGACCAGCCACAGCAGGCCGATGACGATGACGGCGAAGACGAAGAAGATGATCAGCACGGCCAGGCCGCGCTTGACGTTGTGCCGCTCGAGGAATTTGATCACGGGGTCAAGCCCCAGCGCGGCGAACATCGCGAACGCGATGTAGATGAAGATCGTCGACAGGTTGATGAAGGCCGCCCCGATCGCCAGCGCCCCGAGCCCACCGAGTGTCAGCAGGAAGCCGACTCCGAACGGGCTGTCGAGCCTCGCCCAGAACCGCGAGATCGGCGGTTCGGGATAAGTGGACACAGCGCCCGGTCCGCCTGTCGTGAGGGGCGCCACGGGAGATGCGGGGGCCAGATCGGTGCCGGCGGCCGGCGAGGCTGCGAGTGGAACGGAAGAGGGGGTGCCATCGCTCATGGTCACACTGTAGGCCCGGCGCTCGATCGCGGTCGCCACCCGATCTCCATGAAAGTGAACGCGCCGCGGGGCGATATCGTCGAACGAGGAGGACCGATGAACGATTCCGAGGACCCCACCGCGACTCTGCAGCGGCTGCGCGGCAGCATCGACAACATCGACGCCACGCTGGTCTACCTGCTTGCCGAGCGCTTCAAGTGCACGAAGGAGGTCGGCGAGCTCAAGGCGAAGCACGGGATGCCGGCATCCGACCCCGCGCGGGAGGAGCAGCAGCTCGCGCGGCTGCGTGCCCTCGCCCTGGATGCCGAACTCGACCCGGAGTTCGCCCAGAAGTGGTTCACTTTCGTCGTCGCCGAAGTCATCCGTCACCACGTGGCCGCCGCGGAGACGACCGAGCCCCTCTAGCATTCGAAGATGGCCAACGAACTGCGCATCGGCACCCTCCTCGAATCGGAAGACGCGGCACCGTCGCACGTGCTCGCCGCCAAGCTGAACCGGCATACCTTCTGGTGCGGGCAGAGCGGGTCCGGCAAGACCTACGCCCTGGGGGTGCTGCTCGAGCAGGTGCTGCTGCACACTCAGCTCCCGCTCGTCATCCTCGACCCCAACTCGGACTTCGTGCGGCTCGGCGAGATCAGGAAGGATGCGCCCGCGGCCGAAGCGGTGGAGCTGGCCAAGCGAGACATCCGCGTCTTCCGCCCATCGGGAGCGGGCGGGGAGCCGCTGCACGTCCAGTTCCTGAGGATGCCGGTGCGCTCGCGCGCCGCGATCCTCCAGGTCGATCCGCTGAACGACGCCGAGGACTTCAATGCGATGCTGCGCCTCGAAGCGGAGCTGACCGCCCTGCAGCCGTCGGGTCGACTGCCCGAGTCATTCGGCCACGGGCAGCTCGTCGCGTTCCTCAAGGGCTCGGACGACCCGATTCGCCGTCGGCTCGCGATGCGCCTCGAGAACCTCGGCGTCGCCGATTGGGAGCTCTGGGCGTGGGGTCACCGCAACGTCATCGAAGACATCGAGGAGCGGCCGGACGCGACCGTGATCGACCTCGGCGGCTTCCCGACCCAGGCCGAGTCGCGGTCCGCCGCGCTCGCCGTGCTCGATCACCTCTGGGACAACCGTGAGCAGCGCATCGGGCGGCTCATCGTCATCGACGAGGCGCACAATCTGTGCACCCCGGAACCCAGCACGCCGGTGCAGCGGCTGCTCACCGAACGGATCGTGCAGATCGCCGCCGAGGGTCGGAAGTACGGACTATGGCTCCTGCTTTCGACGCAGCGGCCGTCGAAGGTGCACCCGAACGCGCTGTCGCAGTGCGACAACCTCGCCCTGATGCGGATGAGCTCCCCCCGTGACCTCGACGAGCTCGGCGACGTGTTCGGCTACGCTCCCGAGTCGCTCCTCGGGCGCAGCCCGGGCTTCGCCCAGGGTCAGGCGCTCTTCGCGGGGGGCTTCGTCGACCAGGCGAGCCTGGTGCAGATGGGGTCGAGGCTGACGCACGAGGGCGGCAGCGACGTGAAGGTGCCGCTGCGCTGAGCCGTCCGGCCGCCGCGGCATCCCACCCCTCACGTACTTCGGAGGATGCAGCGAACTTCGGAGGATTCCGAGGGAACCCCCCGAAGTCCGTGACATTCTCCGAAGTTGGTGCACCGATAGGGCGGCGGAGCGAGTGAATCAGGGCGACCGATCGCGCCGGAGCAACGGCGGTCAGGGAGTGGTTCGACGCAGCGTGAGGTAGGAGATACCGGCGAGCGCCGCCGTGAGCAGGAGCGCCCACGCCGACAGGCCGAGGGTGCCCTGCTCGCCGAACCACGCGAACACCTGCGCCCAGGCGTCCAGGTTGCCGATGATCCACATGGCGCCGACGAGGAGGGCGCCGATTCCGATCAGGATCGCCGTCAGAACGAAGGTGCCCCACCGCTTGAAGATCGTGGCCGCCCAGAATCCGATCACGAAGAACAGCATCCCGATGACGAACCACGTGAACCAGGCAGCCCACCACCCGTCCGCCCACATGGCCTCGATGTAGAAGTAGTAGCCGTTGAGGCCCCAGCCGTTCGTGGCCTGCTCGAGGAACCCGCCGACGATGAAGAGGGCCGCCAGGATGCCGGAGGCCAGCGCTGCCGTCGCGAGCGTGCCGAGGTAGAACTCGCGCCTCGTCACGCTCATCGCCTGGGAGAACGGGAAGGTGGCGGACATCGCCAGCACACCGAGCGCGAGGAAGTACCAGTAGGTGGACTGCGCCGCCCCGCCGTACTTCGCGCCTTCGTAGGGAATGAAGGAGAAGATGATCAGCGTCAGGGCGAGGGAGCCGCCCAGTATGAGCAGCGGCACCCAGACGAAGGTCTGGCGGTTGATCAGCTGCATGCGGACGACGTTGAGCGTGCGGGTCATCGCAGCGCCTCCTTCGTGTCGGTGCCATCGGATCTGACGGCGGCCGCCGCGGCCTCGCCGCCGGCGTGCTGCGTGGTGCGGACGATGAGCTGCTGGAGGGAGACGGGCGCCACATCGAGCCCCGCCTCGGTCAGCCGGGCGCGGTCGGCGCTCGACAGGGCGCCGAGCACCGTCACTGACGAGACCCGTCCCATGCTCTCGCGATGGATGACCTCGCGGCCGGCCACGAAGGCGTCGACCGCCGCCGTGTCGCCCACGATGTTGGCGGCGCGGTCGCGGATGGCGTCGGTCTGCTCGTCGATGATGATGCGCCCGCGGTCGATGACGAGCACGCGCTCGATGAGGTTGGAGACTTCGTCGATCAGGTGCGACGACAGGATGACCGTGCGCGGGTGCTCCGCGTAGTCCGCCAGCAGGCGGTCGTAGAAGATCTGCCGTGCGACCGCGTCGAGCCCGAGGTACGGCTCGTCGAAGAACGTGATCTCGGCGCGCGAGGCGATGCCGATGATGACACCGACGGCGGAGAGCTGTCCACGTGAGAGCTTCTTGATGCGCCGGTTGAGGGGCAGTTGGAAGTCGGCGACGAGCCGGTCCGCCAGTGCCTGATCCCAATGAGGGAAGAACAGGGATGCGGCGCGGAGCGCATGCGACGGCTTGGCGTCGTCGGGGTACTTCTGACTCTCCCGCACGAAGCACATGCGCGAGAGCACGTGTGCGTTCTCGTACGGATTCTGGCCGAAGACGCGCACCTCGCCGCTCGTTGCGAAGTTCTGGGCGGTGAGGATCGACATGACCGTGGTCTTGCCGGCGCCGTTGCGGCCGAGCAGGCCGTAGATCGTGTCCTTCTCGATGGTGAAGCTCACGTCATCCACAGCCGTGGTCTCGCGATAGCGCTTCGTCAATCCGTTCACCTCGATGACGCTCGTCATGATGAGGTCCCTTCTGTGGCGGGGGATTCCGCGGTCTGGGGTTTCCGCCCGCGGATGAGGGTGGCCAGCTCGTCCGCGTCGAGCGCGAGCTTGCGCGCCTCGAGCAGGAGCGGGTCGATGAAACGGGCGGCGAACGCTTCGCGGCGCTCCGCGAGGAGGGAGTCGCGGGCGCCTGGGGCGACGAACATGCCGACGCCACGGCGCTTGTAGAGGATGCCTTTGTCGACCAGCATGCCGATGCCTTTCGCTGCCGTCGCCGGGTTGATGCGGTAGAACGCGGCAAGTTCGTTCGTCGACGGGGCCTGCCCGTCTTCGGGGAGCGCCCCGTCGATGATCGAGTCCTCGACCTGCTCCGCGATCTGGAGGAAGAGCGCTCTGCCTTCTTCGATCACGCGCGGGCCTCCCCCCTGTACTGGTTACTTACTTAACCAACTAACCACAGAACCAAGGGGACGTCAACTGCCGGATGCCGAGGTTTCGCGTTCGCGCGGAACGTGCTCTTTGGGCGTCCCATGGACGACGGGGAGGACGCGCGAGCGGACGGCCTGGGCGAGCCGAGCGGGACGCTCGAGCGGAGCGGCTAGGGAGACGTCGGGGGCTTCGTGCCCCGGCTGGGGACCGGCCAGGGGTTCGCCGGACCCGAACCGCCGGGTCGCGGCGGGGCGGCCCATGGCTTGGGGGGCGGCGCCGGCGCCGCGCGGGGAGCGGAGGGCGTCTGGTCGGCAGACCCCGCGGGGTTCGCCGGGTCGACGGCGCCCGTCGTCAGCTCGAGCGCCACCTTCTTCTCGAGGACCTCGACCGCCTCATCCGAGAGCGAGATCAGCCCATCGAGCTCCTGACGCACCCGGCGGTACGCGAGCTGCCGTTCGGCCGGAGTCGCCGCTTCGTCGATCGCCACGCTGAGCAGCTGCTTCGCCGTGTCGAGGCGCCGGCGCTCCGCCTCGGTGAACGTCGAGTCACGCAGGCGCCGCGCATCCTTCTCCGCGACGTCGAAGGCCACCTCGTAGTCGTTCACCGCCTCCCGGTACTCGGCGAGGGACGCCGCGTCGATCTTCACGCGGGCGGACACGGGCCGCAGCCGATCGGCCACCTTCTTCGCGCGGAGGAACGCGGCGGTGAGGGGCTGCCGGCCATCGCTCATCGCGGGGAAGGCGATGAGCTTGGCGACATCCAGTTCGTACGTCAGCCACCGCTGCGTGACCTCGTCGTGTGCGTCCATGAGCCGCTGCAGCCGTGTGACCTGCGATTCGACCTCCGGCTTGCCTCGGAGCCCGATCGGTCCGGTCGTTGCCCGTGCGGCGGCCTGCGCCGCCTTGTACTCGCTCTTCGCGTGCAGGATCTCAATACGCCGCTTGTGCCGCCGATCGAGGGCCTTCTGCCAGGCGCGCCCGACACCGCCGGCGACCCCCATCAAGGGAAAGATCAGCCACCAGAACCCGCCGATGAACTGCCAGAACGGCTCCACACCCTCATGCTATCCGCGTGGAACCGACCGACGCGCGTCCTGTTCCGCGACTCCGAAGGCCGCCTCCAGGGCGTGGACCGCATCCCGGTAGGTCGCGAACTCCACCGTGGTCACGCGTGCGCGCGCCGAAGCGGGGCGCAGGCGGGATGCCTCCGCGCGGCGCACGAGGAAGGCCGCGGTGCTCGGATGCCGGGCGTCGGTCATCTGCGGGAAGGCGATGAGCTTCGCGACATCCGTCTCGTAGTCGAGCCAGCGTGCCGTCACGGCGTCGTGCCGGGTCATCAGCGCGGCGAGCGGAGCGGCAGAGGGATCCCGCGTCGCGGCGGCCATGCGCGCACGCGCCGCACTCACGGCCATGCGCTTGGCACGAAGGGTCGTCACCGCGGCTCGCTGCGCGCGCCTGGCGGCCTGCAGCTCGCGGTGCGCCTCGGGCGCGGAGAGGAAGCCGGGCAGCCACGTTCCGGTCTCCGCCTGTGCGGTCAGCATCCGGGCGTGCGCGGCACGAGCTTCCGCGCGCGCCACCACGATCGCCGCATGGGCCGCGGTCACCTCCCGCCGTGCTGCGTCGACTTCGAGGCGGCGCTGGCGGCGACGTCCGGCGGTCAAGGCGCTGTAGGAGGCGACACCGAGCCCGACGGTGGCGGGGGCTGCCCACCACCAGGCCTCGAACAGCGCGAAGACCGGCTCCATACCGACATGGTAACCGCGCGCGTTGCGCCGTGCCGGGGTTCGGGCAAGTGCTCAGGAAGTCGCCGACGCGGCCGTCGTCAGCCGAAGAGCAGGGCGAAGACCGTCGCTCCGCCGCCGACGAGCACGAGTGAAGCGATGACCACCCAGGCCACCACCCGGATGCGCTTCTGGCGGGCGTCGGAGTATACGGATTCGTCTTCGTCCATCACCCGTTCAGTCTAGGGTCGGCGACGGCTCGGACACCGTCGGGCCGAAGGCGGCCGGAAGCGTCGCGGTGGACAGTTCGCGCAGCTCGGAGAGCGGCACAGTGAAAAGTCCCTGCACCTCGAGCACGCTCTCGCCGGACGGCGGGGTGTCCGTCACACCGATGCGCAGCACCGGGTAGCCGCGACCGTCGCAGAGCCCGCGGAACTTCACGTCGTCCTCGCGCGGCACGGTCACGATCACGCGGCCGGTGGACTCGGAGAAGAGCGCGGATGCGGCATCCACCCCGTCGCGCTCCATGATCTCGCGCAACCACACGCGTGCGCCGACGCCGAAGCGCAGCACGCCCTCGGCAAGTGCCTGGCCGAGACCGCCGTCAGAGAGGTCGTGTGCGCTGGAGATGAGCGACTGCTCCGCTCCCGCGCGCAGCAGCTCCGCGAGCCGCTTCTCGCCGGCGAGGTCGACCTTCGGCGGCCGCCCTCCGAGGTGCCCGTGCACGGTGCCGGCCCAGGCCGAGCCGCTCAGCTCGGTCGAGGTCACGCCGAGCAGGTAGATGTTCTCGCCGGGGTCCTGCCATCCGCTCGGAACGCGCCGGGCCACGTCATCGATGATGCCGAGCACGCCGACGACGGGAGTCGGGAAGATCGGGGTGTCGCCTGTCTGGTTGTAGAACGAGACGTTGCCGCCGGTGACCGGGATCTCGAGCTCGAGGCATCCGTCCGAGAGGCCCTCGACCGCGCGCTGGAACTGCCACATCACGTCGGGGTTCTCGGGGCTGCCGAAGTTCAGGCAGTCCGTGACGGCCGTCGGGATCGCGCCGGTCACCGCGACGTTTCGATACGCCTCCGCGAGGGCGAGCTTGGCGCCCTCGTAGGGGTCGAGCTGGCAGAAGCGCCCGTTGCAGTCGGTCGCGATGGCGAAACCCAGCCCGGACTGCTCGTCGACGCGGATCATGCCGGCATCGTCCGGGAAGGAGAGGGCCGTGTTGCCCATGACGTAGTAGTCGTACTGGTTGGTCACCCACGACGTGTCGGCCAGGTTGGGGCTGGAGAGCAGCTGCGCGAACTGCGCGCGCAGGGTGTCGGCGTCATCCGTGCGGGGCAGCGCGCTCGCCGAGTCCTCGCGCAGGGCGTCGATCCAGTCGGGGTAGGCGACCGGGCGCTCGTATACAGGACCGTCGACCGCGACCGTCGACGGATCGACGTTCACGATCTCCTCGCCGTGCCAGTGGATGACCAGGCGTCCGTCGCCGGTGACCTCGCCGAGCACGCTCGTCTCGACATCCCACTTCGCCGTGACGGCGAGGAACGCGTCGAGTTTCTCGGGCGCCACGATCGCCATCATGCGCTCCTGGGACTCCGACATCAGGATCTCTTCGGGCGTCAGGCTGGGGTCGCGCAGCAGCACCTTCTCGAGGTCGACCTTCATGCCCGATCCGCCGTTGGCGGCGAGCTCCGACGTGGCGCACGAGATGCCGGCCGCACCGAGATCCTGGATCGCCTCGACGAGGTCATCGCGGTACAGCTCGAGGCAGCACTCGATGAGCACCTTCTCGGCGAAGGGGTCGCCCACCTGCACGGCGGGGCGCTTGGTGGGACCGCCGTCGGCGAACGTGTCGGACGCGAGGATGGATGCGCCGCCGATCCCGTCGCCGCCGGTGCGGGCACCGAACAGCACGACCTGGTTGCCGGCGCCGCTCGCGTTGGCGAGCTTGATGTCCTCGTGGCGCATCACGCCGACGGCCAGGGCGTTGACGAGCGGGTTGCCCTGGTAGACCGCGTCGAACACCGTCTCACCGCCGATGTTGGGCAGGCCGAGGCAGTTGCCGTAGAACGAGATGCCGCTGACCACGCCATGGACGACGCGGGCGGTGTCGGGGTCATCGATCGCCCCGAAGCGCAGCTGGTCCATGACCGCAACGGGGCGGGCGCCCATCGAGATGATGTCGCGCACGATGCCGCCGACGCCGGTCGCAGCGCCCTGGAACGGCTCGATGTAGCTCGGGTGGTTGTGCGATTCGACCTTGAAGGTCACAGCCCAGCCCTCACCGACATCCACCACGCCCGCGTTCTGGCCCATGCCGACCATGAGCTTCTCGCGCATCTTGGGGCTGACCTTCTCGCCGAACTGACGGAGAAAGATCTTGCTCGACTTGTACGAGCAGTGCTCCGACCACATCACGGAGTACATGGCCAGCTCGCCGCTCGTCGGGCGCCGACCCAGGATCTCGCGGATGCTCGCGTACTCGTCGGGCTTGAGGCCCAGCGCCGCATACGGCTGATCCCGTTCGGGGGTCGCCTCGGCGTTCTCGACGGTATCGGCGAGCTTGCGAGCGGATGCCGCGGCGGCGGCGTCAAGCTTCTGGGCGGATGCCGCGGCAGCGGCGGCGTCAAGCTTGTGGGCGGATGCCGCGGCAGCGGCGTTCGGGGTGGAAAGTGTCACGCGGCTGAACTCCAAGATCGCGGGGGGCCGGACCCTCCCATCCTATCCGGGGCCTCCCGGCCGCTCCCCGTGAGCCCCGAGCCCCTCCCCCTTCCATCGCGAAAGGACGCAATCGGCGGCTCAGCATGCCTGGGAGCAGCAGGTTGCGTCCTTTCGGCTCGGGGGCACGGGGGGGACGACGGGCGCGGGGGCTCAGGGGCTCAGGGGCGGGGGACGGGGGGTCAGCGGGTCGAGAGCATCCGGACGCCGTCGAGCACGGCCAGGTGGGTCGCCCGCGCGGCCAGCACAGCGAAGTGCCCGACGGCGGGCACCTGCACGTTGGTGGCTCCCTCCAGCATGCTGCCGTCGGGGATGTGCGGGTCGTAGCCGCCGAACACCGAGACGATTCGGCCGTTGACGGATGAGTCGCGGCCGAGGGTGACGATGGTCTCGTCGTTGGGCAGCATGGCCCGCACGCTCGGATCGACGAGGTAGCGCGCGAGGCGCGATCCCTTGAACGGCGTGCACACCGCCACGAGCCCGAGCAGGCCCAGCGGCCGCGCGTCGGTGGACGCGGCATCCGGAGCGGGTGCGCTCGCCGCCGCCTCTGCGGGGTCGCCGCCGGTGACCGCCTGCGCCGCCGCCGCCGTGGCGGCTCCGGAGGAGATGAGCAGATGCTTGCCGATCAGTCCGCCCTTGCTGTGCGCCACGATCACGCGGCCGGCGGGGGCGGGTCGCTTCTTGGCGAGCGCGCGGCCCAGGCGCTCCGACGTCTCGACGACACCTCGGCGGTTGACGCCCAGTCCGTGCACCACGGTGACGCGGTGTCCTGCCTGGCTCAGGGCGTCGCCGAGCGGGCGCATGAACGTCCAGTGCTCGTATACGCCCGGGAGCAGGATGATCTCCGGGAGGTCGGGCGAGCCACGACGCCAGCCGCCGGGTTCCGGGCGAGGACGGCCGATCGTCCATGGCGGCGCGAGGATCGACAGCTGCCGCCGCGCCGCGTAGACGTAGTCGGACGCCCACCACCACGCGCGCGCGAGGCGCGACGGCGGTTCGGCATCCGCCTTGCCGTCCGCCGTGGCCCGAGCGTCGGCTTCCGCGACCTCCGCGTGGTCTGCGGCGACATCCGCCGTGTCATCTTCTCGCGCGGAAGCTGAGGTGCCCGACATGTGCGGCAGTCTACGAGGCCTTGTCGGCCAGCCATTCGCGGGCAGCCACCACGAGGTTCGCCACGCCGTTGTCCAGCGTCGGCTGCAGCACCGGGGCGTAGAACGGCGAATGATTCGTCGGGACGTCGCGGTCGACGGTGCCGGCGGCGGTGGCCTTCGCGAATGCCTCCGAGTCGACGCCTCCCCAGAACCAGAACACGAGCGGAACGCCTGCCTCGGTGGCGAACCACGAGACGTCCTCGCTTCCGGTGAACATGCCCGGATCGAGAACCGTGCCCTCGCCGAAGGCCCCGTCGAACGCCGCGGTCAGCCGCGCGGTGGCGTCGGCGTCGTTGATCGTCGGGGGCAGCGAGTGGTCGGTCGTGATCGTGGGGGGCGTCTCCACGCCGGATGCCGCGGCCTCGGCGTTCACGATGCGCTCCACCTTGGCGAGGATGCGGTCGCGTGCCTCATCGTCGGGGTACCGCAGGCTGAGTTCGAGCTTCGCCTCGGCCGGGATGATGTTGTTCTTCAGCCCGGCGTGCATCGAGCCGACGGTGACCACCGCGACGTCGCGAGGATCGACCTCGCGCGAGACGATCGTCTGCAGCCTCATGACCGTGGCCGCGGCGAGCACGATGGGATCGATCGTCGAGTGCGGACGGGAGCCATGCCCGCCGCGCCCGTAGAGCATGACCGTGAGGCCATCCGAGGCGGCCATCTGGGTGCCGGGCCGTACGCCGATCGTGCCGGTGGGCAGCGGGGTCACGTGCTGGCCGAGCACGACGTCGGGGCGGGGGACGCGCTCGAGCAGGGCGTCGGCGATCATCGCCTGCGACCCGGCGCCGTATTCCTCGGCCGGCTGGAAGATCGCGACGACCGTGCCCGTCCACTGGTCCCGGGTCTCCACCAGCCGCTCGATCGCGCCGACCAGGGCGCTCACGTGCATGTCGTGGCCGCACGCGTGCATGACGGGGACCTCGTTGCCGGCCGGATCGCGCCCATGCGCGATGCTCGCGTAGTCCAGACCCGTGCGCTCGGCCACCGGCAGGGCATCCATGTCGGCGCGCAGCCACACGACGGGGCCTTCGCCGTTTGGAAGCACGGCGGCCACTCCGGTGACCCCGAGGCCCTCGATCACTTCGAGCCCGAGGTCGCGCATGTGCTGCGCGGCGATGCCGGCGGTGCGCGTCTCCTGGAAGGAGAGTTCCGGATGCCGGTGCAGGTCGATGTACAGGGCCTCGAGGTCGATGGTCATGCGTCCGAGCCTAATCGCGCTCCCGGTCCGGCCGGCTGGGGGCCTCCGCCAGGACCCCTTCGCGCGGTTTGGGGCGTACGAGTCTCTTTGGGGCGCAGCAGTTGCGCCCCAAAGATCGTGAGGCGCCCCGAACCAGGGATGCAAGGGCCCCCGGAGCCCGGGCGCCGAGAGAAGGGAGGCGCCCGCGAAACCCGGGCCCCTGAACCCGGGGTCGGAAGGCCGGGTCAGCCGTCGTGGCGGGCCGTGGTGCCGCGCACCACGAGCTCGTACGGCAGCTCACCCGGGGCGTGCTCCACGGGGGCGGCGTCGCCGCGCTCGAGTTCGTCGAGGATCGCGTCGGCCGCTCGTTCGCCCTGCCCGAGGGGGAACTGGTCGACGGTCGTGAGGCGGAAGAACTCCCCGAGCTCGTGGCCGTCGATGCCGATGATGGAGAGGTCCTCCGGCACCCGGTATCCCAGCTCGCGGGCGGCGAGCAGCGCGCCGATCGCCATCTCGTCCGAAGCCGCGAAGATCGCCGTCGGCCGCGGGCCCGGTCGGCCGAGCAGCTGCTTCGCGGCGCGGAATCCGCCCTCGATCGTGAAGTCGGCCGGCTCGTACAGCGCGGGGCGGGCCGGGATGCCGGCATCCGCCATCGCCTGCTCGAAGCCCTGACGGCGGTGGGTCGGGATGTGGAAGTCCAGGTCGAACTGCGGGTTGGCGCCGATGTGCGCGATGTCGCGGTGTCCGAGCGCGAGCAGGTGCTCGGTGGCGAGCCGCGCGACGGCCACGTCGTCGACCGTGAGGGTCGAGAGGCGCGGGTTGGGGCCGCCGATCGCGATCACGGGCAGGTCGAGTTCGCTCAGGCGGGCGGTCTCTTCGGGACCGAGTTCGATCGAGACGGCGATGACGCCGTCGACGCGCTGGCGGCGCAGGAAGGTCTCGAAGATGCTGCGCCGCACGTCGGCATCGGCCGTGAGGTTGTAGAGCGTGATGTCGTACCCGCGGCGCATCAGCGCCGACGCGACGCCGTTCAGCACTGTGCTGAAGAACCACCGGTCGAGGAACGGCACGAGCACGCCGATGTTGCGCGTGCGGCCGGACGCGAGGCTCGACGCCGAGGCCGAGACGACGTAGCCGAGGCTCTCCGTCGCGGCTTGGACCCGCGCGCGGGTGGCCGCGGAGACGTGTCCCCGACCGCTCAGGGCGCGCGAGACCGTGGCGGTGGAGACCCCCGCGAGGCGGGCCACTTCATCGATGCTCACCACGGTGTCGCTGCTTCCTGTCGGGCTCCTCTGCGGGGCCGCGCCGGATCGGGATCAGACCCGCTCGAACCAGACGGTCGTGTCGGTCGGCACGACCGTTCCGGCGAACGGCTCGCTCTGCGCGAGGACCTGCACGTCCTCGCCACCCACGTCGACCGGGTTGTCGCCGAGGTTCGCCACAACATACAGCCCTCCGCGGCGGAAGGCGATGACATCCGGGCCGTAGCCGTCGAGCCATTCCAGTTCGCCGTGCCCGAGGGAGAAGCGCGCGCGCAGTTCGAGCAGACGGGTGTAGAGGTTGAGCGTCGAGTCCGGGTCGGCCTGCTGCACGTCGCGGGCGAAGGCCGCCCACTCGGCGGGCTGCGGCAGCCAGGAGGCGCCGGTGTCACTGAAGCCGTGCCCGACGCCGTCGGCGGTCCAGGGGAGCGGCACCCGGCATCCGTCGCGCCCGTACCGCTCGCCCTGCGTGCGGAACCACGTCGGATCCTGGCGCGCGTCGTCCGGGAGGTCGATGACCTCGGGCAGGCCGAGCTCCTCACCCTGGTAGAGGTAGGCGGAACCCGGCAGCGCGAGCATCAGGCTCGTGGCGGCGCGAGCGCGGCGAAGGCCGACGTCGGCGATCGGCTTGCCCGGAGAGTCGGGGCCGATGCCGTGGCCCTGCGGGTTCTCGGCCGTCAGAGCGAGCCGAGAGGCGTGCCGTACGACATCGTGGTTCGAGAGCACCCAGGTGCTCGGCGCACCGACCGCCGCGAAGCCGCGGATCGAGTCGTCGATCACGGCGCGGAGGGCGTCGGGATCCCACGGCGTCTCGAGGTACGTGAAGTTGAAGGCCTGGTGCATCTCGTCGGGGCGCACCCACCGGGCCGTCTTCTCGATCGTCGGAAGCCACGCCTCGGCGCAGAGCGCCCGGTCGCCGTCGTATTCGGCCATCACCTTGTGCCAGTCGCGGTACACCTCGTGCACGCTGTCCTGACCCCAGTACGGCACGTCCGCCTCGTCGCCGCCCATGGACGCGGCATCCGCCGGCGGGGTGTAGTCGGGGAGTCCATCGGCCTTCATCAGGCCGTGCGCCACGTCGACGCGGAAGCCGTCGACGCCCCGGTCGAGCCAGAAGCGCAGGATGCGGCGGAACTCCTCCCAGACGACCGGATTCGACCAGTCGAAGTCGGGCTGCGTCGTGTCGAAAATGTGCAGGTACCACTGGCCCGGCGTGCCGTCGGGGTTGGTCGTGCGGGTCCACTGGGGTCCGCCGAAGACCGACTCCCAGTTGTTCGGGGGCAGCTCGCCGTTCTCCCCCTTCCCGTCGCGGAAGATGTAGCGGGCGCGCTCCGGACTGCCGGGGCCGGCGGCGAGGGCCTCCTGGAACCAGACGTGCTGGTCGCTCGAGTGGTTGGGGACGAGGTCGACGATGACCCGGATACCGCGGGCGTGGGCGGCCGCGAGCAGGTCGTCGAAGTCCTCCAGCGTGCCGAAGAGCGGATCCACATCGCAGTAGTCGGCGACGTCGTAGCCGGCATCCTTCTGGGGCGAGGTCATGAACGGGCTCAGCCAGATGGCGTCCACACCGAGACGCTGGAGCGAGTCGAGACGGCTCGTCACTCCGGGAAGGTCGCCGATCCCGTCGCCGTTCGCGTCCGCGAAGGAGCGGGGGTAGATCTGGTAGATGACGGCGGAGCGCCACCACTCCGCGCCGGGGAACGACCCGGTCGTGGAGAGCGCGCGCTCGATCATCGCCTCGTGCATCAAAGTCATGCGACCAGGGTACTGCAAACGCTTGCACTCCCCTTCCGCGGTGCCCCGGTGACGCTCCCGGAACCGGCACGCCGCGCAGTGTCTCGCTAGGGTGACCGGCATGGACGAACCCTCCGCGCTGTCCCGAGCGCAGACCCTGATCGCCTCGATCCCGGACTATCCTGAGCCCGGCATCGTGTTCCGCGACCTGACGCCGCTCTTCGCGGATGCCGCGGCTTTCCGCGCCGTCATCGATGCGCTCCTGGCGCCGTTCCACGGGCGGTTCGACGCCGTCGCCGGCATCGAGGCCCGCGGGTTCGTGCTCGCCGGGGCGGCGTCGAGGGCGGCGGATGTCGGGCTGGTGCCGATCCGCAAGGCCGGCAAACTGCCCCGTGAGAGGGTGTCGGCCGAGTACGCCCTCGAGTACGGCACGGCGACCATCGAGGCCCACCGCGGTGACCTGCCCGCCGGTTCGCGGGTGCTGATCCTCGACGACGTGCTGGCGACCGGCGGAACCATCCGGGCCGCCCACGAGATCGGCTCCGCGCTGGGGTGGGAGGTCGTCGGCACGGCCGTGGTGCTCGAGATCGCCGCGCTGGACGGGCGGGCGGCGGTCGGCGCGCCGGTGCGCGCCGTGTTCACGGCCTGACGACGGACGGTCGCTCAGCCCTCACACGGTCGCTGAGCCTGTCGAAGCGTCGACCCCTCGACAGGCTCGGGGACCGATCCTCTCTCGGGGTCGGATCCTCACTCACCTGCCCGTCGCGTCAGGCGACGACCCGGGAGCCGCGGACGAACACCTGGTCCACCGCCTGCTCGCGCATGCCCATCAGCAGGGTGAACAGGTGCGACGCCGGGCCGCGCTCCGCCGCGGCGGCGAGCGCCTCGGAGAGGCCGGGCTGCGCCCCCGCATCCACGACCAGGAAGTCCGCCTCCTTGCCGGCGTCGAGATTGCCGATGGATGATTCCTGATCGAGCGCGCGGGCACCGGCGAGGGTGCCGAGGAACAGCAGCTGCGCGGGATGCAGCGCCTCGGCATCCGTCCCCGTCTCGCTCATGTGCACCTTGTAGCAGTCGTTCAGCACCCGCGGGATCAGCCACTCGTCCCCCGCACCGATGTCGGTGCCGATCGAGATGTTGGTCCCCGACGCGACGGTGCGCCGCCAGGGCATCGTGCCGCTGCCCAGGAAGAGCTGCGACGTCGGGCAGTGCGCGATGGATGAGCCCGTCTCGGCGAGTCGCTCCAGTTCGCGGTCGTGGCAGTGCACGGCATGGGCGAGGATGCTGCGCCGGCCGAGCAGGCTCTCGCCGCCCCGACGTGAGCCGGCCAGGAAGCGCCCGTCGTAGGTGTCGAGGTAGCACTCGACGCCGTAGAGGTCGCGCACCGCCTGGATCTCGCCGTCCCCGCGCCGATCGTTCTCGTTCAGATGCGAGTGGAAGTAGACGCCGTCGCCGCGCACGTCGGCGTACAGGTCTCCGAGGGCGGACAGGGTCTCGGTCGTGACGGCGAGGCTGAAGCGCGGGACGACGGCGACCTGAGCGAGCGCCGCGCGAGGGTCGGCCGCGAGGCCGGTCGGATCCTGGCCGTGCCAGCGGGCGATCTCGTCGCGGGCGAGCCCGATCGCGGCATCCTCGCTCGTGAGCAGCGGAGCGGCGCTCGCCGGACCCACCGTCTGGATGCCCCGGCCGCTCACCGTGCGGAGGCCGGCCGCGAGGCCGCGGCGGAAGAGGGCGTCCTGCGCGGCGGGGAACGCCGAGCCGAAGACGAGGGCGGATGTCGTGCCGACAGCGATGCGTCGGCGCACGAACTCGGCGGCGACCAGGTCGGCGAAGACCGGATCGGACAGCCGCGACTCGGCGGGGAACACGCAGCGCTCGAGCCACTCGAGCAGCTCCCCGCCCCCGAAGGCATCCGTGGTGAACGTCTGGGGGAAGTGCAGGTGCGTGTCGACGAACCCCGGCAGGAGGCAGCCGCCCGTCAGCACGACATCATCGAGAGCCAGTTCAGCCGGGATCGCGTCCCACGCGCCGGAGTACCGGATGCGCCCCGTCCCGTCGACGGCGAGCGCGCCGTCCGGGATCGAGACGAGGGTCTCGGGAGCCCGGGCGAGGGTCGGGCTGCCGGCCACGTGGATCAGGTGGCCGCGGTAGATCGTCACGGCATCTCCTCGGTGGCGTGGTCACCCGCATCCGGAGCAGCCCGGACTCGAGTCTTCGGCCCGGGCGTTGCGGGCGCGTAACGCGGTCGTAAACAGTGCTGGCATCCCCTGGTCTCACCGCTCGCCGCGAGCTTAGCCTGCAGGCCAGGCAATGGGACGGACGCGGACGGCCGGACCTCGACGGCGGGAGTGGGCGGATGGCGGCATCGGATGTGACGGAGAAGACGGGCGCCGAGCGCAAGGCCGCGAAGGCCGAGCGGCGCAACGGGAACACGGTCGACGGGATACCTCCGCTTGCTCGTCTCTTCCCCCTCGGTCTTCAGCACGTGCTCGCGATGTACGCCGGCGCGGTGGCGGTACCGCTCATCGTCGGCGGGGCCCTGGGATACTCCTCGGCCGACCTCGCCTTCCTGATCAGCGCCGACCTCTTCGTCGCCGGGATCGCCACGATCATCCAGTCCGTCGGGTTCTGGCGCTTCGGCGTGCGGCTGCCGCTGATGCAGGGTGTCACGTTCGCCGCGGTGGGTCCGATGATCGCGATCGGCCAGAGCGAGGGCATCCAGGCGGTCTTCGGGGCCACGATCGCGTGCGGCCTCTTCATGATCCTCATCGCCCCGTTCTTCTCGCAGCTGCTGCGCTTCTTCCCGCCGATCGTCACGGGCACCGTCATCCTGATCATCGGCCTCACGCTGATGCGCGTTGCGGCCGGCTGGATCGTCGACGGAGCGGAGGAGGGCGCCCCGCCGATCAACGTCGCCTTCGCGTTCGGGACTCTGCTGCTCATCGTGCTCATCGAGCGCTTCGCGCCCCCGGCCCTGAAGCGGGTGTCGGTGCTGCTCGGACTCGTGCTCGGCACGGTGCTCGCTCTGCTGGTGCCGGGGATGGTCGACTGGTCCGGCGTCGCGGAGGCAGAGTGGTTCGCCTTGATCACCCCGTTCCACTTCGGCCTGCCGACGTTCCAGGTGGCGTCGATCGTGTCGATGCTGATCGTCGGAATCGTGATCATGACCGAGACGACCGGCGACATGATCGCGGTCGGCGAGATCGTCGAGAAGCCCGTCGGGCGGCGACAGCTCGCCGACGGCCTCCGGGCCGACGGCCTGGGCACCGTCATCGGAGGGATCTTCAACACCTTCCCGTACACGGCGTTCGCGCAGAACGTCGGACTGGTGTCGCTCACCGGCGTGAAGTCCCGCTGGGTCGCCACGGCGGCCGGCGTCATCCTGGTCGTGCTCGGTCTCATTCCGAAGATCTCGGCGCTGGTGGAGGGCGTGCCCCGGGCGGTGCTCGGCGGCGCCGGCATCGCGCTCTTCGGGATGGTCGCGGCATCCGGCATCCGCACGCTCTCGAAGGTCCGGTTCAACAACAGCAACGTGCTCATCGTCGCGATCTCGGTGGGCGTCGCCCTGCTGCCCACAGTGGCGCCGACGATCTACGACCAGTTCCCGCAGTGGTTCACGCTCATCTTCGACTCGGGGATCAGCGCGGGCGCGATCGCCGCCATCCTGCTGAACCTGCTGCTGAACTCCGAGGAGATGAGGCGCGCTCACGCCGACGATCCGAAGATCGGGGCGCACGACGCGGTGCGGGGACCGGCCGCGGCGGCTCTCGTGCATCCGGATGCCGAGGGCACCGGTCTCATCCCGGCGCAGGTGCTCGGCGAGGAGCTGGCCGCCGAACAGGTCGGCGACGGCGTGCCCGTCGACGTGTCGAGGGTCGATCCCGAGCATCCGGGAGGTGGCAAGTCCTGAGCGCCGGCCACGCTCCCTTCAGGTTCGGTCCATCCGGGTCTCTTAGGATCGGGCGCGATGACAACGACAGGGACTGACCTCATGAGTGCCACGACTGCCACTGCCACCGACGCCTCCACTGCCTTCTCCGCCTCCACTTCTTCCACCGCCTCCGCTTCCACCTCCGCGCACGGCTTCACCGGACTGACCGGGTTCGCCGCCGACGTCCTCACCGCCCTCGGCGACTTCGGCGTCGGCGTGCTCGTCTTCATCGAGGTGCTGATCCCCCCGCTCCCCAGCGAAGTGATCCTCCCGTTCGCGGGGTACCTCAGCCAGAGCGGCGACCTCAACCTCGGGTGGCTCGTGTTCTGGGCCACACTGGCATCCTGGATCGGCGCGCTGCTCATGTACTGGCTGGGCTCGGCGATCGGCATGCATCGTGCCGTGCAGTGGCTGGCCGCGACGCGCCTCGTCAGTCGATCGGACCTCGAACGAGGAGCCGAGTGGTTCGGCCGCAGTGGCAGCTGGACCGTGCTGGTCGGCAGGCTCGTACCCGGGGTGCGGAGCCTGATCTCGCTGCCGGCCGGGGCCTCGCGGATGAACCTGTTCCGGTTCAGCCTCTACACGATCATCGGCAGCGGCGCGTGGAACGCGCTGCTGATCGGCGTGGGCGCCGCGCTCGGCACCCAGCACGAGCGGCTCGAGGGGTACCTGTCCTACCTCGACTACGTCGTGTACGGGGCCCTCGCGCTGGGAGTCGCGGTGCTCATCATCCGCCGTGTCCGAGAAGCCGCGCCGTCGCGCCGCGGGCGTGGACGCGGAGACACCCCGGCGATCGACGACCTGGCGAACTGACACGCATCTACGCCACGACCGCGCCGGCTGCTCCGCCTGCGGCGACCGGGGTCAGATCGACGTCGGGATGTCGAGCCACGCACGGGCTGCCGGCGCAGCGCCGTCGCGCACCACGGTCCCCTCGATCAGGCCGTACGGGCGGTCCGCAGCGTAGAACACCTCGCCGGGGTTCTCGAGGCCGAACGGCGCGAGGTCGTACACGAAGTGGTGCTTGTTCGGCATCGCGAAGCGCACCTCCGCGAGTTCGGGGCGTGCCTGGATCGCCGCCTTGCCCATCTCCCACAGCGTCTGCTGCAGCGCGAGGGAGTGCACGGTGGCGAACGTCTCGAGCAGCACCTGCTGCACCTCTGCGTACAGCCCGTTGTAATCGATCCCCGCCTCGACCGCCTCCGGCAGGTACCGCCAGCGCGCCGTGACCGAGGTCGCCATCACCCGGTCGTCCGTCTCGACCAGGGTCGTGTAGCGGTCGCGGGGGAAGCCGGCGAATTCGCTGCCGGTGGTCTTCAGCACCACGAGGTCCTTCACGCCGCCCGTGACGTGGGTCGCGGCATCCACCACCTGCACCGTCGCCAGGCGCGTGCCCTGGCCCTTGCGCACGAACGAATGGTCGTGGGGCGAACCATCGACGACGATCCGCTCCCACTCGTACTGCTCGGCCTGCCAGAGGCCGCCCTCGATCCACTCGAACTCGCGCACGAAGTGCTCCGAGAGCCGCAGCAGGAACTGCTCCGGCGAGGGGATGCCGTGTTCCTTGGCGAACGCGTAGATGGTGTTCTTCTGCGTGTCCGTGGCGACCACCAGCGCATTGTCGCCCTGCAGGTAGGAGTCGGTGAGCGCCGCTCCCCGCAGCTGCGACGTGACGTTCAGATCGGCGATCTCGTGCCGGGCGGTGTCGCGCAGGACCCGTACGACCCTGTTCTCTGCCTTGCCGTACTTGTTGGCGCCGAGGCTGACGGACACATCACTCATGGCTAACTCCCCCTGTAGGTCGAGTAGGCGAACGGGCTGAGCAGCAACGGAACGTGGTAGTGGCGGCTGGAACCGTCGTCCGCGACCTCGACGATGAAGGTCACGGTGATGTAGGGGTAGAACGTCGGCACCTTTCGCGCCGCGAAGTACTCGCCGGTGAGGAACGTCAGCATGTAGTCCCCCGCCGGCAGCCGCTCCGGCCCGAGGGCGAGGCGCCCGTCGGCGTCGGTGCGGCCGTGGGCGAGCACCGAACCGCGCGCTTCGGCGAGCACGGCGGCTGCGGATGCCGCGGCGAGAACGACGTCGATGCCCTCGGCGGGGGCGCCCGTGGCGGCGTCGAGCACGTGGGTGGTGAGGTGGGAGGTCATGAGGCCGCCTTCGTGATCGGGATGTCATCGAGGCTCGAGCGCAGCCGCAGCACCGCGATCTCCGCCAGCTGCCCGAGCGCCTCGCGCTGCTCGGTCGACGGGTCGTTGCGGAGCCGTCGCTCCAGCTCGCCCAGCATCTGCTCGGGCGAACGCCCGGCGGCCCGGATGAGGAACACCCGGCCGAACCGGCGCTCGTAGGCCTCGTTGCCGGCGGCGATGCGGGCCGCGACATCGGAGGCAGCGGCATCCATCGACGACTGCTCACGACGGGATGCTGCGGCGTGGGCGCCGACTCCGCTCGGGCGCTCGCCGATGCGCGGGTGGTGTGCGAGCGCCGTCTCCAGGTCGGCGGCGTTCCAGCGCGCCGCCAGCGCCGCGGCGCGGGCTGCGAGCGTGTCCACGTCGGCATACGGCCGGCCCGACAGGATGGCTCCGATCCACCAGGGGATATCGGCCCAGAGCCGCACCACGACGGCCGCGTCCGCGGCATCCGCTGCGTTGAACTGCTCGAGGTGCATGCCGACCGCCTTCCGTGATGCGACCGTACCCCTCCGGCGTTTCGCCCGTGTGAAAACGCGGTACCGCCGCGGGCTCGAGAGGTCACAAACCCGTTACACGGCCGAAATCGGGGGCCTCCGCACCGGGAATAGCGTGGCCGCAGGACGCCACCGTCGCCGTTCCCCGCTCCATCCAGTCCCATCCCCCGCTGGAGGCATCGCATGGCCACAACCCTTCCCGCCGGGCACGCATTCGACACAGAAGTCGGTGCCGCCCCCCACCCGGGCCTCTACAACGAGGACCTGGCTCCGCTGGTGGAGTCCAAGCGCCGCTGGGGCGCGTTCGAGTTCTTCAACGTGTGGACGAACGACGTGCAGAGCCTCGCCGGCTACACGCTGGCCGCGAGCCTGTTCATCACCGCCGGCATCAACGGGTGGTGGGTGTTCGCGGCGATCATCCTCGCCGGATTCTTCGTCAACTTCCTCGTGAATCTGACGGGCAAGCCGAGCGTCAAGTACGGCATCCCCTACGCCGTCATGGCCCGCTCCAGCATGGGCGTGAAGGGCGCGCAGTTCCCCGCTCTCATCCGAGGAATCGTCGCGATCTTCTGGTACGGCGCGCAGACCTACTTCGCCTCCACCGCCGTCGCCCTCGCCCTCAACGCGATCTTCCTCAGCCCGGAGCTGCCCGAGTTCCTCGGGATGGACGTCATCGACTGGGTGTCCTACGTCTTCGTCGCCGCCCTGCAGGTCGTGCTGTTCCTCAAAGGCATCGCGTGGATCGAGAAATTCCTCAACTTCGCCGGCCCGGCCGTCTACGTCGTCATGATCGCGCTGCTGGTCGCCATCTGGGTGCAGGCGGGCGACCGGCTGCTGCCGGCGGTGGGGTCCATCTTCAACAACTCGTCGGTCGAGGGCTGGGCCGCCGTCGCCGCGTTCTTCGGGGTCATCGGCACGATGATCGCCTACTTCTCCGCCGTGATCATCAACTTCGGCGACTTCGCGCGGTTCTCCCGCAGCGAGAAGGCGATGCGCCGCGGCAACTTCTACGGCCTTCCGGTCAGCCTGACGTTCTTCACGTTCCTCAGCCTCTTCACCACCGCCGGCGCGTACATCGTGCTGCAGGGCGGCGAGGGCGAGCCGCTGACGAACCCCGCCGACATCGTCGGGCTCGTCGGCAACGTGTTCCTCACGATCATCGCGGCGATCACCTTCGTCGTCGCGACGATCGGCATCAACCTCGTCGCCAACTTCATCCCTCCGGCCTACGACCTGTCGAACCTCTCGCCGCAGCGGATCAGCTTCAAGACCGGCGGCTACCTGACGGCGGCGCTGGGCTTCGTGGTCGGAGCGCTGTGGGTTGCGACGATCAGCCAGATCGGGCTGCCGATGTTCGTCGACACCCTGGGCGCGATCCTCGCACCGCTCTACGGTGTACTCGTGGCCGACTACTACATCGTTCAGCGGCGCTCGGTGAAGGTCGCCGACCTGTTCTCGATGGACGAGGCCGGTCGCTACTTCTACCAGCGCGGCTGGAACGTGCGCGCGCTCCTTGCGATCGGCGTCGCGGCGATCTTCTCGATCGCAGCCGTGTGGGTGCCTGCGCTCAAGGACCTGAGCGGCTTCGCCTGGGTGATCGGGGCGGCGCTCGGTGCACTGCTGTACATCGCGGTGATGTGGTCGTACCGGGCGAAGACGGATGCCGCCGCTACGGCCACTGAGGGCGCCGACGTGTCGATCGGAGCCTGAGTGGGGGACCGCCGCCTCGTCATCCGCGCAGGAAGGACCTTCCTCGACGGCACCCTGCGCCCCGCCGCCGTCGTCGTCGAGGACAGACGCATCGCCGACGTCGTGGGCGGGCGGGATAAGGTCGCCGGCGCACGCCAGGTGCTCGTGCCCGATGACGCCGTGCTGCTGCCCGGGCTCGTCGACTCGCACGTGCACGTCAACGAGCCGGGCCGCACCGAGTGGGAGGGGTTCCGCTCCGCCACCCTCGCCGCCGCGGCGGGCGGGGTGACGACGATCGTCGACATGCCGCTCAACTCCCTGCCGCCGACGACGACGGCGGAGGCGCTCGGCGTCAAGAAGGCCGCCGCCGCCCCTTCCGCCTACATCGACGTCGGGTTCTGGGGTGGAGCGGTGCCCGAGAACCTGGGCAGGCTTGCCCCGCTGCACGTGGCGGGGGTGTACGGGTTCAAGTGCTTCCTCTCACCCTCCGGCGTGGACGAGTTCCCGCACCTCGACCGAGCCCAGCTGCTCGCCGCCATGGAGGAGGTCGCCGCGCTCGGATCGCGGCTGATCGTGCACGCCGAAGACCCGGCGCTGCTCGCCGCGGACGGGGCTCTCGGCCGCGAGTACTCGGCGTTCCTCGCCTCGCGCCCGGCCGAGAGCGAGGCATCCGCCATCGATGCGGTCATCGATGCGGCACGGCGCACGGGCGCCCGCGCCCACATCCTGCACCTGAGCGACGCACACTCCCTCCCCGCCATCCGTGCGGCCAAGGCCGCGGGCGTGGCGCTGACGGTCGAGACCTGCCCGCACTACCTGACGATCGTGGCGGAGGAGATCCCCGACGGCGCCAGCGAGTTCAAGTGCTGCCCCCCGATCCGGGGATCGGCGAACCGCGACCTGCTGTGGGACGGGATCGTCGACGGCACCATCGACGCGATCGTCAGCGACCACTCGCCCTCCACGGTCGACCTCAAGCGGTCCGGCGAGGGCGACTTCGGGTTGGCGTGGGGCGGCATCGCCGGCCTGCAGGTGGGCCTGTCGGCCGTGTGGACCGAGGCGCGCGACCGCGGCATCCCGCTCGAGCGCATCCTGCCGCTCTTCACGACGGGCCCCGCGGGCGTCGCCGGGCTCGAGGGCGCGGGGGTGATCGCGCCCGGAGCGCCGGCCCACCTCACCGTCTTCGGGGTCGATGACCCCCTCGTGATCGATGCGCGGCGGCTGCTGCACAAGAACCCGATCACCGCCTACGACCACCGCGTGCTGAGCGGCCGCATCCGCCGCACCTGGCTGCACGGCAAGGCGATCTACAACGTCACCGAGGGCGGGCCGGGAGAGGCCCCGGAGTTCCGCGGCAAGCCCCGCGGTCGGCTGCTCTCGGCGCGGGCGACCGCGTCGGCGTGATGGGTCGAGCCCGCGCGCCCGGCACGCGGATGCAGTTGGATGGGGGGATGGTCGGCGTCATGGAGATCCTGCAGCCCGGCGTGGGCGAGATCCCCGCGGCGCACTACCTGCGCGCGACGCCGCACACCGTGCTGTGGGGCAGGCTGCCGTGCGAGACGGATGCCACGGTGCTGAGCATCGCGTCGGGCGAGAGCGTCACGATCGACACCGTCAGCCACGAGGGCGTGCTCGAGGACCAGGGCAAGGACCCCATCGCCTACTTCGGCGGGCACGGCGTGCCCGCGGCATCCGTCCTGGAGGATGCCATCGCGATCGCAGCGAGCCTCGCCCGCGACCCGGAGTCCGACGGCCCGCACGTCGTCACCGGCCCCATCCACGTCGAGGGCGCGCAGCCGGGCGATCTGCTGAAGATCACGGTCGAGCGGCTGCAGCCGCGCGTGCCATACGGGGTCATCTCGAACCGGCACGGCAAGGGCGCGCTCGCCGGGCTGCTGCCCCGTGCCCTGACCACGATGTCGGTGTTCACGCCCGTCGAGCAGCGGCCTGAGGGGCTCGTCGGCGTGCTTCCGGTGACCGATGGAGGACCGCGGATCGTGGAGTTCCCGCTCGCCCCCTTCCTCGGCACGATGGGCGTGGCGGTGGCCGGGAACGAGCGCCCCCACTCGGTGCCGCCGGGGTCGCACGGCGGAAACATCGACATCAATCTGCTGGTCGAAGGCGCCGTCCTGTACCTGCCGGTGCAGGTGGCCGGCGCGCTCGCCTACGTCGGCGACCCGCACTTCGCGCAGGGCGACGGCGAGGTGGCGCTCACCGCACTCGAGGCATCGCTGCGAGCCACGCTGCGCTTCGACGTCGTGCCGCGCGCCGAGGCGCTGAGCGAGTTCGGCGAGATCACCGGGCCGCTCGTGCGGACGCCCGAGTACCTCGTGCCGACCGGCCTCGATCCGGATCTCAACGAGGCGATGCGCCGCTGCGTGCGGGCCGCGCTCTCGCTTCTGCAGGCGCGGTGGAGCCTCGAGGAGCACCTGGCCTACGCGTATCTCAGCGCCGCTACCGACTTCGACATCTCGCAGGTCGTCGACATCGTCTGCGGGGTGCACGCGCGCATTCGCGAGGCGGACTTCCGGCGTGTCGACCGCGGCCGGGACGGCGGGGAGGCCGGGACCGGATGACTGAGACGCCCCCTGGTACCGCCGGCGGCGGCATCCCGGCCGACCTGCGTGACGCCTTCGACGCCTACGAGCGGGCCATCATGGCGAACGACCTCGACGCGCTCGACGCCTCGTTCGCCCCGGGTGACGGCACGCTGCGGGGCGACTCGGCCGGCCTACTCGTGGGCCACGACGCCATCCAGGCCTTCCGCGGCATGCGCGGGGGCGTGCCGTCGCGGGTGATCGAGCGCATCGAGTACCGGCCTCTCGCGCCGGATGTCGCGCTTCTCGTCTCGGTCTCCCGGTTCTCCGGTGGCGGCACCGGGCTGCAGACGCAGGTGTGGCAGCGGATCGACGACAGGTGGCTGATCACGGCCGCACACGTCACACCCCGCGCCCAGCCGTTCGACCGCTCGGTGTGGCGGACCGTCGGCGATCCGCTCTGGCAGGGTGCATGGAACGGGCCGCTCGCGGGGCTCAGCGTCGCGGTGAAGGACCTGTTCGCCATCAAGGGGTACCGGATCGGTGCCGGCAACCCCGCGTTCCTCGACGACGCCCGGCCCGAGACCACGACAGCACCGGCGGTCAGCGACCTGCTCAGGGGCGGTGCGTCGCTGAGGGGCATCGCGCGCACCGACGAGTTCGCGTACAGCATCGCCGGCGACAACGCGCATTACGGGACACCGCCCAACGGTGCGCTCCCCGGCGCCCTGCCGGGTGGGTCATCGAGCGGACCGGCATCCGCGGTCGCCACTGGGCAGGCCGACGTCGGCCTCGCGACCGACACGGCGGGCTCCGTGCGGGTGCCCGCGTCGTACCAGGGGCTGTGGGGACTCCGCACCACGCACGGCCTCGTCCCCCGCCAGGGACTGCTGCCCCTTGCGCAGTCCTTCGACACCGTCGGGTGGCTGACCCGCGACGGTGAGACGCTGCAGCGCGTGGCCGATTGGTGTCTGAGCTATGACGGCTCGCCCTCCACCGACCGCGCCTACGGCGCCTCGGAGTCGGACCTGCCGTGGCGCTTCGCGGTGCCCGCAGAGGTGCGGGCATCGATCGAACCGGAGACGCTCGCGGAGTTCGACCGGATGCTCGATCGGCTGCGCAATGAGGAGGCCGAGGCCGTGGCATCCGTCTCGCTCGGCGATCTCGACGACTACCTCGCGCCCTTCCGCACGGTGCAGGGTGCGGAGGCGTGGCGCAACAACGGCGACTGGCTGCGCGCACATCCCGATGCGGTCGGTGCCGCGGTGGCCGAGCGCTTCCGTGCGGCGTCGGAGGTGACGGCCGAGGACGAGGCATCCGCACGGGCGGCCCTTGCCCCACTGCGCGAGCGGATGCGTTCCCTCGTCGCCGAGACCGTGCTGATCCTGCCGACCGTGCCTGGACCGGCGCCGATGCGCACGTCGGAGAGCGGGCGCATCGACGTCGTGCGTCGCGAAACCCTGCGGATGACGACCCCGGCGGCGATCGCCGGGCTCCCGAGCATCTCCATCCCGCTGCTCACCGTGCCCTCCGCGCTCGGCCCCGCGCCCGTCGGCGTCTGCCTCATCGCGCCGGCCGGCACCGACATCGCCCTCGTGCGTCTCGCGCGCCGGCTTGCCGACACCCTGGAGACCCCGTGAGCGTTGCGTGCGCTGTGCCCGGTGCACGGCATCTCGTCGAGTGCACGAGCTGGTCGCGCGACCACGCCGTACGCTCGGCGCGAGGTCGTGTCCTCGGCGACGTTTCAGCAAGGAGAACGCATGACCGAATTGGCGATCCCCGGCCCGATCGACCCGCCGCCCCGGCTGCTGATGGGACCCGGTCCCATCAGCGCCTACCCCAGCGTGCTGCGCGCGATGTCGGCGCCGCTCGTCGGGCAGTACGACCCGTTCATGACGGCCACGATGAACGAGACGCAGGAGCTCTACCGCCGGGTGTGGGGCACTCGGAACGAGGCGACGCTGCTGGTGGACGGCACCTCCCGCGCCGGCATCGAGGCGGCGATGGTGTCGCTCATCCGTCCGGGCGATCGCGTGCTCGTTCCCGTCTTCGGACGCTTCGGGCACCTCCTCGCAGAGATCGCCGAACGCGCGATGGCCGAGGTGCACACGATCGAGGTGCCCTGGGGGCAGGTGTTCCCGGCATCCGTCCTCGACGAGGCGCTCGCCAGGGTGAAGCCGCACCTGCTCGCCCTCGTACAGGGCGACACCTCCACGACGATGAACCAGCCGCTCGACGAGGTCGGCGCCCTGTGCCGAAAGCACGGGGCCCTGTTCTACACCGACGCCACCGCGTCGCTCGGAGGCAACCCGTTCGAGCTCGACGAGTGGGGTGTGGATGCCGCGACCGCCGGCCTGCAGAAGTGCCTCGGCGGGCCATCCGGATCGGCGCCGATCAGCCTGTCCGCGCGCGCGGTCGAGGTGGTCCGTTCGCGCGCCAAGGTGGAAGCGGGCATCCGGGAGCCGGGTGACGCCGACGCGCCGGACTTCATCCGCTCGAACTACTTCGACCTCGGCATGATCCTCGAGTACTGGGGACCGCGGCGCCTGAACCACCACACCGAGGCCACGTCGATGCTCTACGCCGCCCGCGAGTGCGCCCGGGTGCTGCTGGTCGAGGGACGCGACACGGTCATCGAGCGGCATCGGCTGCACGGCGCCGCGATGCTCGCCGGCGTCGGCGGGCTGGGCCTCGCGGTGTTCGGTGACGTCGGACACAAGATGAACAACGTCGTCGCCGTGCACATCCCCGACGGTGTGCCGGGCGATGCCGCGCGCGCAGCGATGCTCGAGGACTTCGGCATCGAGATCGGCACGTCCTTCGGCCCGCTGCACGGCAAGGTCTGGCGCATCGGGACGATGGGCTACAACGCGCGCAACGACGCCGTGCTGCAGACGTTGGCGGCGCTGGAGGTCGTGCTGAGCCGGTTCGGGGTCTCACTCCCGACGGGCGGCGGCGTCGAGGCGGCGATGGACGTGTATCGCGACACCGGCGGCGACTGAACCGTGCTCACCCGCCTGCCTTCGCTCGCCCCCGATGTGTTCGAGGGCGCGGCGCGGCGCGTGATGGCGCGGTGCGACGAGCTGGCGCGGGTGTCGGCGACCTCGGGGGCGATCGAGCGCGTGTACCTCTCGCCCGAGCACGCGCGGGTGAACCGGCTGGCGGCCGAGTGGATGCGCGAGCTCGGGATGACGACATGGCAGGATGCCGCCGGCAACCAGGTGGGGCGGCTCGACCCTTCGACAAGCTCAGGGACCGGATGGCCCGCGCTGCTGCTCGGCTCACACCTCGACACGGTGCCCGACGCGGGGCGGTTCGACGGGATCATCGGCGTGCTGATGGCGCTCGAGGTCGTGCGGCTCCTGAGGGGAGCCGCGGCATCCTGGCCCTTCGCCCTCGAGGTGATCGCGTTCTCGGACGAAGAGGGCACCCGCTTCGGCAAGGCGCTGCTCGGCTCGTCGGCCGTGGCCGGGCAGTGGGACGACGCCTGGTGGGCGCACACGGATGCCGATGGCACCACGCTCCGCGAGGCCTTCCTCGAGTTCGGGCTCGACCCAGGAAGAATCGGCGAGGCCGCGCGGCGGCCCGACGAGCTCGTCGGATACCTCGAGGCGCACATCGAGCAGGGCCCGGAGCTCGATCGCCGCGGCGAGTCGCTGGCCGTCGTGTCGTCGATCGCGAGCGCGCGGCGCTTCCAGCTCGTGGTCGAGGGCGAGGCGCGCCACGCCGGCGGGACCCCCTACGACATGCGCCGCGATGCGCTCCTCGGTGCGAGCGAGGCGGCGCTCGCCGTCGAGCGCATCTGCCTCGGGGAGCACCACGTGATCGGCACCGTGGGGCAGCTCGAGGCCTTCCCCGGCGCCGTCAACATCGTCCCCGGCGAGGCGCACTTCAGCCTCGACCTGCGGGGAGAGTTCGACGGCTCCCGCGACCGGGTCTGGGATGCGATCTCGCTGGAGCTCGACGGGATCATGCGCCGCCGGGGCCTGCGGTGGCAGGCGCGCGAGATCCACAACGCGGCCGCGGTGATGTGCGCCCCGCTGCTGCGTGACATCGTGCGCGAGGGCATCCTCTCGACCCTGCCGGACGGCGCGGCGGAGCCCGCCACCATCTTCAGCCGGGCCGGCCACGACGCGATGGCCATCGGGGCGATCACCGATGTCGGGATGCTGTTCCTGCGCAACCCCGACGGCATCAGCCATCACCCGGACGAGTCGGTCAGCGCCCCTGATGTCGCCCTGGGCATCCGGGCCCTCGCCGAATCGGTCCTGCACCTCGCCGCTGAACCGCGCTGAGAGCCCCCGCGGGAGACCGCGCTGACGCGTCCCTGCGCGGACCGCGGGAACACACGGGAGGAGATCCGGGCTGCGGAGGACCGATCGCGGGGCTTCTCTCCCTCCGCAACCCGGATCTCCTCCCGTAACGCCGCCCCGTCGACCGACCCGCCGTCGGATTCGCCGATCGGCCCACCGACCGACCCGCCGGCCGGCCCACCGACGGACCCGCGGACCGAATCGCCGGCCCGCGCCGCGCCTCAGCGCTGGGCGGTCGACATTCCCATCCGCGCGAGCACCGCGGTCTCCGCCACCTGTACGAGGTTGTAGAGCACGAGCGTGATGAGGGTGATGAGCGCCACCGATGCCCAGAGATCGTCGAACCGGGCCGACGCGCTGAACTTCTGGATCATCCCGCCGATGCCCTGACCGGTCGAGAGCCACTCGGCGAGCAGGGCGCCCGTCACCGCACCAGGGACGGAGACGCGGGCGGCCGCGAAGAGCGACGGCGTCGCCCCGGGGATGCTGACCTTGCGCAGCCCCGTCAACCGGCCGCCGCCGTAGACGTGCACAAGGTCGAGGCTCTCTTGGCTCGCGCGGCTCAGGCCGAACAGGATCGCCGCGAGGGCGGGGAACAGCACCACGATGCTGACGATCACGGCGACGGAGGCCGTCGTTCCGCGACCGGTGATCAGGATGATGACGGGTGCGATCGCGACGAGCGGCACGCTGCGCAGCAGCAGGGCGAGTGGCATCACCCCGGCCTCGATGGCCCGGGACAGGGAGAAGAGCACGGCCATCACGATGGCCAGCAGCATCCCGACGACGAAACCCAGCGCGGCATCCTGCAGCGTCTGCACCACGAGCGGCGACAGCTCGGCGCGGTTCGCGGCCGCACTGCCCGGCTCGTCGCCGTCGACGAAGAGGAACTGCCAGACCTCCAGCGGCCCCTTGGCCACGTAGGGCGAAACGCTCGTGAAGCTGATCACCGCCTGCCAGAGTGCGACGACGATCACGAGGGTCAGCACGGCATTGAGCACGGCGCGGCCGACGGCCTTTCCTGTGGCGTTCACGACTGAGTCTTTCCCGAGATCCACGGCGTGACGAGCCGCGAGAGCAGCCCGAACGCTCCGTAGCCGATCAGGGCGACGACCGCGCAGAGCAGGAACACCGCCCACACCCGTGCGGAGTCCAGGTCGCCCTGCAGCTTGATCAGCGTGATGCCGACCCCGCGGTCGATGGCGCCCATGTACTCGCCGAGCACGGCGCCGAGGAACGCGCTGGGCACGGCGATCTGCAGGGCGTTGAGGATCGACGGCAGCGCCGCGATCAGGCGCACCTTGCGCAGCTGCGTGAACCGTGTGCCCCCGTAGACCCGCACGACGTCGAGGCTCGCCTTGTCGGCGGCCCGGAAGCCGAGCAGCGCTCCGACGACGGTGGTGAAGAACACCGCGAGGGCCGCGAGGAAGATCGCGGTAGAGCTGGGATCGCCCGGCCGCTTCGCGCCACCCAGGATGACGATGGCGAGGCCACCCACGGCCACCACCGGCAGGCAGTAGCTGACGACGGCGACCTGCGTCACCACGGTCTCGATGCGGGGAAAGAGAAGAACGGTGGATGCCAGCAGCAGGGCGAGCGCGTTGCCCCAGACGAACCCGATCGCCGCCTCGGTGATGGTCACCTGGAACACCGTCCAGTACGGCGCGAGGCCGTCCTGGACGAGCGTCTGCAGCACCGTCCACGGGGTCGGCACCGGCGTGAAGGTCGTCCCCTCCGGCGGCACGAACACCGTCACGGCGAACAGCCACCACGCGGCGATGAGCGCTACGGCCCCGATCACGCCGGCGAGCCAGCCCGGCATGCCTTTCGCGGCCTTCATCAGGCCTCCGCGGCGGCTTTGCCCGACGAGCCGAAAAGCAGTTCGGATGCCTCGTCCACGAGCGCGTGGAACTCCGGCGTGCGCTGCATCTCGGGCGTGCGGGGCCTCGGCAGATCGACGTCGATGATCTCCTTGATCCGCCCCGGACGGGGCGACATGACCGCCACCTGGTCGGAGAGGAAGATCGCCTCGGAGATGCCGTGCGTCACGAGCAGGGTGGTTGCGGGCTTCTCGGTCCAGATGCGCAGCAGCTCGAGGTTCAGGTTCTGCCGGGTCATGTCATCGAGGGCGCCGAACGGCTCGTCGAGCAGCAGCACGGATGGCTTCAGCGCCAGCGCGCGCGCGATCGAGACGCGCTGCCGCATCCCGCCGCTCAGCGTCGCCGGCTTCGCCTTCTCGAAGCCGGTCAGCCCGACGAGGGCGATCAGCTCGTCGATGTAGCCCTGATCGGGCCTGCGCCCGGCCACCTCGAACGGCAGTCGGATGTTCGCTGCGACGCTGCGCCACGGCAGCAGGGCGTGGTCCTGGAACGCGATGCCCAGTTCGCTGGCGGCGCGCAGCTCGTGCGGCGTCTTTCCGTCGACCCTTATCTCCCCGGATGTCGGCGCGTCGAGGTCGGCGAGGATGCGGAGGATCGTCGACTTGCCGCAGCCCGAAGGGCCGAGCAGGGCGAGGAAGGAACCCTTGTCGGTGTGCAGGTGCGTGTCCTGCAGGGCGGTGACGCTCTTGCCGCGGCCGGTGGCGAACGTCTTGCTGAGACCATCGATCCGGATGCCGGTGCCCGCGAGGGCCCCGGCATCCGGAACGGCAGAGGTGGTGATGTCGACCATGAGACCTATCGCGGGTCGGGACCCCTGCTCAGGGCAGGTAGTCCTTGAGCTCGGGCGACTCGGCGTAGATCTCGTCGATGATGCTCGTGTCGAACAGGTCGTCGACCGAGACCTCCCACCCGGCGGCGGCGAGGGAGTCGACGGTCTGCTGCTTGAGGTCGTCCGAGATGGTGAAGAGTCCGTTCGCCTCGGTCTCGTCGGTGGAGATCAGGAGCTTCTCCGCCTCGAGTCCGAGTGCGGTCTTCTCGGGGTCGAGAGCACCGAAGACCGACTCGAGTCCCTCTTCGGACTCATCGGCCGCCTGGTTGTAGTACTTCTCGATCAGCGCCACCACGTCGTCGGTCGACCCGGTGAACACGTCGGTCCAGCCCTTGATCTCGGCGGTCAGGAAGGCCTTCAGCAGGTCTTCGTTCTCGGCGAGGTACTGGTCGGTGACGGTGAACGTCTCGGCCACGTACGGCACCCCGTTCTCGGCGTAGGAGAGGTTCGCCACCTCGTACCCGGCCAGCTCGACCGTCAGCGCCTCGTTGGTGAGGTAGGCCATGAAGCCGTCGACATCGCCGTTCATCAGCGGGGTCGGGTCGAAGTCGACCGGCACGACATTGACGTCGGCCGGGTCGATGCCGTTGGCGTTCAGCAGCGCGGCGAACACGCTCGCGTTGGAGTCCTGAACGCCGATCGTCTTGCCGACGAGGTCCTCGGGAGTGAGGATGTTGCCCCCGTCCGCGAGCGACAGGATCGTGAAGGGGTTCTTCTGGAAGGTCGCGCCGATGATCTTCAGCGGGGCGTCCTGCTCGGCGATCGCCGCGCCGACGGATGCCGCGTCGCTGAGCGCCACCTGCACCGTGCCGGAGAGCAGCTTCGCGACACCGGTGTCGGGGCCGGAGATGCCGATGACCTCGTCGAAGCCTGCCTCCTCGTAGTAGCCGTTCTCGTACGCGTGGAACTCACCGGCGAACTCCTCGTTCTTGATCCACGAGTACTGCACGCTGATCTCGCCGTAGCCCGCTTCCGCGTCCGAGGACGACTCGCCCGCTGCGGCGCCGTTGCCCGCGCAGCCGGCGAGCAGAAGCGCGGTCGCCGAGGCCGCTGCGACGAATGCGGCGAGGCGGGCGCGCCTCGAGAAGGTGCGGTGTGATGACATTCGGGTGTCCTCCAAGAAGTGTGGTCGCCCTGAACGTAGACCGGCGAGGTTTCGGTTGCACCGCCGCCGTGTTTCCGCGGTGTGAAGGCCGTGCTCCGACGGCGGCGGATGCTGGACGCGGCGGGCAAGCGTGCCCAGAATGGGCAGGGTGGCCGACGTAGACGACAAGCTGCGCGCGGAGCTGAAAGAACAGCTCCGCCACAGACTGCGGCCCTTGGGGGGGGCATGGCCCGTCAGAGCGCGACCGCGCGACCACACCGCTGGAACTCCTCTACGACCTCACCTACGTCGTCGCGTTCGCCGCGGCCGCCGACCAGCTCGCTCACGGCGTCGTGGCCGGCGAAGTGGTCCCTGCTCTGGGGGCGTACATCTTCGCCGTGTTCGCGGTCAGCTGGGCATGGATGAACTTCACGTGGTTCTCCTCTGCCTACGGCAATGACGATGCGCTGTTCCGCGTCGCGACCATCGTTCAGATGGTCGGTGTCATCGTGCTCACCTTCGGATTGCCGGTGAGCTTCTCCGCCGCCGCGCACGGTGAGAGCCCGAACAATGCGCTCATGGTCATCGGCTACGTCATCATGCGCGTTCCGCTCATCGGACTCTGGCTCCGCGCCGCCCGCGAGGATGCGGCGCACCGAAGAATCGCCGTGGCATATGCGATCATGATTGCCGTCGCACAGGTCGGCTGGATCCTCACCGCGGTACTTCCTCTTCCCGTCGACGCCACCATCGTCGCGCTCGTCGTGCTCGCCGTTGCAGAGATGGCCGCGCCCGTGATTGCGGAACGACAGCTGGGGTTCGCGCCGTGGAATGCCGGACACGTCGCCGAGCGCTTCGCCCTCCTCACGATCATCACGATCGGTGAGATGATCGCCGCCACGACCGCGGCCGTGGGTGCGCTGACCGCGGAAGAAGGCTGGTCGGTGGGAGCCGTCACTGTCATCACGGCCGGACTCGTCCTTGCCGCCGCGCTCTGGTGGGCATACTTCTTGATTCCCTCCCGTACCATCCTCGAGCGCTGGCCGGAGCGGATCTTCGCATGGCGATACGCGCACCTGCCGATGTTCGGTTCGATGGCGGCGGTCGGAGCTGGCCTGCACATCGCAGCCGAAGCGGTGGAAGACGACGAGACGACGGTCCTGGTGGTCGCGCTCGCGCTCGCGATCCCGGTGGCCGCGGTCATCGTCACGGTCTTCCTGACGTGGAGCGTCCTCATGAAGACGTACGACCTCACCCACGTTCCTCTCTTCGTCGCCGCGCTGGTGCCGCTGGTCGCCGCCGTCGTCGTCGCCGCGTCCACCGCGGGGTCCGTCGAGCAAGCGACGGTCTCATCCAACATCAGCACCCTCGTCGTGGTGATCGCCCTCATCGCCGCCAGCGCGGTCATCGAAGTGGTCGGGCACGAGCTCGTCGGGTACCGGCACACCATTCGAGCCCTACGCGTGAGCAGCGATCGCGTGGACTGAGGGCGGCGGCGACCTCTCCCGTCAGAGTCCCTGCGCGAGGCGCCAGACGCGGTCTCGGGAGAACGGCTGCTCGAACGGCCTGGCGCCGAGCGCCCGGGCGATCGCGTTGCCGATCGCGGGCGCGACCGGGTTGTAGGGGGATTCGCTCATCGACTTCGCGCCGAAGGGACCCAGGTCATCGCTCGTGTCGGCGAAGTAGACCTCGGTGACGGGGATGTCGGCCATCTGCGGCACCCGGTACAGGCGGAACACCGGGTTCAGCACCGACCCCTCGTCGTCGATCATGACCTCTTCGTAGAGCGCACTGCCGATGCCCTGCGCCGCCCCGCCCTCGACCTGGCCGCGGCACTGCTGCGGGTTCATCACGAAGCCCGCATCCGCCGCCTGCAGCGACTGCAGGATGCGCACGGTTCCGGTCTCCACATCGACCGCCACCCGCACGGCGTGCACGTTGAACGCCAGCGACCGGTGCTCGCCGTACTCGCTGCCGTCGGCGACCAGCCCCTCCGGCGAGAGCCACTCCGCGGGTGCGGCGGCGATCAGCTCGGCGAAGGGCAGCAGCCGGCTTCCGACGCGCACGCCGTCCACCTCGAGCGAGCCGCCTGGGCCGGCGAGTCGTGCGGCGATGCCGAGCAGGCGGTCGCGCAGGGCGAGGGATGCCGCGTGCAGCGCCTTGCCGGCGACCGTGATGCCCGCGGATGCGAAGGCGCCGGTGTCGTAGCGGGCGTTCTCCGTATCCGAATTGCGCAGCACCACCCGGTCCGAAGTCGTCGACAGATCCGTCGAGACGATCTGCGTGTGCACGGTCGTCGTGCCGTTGCCGAACTCGACGGTTCCCACCGCGGCCAGGTACCGACCGTCGGGCGTGACCGTGACCGATGTCTCCGAGATGTGCCCGAAGGGGGCCATGGTGGCGATCATCGCGACGGCCATCCCCTCGCCCACTCGCCACTGCGGTCCTTCGGGTGGCTGCACGCCGTTGCCGCGGGCGAGCGCCTGCTGGGCGAGGTCCAGGCACTGATCGAGGCCGTACGAACCCCAGATCACATCGCTCTCGGCCTCTTCGTGGGTGCCCAGCGGGTCGCCCTCGCGCACGGCATTGATGCGGCGCAGCTCGAACGGGTCGATCCCGAGCCGAAGGGCGAGCTCGTCCATCGCCGACTCGACTCCGAGGATGACCTGTCCCAGGCCGTACCCGCGGAACGCCCCCGACGGCACGTTGTTCGTATAGACGGCCTCCGCGTCGATGCGTTTGACGGGCGCGCGATAGACGCTCACGGACTCCGCGCATCCGTGGAACAGCACGCCGCGGGAATGGTTGCCGTAGGCGCCGGCGTCGCTCAGCACATCGAGCTTCATCGCCGTCAGCACGCCCTCGGCCGAGGCGCCGAGCTCGACGCGCACGCGCATCGGATGCCGCACGGCGGTGCGCCAGTATTCGTCGGTGCGGCTCATCTCGTACGCGACCGGATGGCCTGTTCGCAGCACGGCCAGGGCCACCAGGTCCTCGGTGAACATCTCCTGCTTGCCGCCGAAGCCACCCCCGACGCGCGCGGTGAAGACGCGGACGCGGTCCTGGGGCAGGTCGAACAGCGCGCAGAGCGCGTCGCGGGTCAGGAAGGGCACCTGCGTGCTGGTGCGCACGACGAGTCTCCCCTGTTCGTCGAGCCAGCCGATCGAGCCGTGGGTCTCGAGCTGTGCGTGGCTGACGCGAGAGGTGCGCCACTCACCGCTCACGGTCACCGCGCTGGCCGCCAGCGCGGCATCCGCGTCGCCGTAGTCCTCGTGGATCGCCGCGACGACGTTGCGGGCGGCGTCATCGACGCGGTCTCCCGGGGTGCGGTCGGGGTGCAGAACCGGGGATCCGGGCGCGCGCGCCGTCTCGGGATCGAAGACCGCCGGCAGCGCCTCGTACGAAACGCGGATGCGACGGCACGCCTCCTCCGCCGCGGCGGCGGTCTCGGCGACCACGGCCGCGACCCGCTGGCCGCGGTGCCGCACGACGTCATCGAGCAGGCGGGTGTCCGCCGGATCGTCTTCCGGATGCTCGTGCCGCGCGCTCGAGTACAGCTTCGGCGGTGCATCGCGGTGGGTGAAGACTGCCACGACCCCCTCGACTGCCTCGGCGTCGGCGGTGTCGATCGCCGTGATGCGCGCGTGCGCGTGCGGGCTCGACAGCACCCGCAGAGTGAGGGCGCCGGGCACGACGGTGTCGAAGGTGAACGGCTCGAGGCCCTGCACCACCCGGCGGGCGGCCGGCGGGTGGGCGCTCTGTCCGACGCGGGATCCTCCGCCGGTCGCCGGCGAGCGCGTGGTGGCCGTCGCCGAGCCCGTCGAGGCGTGGCTGGTCCCGGTCGCCGAGCCCGTCGAGTCGTGGCTGGTCGCGGTCGCCGAGCCCGTCGAGGCGTGGCTGGTCGCGGTCGCCGAGCCGGTCGAGGCGTCGTCCCGTCGGTACGCGGACCCGGTCCCGCGCACCGCGCCCTCGATCGATTCCCGCACGGCTCGGTAGCCCGTGCATCGGCAGAGGTTGCCCTTCATCAGCCGGTCCAGATCCGGCAGGTCCTGCTCGGTGAGCACCGAGGCGCTGACCGTCATCCCGGGTGTGCAGAACCCGCACTGGAAGCCGAAGTGCTCGATGAAGGACTCCTGCACGGGATGCAGCTCGTCCCCCGGCCCGAGGCCGGAGGCGGTCGTGACCCGCCGGCCGTCGGCACGGGGCGCGGGAAAGATGCAGGAGTGCACGGGGGTTCCATCCACGAGCACCGAGCACGCGCCGCAGTCACCGGCGTCGCAGCCCTTCTTGACGTCGTGGCCGCCGTGCTCACGCACGAGCGTGCGCAGGCACTGACCGGGTCGAGGATCCGCTTCGATCGGTTCGCCGTTCAGCGTGAACCTCATGCGCCGGCACCTCCGGCTTTCCGAGCCGCGCCGCCGGCCAGCTCCGCGCGCACCTGCTCGAGGAGCACCAAAGAGACCCCGCGCCGCCACCGGGCCTCGCCGAGCGGGTCGGTGTACCAGCCGCCGCCTCCGAAGGGCACGTCCGCGAACGCGTCGGCGATGCCCGCGGCATCCGGGATCTCCGCGAACCGGCGCACCGTCGGCACCGCCGTCGCCGCCGTCACGACGAAGGTCGCGGCGCCGTCGTCGTCCACCCGGGCGGTGACCACAGCACCGGATCGGCCGAGCTCCGCGAGCGCGATCTTGCGATAGGCGGTGCGGGCGCGCAACGCATATTCCGGGAGGAGTATGGAGCGCAGCAGATCACCGCGGGCCAGGCGGTTCGTGCCGTTGCCGGTCATCAGCTCGGCGACGGGGGCCACGGAGGTCGTGCCGTCCGCGGCCCAGATCTCGGCGGTTCCGTCGAGCGTCGCGGCGAGCGAGACCATCGCGCCCGCCGAGAACGACCGGCAGACGTTGCCGCCCACCGTCGCCGCGTTCCACACCTTGTGCGACGCGAGCAGCGCGGTGGCGCAGTGGAAGAAGAGGCGCTGAGCCGTCCAGCCGGGCTGCGGGGGAAGCGCGACGAGTTCCGCGATGGTGCAGGTCGCGGCGATGCGCAGGCCGCCGGCCTCGATGGTCAGCGAGGGCCACCCCAGTGCGGTGACATCGACGAAGCCGGTCACCCCCGGTTGCGGCTCGGAGTACAGCCAGGTTCCGCCGGCCAGGTAGGTCTCACCCGGCCGCAGAACGGCCTCCTCCCGCGAGCCGGGACGACGGAATTCCGCGATCGTGTTGATGTCCACGGATCAGCGCCGCCCGGCGAGCTCGCGCGACGCGGCGGCGACCTCTTCGGCGAGCACCGCCTCTTCGGCGGTGGTGAGCCGACCGTCCTCGACCACCGTGCGGCCGCCGACGAAGAGCCGCGAGATCGGGGGCAGTGCGCCAAGACCGAGCGCGGCTACCGGATCGAGGATTCCGGCGTGCTCGACGCCGTCGATGCGCCACACGGCGACATCCGCCAGCTTCCCGATGTCCAGCGACCCGAGTTCCGCCTCCCGGCCGAGCACGCGTGCGCCGCCCACCGTCGCGATGCGCAGCGCGGCCCGCACGCTCATCGAGTCGGCGCCGGTGCGCAGCCGATTCATCAGCACGGCCTCGCGGATCTCCATGCCGAGCTGGCCGGACTCGTTCGACGCCGCCCCGTCCACGCCGAGGCCGACGGGCACCCCGGCGGCCAGGAGATCGCGCACCGGGGCGATGCCGGCGGCCAGCCGGGCGTTCGAGGAGGGGCAGTGCGCCACACCCGTTCCGGTTTCGGCATATCTCGCGATCGCCGATTCGTCCAGGTGCACACCGTGCGCCATCCACACGTCTGACCCGAGCCAGCCGAGCGAATCGAGATAGTCCGTCGGAGACATCCCGAGGCGTTCGAGGCAGTAGGCGTCCTCCTCGACCGTCTCGGAGGCGTGCGTGTGCAGCCGCACGTTCAGCGAGCGCGCGAGCACCGCCGATTCGCGCAGCAGATCGGCCGTCACTGAGAACGGCGAGCACGGCGCGATCGCCACGCGCACCATCGAGGCGAACGACGGGTCGTGGTAGCGCTCGACCGCCTGGGCGGATGCCGCCAGCGCGGCGTCGGTCGTCTCCACCGCGAAGTCCGGGGGCAGGCCACCATCCGACGCGCCGAGATCCATCGACCCGCGGGTCGCATGCAGCCGCACGCCGATCCGGCCGGCCGATTCGACGATCGCACCCACGATGTCGCCCGACCCCCGCGGAAAGATGTAGTGGTGATCGCCCACGGTCGTGCACCCCGAGCGGGCGAGCACCGCCATCGCGCCTGCGGCGGCGACCCCCGTCAGACGGGCGTCGATCCTCGACCACAGCGGGTAGAGCGACGTCAGCCAGTCGAAGAGTATGTCGTCCGGGGCATATCCCCGGGTCAGCCATTGGTATAGGTGGTGGTGCGTGTTGATGAGCCCCGGCGTGACCAGGCACCCGGAGGCGTCGAGAACGTCCGCGTCCTCGCGCCACTCGGCCGGTGCGGGCCCGGCGCCGACCGCCGCGATCAGCCCCCGCTCGAACACGATGTGGCCCGCGAGATGCTCGGTGCCCGCCGCGTCGACGGTCGCGATGTGCGCACCCTCGATCACGGTGCGGCGGGAGCCGTCAGCGTCCTGGGCGCTCATCGAGCGGGCTCCGCGATGCCGCATGCCGACCCGGCGGCGGTTCCGGGTGCCGCGCCGCGGCGCTCGCTCCGCTGCTCGTCGCGGAGCTTGTCCGGGTGGTTGCCGCGGCGCTCGTTCCGGTGGATCGGCGTCGGGCTGTCGCGCAGCGGCGTTCCCGGCCCGCCGCGGCGGGCGGCGACCACCTCGGCCAGGATGGAGATCGCGGTCTCCTCCGGAGTGGTCGCCCCGAGGTCCAGCCCGAGCGGGGAGTGCAGGCGCTCGAGTTCGAGGTGGTTGAGGCCCCGTCGGAGCAGCAGATCGGCGCGGCGGGCGACGGTGCGGCGGGCTCCCAGAGCCCCGACGAAGGCGACGGGGAGCCGGAGCGCCACCTCCAGCGCCGGCACGTCGAGTCGCTCGTCGTGCGTCAGCACGCACACGACCGAGCGGGAGTCGAGCCTCCCGGCAGCGGCCTCCGCCACGAGGTAGTGCGCAGGGATCGCTGCGACCAGGTCCGCTGCATCCGGAAATCGCGCGCGCGTGACGAGCAGCTCCCACGCGTCGCAGACCGTCACGGCGTAGCCGGCGGTGGAGGCCGTCCGGCAGAGGGCGGCGGCGTAGTCGCCCGCTCCCAGCACGAGGAGGCGAGGTCGCGGGGCGTGCGAGAGCGTCAGCAGCGCGTCGTCGCGGGGGTCGGCATCCGACGCCGCCCGGAATGTTCCCGCATCAGGCCCGCGCACGACGAGCGACACCGTGACCTGCTCATCGTTCAGCGCACCGTCGAGTGCGGCCATGGCGATCGCATCGCCGGAGTCCAGGGGATAGGCGACGACCTCGATCTCGCCGCCGCACGCCAATCCGGCGGCGTGGGCGGTGGCATCGGAGAAGCCGAACCGGGCGGTGCGTCCGGCTCCGGAGAGGCGCGCCTCGTGTGCCAGGGCCACGGCATCCGTCTCGACGCACCCGCCGGAGATCGAGCCGATCACGTCGCCGGCGCCGGTCACCGCCATCGAGGCGCCGGTCCCTCGAGGAGCGCTGCGCGCCACGGCGGTCACCGTGACGACGGCCAGCCGCTCCCCCGCGCGGAGGCGCGGCACCAGGTCGGCGGCCAGCTCGAGCATGAACCCACGCTACCCGCCGTGTGTTACCGCGGGGCTACGCTATCGTGACCATGGATGCCCGCATCTGCGGCCTCGTGCTGGCGGCCGGGGCAGGCACCCGCTACGGCGGCCCGAAGGCGCTCGCACGCACGGCCGGGGGTGACCCTTGGGTGACGAGGGCCGTGCGGATGCTGGTCGCGGGAGGATGCGCCGACGTGCTCGTCGCGGTGGGAGCGGACGCCGATGCCGCCCGGATGCTGGTGCCGGTGGGCGCCCGTGTCGTCGTGGTCGAGGAGTGGGCCGATGGCGTCTCGGCCACCCTTCGGGTCGCCCTCGCCGCGGCATCCGGCTTCGATGCCGTGCTGATCACGCCGGTCGACACCCCTGACGCCCCGGCGGAAGCAGCTCGACGGGTCCTGGAGGCGGGCCTCGCCGCGGCATCCGCCCCGGACGCGCTCGCCCGTGCGGTGTACCGAGGCCACCCCGGGCACCCGGTGCTGGTGGGCAGCGCCCACTGGAGCGCACTGGCCGGCGATCTGAGCGGCGATCGGGGAGCCGCAGGCTACCTCGAGACCCACGGTGCGGTGGCCGTCGAGTGCGGCGATCTGTGGTCGGGCGCCGACATCGACGTCCGCGAACCGGGCTGACTCAGCCCCCGAACACCACGTTCAGCGGTTCCTCGCCGCGCTGCATCCGGAGGATCTGACGCGCGATCAGCCGGGCCATGCGCGGCCGCATCGCGCTCGTCGCCCCACCGACGTGGGGCGCGATCAGCACCCCGGGCATGCTCCAGAGCGGGTGGTCCTCGGGGAGCGGCTCGGGGTCGGTGACATCGAGGGCGGCCCGGATGCGTCCGCCTTCGGCGACGAAGGCGTCGGTGTCGATCAGCGGGCCGCGGCCGACGTTGACCAGCAGGGCGCCATCGGGAAGCGCACGCAGCGCCTCGGCATCGAGAACGTGCCGGGTGTCATCGCCGCCGGGCAGCGAGAGCATCACGATCTCGGCGTGGGGCAGCAGGTCGTGCAGCTCGTCGATGCCGTGCACGGGGATGCCGTCCTCGGTGCGGGCGCGGCGTGCAACCGCCGTGATGTCCACCTCGAACGGGGCGAGCCGGGCCGCGATCGCCTTGCCGATGCCGCCGTAGCCCAGCAGCAGCACCCGCCGGTCGGCGAGACTGTTGGCGAAGACCGGCGCCCAGCGACCGGCATCCTGGGCACGCACGAAGTCGGCGAAGTGCCGCTGCGCGGCGATCGCGAGCCCCACGGCCAGCTCCGCCGTGGACGTCTCGTGCACCGACGACGCGTTGGCGAAAGTCGTGCCCGGCGGCAGCTTCTCGTCGATGCCCTCATAGCCGATGGACTGACCCTGCACGAGCCGCGTCTCGACGTCGGCGAGCAGCGCGAGCCCGCGTCCCTGACTCATGTACGGCGGCACGACGATGTCGATCGTCGCCCTCGGCGCGGGCCCGTCCATCTCCCAGACGATCAGCTCGACCCCCTCCGGGCGACCGATGGCACGGGCGACGTCGTCGGCGAGCTCCTGGCTCGGCACGGATGCGGTCACGTTTCGGATGTCGGTGGTCACGGTTCCACGCTACCCACCTCGTGCGCGGCTCTGCCCGTTGTTGCCAGCACGCGGTCACACGGCCCCGCTTCCGGCGCGCTTCGCACGCGAGGCCGGCCTACGGCGATACCCTCGGCGCGAGCCGGCAGGCTCATCCGAAGGAGGCTGTCATGGTTCCCGAGATCAACTACTGGGCGGTGCTGATCGCGACCGCATCGAGCATGGTCGTCGGCACGATCTGGTACACGCCGAAGGTGTTCGGAACGCGCTGGGCGAAGCTCGCCGACGTCGACATGAATCGACCGGGGGCATCCGCGGTGCTGCCCATCGTGGTCACGGTGCTCGTGAGTTTCGTGACGGCGTGGGTCCTCGCCGGTGCGACCGCGATCGCATGGCACTTCTACGGCGGCGGATACCTGTGGACCGCGATCGCCACGGCGGTGGCCCTGTGGGCGGGGTTCACCGCGGCCCGCTTCATCACCCACGACGCGTTCGAGGGCCGCCCGTCGTCGCTGACGGTCCTCAACATCGCCCACGAACTCGTCACCGTGCTTCTCATGGCGGTGATCATCGGCGTCTGGCCGCCGGCCGGAACGGTCTAGCGCCGCACCCGGCGGTTCTGCGGGTCAGGCCGCGGCACCGACGACCGCGGCGACGGCCGACGTGAAGAAACCGATGCCGTCGGTTCCCGAGCGCATCGCCTCGCGGGTGTTCGGGCCGAAGCCCTCCTCCACGGCGTGCTCGGGGTGGGGCATGAGCCCCACGACGTTGCCCCGTTCGTTGGAGAGGCCGGCGATGTCGCGCAGCGATCCGTTCGGGTTGACCCCGAGGTAGCGGAAGGCGACGAGCCCCTCGCCCTCGAGGCGGTCGAGCTCCGACTCCGCGGCGATATACCCGCCATCGGCGTTCTTCAAGGGGATGACGATCTCCTGGCCGTCCGCGAAGTCCGAGGTCCACGCGGTCGAGGAGTTCTCGACGCGCAGGCGCTGGTCACGGCGGATGAACTGCTGGTGCGCGTTGCGGATGAGACCGCCCGGCAGCAGATGCGCCTCGACGAGCATCTGGAAGCCGTTGCAGATCCCGAGGATGGGCATGCCCTTCGCCGCGGCATCCGACACCTCGCTCATGATCGGCGCGTGCGCGGCGATCGCACCCGCCCGCAGGTAGTCGCCGTAGCTGAAGCCACCGGGCAGCACGAGCGCGTCGACGCCCTCGAGGTCGTGCGAGCCGTGCCACAGCGCGACCGGCTCGGCCCCGGCGACGCGGATCGCGCGCTGCGCGTCGCGGTCATCGAGCGACCCGGGAAAGGTGATGACGCCGATGCGCGCGGTCACTCGACCACCTCGATGTTCACCACGTCCTCGATAACGGAGTTCGACAAGATGTCATCGGCGATCCGGCGTGCTTGCGCGAGCACGTCTTCTCCGACCTCCCCCTCGACGGTGAGTTCGAAGCGCTTGCCGATGCGCACCCCCGAGAAGGTGTCGACTCCGAGCCGGGTCAGCGCGCCGGAGACGGCCTTCCCCTGGGGGTCGAGCAGTTCGGCCTTGGGCATGACGTCGACGACGATGGTGGGCATGGAGGGCTCCGGATGTCGCGGGCGGGCGTTCCTCCCAGTCTATCCGCCGCACTCCGGGCGCCGCGGCGCCCCGGTCATCTCCCTCGCTCCGGCAGCAGGTCAACCGCTGTGACATAACCGTGACGATGCGGATGGGAGCGCTCCCTTGACTTTCGTGGGAGCGGTCCCATAGAGTCCCCACAAGGTCGTGAGAGCGCTCCCACGGAAGAAGTTCGGGGAGTGGATCGCGCCGGGCAGTCCGTCGTCATCGGCAGCACCGCCACATGCACCACTGCGCAAAAAACACCCTGACACCACAAAGGAGTGACAGTGAATTCACCCGCACTGCGGAGGGCCGGCATCGTTCTGGCCGCCGCATCCACCACCGCCCTCGTCCTCGCCGGCTGCGCCGGCGGAAGCGGCGGCGGGGGCCAGGCATCCGCCGATCCCGACGAGGAGATCACCCTCACGATCGCGACGTTCAACAACTTCGGCTACACCGAAGAGTTCCTCCAGAAGTACATGGACGAGCACCCGAACGTGACCATCGTCCACAACAAGGCGGCCGAATCCAGCGACGCCCGCAAGAACTTCTTCCAGAAGCTCGGCAAGGAGGGCCTCGCCGACATCGAGGCCGTCGAGGTCGACTGGCTCGCCGAGGCTATGCAGTACTCCGACCTGCTGGCTCCCGTGCCCGACGAGCTGAAGGGCCGCTGGCTGGACTGGAAGGAGGCCGCGGCGACCGACCCCGACGGCAACCTGATCGGCTACGGCACCGACATCGGTCCTCAGGCGATCTGCTACCGCGCGGATCTGTTCGAGGCCGCCGGTCTGCCGAGCGCCCCCGCAGACGTGGAGGCGCTGTTCACCGGCGACTGGAACAACTACTTCGACGTCGCCGACCAGTACAAGGCCGCAACCGGCAAGGCGATGATCGACGCGGCGAACTCCGTGCTGCAGGGCATCGTCAACCAGATGGAGTACACCTACGACGAGCCCGACGGCAAGGTCATCGCGACGACCAACCCGGAGATCGAGGAGGCGTACAACACCGTCATCGAACGCGCCGTGCCGAACTCGAAGTACTCGAAGCAGTGGGGCGACGACTGGAACGCTTCCATGGCCAACGGGGAGTTCGCCACGCTCCTCTGCCCCGCGTGGATGCAGGGGATCATCTCCGGCACCGCCCCCGAGGTGGAGGGCTGGAACATCGCCAACGTCTTCCCCAACGGCGGTGGCAACTGGGGTGGGTCGTACCTGACCGTCCCGGCCAACGGAAAGAACGTGGCCGCTGCGCAGGAGCTCGCTGACTGGCTCTCCGCTCCGGAGACGCAGGTCGAGGCCTTCCTGAACGTCGGAACCTTCCCGAGCCAGGTCGACGCGTACGAGAACCCGAAGCTCACGGACTACACCAACCCGTACTTCCAGGACGCGCCCACCGGTGCCATCGGTGCCGACCGCGCCGAGGCCGTGACGGTTCTGCCGTACAAGAGCGCGAACTACTACAAGTACCACGACGCTCTCCAGAACGCGGTGAACCGGGTGTTCGACGGCACCGAGGACCAGCAGACCTCGTGGGACACCTACGTCGCCGAGGTCGAGGCCTTCTAGCGATCCGAACCTTGCGGGCCGCGCCACGCGGCGCGGCCCGCATCGTTCTCACCCGCCCATCCCCGATGCTTTCGCCCCAGAGACCCGACGATACGGAGACTCACGTGACCGCGACCGAAACCCGCGCGAGGACGACACCGAAGCCGCGCACCCTTCCGGACAAGCAGCCGAAGAGCGGCCTGTCGTTCGGAAACAAGCTGAGCAGGTGGGACTTCAAGTACTCCCCCTACGTCTACATCGCCCCCTTCTTCGTCCTCTTCGCGATCATCGGGCTCTTCCCGATCGTGTTCACCGCCGTCATCTCGTTCCAGGAATGGGACCTCGTGCGCAATTCGGGCACGTTCGTCGGCTTCGAGCAGTACATCTGGATCCTGAACGACCCCAAGTTCTGGACCGCCCTGCGCAACACCTTCAGCATCTTCCTGCTCTCGACCATCCCGCAGCTGGTGCTCGCGGTCTTCATCGCCGCGATGCTCGATCGCAACATCCGCGCCAAGACGTTCTGGCGCATGAGCGTTCTCCTGCCGTACGTGATGGCCCCGGTCGCCGTCTCCCTCATCTTCAGCAACATGTTCGGCGACAACCACGGTCTCGTGAACAACGTCCTGACCGACATCGGGTTGTCCCCCATCCCCTGGCACACGGACCCGTTCTGGAGCCACATCGCGATCGCGACGATGGTCAACTTCCGCTGGACGGGGTACAACGCCCTCATCCTCCTCGCCGCGATGCAGGCCGTGCCGCGCGAGTACTACGAGGCGGCGACGGTGGATGGCGCGAACGCCTTCCGCCAGTTCGTGAGCATCACGCTCCCCTCGCTGCGCCCCACCTTGATCTTCGTGGTCATCACCGCGACGATCGGCGGCCTGCAGATCTTCGACGAGCCCCGCATGTTCGACAACACCGGTGAAGGCGGAGCCGCCCAGCAGTGGCTCACGATCACGCTGTACCTCTACAACATCGGCTGGGGCCAGTTCAACTTCGGCCGAGCAGCCGCGCTCGCGTGGATCCTGTTCATCATCATCCTGGTCATCGGCTTGATCAATCTGCTCATCACTCGGCGCATGGTGCGTGATGACGGCGGCCGCGGCGTCGTCCGCAACCGCCGCCGTCGGAAGGGAGTCCAGTCATGAGTGCCGTCAGCACGCCCCCTCTCGCGATCATCGAAGAGAACCTGCCGAACGACGGTCGTCGCCGTCGCCGTCGCGCGGAGCGCACGACCAGGATCCGCGGCATCCGCGCGGGCACCTGGGTCTACATCGGCCTCGGCGTCGTCGCGGTATCCGCCATCTTCCCCTACTACTGGTCGTTCCTGATCGGCTCGGGCACCGCCTCGACGATCAACGATCCGAACATGTCCTGGATCCCCGGCGGCAACTTCATCGCCAACGCCCTGTCGGTCGTCAACGATTCGGCGGTCAACTTCTGGGTCGCCCTGTGGAACTCCATCTTCAGCTCGACGCTCATCGCAGCATCCGTCGTCGTCTTCTCCACACTCGCCGGATGGGCCTTCGCGAAGCTGCACTTCAAGGGCGGCAAGTGGCTGCTCGCGTTCGTGGTGGCGACCATGGCCGTGCCCATGCAGCTCGGCGTCGTGCCCCTCTACATCCTGTTCTCCGACCTCGGCTGGACGGGTCAGATCGGTGCCATCATCGTGCCCGCCCTCACCAGCGCGTTCGGAGTGTTCTGGATGACGCAGTACCTCAGCCAGACCGTCCCGGACGAGCTCATCGAGGCCGCACGCGTCGACGGCGCCTCGATGCTCCGCACGTTCTGGACGGTCGGCGTGGTCGCCGCCCGCCCGGCAGCGGCCATGCTGTTCCTGTTCACCTTCGTCGGGGCGTGGAACCAGTTCTTCTGGCCCTTCATCGTGCTCGACCGTCAGAGCCCCACGCTTCCGGTGGCTCTGTCGCTGCTGCAGGGCAACTACTTCATCGACTACTCCATCGTGCTCGCCGGAGTGCTGCTCGCAACGATCCCGCTCCTCATCCTGTTCGCCTTCGCCGGCAAGCAGCTCGTGAGCGGCATCATGGCCGGCGCGGTGAAGGGCTGACGCATGACGATCCTGACGAGAGAGGACCTCGCGCGCATGCCCGAGACCCCCACCCGCCCATTCCCCGAGAACTTCCTGTTCGGAGCCGCCACGGCGGCGTACCAGATCGAAGGCGCCGCGTTCGAGGACGGCCGCACCGCATCGATCTGGGACGCCTTCTCCCGGGTTCCCGGTGCGGTCATCAACGCCGACAACGGCGATGTGGCCTGCGACCACTACCACCGGTACCGCGACGATGTCGCCCTGATGAAGAGCATGGGACTGCAGACGTACCGCTTCTCGACCTCCTGGTCGCGCGTGCGTCCCGACGCCGGAGCCGTCAACCCGAAGGGTGTGGACTTCTACAAGCGCCTGGTCGACGAGCTGCTCGACGCCGACATCATGCCGTGGCTCACGCTGTATCACTGGGACATGCCGCAGGCGCTCGAGGAGCGAGGCGGCTGGGCCGTGCGCGAGTCGGCCGAGCTGTTCACGGAGTACGCGCTCACGATGCACGACGCGCTCGGCGATCGCGTCAACGTCTGGACGACGCTCAATGAGCCGTGGTGCTCGTCGTTCCTGAGCTACACCGCCGGGCTGCATGCGCCGGGACGGTACAGCGTCAGCGACGGGCTCCGGGCATCGCATCACCTGCTGCTCGGGCACGGGATGACGGTGAGCGAGCTGCGCAAGCGCGACGCGTCGCTCGACCTCGGCATCACGCTGAACCTCACGGTGGCCGAGCCGGCGGACCCGGCCGACCCGGCGGATGTGAACGCCGCGCGCCTGATCGACGGTCAGTTCAACCGCTGGTTCCTCGACCCGATCTTCCGGGGCGCCTATCCCGCCGACATCTACGACGAGGTGGCGGATGACGCGCTCCGCGCCGCCATCCGTCCTGGCGACCTCGACACCATCTCGACGCCCATCGACAGCCTCGGCGTGAACTACTACCACGGCGACTTCGTCAGCGGGCACGCGCCGCAGAACCCGCCGGTGCGCGGGGACGCGCCCACTGACCGGCCGGGTGCGTCGCCGTACCCGATCGTGGCTGACATCCACCCGCACGAGCGAGGACTCGCACGCACCAGCATGGGCTGGGAGGTGCAGCCCGCGGGCCTCACCCAACTGCTCCTGCGCGTGCAGGAAGAGTACTCGGGCCCTGCCGGGGTGAAGCTCTTCGTCACCGAGAACGGCGCGGCCTACGACGACGAGCTCGTCCGGGAGGGCGGCGAGCTCCGCGTGCACGATCGCGAGCGCACCGAGTTCGTGCGGGTGCACGTGGCAGCCATCCTCGACGCCATCGAACAGGGCGTCGACGTGCGCGGCTACTTCTACTGGTCGCTCCTCGACAATTTCGAGTGGGCGTGGGGCTACGAGAAGCGGTTCGGCATCGTGCGCGTCGACTACGCGACGCAGGAGCGCACCCTCAAGGACAGCGGCCTGGAGTATCGTCGCATCATCGCGGAGCGGGCGATCGACATCCCGAGCGCTGTATCGTCGCCGTCTCCCGCGAACGTCTGACGCGCGGGGGGACCGTATGAAAACCGAGGCACGACACGGGCCGGCGACGATCGAAGAGGTCGCCGCCGCCGCCGGTGTGTCGCGTTCGACGGTCTCCCGCGTCGTCAACGGCTCCACGGCCGTCAGCCCCTCTGCGGTGGCGGCGGTGAAGGCCGCGATCGGCGCGCTGAATTACGTGCCGAACCGCGCCGCGCGCTCGCTCGCAAGCAGGCAGACGCACACGATCGCGCTGGTGGTGCCCGAGGACACCACGCGGTTCTTCGGCGACCCGTTCTTCGCGTCGATCGTCACCGGCATCAGCTCGCGCCTCAGCCGGTCCGACTACATCCTCAGCCTGTTCATCGCCTCGGACGACCCGGGCGACAAGACGACGAGCTACCTGCTCGGGGGGAACGCCGACGGTGCGGTGGTCGTCTCCCACCACACGAGCGACACGTTCATCGAGCGCATCGCAGCGGCCGTGCCGGTGGTCTACGGCGGCCGCCCCGTGCACGAGCGGCCAGGCGACTACTACGTCGATGTCGACAATGTGAGGGGCGGCCGCGACGCGACCGACTACCTCATCCGCAAGGGCCACCGCCGCATCGCGACCATCACCGGTCCGCACGACATGCCGGCGGGCATCGACCGTCACCAGGGGTGGCGCGACGCGCTCGCCGCGGCGGGGCTCGAAGAGGGGCAGGCGGTCGACGGCAACTTCACCGCCGACGGAGGCGCAGAAGCCATGCGCCGCATCCTGCAGCAGGGCGAGCTTCCGGATGCGATCTTCGTGGCGAGCGACCTGATGGCACGCGGTGCCATCGCGGCGCTCGCGGCCGAGGGGATGCATGTGCCCGACGACGTGGCGATCATCGGGTTCGACGATTCCCCTGTCGCCACCACTCTGACGCCGCGGCTCACGACGATGCGCCAGCCGTCCCTGTCGCAGGGAGCGGTCATGACCGACGTGCTGCTGAGCCTGCTCGGCGGCGGCAACCCGCCGCACGTCACGATCATGGACACGGAGCTGGTCGTCCGCGACAGCGCCTGAGCATCGGCGCTGGCTAGAGTGGGCCCCTGATCCACTGACCTGTGGATCCGTCCCCTGAGGAGAGCCGATGCCGAACATCACCGTCGAACTGCTGACCGGCCGCACCCTCGACCAGCGTCGCGCCTTCGCCCAAGAGGTGACGCGCAACGCCGTCGACCTGCTGGGCGCCCGGGCTCAGGACGTGCGGATCGTGTTCACAGAGATCGAGGCAGACCATGTCGCGAACGGGGGCGTGTTCTCCAGCGAGGACCCGTCGCGCGCCGAGGTCGTGGGCAGGTTCGGGCGCATCTGAGACCAGCAGCGCGCGAGAAAGGACGGCGGCCTGGAGTATGGTCGCAGCATCGCGGAACGCTCCATCGATGTGCCGTTGCCTTCGGTGATGTCGATATGAGCGCGCTCGATCTCGCACACGGGGGGTGACGATGAAGACCGAGGCGGTCCACGCCGCCGCGACGATCGAGGACGTCGCCGTCGCCGCCGGTGTGTCGCGCTCCACGGTATCGCGTGTCGTGAACGGCTCGACCGCCGTGAGCCCGTCCGCGGCTGCCGCCGTGAAGGCGGCGATCCGCGAACTCGGCTTCGTCCCCAACCGGGCCGCGCGCTCGCTGGCCGGCAGGCAGACCTACACGATCGCGCTGGTTGTAGCCGAGGACACCACACGCTTCTTCAGCGATCCGTACTTCGCGTCGATCGTGGCCGGGGTCAGCTCGCGGCTCGAGGAGTCCGACTACATCTTCACCCTCTTCATCGCGTCGGATGACCCGGGCGCCAAGATGACCGGCTATCTGCTGGGCGGCAACGTCGACGGGGCCATCGTGGTGTCGCACCACACGAGCGACACGTTCATCGACAGCATCGCGACGGCCATGCCGGTCGTCTACGGCGGACGGCCCCTGCGAGAGCACGCGGGGGACTACTACGTGGACATCGACAACGTGCAGGGCGCTCGGGACGCAACGGAGTATCTCATCGGCAAGGGGCATCGGCGCATCGCGACGATCACCGGACCCCTCGACATGCCCCCGGGAATCGACCGGCTCCGCGGCTGGCGGGAGGCGCTCCGGGCCGTCGGCGTAGCCGAGGGCCCCGTCGAGGACGGCGACTTCACCGCCGAAGGGGGTCTGGCCGCGATGAGGCGCATCCTCGCCACCGGCCGCGTGCCCGACGCGATCTTCGTGGCGAGCGACCTGATGGCTCGCGGTGCCATGAGCGCCCTCGCCGTCGAGGGACTGCGCGTGCCGGACGACGTGGCGATCATCGGCTTCGATGACTCCCCCGTCGCGACGACCGTGGCGCCGCGGCTCACGACGATGCGCCAGCCGACGCTGTCGCAGGGCGCCAGAATGACGGACGTGCTGCTGTCTCTGCTCGGCGGCGGCGACCCGCCTCGGGTCACGATGATGGGCGCCGAACTGGTCGTTCGCGACAGCGCCTGACTCCGGTCCCCGAGCTCCGGTCCCTGAGCTTGTCGAAGGGTCGCGTCCGCCGCGATCGACGCTTCGACGGGCTCAGCGACCTTCCCTCATCCTGCTGCGGCGACCTTCCCTCATCCTGCTGCGGAGGGTCTCAAGCGACCGTTGCGTGCAGCGCGTTGTTCCAGGGGTCGTCGAAGCTGAGGCTGTGGCCGTCGTCGCGAATGGGTGTGCCGTAGTGTGCGAGGCGCTCTCCGAGTGCGCCCAGGGAATCGGCATCCGGAAGCACCAGGTCGACCCGCCCGAGGCCGAGGGCCGGCATCCGGGGACCGGCGCCGCGGGAGTTCCAGACGTTCATCGCCATGTGGTGGTGGTATCCGCCCGCGCTGACGAACAGCGCCTGCCCGCCGTAGTCCAGCGTCTTGTCGAATCCCAGCCGGTCGACGTAGAACTCGTATGCCGTCTTCACGTCGCCGACCGAGAGGTGCACGTGACCGATGGATGCCGCATCCGCCACCGTCGAGCCGTTCGCCGCCGCCTCGCCGAGGTGCTCACCGAGGAAGATGCTCGGGTCGAGGTAGAGGGTCGCCATCTCGACCTGCCCGTGCGTCCACGACCAGGCGGTGCGTTCGCGATCCCAGTACAGCTCGATGCCGTTGCCCTCGGGGTCGGTGAAATAGAATGCCTGGCTGACGAGATGGTCGGCGCTGCCGGTGAAAGTCTGCGGCGCGTGCCGCGCGACCGAGTACAGGGCCGCGGCCAGCGCCTGTTGCGTCTCGAAGAGGATCGCCGTGTGGAAGAGCCCGGCGCTTCCCGCGGGCGCGTGCCGGAGCGAGGGCTCGTGCTGGAGGATGACGAGCGGGCGACCTGCACGGCCGAGGGTGACGGCGTCCGGTCCCTCATCGAGCACCTGCAGCGTCACGACGTCGCGGTAAAAGCGCTTCATGCCGTCGAGGTCGGCGACGAGCAGCGTCACCGCACCCATGGCGGTGGCGTCGGCAAGACGCTCGGCATGCGCGTCGGAGTTCTCATGCATATGCATAGGTAACGTCGGGGATGCTGAGCGAATTCCTCCGGTCGCCTAGTGCGACCCGCCCGTCAGGCGCTCGAGCAGCTCGCGATAGCGGTCCGCTGTGCGCTCGATGATCTCCGCAGGCAGGTCGGGCGGGGTCCCGTGCTTGTCCCAGTGGGCGACCAGCCAATCGCGCACGATCTGCTTGTCGAAGCTCGCCATGCGGGCCTTGGGTGTCTCGCCTCCCGCCCAGGCGGCGGCATCCCAATACCGGGAGGAGTCGCTCGTGAGCACCTCGTCGGCGAGGGTCAGCGTGCCGTCGGCATCCGTCCCGAACTCGAACTTCGTGTCGGCGAGGATCAGGCCGTGCGCCTCGGCGGTCGTGGCCGCCCGTGCGTAGATCTCGAGGGACCGATCGCGCAGGGCGGCGGCGGCATCTTCGCCGACCAGCTCGACGGTGCGCTCATACGAGATGTTCTCGTCGTGCTCACCCATCGGCGCTTTGAACGCCGGGGTGTAGAGGGGCTCGGGAAGCCGATCGCCGTCCTCGAGCCCGCCGGGCAGAGGGATGCCGCAGACCGTGCCGCTCTCGCGGTACTCGGCCCACCCGCTGCCGGTCAGGTAGCCGCGCACGACGCACTCGATCGGGAGCATGTCGAGGCTGCGCACCACCATCGCCCGCCCCGATACCTCGTCCGGGATCAGGCTGTGCGGCTCGTCGTCGGCGCCAAGGGTGTGGTCGGCGACGAGGTGGTTCGGGATGCGGCGACCGCCGTCCCCGCCGGCCAGACGGTCGAACCACCACAGGCTCAGGGTCGTGAGCAGCTCGCCCTTGCCCGGGATGCCGGGCGAGAGCACGTGGTCGAACGCGCTGACGCGATCGCTCGCCACGACGAGCATCCGGTCCTCGGGAATCTGCGTGCCGCCGGCGGCACCGATTCCTGAGCCCGTCGAAAGGTCGACCGGCCTGTAGAGATCGCGGACCTTGCCGGAGTAGACGTGCCGCCAGCCGGACAGATTCAGGGGGGAGCTCACCCCACCATTATCCCGGCGCGTCCGGGCGCCTCACGGCGTGATGGAGTCGAGGTAGGCGAACGCCTCGCCCATGAGCGCTGCCCATCGCTCTTCCCCGGCGTCCGGAGACAGGCTGACCCACTCCCGCATCTCCCGTTCGCGCATGACCATGCGGACGGCTGCGCCGTCGGTCACTAGCTCCGACGCCCGCGCCTCGGGCACCTTGACGGTGAGCCCCCCGTCCGAGTTGACGAACGCAAAGATCTTGCCCCGCACCCGCAGGCCGTCGGTGCCGAACATGCGGCCGATGTCGACGCCGGGCTCTGCGAGGAACGACTCGGCGAGCGGATCGAAGACCTCGCGCCCGCGGGCCCTTTCATCGGCGGTCATGTCCTCACGGTAGGGCGGTGGCGGGGTGCGGGTCCAGTGACGGATCCCGCCCGGCTCCGACACCCGCGTGGTATATTCAATCTGGACTAATCCAGCGGGACTGGCCGGCGAGCATCCGAAGAACGAGAGGGCGTGAAGCGTGTCGAAGAGAGCGCGATCCCTCACGCCGCTCGCGGTGACCGCGCTGGCGCTCCTCGAGGAGCGGCCGATGCATCCGTACGAGATGCTTCAGCTGCTGCGACTCCGCGGCAAGGACGCCGTGCTCACGATCAAGCCGGGCTCGTTCTATCACACGGTCGCGAGGCTCGCGGAGCTCGGGCTCGCGGAAGTCCACTCCACGGGGCGGGACGGCAACCGCCCGGAGCGAACGCTCTACGCACTGACCCAGGAGGGCCACGAGGCGATCGTCCGCTGGGTTCGGACGCATCTCGCGGCGCCCGCCACGCCGCAGGAGTTCGCGATCGCCCTCGCCGAGGCGCACAACCTCGCCTTCGATGAGGCCGTCGACATCCTGCGGGCCCGACTGGCGCGGCTCCGCGCCGATGAGAGCGAGCTGCGCGCCCTGCTCGACCGCGCCCATGCCAAGGGGATCCCCTTCGCATTCCACCTCGAGGCCGATCGCCGCGCCGACCTCACCCGCGCCGACGCCTCCTGGACGGCGTCCGCCCTCGAACACCTCACCGCCGATTCGGCGGCCTGGCCAGACATCCATCCCGACCCCTCAGCGGTCGGCATCCACAGCTCCTGGGAGCACACCAAGTGACCGAACAGAATTCAGCACCGGCGGCATCCGCCACCTCCGCCCGCAGCCCGTGGCCTGCTCTCTGGGCCCTCGTCATCGGGTTCTTCATGATCCTCGTCGACACGACGATCGTCTCGGTGGCGAACCCGGCCATCAAGGCGGCCCTCGACCCGGAGACGAACAATCTCGACAACGTAGTGTGGGTGACGAGCGCGTATCTGCTCGCCTACGCCGTGCCGCTGCTCATCACGGGTCGCCTCGGCGACCGCTTCGGGCCCAAGCGGATCTACCTGATCGGCCTGACGGTCTTCACGCTCGCGTCGCTGTGGTGCGGACTCTCCGGCTCGCTCGAGATGCTGATCGCCGCCCGCGCGGTGCAGGGCCTCGGCGCCGCCCTGATGACCCCGCAGACCATGGCGGTCATCACGCGCACCTTCCCCCCGAACCGCCGCGGTGCGGCCATGGGCCTCTGGGGAGCCACCGCCGGCGTCGCGACGCTGGTAGGCCCGCTCGCAGGTGGCCTGCTGGTCGACGGCTTCGGATGGGCGTGGATCTTCTTCATCAACATCCCGGTCGGCGTGATCGCCTTCGTTCTGGCATGGATGCTGGTGCCCGACCTTCCCACCAGCCCGCATCGGTTCGACATCGTGGGCGTCTTCCTCAGCGCGATCGGCCTGTTCCTCATCGTCTTCGGTCTGCAGGAGGGCGAGCACTACGACTGGGGAGTGATCTGGGGACCGATCACGGTCTGGGGAGTGATCATCGCCGGGGTCATCGTGATGGGCATCTTCATCTGGACGCAGGCGCGCACCAAGAACGAGCCGCTCGTCCCGCTCCCGCTCTTCAAGGACCGCAACTTCGGGGTGGCCAACATCGCGATCGCCGCCGTCGGCTTCACGGTCACCAGCATGTCGCTGCCGCTCATGTTCTACATCCAGCTCGCGCGGGGGCTGACGCCGACCCAGTCGGCTCTGCTGCTGATCCCCATGGCCCTGCTCTCAGGAGTGCTCGCGCCCTTCGCGGGGAAGCTGCTCGACCGCACCGATCCGCGGTTCCTGCTGGTGCCTGGTCTGCTGTTCGTCGCGGGTTCGCTCTTCTGGTACTCGAGCCTGATGGCCACCGACGCACCGATCTGGATGTTCCTTCTGCCCTCCGCGATGATGGGCATCGGCAACGCGGGCATGTGGGGTCCGCTCGCCACGACCGCGACGCGCAACCTTCCGATGCACCAGGCCGGTGCGGGTGCGGGCATCTACAACACGACGCGCACGGTCGGCTCGGTGATCGGCTCGGCGGCGATCGCGGCGTTCATGCAGAGCCGTCTCGAGGCGAACCTGCCTGGTGCGGGATCCTCGGGCGGGGACTTCGGGACGGGGGGACAGCTACCGGCGTTCGTGGTCGAGGGGTTCTCGACCGCGATGGCGCAGGCGATCCTGCTTCCGGCATCCGCGCTGCTCGTCGGCCTGGTGGCCGTGCTGTTCATTCAGCGGCCGAACACCTCGACCGCGACGGCCGATTGGCATGCCGCCGAGGCGGAGGCCGAAGCGGCGAGGTAGCCCGCGCTATTCCGCGACGCCCGCGGCGATGTCGGTGCGGTAGTGCGAACCCTCGAGCTCGACCTGCGCGATCGCGCGGTAGGCGCGCGCGCGGGACTCCTCGAACGTGGTGCCGAGGCCGACGACGCTCAGCACGCGTCCGCCGGTGGCGATCAGCTCGTCGCCGGATGCTGCGGTCGCGGCGTGTGCGATGTGCACACCCTCGACCGCGGCCGCGGCGTCCAGTCCGCGGATCGGGCGCCCGGTGACAGGCGCCTCAGGGTAGCCCTCGCTCGCGAGCACCACGGTCACGGCGGTGGCCTCGGCGAAGCCGGGCTGGGGGACGTCTTCGAGGTGGCCGGATGCCGCGGCTGCCAGCAGGTCCGAGAGCGGCGAGACGAGCCGCGGGAGCACGACCTGGGTCTCTGGATCGCCGAAGCGCGCATTGAACTCGATGACCTTGATACCGGCGTCGGTCAGGATGAGTCCTGCGTAGAGCAGGCCGATGAACGGCGTTCCCTCGGCATCCATCTGCCGCACGACCGGCAGGGCGACCTCGTTCGTGACGAGCTCGACGAAGGCGTCCTCGCCCCCGAACCGCTCGGTCAGCCACGGGAGTGGTGAGTACGCGCCCATGCCGCCCGTGTTGGGGCCCTGGTCGCCGTCGAGCGCCCGCTTGAAGTCCTGCGCGGGGGAGAGCGCGCGCACGGTGTCGCCGTCGCTGACGAAGAAGAGGGAGACCTCCGGCCCCTCGAGGAACTCCTCGATCAGCACCGGACCGGTGGACAGGTAGCCCTCGGCGTGTGCCAGGGCCGCGGCGCGCTCGCTCGTGACGATCACGCCCTTGCCGGCCGCGAGGCCGTCGGCCTTCACGACGTGCGGGGCCCCGAGGTCATCGAGCGCGGCCTCCACCTGCTGGCGGGTGTACGCGTGTGCGGCGCGGCCGGTGGGGACGCGGGCGGCATCCATGATCCGTTTCGCGAAGGCCTTCGAGCCCTCCAGCTGGGCGGCCGCCCGGCCCGGACCGAAGACCGGGATGCCTCGCTCTCGCAGCGCGTCGGCGACGCCGGCGACGAGCGGGGCCTCCGGTCCGATCACGACGAGGTCGATGCTGGCGTCATTGGCGTAGTTCGTGACGGCGACGGGGTCGAGCGGATCGAGGGCGACGATCTCGGCGTCGCCCGCGATCCCCGCGTTGCCTGGTGCCGCGTAGATCTCGTGCGGCGCGTCCTCGCCGCGAAGGGCCAGGATGATGGCGTGCTCGCGGGCACCGGAACCGAGGACCAGGATTCTCACCCCGCCAGCCTACCGGCGGCGCTCCTGGCGCCCTGGGGTGCGCACCCGTGGTCCGCACGGCGGCGACACCGTGCGCGTAGCGTGGAGGAGTGCCGAAGAAGATCGACGTCGACGAGGGGCGCGCCGCGCTCGCCGCCGTCGAGGCCGCCATCGCCGCGGACGCGAAGCCGGGCCGCACCGAGCTGGCGACGGCGGTGCGCTACCTGCTGCAGCTGCTCGTGGAGAAGGCGCCTGGCAACAGCGTCGAGGTGCGCGTGCCGCCCTTCGGCGCGGTGCAGGTCGTGCAGGGTCCCCGGCACACGCGGGGCACCCCGCCGAACGTCGTCGAGACCGACGCTGCGACGTGGATCGCCCTCGCGACGGGGCGGGAGAGGTGGGTGGATGCCGCGGCTGCCGGCCGCATCGTGGCATCCGGTGTGCGGGCCGACGTGTCGGGGCTACTGCCGCTGCGCCCCTGAACGCAGCGGCCCGCGCCCCCGGAAACCCGCTGTCCACGACGCAGAACCCGCCGGTCCGGTGGCCCCGGGCGGTGGGAGAATGGAGCCATGTCCAACCCAGACCAGCGCCCGACCACAAGCGATGAGATCATCGGCGGTCGCGTGCGCCGAAGCCCGCGCTACGGGGCGTTCCTGGTGCTCGGAGCGCTCGTGGGGGTGCTGGTCGCGCTGATCCTCACGTTCGCGTACGACGGCACGTCCTCGCCGAGCGACCTCACTAACGTCGTCTTCTCCGAGGGCCAGGTGTTCGGCTTCCTCGCCCTCATCCTGGGCAGCATCGGCGCGCTGCTCGGCGGGATCGTCGCTCTGGTGCTCGACCGCAGCCTGCGCCGGCGCACCCGCTCCGTGGTGGTCGACCACGAGACCGTGCAGTACGAGGACCAGCCCGAACCGGAGCCGATGGTGCTCAACCAGGTCGACCAGCCCGCGCCGCTGGGCGGGCGCGACGACGGCGCGCCCAGCGCGGCGCCGTCCACGACGCCCCCGGACGCGCCGGGTCGCTGAAACCCCCGGACGCGCCGGGTCGCTGAATCCCCGAGCCACGCCCAGCGCGAGAGCCGCACGGCCGCCAAGAACCCTTCGGCGTCAGCTACCGGTCGTCGGCGCCCGCTACGCCAGCTCGGCGATGATCGGATGGATCGCGGCGTCGAACGCGACGACATCCCCCCGTAGGCCGTCTGTGACGGCGATCGTCAGCGATCCGATCCACCACACGCCGCGCTGAGTCAGCGGGAGCACCTGCACGTTCAGCTCGAACGAGTGCGCCCGGCGGCCCACCTGTCGCTCGTGCACGGCGATCGCGCTGGCGTAGGCGCGGTACGAGACACCCGGCTTGGCCGCGGCATCCTTCGTGTAACGTGCGTTCACCGACTGGGCGTATGCCAGCCCCTCCGGCGCGTGCGGGATGATGGCCTCGCGCAGCACCTCGGAGCCGGTCTGGGGGAGGGCGATGAGCGTGTCGAAGCCCTCCACCAGCTCCAGCGGCACGGATGACGGATGCGCCTGCGGCTCGACCGTCATGGCCCAGTACTCCCGCCATTGGCGCTCGAGCAGGGCCTGTGCCTCATCGGTCCGGTCGTTGACGCGCGAGGGGATGCCGCGCAGGTGCGGGAGCTCGTCGGGCGAGCGGATGCCGAGCACCTGCCGCAGGTACAGGGCAAGCAGAACGGGCTGGCTCGCGTCCTCGCGAATCAGCCACTCCGGCGCGCCGCCCGTCATGCCTCGATTCTACGACTGCGCGCCCCCATCCAGCGCGGGTCGGTGCCCACGAGCGACGGGTAGGCTGGGCGCGTGGCACCTGACTCCCACGCATCCTCCTTCTCCACGCCGGCCGAATCTTCGGTCGCCCTCTCGTCGACGGCGGCGAACCCGCACCGTTCCACTTATTCCGAGGCCGGAGTCGACACCGCGGCGGGGGATCTCGCCGTCGAGCTGATGAAGTCCGCCGTCCGTTCGACGCACGGTCCCGAGGTGCAGGGCGGGGTCGGCGGATTCGCGGGCATGTTCGACGCCAGTGCGCTGCGCGCCTACCGTCGCCCGTTGCTGGCGACCTCGACCGACGGGGTCGGCACCAAGGTCGCGATCGCCCAGGCGATCGACAAGCACGACACCGTGGGTCAGGACCTGGTCGGCATGGTGGTCGATGACATCGTGGTGGTGGGCGCCCGGCCCCTGTTCATGACCGACTACATCGCATGCGGCAAGGTGGTGCCCGAGCGGATCGCCGACATCGTGCGCGGCATCGCCGACGCCTGCCGCGAGACCGGCACGGCGCTGATCGGCGGCGAGACGGCGGAGCACCCGGGTCTGCTCGGCCCGAACGACTACGACATGGCCGGCGCCGCGACGGGCGTCGTGGAGGCCGACGCCCTGCTCGGCTCGCATCGTGTCGAGTCCGGCGACGCGATCCTCGCCCTCGCATCGAGCGGCCTGCACTCGAACGGCTACTCGCTCGTGCGGCACATCGTTACCCGCGCACGCATCCAGTACGGCGACTTCGCCGCGGACTTCGGCACGACGTGGGGCGAGGCGCTCCTCGAGCCGACCAGGCTCTACACCGCGCCGCTGCTGCGTCTCCTCTCCGATCCCGGCGCGGGCGACGGCGTGCACGCGCTCAGTCATGTCACGGGCGGCGGCATCGCCGCCAACCTCGCCCGCGTGCTGCCCAAGGACACCTGGGCCGAGGTCGATCGGTCCACCTGGTCGCCGAGCCCCGTCTTCCGTGTGCTGTCGGATGTGGGCGGCACCTCGCTCGAGTCGAGCGAGGGAACGTGGAATCTGGGCATCGGATTCCTCGCGGTCGTCGCCGCCGACCGCGCAGAGGCCGCGGCATCTGCCCTCGCGCCGGAGGGCATCGCGGCCTGGCGGGTCGGCATCGTGCGCAGCGGCGCCCGTCCGCAGGGAGAGTTCGAGCAGGGCGCCAAGGGTGTCGACGGCGGCGCGGTGCGCCTGGTGGGCACGTATCGAGACGACACAGATCACAACGGAGCGAACTAGACACCCATGTGCGGCATCGTCGGAATGGTCGGACACGGCCCGGTCAACCAGGAGATCTACGACTCCCTCCTGCTCCTTCAGCACCGCGGGCAGGACTCGACCGGCATCGCCACGGCCGAGCGGCACGGCATCTTCCACCTGGCCAAGGCCCGGGGCATGGTGCGCGAGGCATTCCGCACCCGCGACATGCGGGCGCTGCTCGGCAACATCGGGCTCGGTCACGTGCGATACGCGACGCAGGGCACGGCAGGCAACGAGGAAGAGGCGCAGCCCTTCTATGTGAACGCCCCGTACGGCATTGTGCTGGTGCACAACGGCAACCTCACGAACACGCGGGAGCTCACCGACGAGCTCTTCCACAAGGACCGCCGGCACCTCAACACCAGCTCCGACACCGAGCTGCTCGTGAACGTCCTGGCCAATGAGCTGCAGGCCTCGATCTCCGGCCTCGACCTCGAACCCGAGACGGTGTTCGAGGCGGTCACCCGCGTGCACGAGCGCGTCGAAGGCTCTTATGCCGCCATCGCCCTGATCTCGGGCTACGGCCTGCTCGCGTTCCGCGACCCCTTCGGCATCCGCCCCCTGATCCTGGGCACCCGCAAGAACGAGGCCGGCGGCTACGACTGGATGGTGGCCTCCGAGTCGCTCGTGCTCGAGAACGGCGATTACGACGTCGTCCGCGACGTGATGCCCGGGGAGGCCGTCTTCATCACGGTCGACGGCGCCCTGCACACGCGCCAGTGCGCCGCGAACCCGCAGCTGTCGCCGTGCTCCTTCGAGTACGTTTACCTGGCCCGGCCGGACTCGGAGATGAACGGCATCTCGGTCTACGAGGCGCGGTTGCGCCTGGGCGAGCGCCTCGCCGACACGATCGAGAAGTACACCCCTCCCGGTGCGATCGATGTCGTCATGCCGATCCCCGACTCATCCCGCCCCGCCGCCATGCAGGTCGCCCGCAAGCTGGGGCTCGAGTACCGGGAGGGCTTCTACAAGAACCGCTACGTCGGACGCACCTTCATCATGCCGGGGCAGGCGGTGCGCAAGGCGAGCGTTCGGCAGAAGCTGAACGCGATGTCGAGCGAGTTCAAGGGCAAGAACGTCCTGCTGATCGACGACTCGATCGTGCGCGGCACCACGAGCCAGCAGATCATCCAGATGGCGAGGGATGCCGGGGCCAAGAGCGTCACGTTCGCCTCGGCCGCGCCGCCGGTGCGCTTTCCGCACGTCTACGGCATCAACATGCCCTCCCGGCACGAGCTGGTCGCACACAACCGCACGATCCCCGAGATCGCCGAGGCGCTCGGAGCCGACTACCTGGTGTACCAGGAGGTCGACGACCTCCGCGACGCGATCCTCGAGGGCTCCGACATCACCGACCTCGACATGAGCTGCTTCGACGGCCGCTATGTCACGGGCACCGTGTCGGAGGAGTACCTCGCCTGGGTCGAGGGCAACCAGCAGTCGTGACGGCGGCACTGTGACTCCGGTGCCGCGGTGACGGTTCCCGATACGCGGCGCCCGCTCTGGCGCGGCCGCGCCCTGGCGCTCACCGGCATCCTGCTCGTCGCGCTCAACCTGCGGAGCGCGGTCGCCTCGCTGTCGCCTCTCGTCGAGCGCATCCAGGTCGACATCCCCATCTCCCCGGTGGCGCTCGGCCTGCTCGGCAGCGCTCCTCCGGTGTGCTTCGCGATCTTCGGCGTGCTGACGCCGCTGCTGGCGCGACGGGTCGGGCTCGAGCGGCTGCTCGTGATCGCGATCATCGTGCTCTCGCTCTCTCTGTGCCTGCGGGGAACGGCGACGACGGCCGGTCTGCTGCTCACTGCCACGGTCGCGATCTTCGCCGGCGTGGCCGTGGGCAATGTGGTGCTTCCTCCGCTGGTGAAGAAGTACTTCCCGGATCGCATCGGGCTCGTCACCACGATGTACATGACCGCGATGGCCTTCAGCACCTTCATCCCCCCGCTGGTGGCGGTGCCCGTGGCCGACGCCGTGGGCTGGCGCTGGGCCCTCGCCCAGTGGGGCGTCGTGGCGGCCGTGGCCGTCGTGCCATGGGTGGCCCTGCTGCTGCGGGCGCGTGCCGGCCGCGCGGACGAGGTTCACACCGCAGCGGCCGGGCCGGCGGTGCGGCGACTGTGGGCCTCGCCCATGGCGTGGGCGATCGCCGTGCTCTTCACCACGTCGAGCATCACGGCGTACACGATGTTCGCCTGGGCCCCGACGATGCTGGTGCGGGTGGCGGGCGTGCCGGCGCGCGAGGCGGGGGCGCTGCTGTCGCTTTTCGCGATCGTCGGGCTTCCGCTGTCGCTCTTCGTGCCGCTGCTGACTGCCCGCCTCGGCATCGTCAAGACGATCGTCGGCGTCGCCACGGGAGGCCTCGCCGCCGGCTACCTCGGACTCATCTTCGTGCCGGATGCCGCCCCATGGCTCTGGATCCTGCTCATCGCCCTGAGCCAGGCTCTGTTCCCGCTGGCGCTGGTGCTCGTCAATCTGCGCACGCGCTCGCACGAGGCATCCGTCGCCCTCAGCGGTTTCGTGCAGAGCGTGGGGTATGCCATCGCCGCCGCGTTCCCGATCGGCATCGGTGCGGTGGTGCAGGCGACAGGCGGCTGGACGGCGCCCCTGTGGATGCTGCTGTGCACGGCACCGATCGCCGCGCTGGCCGGCCTGGTCGCCGCCCGTCCGCGCGCGATCGAGCAGGACCTGCGCCGGTGAACCATTCGGCGGACTCCCAGTCCAATCGCGATATATCGTGTTAGCGTGTCGCCATGACGAACGACGACCGGATCGCCTTGCTCGAGCGCACCATCCGCGAGGAGATCGTGCAGGGGGAGCGCCGCGACCAGCCGATCCGGCGTGGCCTGCGCTCCCTGCGGGTCTGGATGTCGAGGCACCCGATCCTCGAGAAGACCTATCGCGTGACGGTCGGCGTGCTGGGAGGGGGCCTCTCGATCATCGGCCTGCTGCTCGTTCCGCTCCCGGGTCCGGGGTGGCTCGTCGTGTTCCTCGGCCTCGCGATCCTCGGCACGGAGTTCCACTGGGCCAAGCGGGTCGCAACGTGGCTGAAGCGCACACTCGACCGGTTCTGGACCTGGTTCACGGCGCGCAGGGCCCAGCGTCGCGCGCAGGCCGAGTGGGAGCGCGCCGCGAACGCGCACGCCCGGCAGGCGCAGACGCCGTAAGCGCGACGAGACGGCCCCTCAGGAGGGGCGTCGTCGGAGCGATCGAGGCGCTACGCCTTCTCGTCCTCGTACTCTCCGGAGTAGTCGTCGGCCCACTTGTCGACGTACAGGTCTTCACCCTCCGGGTGCAGCTCCTTTTCGAGCGCCGAGTAGTTCACGCTCGGGCTGTACGACTTGAGCTCACGCGCGATCTTGGTGTGCTTCGCCTTCTGACGGCCACGCCCCATGCGAGACCCCCCTCACGAGTTGAGCTGCGGGCATTTGGCGAGCCCGACGCATTCACGAAACCGGCTCGGGGCCGGAAAGAGTAGCATTCAGAATAGCACGCGGGGTATGCGGCTCAGCGCTCTGCGCGCCCGTGCGGAGTGGTTTCGCGCGCCGCGAAAGGGGTCTTCTGGCATGTCGAACGTTTCTCCGGGATCGCCGTCGAATGACGAGGCACAGCCCACCCCGACGGCCGGTGAAGAGGTCGATGACGCCGCGCTGCGGGGCGCCGTCATCGCCGGCGTCGTCCCCGGACAGTCCCTCCGGGTGCTGAAGGAGGGGGCGCGCTACGCGCGGCTGCACGGGACCTACCTCATCGTCACGTATGTCGACGTGACGCGCTTCGTCACGTACGAGGATCCCGACGGGTATGTGCACTCGGCGCCCATCGACATGAACATCGACCCCGGCGTGGGCGACTTCACGGCCGTCACGAAGATGGCGACCGAGACGCTGACCGGCACCGACGTGCGGTGGACGGCTCGGCAGCTCGTCGGCGACCCCGCTCTGGCCATCAAGCAGCTCGCCGACCGGGTGGAGGCGCGCCTGATCGTGGTGGGCACGCGCAAGCGCGGCATCGGGGAATCGATCCGCGAGTTCTTCACCGGGTCGGTGGCCGCTCGGCTGGCCCACCGGCAGCGCCACAACATCCTCGTGGTGCCACTAGGTGAGCCGGTGCCGGACGATCAGGAGCTCATCTGGGAGGAGTAGTCCCCGTCTGAGCGCCCTGCAGGCTGCCGCGGAGCGCGGCGGCGGCCGACTCCAGAGCGGTGGCCAGGGTGTCGACGAGGGATGCCTCGAGCGATCCGCCGCGTGCAATGTGCGAACGAAGGTCGCTGCGCACACCGGCGCGGAACTCGTTGATGGCGGCATCCGCCCGGTGCAGCTGCTCGCGGCTGAACACCCGCGGGTCATCCTGCGGCGTGCCCGTCGGAGCCGAGTACGCAGGCTGTGCGCGCTCCTGGGTGCTGGCGGCGGCCAGGTCCGCTCGCAGACTCTTCATCGCCTCACGCACGCTGCCGCGCACCTCGTCGGCGATCAGTCGCACAGAGTCGGCGAGGCCGGCTTCGATGCCCTCGAGGTCGCCGGCCCGGGACGCGACCTCGGCGCGCCCCGCATCCGTGATCTCATAGACCGTCTTGCGTCCATCGACCGTCTTGGTCACCAGGCCCTCCTCCTCGAGCTTGGCGAGGCGGGGGTAGATCGTGCCGGCACTGGCGGTGTAGGTGCCGCCGGTGCGATCGGACAGCGCCTGCATGATGTCATAGCCGTGGCGCGGGCCCTCATCGAGCAGGCTGAGCAGGTAGAGGCGCAGGTCGCCGTGTGAGAAGACCGGGGTCATGACTGCGATTCCCTTCCGAGATCCTGGCCGAAGCCGTCGCCGAAGCCGGTGCCGATTCTGCCGCTCTGGTCGCCGCTCAGGGCATCCTGTACCGTATCGGTCGACGAGGTCAGGGCGGCGCGGCGAAGCACGGTCAGGTCGCCGGAGACGGCGTTGGCCCGCACATCGACGAACGACCCGCTCAGCTCGCCGACGGACCCCTGGTAGTTGGTGGGCCGACCGCTCGAGCGGACGACGCCATCGACCTGCACCCGACCGCTCACCGTGCGCACGGCGAAGTTCGCCGGGTGTCCGTCATCCAGACGGATCGTGCCGTTGCCGCTCACCGAGTTGAGGCTGATCGCGCTGATCCCGCCTACGGAGTCGACGACGATGTTCCCCGAGACGGTGTCGACGGTCGCCTTGCGCACGGTGCCCGTCACGGCGACGTCGCCGGAGACGCTGTTGGCGCTCAGCGCGCCCTCCAGCTGCCGCACCTGCACGTCGCCGGACACGGCGTTGACGGTGAGGTCGCCCTTGAGTCCGTCGACGATGATGTCGCCGGAGACGGTGTTCAGGCGGGCGTCCTGCTCGAGGCCGGCGACGAGGGCGCTCGCGCTGACCACGCCGAGGGTGAGGGCGACGCTGCGCGGGACAGCCACGCTGATCTCGGCCTTGGGACCGCTGCTGCCGAAGTTGCGGAATACCTCGAGGAAGTTGTCCCAGCGCAGCTGCGGGTGGTCGATCTCGACGACGTCGCCGGTGACCTCGATGCGCAGGTCCTTGATCGTGACGCCGTGCACCTCGATGCGCGCGCCGGGTTCGTCGTGCGCGATGACGTCGATCTGGCCGCCGATGAGGCCGACCTTGAGCTTGCGGACGGCCTCGATGTCGATGACACGCGTCTCGCCCGGGTGGATGATCCACTTCTCGAGTGACATTGTTGCTCCTGATTTGTTGGGATCGCGATATATCGCGTTGAAGCAGACTAACACGATATATCGCGAGTTGCGAGACTGGATGCTGGGAGTGCGCCCAACGGCGTTTGACATTGACGCAGCGTCAACCCATAGCGTGTTGATCGGTGCGCTGACGAAGAGCCGAGGCACTCACGCAGAAGGGAACAGTCATGGAGTGGTCGATCCAGCAGATCGCCAAGCTCGCCGGAACGACCAGTCGCACGCTGCGCCACTACGGCGATATCGGCTTGCTGCCGGCGTCCTCGGTCGGGCCGAACGGCTACCGGCACTACGACGAAGCGGCGCTCGTGCGGCTGCAGCGGATCCTGCTGCTGCGGGAGCTCGGGCTCGGCCTGCCGCAGATCGGGGAGGTGCTCGATCGCGAGCACACCCAGGAAGACGCCCTGACCGGCCACCTCGCGTGGCTGCGTCAGGAACAGGACCGGCTGACGCGCCAGATCGCGTCGGTCGAATCGACCATCCACGCATTGAGAGGGGGTGAACAACTGATGGCAGAGAACGTGTTCGACGGCTTCGATCACACGCAGTACAAGGACGAAGTCGAACAGCGATGGGGCGCGCAGGCCTACGCCGACAGCGACCGCTGGTGGCGAGGCATGACCGCCGAAGAGAAGGCGGGCTGGAAGCGGCGCGTCGCCGACCTGGGCACCGACTGGATCGCCGCCGCCGAAAGCGGCATCGCGCCCGAGAGCGCCGAGGCCCAGGCGCTGGCCGGGCGTCACGTCGAATGGCTGACCGGCATCCCCGGAACCCCTGCGACCGACCCGGACAACGTCAAGGCGTATGTGATCGGGCTCGGGGAGATGTATGTCGCCGACCCGCGCTTCGGCGCCAACTACGGCGGCGAAGAGGGAGCGACGTTCGTGCGCGACGCGCTCCGCGTCTACGCAGAGGCGAACCTCTAGGGCGAACCTCTAGGGCGAACCTCTAGGGCGAACCCTCGAGGGAAAGAGAACGACGGATGCCGCGGGCCCCCCGGACCGTGGCATCCGTCGGCATCCCCGTGAAGGAGAGGCCCGCGCTCAGGCGGCGCCTCTCAGGGGATCTGCCTAAACCCGGTTGCGCCCGCTGAGGGCTCGAACGAGGAATAGGACGACTGCGATCGCCGCCAGGATCAACCCGATCCACAGCAGGAACTGAAGGGACTGGACGAAGCCTCCGGTGATGAGGAGGACGACCGCGACGACGATGATGACAAGGGCGAGGATGTTCATGAAGGGGTTCTCCTTCTGCAATGCTGTCTCGCTCGGGCGTCGCGAGGCGGTGCCGGTGGGCACAACCCCACGCTAGGCGCGTCGAAGTGGATCGCTCAGGGGGTTGACGACACCCCGGCGCGGTGATAGCTCTCTCGTCTGCGAGGGCACCAGGGCCTTGTCAAGCCCCCTGACCGCGCCTGTGGCGTCTCCTAGCGTCAGAGGACCGCAGCGAGCGGCGAAGGCCTTCGCCAAGCATCCATGAAGGAGAAAGCGTGTCCCACGACGCCCTCACCGACCCGACGACCAAGTACCCCCAGCCCCAGCCCCCCGCCCAGGACCAGGGCCAGCCGGGCACCACGGGTGACACCATGCCCACGCCCGACCACGGCGAGCAGACGTACCGCGGCTCGTCTCGGCTGAGCGGGCGCCGCGCACTGATCACGGGCGGCGACTCCGGGATCGGCAGGGCCGTCGCCATCGCCTTCGCCCGCGAGGGGGCGGATGTCGCGATCAGCTACCTCCCGGAGGAGCAGGAGGATGCCGAGGATACGGCCAAGCGGATCGCCGAGGCCGGCGTCAAGGCGCTGAATCTGCCGGGCGACCTCCGCGAGGAGGCCTACTGCGCGGAGATCGTCGAGAAGACCGTCCAGGAGTTCGGCGGACTCGACCTGCTCGTCCTGAACGCGGCCTATCAGCGGGATCGCAAGGGCATCGAGAACCTCGAGACGGAGGAGTTCGACCGGGTCTTCCGGACGAACCTGTACGCGCAGATCTTCACGGCGCGAGCGGCGGTTCCCCACCTCGCTCCCGGCGCCTCCATCATCGTCACGTCTTCGATCCAGGCCTCGGACCCATCGAATTCCCTGATCGACTACGCGATGACCAAGGCCGCGCAGGTCGCGTTCGTCAAGGCGCTGGCCGAGGAACTGGGACCCCGCGGCATCCGTGTCAATGCCGTTGCGCCCGGTCCGATCTGGACGCCGCTCATCCCCGCAACGGGGTGGGAGGATGAGAAGCTCGCGTCGTTCGGATCCGACACGCCGCTCGGCCGCCCCGGCCAGCCGGCCGAGCTGGCGGGCGCCTACGTATACCTTGCGAGTGAGGCGGCTTCGTACGTATCGGGCGCCGTGCTGCCCGTTACGGGCGGCAAGGGTCTCTGACCAGCCGCCGACCCGGCGGATCCCGCAGCGGAAGGAGGGGCGCGATGCCCCAAGGACGAGGATCGAACAGCGTGAAGGACAGGGAGCTCTATGCGGAGCTTCGCGACGAGGGGGCATCGAAGGAGAAGGCCGCGCGCATCGCGAACGCCGCTTCGCGGGACGGTCGCTCGGCGGTCGGCAACCGCGGCGGCAGGTCGGACGACTATGACGACTGGACGGTGGACCGGCTGCGCAAGCGCGCGAAGGAGCTCGGCATCTCGGGCTACTCCGGCAAGCGCAAGGGCGAACTGATCTCCATGCTGCGCAGCCACTGACGTGGCGAAGCTCGTCAGGGTCACGCCGTTCGAGGATCCAGGGTTCCGCCGGGTGCGCTCCGGCGCCGGCTTCCGGTACATCACCGCGAAAGGCAAGCCGGTCAAGAGGCAGGATGTCGCGCGCGCCCGTGCGCTGGTCATCCCGCCTGCGTGGGAGCAGGTCTGGATCTCCGAGCGTCCCGATGGTCACATCCAGGCGATCGGCACCGACCAGAAGGGCCGCAAGCAGTACATCTACCATCCGGACTGGGCGGCGCGGCGCGATAAGGGCAAGTACGCGCGGGTGCTGCTGCTCGCTGACGCCCTGCCCCGCGCCCGAGCCCGGGTGACGGCCGACTTGAGAAGCGAGGGCCTCACACGCAACCGCGTGCTGGCCGCGGCCTTCCGGCTGCTCGACCAGGCGGCTCCTCGTGTCGGGTCTCCCCGCTACCTGCAGGCGAACGGCAGCCGGGGCCTCACCACGCTCCGCCGAGGCGACGCCACCGTCGAGGACTCCGTGGTGACCCTCACCTTTCCGGCGAAGAGCGGCAAGCGCGCGCTGCTCACCGTCGATGATGCGGACCTGGCGGCGGCGATCGCAGAACTGGCTGTCGGCAAGCCCCGTGCGCCCCTGCTGTCGTACCGCCGCGGACGGCGCCGCGTCCCTGTGAGCACCGGCGAGGTGAACGACCACGTGCGTGCCCTCACGGGCGGCCTCTTCACCGCGAAGGACTTCCGCACCCTGCGCGGCACTGTATTGGCGGCCGAGGCGCTCGCGAAGATCGGTCCGGTGTCGAGCGGGCGAGAGCGGGCGGAGGCGGAGCGACTGGCCGTGCAGGCGACCGCCGACGCGCTCGGCAACACGGTGGCGGTCGCGCGGCGCAGCTACATCCACCCCGGGGTCTTCGCGAAGTACGAGCGGGGCGAGACGATGGACCTGAAGGGGTCGCCGGAGGCCGCGCTCAGGCGTCTGCTCTCCTGACGTGCGCGCGAACCCCGCGGGTCACTCGAGCAGACTGGCGGCGCCCGATCCGGCGGATTTCGGGTCGGGCAGCCGGCGCATCCGGAGCGCATTGATGGCTCCGAGCATCGCCACCACGATGGGGATCAAGAGGGCGATCTGAAGGGCGAGTGGGCGCGCCTCGGTGTTGATCCGGATGATCTCCGCCTGGATGTCCTCCGGCTGATCGACGAGGAGTTCGGCCAGCGCCGCGTTGCTCATGAACTCGGCATCCTCCTCCAGCACCGTCGCGACCTGCTGCTTCTCGTCGTCGGGAAGGACCGTGCTGGATGCCGCCATCGTGGTGAAGATCAGCGCGAGGGATGCCAGCATGATGGCACCGGCGAAGGCGAGACCGAACGACAGTCCGAACGATCCGGCCGCCGAGTTGACCCCGGCCGCCTCGCTTACCCGCTCGTCCGTGATCGGCGAGAGGGTGTAGTTGTTCAGCTGGGATACCAGGAGCCCCAGACCGCTGCCGGCGATCAGAAGCGGACCCAGCAGCAGCCATCCCGATTCCGCGCGCGGAACGATCGGGATCAGGATGAGCAGCCCGGCCATCAGAAGCAGGAAGCCCCACAGGATGAGTGTGGCCGGCCGAGGGCCGCCCTTCATTCTTCCGACGAACATCGCGACGGCGAACATGCTGAGCGACAGCGGCGCGATGGACAGGCCCGCCTGCAGCGCGTTGTAGCCGAGCACCATCTGCAGGTAGATCGGCAGCACGATCATCGTGCCGCCGAGGGCGATCTGCTGGAACATCTGCTGTGTCACCCCGAGGCGGAAGGGCTTGGAGCGGAAGAGGTCCGGGTCGAGCAGCGTCGCCTTCTCGCGGCGCTTGCGGCGCAGCAGCCAGAAGGCGAGGCTGACCAGGCCGATCAGGCCGACCGAGATGATGAGCAGGACGGGACCCTCCCCCTCCTGCCAGACGAGGATCCCGATGACTACGCCGCCCATTCCGACGACGGAGAGGATGGAGCCCACGGCGTCGATCTCGCGGCTGCCGGTGTAGGGCACATCGTGCACGAGCTTGATGCCCAGCAGCACGATGCCGATGACCACCGCCTCCAGCAGGAAGGCGATCCTCCAGGAGAGGAACGTGGTGATGAATCCACCGATCAAGGGCCCCACCGCGGCGGCGATGGCGGCCGAGCCGCCCACCAGCGCGTAGACACGCTTCTGGTTCGCGCCCTCGAAGTTGCCGTGGATGAGGGACTGCATGGAGGGAAGAAGCAGTGAAGCGCCCAGCCCCCCGATCACCGCCCAGAAGATGATGATGGGCACGATGGACTGCGTCAGCGTCATCGCGATGGCACCGACCGCATAGCAGAGCAGGCCGATGACATAGGCGCGCTTGCGACCGATCAGATCGCCGACCTTGCTGCCGATCAGGATGAATGCGGCCGAGACCAGGGCCTCGAGTGCGATCGCCGACTGGATGTCGCTGACACTCGCGCCGATGTCGTGCACAACGGCGGAGATCGACACGTTCATGATCGATGTGTCGACGACGAGCACGAACATCGCCATCGCCAGCAGCAGAGCAAGCCTGCCGTTGAACGTCTCGGTCGGTGTCTGCGCCGTCATGGGTGCGCCCTCTCTCGGCCGACGGTGTTCCGCGGCGACCCCTCCCATCTTCGTGAGCGCGCCGCCGGCATGCATCACCCCGTCCGGGTGATGTGCAACGGGCGGACGGCTTCCCGTCGGGCGGCCGCTTGGACCGCCGCGCTACCGTGGAGAGATGAACCGGGCGACTCCGCTCCGCTGGCGCCATGTGGGGCTGGTAGCGGTCGGTGGCGCTGTCGGAACCGCGGCACGCGAGGGTGCCATCCTCTTGTGGCCCGCGGCCGATGGGGTCCCCTATGCGGTGTTCTCTGTCAATGTGCTCGGCGCGCTGCTGCTCGGACTGCTCTACGCCGTGCTGGCTCGGAGGCCGGACAGTGACGAGCTCCGCGCCGTGCGGGCTGTGCTCGGGGCCGGCGTGCTGGGTGGATTCACGACGTACAGTGCGCTCGCCGGCGACACCGCCGTGCTGTGGCAGAGCCAGCCGGTGCTCGCAGCGGTCTACGCCGGCGGGAGCGTCGTCGCCGGGATCGCGGCGGCCGCCGTCGGGCTGCGCCTGGGAGCACGCGGCGCGGCCAGGCGGGCCGGCTCTTGAGCCCCCTGCTCTTCATCGGCGTCGCGGTCGCCGGCGGGTTCGGCGCCGCGCTCCGCTTCCTGCTCGATCGGGCGGTTCTCGCCCGCACGAGGGGCTCCTACCCGTGGGGAATCACCACCGTGAACCTCACGGGCTCATTCCTTCTCGGCGCGCTCACCGGGGCGACGCAGTCTCTGACCGTCTCCCCGCCGTGGGTCGCGATTCTCGGCGTCGGGCTGCTCGGGGGGTACACGACATTCAGCGCCGTCGCCGTCGAGGCGGCTCTCGCCCTCGAGCGCCGGGACTATCGCGGCGCGGCGCTTCGCGGCGGCGCGCAACTGGTCGTCGCCGTCATCCTGGCAGCGCTCGGCCTGGCCGTCGGCGCGGTTCTCACCACGGCGTTCTGACGGAGGCGGGCGGCATCCGCACAGCTTGGGCCATGCCAGCCGTGGAATACTGAGAACGACTGGATACAGCACCGTATCGACGGTGCGCCTCGCTGCCGTCGCCTCACATCTTCATCGAGAGTCCCCCGTGTCGAAACTTGCCGTTCTGAGCCTGAGGAACAGGGCGCTCATCGCCCTCATCACGATCGCCGCGGCGGTGTTCGGGGGGCTGGCGCTCACCAGCCTCAAGCAGGAGCTCATTCCCTCCATCGAATTCCCACAGCTCGCGATCGTGTCGGCGTACCCCGGCGCCTCGCCGGAGGTCGTCAACAACGACGTGTCCACGCCGATCGAGTCGGCCATCCAAGGCGTGCCTGGGCTGGAGTCGACCACCGCGACCAGCACGACCAACGCCTCGATCATCCAGGTGTCCTTCACCTACGGCACGGACCTCGCGACCGCCGAGCAGAAGCTCAACCAGGCCATCAACCGCATCTCCGGCGAGCTTCCCGAGAGTGTGGATCCGCAAGTGTTCTCGGCCTCCATCGACGACTTCCCGGTCATCCAGCTCGCCGTCACCGGCTACGACGACCAGCAGACGATCCAGGCGCAGCTCGAGCGCTCCGTCATCCCCGAGCTCGAGGACGTCGAGGGGGTCAACGCCGCCGCGATCGTCGGCGGCATCGGGCAGCGCGTCACGATCACTCCCGACCAGGCGGCGCTCGCCGCCGCGGGCTTCACGCAGCAGGCGATCCGCGACGCGCTCGACCAGAACGGCGTGCTGTTCCCCGGCGGCGAGATCACCGAGGACGGCAGCACGCTCACCGTGCAGACGGGCGAGAAGATCGAGTCGGTCGAGGCCATCGCGGCGCTGCCGCTGGTGCCGTCCGATGCGGAGCAGGCCGAATCGGGACTCGTCACCATCGCCGACGTCGCGGCGGTCGCTGAGGAAGCCGACCCGATCACCACCATCTCTCGGGTGAACGGCGAGCCGGCGGTCACCGTAGCGGTCACCAAGCTGCCATCGGCCAACACCGTCGAGGTCTCCACCGGGGTGCTGGCCGTGCTGCCGGAGCTCGAGGACTCTCTCGACGGCGCGGCGTTCACGATCGTCTTCGATCAGGCGCCCTACATCCAGGAGTCGATCAACGCCCTGGCGGTCGAGGGCATGCTCGGCCTGGTCTTCGCCGTGCTGGTCATCCTGATCTTCCTCATGTCGGTGCGCGCGACGCTCGTCACGGCGATCTCGATCCCGACCAGCGTGCTGATCACCTTCATCGGCATCCAGGCCTTCGGCTACTCGCTCAACATCCTCACCCTCGGCGCGCTCACGATCGCCATCGGACGCGTCGTCGATGACTCGATCGTCGTCATCGAGAACATCAAGCGGCACTACGTCGGCGAGGCCGACAAGCTGCAGTCGATCCTGCTCTCGGTCAAAGAGGTGGCCACCGCCGTTTCGGCCTCCACGGTCACGACCGTCGCCGTCTTCCTGCCCATCGCGTTCGTGGGCGACGTGACCGGCGAGCTGTTCCGACCCTTCGCCCTGACCGTCACGATCGCCATGGTGGCATCCCTGTTCGTCTCGCTCACGATCGTTCCGGTGCTCGCGTACTGGTTCCTCCGCCCCGGGAAGCCGGTTCTGGATGCCGCCGGCGCGGCGATCGATCCGCAGGATCCGGCAGCCCCGCCCTCGCGCCTGCAGAGGTCGTACCTGCCGATCCTCCGCTGGACGCTCAGGCACTCCGTGGTGACTCTCGTGCTCGCCGGCCTCGTCCTCGTGGCGACGTTCGCCCTCGCGCCGCTCATGAAGACGAACTTCCTCGGCGACTCGGGGCAGAACACCTTCACCATGACCCAGAACCTTGACCCCGGGGCCAGCCTGGAGGCCGAGGAGGCCGCCGCGACCGAGGTGGAGGCGGTTCTTCAGGACGTCGAGGGCATCGAGACCGTGCAGCTCTCCATCGGATCCAGCGGCTCGGCGCTGCGCGACGCCTTCACCGGCGGCGGCAGCGGGATCACCTATTCCATCTCCACCTCCGAAGACGCCGACCAGGTCGCACTGCGCGCAGAGGTGCAGGAGGCGGTCTCCGAACTGGAGGACGCCGGGACCTTCACGGTCGCCGGCGGCGGCGGCTTCGCCGGCTCATCGGATGTCGAGATCAACGTGTCGGCGACGGACCGGGAAAGCCTCGAAGTCGCCACGCAGGACGTCGTGGACTCGCTCGACGGGGGGGACGGTGTGGGCCAGGTGTCCAGCAACCTGAGCGACGCCCTGCCGTACATCGCGGTCACCGTCGACAGCGACGCCGCTTCGCAGCTCGGCCTGAGTGAGGTTGCGGTCGGCGCGATCGTCTCCAGTTCGATGCAGCCCCAGTCGATCGGAACCGTCGAGATCGACGAGACGTCCCTCACCGTGTACCTGGCGGCATCTCAGGTTCCCGCGTCGCTCGACGAGCTGCGCCGGCTGCCGATCCCCTCGCCCACGGGACCGATCCCGCTCGAGCAGGTCGCCTCGGTCGAAGAGACCGTGGGTCCGACATCCGTCACCACCCAGCGCGGTCAGCGGGTGTCGACGGTCACCGTCACGCCCTCGACCGACAACCTGACAGCGGCGTCGGCGACGGTGACGGCGGCGCTCGAGTCCGTCGATCTGCCGACCGGAGCGAGCGCCGAGGTGGGGGGTGTGCTGACAGAGCAGCAGGATGCGTTCACGCAGCTCGGGCTGGCGCTGCTCGCCGCCATCCTGATCGTGTACATCGTCATGGTCGCGACGTTCAAGTCGCTTCGTCAGCCGCTGCTGCTGCTGATCTCGGTGCCGTTCGCGGCGACGGGCGCCATCCTGCTGCAGATCATCACCGGAGTGCCGCTCGGCGTGTCGTCGCTGATCGGTGTGCTGCTGCTGATCGGCATCGTCGTCACGAACGCCATCGTGCTCGTGGACCTCGTCAATCAGTACCGCGAGAACGGGCTGCTCGTGCGCGACGCGGTGGAGGCCGGCTCGGCCCGGCGCCTGCGTCCGATCCTGATGACGGCGCTGGCGACGATCCTGGCGCTCACCCCCATGGCGATCGGGATCACAGGCAGTGGCGGCTTCATCTCTCAGCCGCTCGCGATCGTGGTGATCGGCGGACTGATCTCATCGACCGTGTTGACCCTCGTGGTGCTGCCGACCCTCTACAACCTGGTGGAGGGAGCACGCCAGCGTCGTGATGGGCGGCGCGCCGCCGACGGTCCGGACGCGCAGCCGGCCGCCACGACGGGTGAAGGCGTGAGCGCCCTTCCGTCGGCAGCGCCCGTGCAGCAGACACGACGTGCGCGTCGGTCCAGTTCGGAGTGATCTCCGCGCGCGTCGGAGCCTCGTCCTGCCCTGGCGGTCCGATGGTCGGATCGGGCGCATCGGAGGGCACCCCCAGCTGGCGGGTGAGGACGACGAGCCACGCGAACATGAGGCTGAAGACGATGAACTCGAAAGCGGCCAGATTGATGACGCCGAAGCCGAAGAAGACGCCCCAGAACACAAGCGAGACACCGACCCGTCGCGTGGCGATGGCCACCCGCCGGTGCATGCCGCGCAGCATCCATCGGCTGGAGACGAGCAGGCTCGCGAAGGACAGGACGGCACCGCTGGAGCCGCGCTCGTGAATGAAGAGGTTGACGTTGAGGGGGGCGAAACCGACCAGCGAGAGGTGGATGCCGATCAGTGCCACGAGGGCGGGCACCACATGCGCGGCGCGCCGGCTGGTCAGCAACGGGGAGCCGGCGTGCCGCTGCATCTCGATGCGGAGTCGCACGGCGAACAGCACGAGCATCGCGCTGGCCGCGACGATCGTCGCGTTGAAGGAGTAGCCGGAGAACTCCCGGAAGGTGCCGAGCCGGCTGAAGTGCAAGTGCCACCAGTGCTCGTCGGGGGTGGTGAAGATGGCCAGCAGAGTGCCGGCGACGAGTACGCCGGCGGCGGCGAGGACGGCTTGTGTGGGAGTCGTCAGGCGGACGACGGTCGCGAGCGGGGCGTCTCGGGAGGGGGCAAAGGGCGGCGCTACGGCGATTAGTGCCACAATCAGGAGTCTTTCGTGAGTCGGTTGATCATCGCTCTCGCCCCTGAAGTCCCCAGGCTACGGCCGCCCACCCCCAGATGGAGAGCGCTGATCCGGTCCGTGTTCCCCAACAGCAGCGCGCATCTCTGCCTCGAATGTACCGTCGATTCCTGACAAACGGGAATCAGGCCGGGTCTTCTTGCCCGGTCACGCCCAGGAAACGGATGAAGACGGCGATCCAGCCGAAGATCAACGCGAACACGATGATCTCGAAGGCCGTCAGGCCGAAGTAGCCGACGACGAAGAGGATGACGGACGCCACGGTGGCGCCGAGGAACGCCCACGAGGAGACGAAGTAGGTGCGCGGCATCCCGGCGAGCAGTTTCGGTCCCCCGATCAGCAGCGTCAGGAACATGATCGCCATCCCCGTCGCGGCGAGGTTGTGGATGAGCAGGTTGACATCGACCGGCACGATGCCGACGAACGCGAGCATGATGCCCATTACGACGAAGAGGCTCGACACGATGCGCGACGAGCGCGGATTGGTCAGTCGCCCGGACGCCATGAGCGCATCCATATCGACCGCGATGTAGACGGCGAAGGAGGTGACCAGCAGCCCGCCCGCGATGAGGGTGCCGTTGAACACCCAGCTCGAGAGGTCGTCGAACGTGCCGAGCTGGCTGAAGTGGACAGCCCACCACTCCTTGTCGGGCGTTGTCACCATCGCCGTCAGTGTGCCGAGCACCACGAACGTCATGAGCAGCGTCGACATGCGCTGCGTCGTCATGCGCGACGCGGAGAGGAAGACCAGGTACGCCGTCATCCCGAGCGTCACGGCCATGAGCACGACCGCCCAGAATGTGATGACGGGCAGCCCGATGAAGCCGAGGCTCAGCACGCGGTAGGTCGCGTATGTCGCCAGGAAGGCCAGCGCCGTATGGGCGATGACGACCGAGATGGTGTTGACCGTGTACTTCCAGGCCGGCAGCGACAGGCGCCACTCCTGACCGGGACGCAGCCGTGCGCGCCAGTATCCGACCGCTGAGACTGCGGCGGCCACGACCGCGGCCCCGATCGCGGCAAGCATGCCGAACGACCACACGCCGTCGAAGAGAGGCTCACCGGCGGCGACGAGCGCGACGATCAGGCCGTACACCGCCCCGACCGCGCCGCTGAGGAACGCGATGTAGATGGCGGCCGACTCCACCCGCAGTGTCGGCACGCGCCCCTCGTCGGGGATCAGGGGGGAGGTGTCGCGGCGCGGGCGATCGTCGGTCATGGCGCCAGTGTAGGCGCATGGCGGCGCCCGGCGATCGCGGCGCTCATGGACGCTTCTGCAGCCATGGCCGCAGCCGCCGGGTGACCCACGGGAGCACCACATAGGTCATGACGGGTGTCAGCAGGATCGTCGTGGACAGCACGCGGACGACGAGCGGCAGCTCGGCGAAACCGGGGATGAAGCCGAGCAGCCACAGTGCCAGCAGGTTGGTCGGGAAGAAGCCGAGCCAGATCGTGACGGCCTGCTTCCACCGAGGCGGTGCCGCAGGAATCGGGCGCCGGATGGGCCCGGTCGCCGGCAAGGGGGCGAGTGCGCTCTCCAGTGTCGCCTCTCGCGGCGCGTCCCCCGCGGCTTCGGTCGACGCATCCTCGCCCGTTCCGCCCGGGGCATCCGCATCCGTTCCGGCCGGGGCATCCGCATCCGTTCCGGCCGGGGTATCCGCATCCGTTCCGGCCGGGGTATCCGCATCCGTTCCGGCCGGGGCATGCTCGCCCGTTCCGGCCGAGGCGTCCTCGTCTGCGCGTTCCGCGTCCTCTGCCCCCGGCATCCGCGTCTCGATGTGCGTCGCGAGCGGTGCGTCGAACCATCCCTCGATCCCGGTGCGGCGCTCGACCCGGCCCTCCTTCGCGAAACCCCTGCCCGACTCGAGCCACCACGTGCGCTCGCCGGAGTCCTCCCACGCCTCGAGGGTCGGGATGTCGCGGAAGCGGTAGAGCATGAACCACAGGTCGCTCTTCTCTCCCGCGCGCACCCAGCCCGACCCGAGGAACCCCTCGAAGGTCGTGGCGAGATCCGTGCCGGCCTGCATCCACGCCGTCGCCTCTGCGGTGCGCGCCGGGTCGATCCGCCGTTCGATCGCCACGGTGATGGGGTGTGCCTCGCTTTCTGCCATTCAGCCATCATCGCGTTCAGCGACCCTTCGGGTACACACTCGCTCACGCGATGTTGCCGCCGGGCGGTGCGAGATCTCGCGGACGACGCCGACGGTGCCACCTTCTCGACCGGGATAGCGCGCATCTCGCGGAACCCTGAGCACCATGGTGGCCGAACGAGCAGCGGGTGGGTTGCGGGCAGTCCACTCGCCGGGCGTCCTCACAGGGTCCGCTGCGGGGCATCCGCTAGAATGAAGGGTCGGCTCTGGACACCGCACATGCTGTGCGGATGGGTTTGTGAGTCCAAGGGGCCGATGGTGGGGGCGAATCCGCCCCGGCGACCATCACGTTGAATGGCCCCCGGCCGACGATAGTCCGGGCAACTCCGTGCCGCATGTGCGGCGTCGGCGCAGCAGTGCTGCGCGCGATCAGTGGAGTGCTGTTCTCAGCCGAGACAACCCAGAAGGACACTCCCATGCCCAAGAACAAGAAGCCCGCCGGCGGACGTCCGGCAAAGAACTTCGAGCCGCGCTACGGCGAGAACAAGACCTCGTTCCACGACCGCAACCGTGGTGCCGGTGCACCCGCAGCGACCAAGCCGGGCAGCCGCAGTGCCGGTCACCGCGGCTTCCGCGCCGCCACCGAGGAGTCCTCCGCCTCCGGTGCACCGAAGGCCCGGTGGACCTCGGCGCAGCGCGCTGGTCGCGACGAATCGCGCTCGATCCGCACGCACGCCCACGGCGACCGCCCCGCGCGCTCCTACGACGAGCGTCCCGCTCGTTCCTACGACAACCGCCCGCCGCGCTCGAACGACGACCGCCCCGCGCGCTCGTACGACGATCGACCGAAGCGCGACTACGGCTCGGACCGTCCGGCTCGCTCGTTCGACGACAACCGTCCGGCGCGTTCGAACGATGACCGTCCGGCTCGTCGCCAGTACAGCAGCGACCGTCCGGCCCGTTCGTACGACGACAACCGGCCGGCGCGCTCGAACGATGACCGTCCGGCTCGTCGCCAGTACAGCAGCGAACGTCCCGCTCGCTCCTACGACGACCGCCCGAAGCGCGAGTACACCTCCGATCGGCCCGCACGGTCTTACGACGACAACCGCCCGGCCCGTTCGAACGATGACCGCCCTGCCCGTCGTGAGTACACGAACGACCGCCCGGCCCGCCGTGAATACGGCAACGACCGCCCGGCTCGCCGTGAATACGGCAACGACCGCCCGGCTCGTCGTGAGCACACCAACGACCGCCCGGCCCGTGCGTACGATGACCGCCCCAAGCGGGAATACAGCGACCGTCCCCGTCGCGACGCCCGTCCGGCGACGGCCGGCCGCTCCGACTGGAACGCCACACCTGCTCGCAGCCACGCCCACGAGCAGCACGTCGACGTCGTGCACGAGCGCCTCCAGGGCGAGGCGGTTCAGGCAACGGACGTCGAAGGCGTGAGCTTCGGCGACCTCGGCCTGGGGGACAACATCGTTCGCACGCTGGCGGACCTCGGCGCTGCGGCGCCGTTCGCGATCCAGGCCGCGACGATCCCCGAGATCATCGCCGGTCGCGATGTGCTGGCCCGCGGCCGCACCGGCTCCGGCAAGACCATCGCCTTCGGCGCGCCGCTCGTCGAGAACGTGCTGCGCGGACTGGCAGGCGTGCGCCGTGAGTTCGGCCGCAACCCGAAGGCGCTCATCCTCGCGCCGACGCGTGAGCTGGCGCTGCAGATCGACCGCACTATCCAGCCGATCGCGCGGAGCGTCGGCCTCTTCACCACGCAGATCTACGGTGGCGTGCCGCAGGCCCGCCAGGTCGGGGCGCTGAAGAAGGGCGTCGACATCATCATCGGCACTCCCGGACGCATCGAGGACCTCATCAACCAGGGCAAGCTCGACCTGTCCGACATCAGCGTCGTCGTCATCGACGAGGCAGACCACATGTGCGAGCTCGGCTTCCTCGAGCCTGTGCAGCGGATCTTGCGCGAGACCGCTGAGGGCTCCCAGAAGCTGCTCTTCTCGGCGACGCTCGACCGCGAGGTCTCTGCGCTCGTCGACGAGTTCCTGGTCGAACCCGCCGTGCACGAGGTCGCCGGCGAAGACCAGGCCTCCAGCACCATCGAGCATCGCGTGCTCGTGATCGAGCACCGCGACAAGGCCGAGATCCTGGACCAGCTCGTGGACCGCGAGGGGAAGACCCTCGTGTTCGCCCGCACGCGCGCCTATGCCGAGATGCTCGCGGAGCAGTTCGACGACGCGGGCATCGCCGCGGTCGCCCTGCACGGCGACCTCAACCAGCAGAAGCGCACGCGCAACCTCGAGCGCCTCACCTCGGGCCGCGTCAACGTGCTCGTCGCCACCGATGTCGCCGCCCGCGGCATCCACGTCGATGACATCGATCTGGTCATCCAGGCCGACGCTCCCGACGAGTACAAGACCTACCTGCACCGCTCCGGCCGCACCGGCCGCGCGGGCAAGGCGGGTCGTGTGGTCACGCTGATCACGCGCCAGCGTCGCCGTCGCATGGACGAGATGCTCGATCGCGCCGAGATCGAGGCTCCGTTCACCGACGTGCGCCCCGGTGATGACACGATCAGTGAGCTGGCCGGTCGTTTGATGACGAACGCGGACCTCACGGCGTAGGTCCCGCGCGCCACGATCAGAAGCACCGCGAGAGACCCGGAAACGTGTTGCTCGCGGTGTTTCTGCGTGGGCGGATCAGGGTAGCAGCGTCTCGATCAGTTCGACCGCGCGCGGTGCGCCACCGGCCGCCGCGAGCTCGGCCGCGACGCGCCGCGCCGAGGCTCGGAAGGACGCATCCGTCCTCACTCGGTCGAACGCCGCCGCGATGGCCTTGGGCTTCGGTGTGCCGGTGCGCAGGTTGATGCCGGCGCCGGCGCCGGCGACCCGGGCCGCCACCTCCGGTTTGTCGAGGTCGCCGCCCCCGATGACCAGCGGAATGCCGCGTGCGAGCACGGCCAGAACTCCGCCCCAGCCCCCGTTGGAGATCACGGTGTCCACCCGCGGGAGAAGCTCGGCGTAGGGAAGGAAGCCCGCCACACGGGTGTTCGCCGGCACCGGAAAGGGAAGCCTGTCGCGGCCGTGTACTCCGGTCGTGACGACGACCAGCACGTCGTCTCGGTCGGCGAGCGCTTCGGTCGTGGGGCGGATCAGGTCCTCTGGATCGATGTTCTGCGTGCCTTGGGTCACGTGGACGATCACCCGGCCGTGGAGCTCGGCCCACCATGGCGGGAGTTCGGCGAGGGGGTGCACCTTGGCAGCCGATGTCAGCTCGCCGACGTAGTGCACCCATGCCGGACGGTCGGTCCGGTGGTGATCGAGCGCCGGGATGCCGCTGGCGATGATGAGCTGGCGTGAGAAGACGGCCTCGTCGTACGCGGGTGTCGCCTTCGGCAGATCCAACGCCACCCGTGCGCGCTCGGTGGGTGCTCGCAGAGGACGGGAACCCAGCGGAACCGCGGCGCGCAGGAGGGCATCCCGCGCTTTCGTGAGCGGATTGCGTCCCGGCTGCAGCCCGATCCCGGTGGGCGGTCCCTGCGCGCTGCGCAGGTTCAGGGGGAGCACCGCGACGTTCGCCCATGGGCATCCGGTGCGCTCCGCGAAGAGGGCCGGGGCGATCGACGCTTCATCGGAGACCATCACGTCCCACGGCTGACGCGCCCACTCCACATCGAGATCCTCATTCTGCTTCGGGGCGGTGTTGATGAAGAGGTCCTCCATGTTGATGAGCAGCTGGGAGAGGCCCTTCTTTCCGACGAGCCGGGGAAAGGTCGCGGACACATTGTTCTCGTCGAATTCCGGCGCCGCGCGCCAGGGCACCAGGGTCCCGCCCACTGCTTCGATCCGCCCGCGGAACGCCGACCCCGTATAGACGCGCACGTCGTGACCGCGTCTCACCAGCTCGGCCGCGACGGCGCTGAGCGGCGCGACGTGGCCCGTGAACGGCATCACCGAGATCAGGAACCGTGCCATCGGAGCCTCCCGGGACAACCTTGGCACTGGATGCGGCGGCGGTGCACCCCTCGACCCGTCCGCGCCGTCAGAACAGCGTCGCCGGCTCCTGTGTCACGGCGGCGGCGGCCGCGCCCCGACTGGTCGTGACCACTCGAGATCGGGCGGCGAGCCCGGAGACCGGCACCCCCCCCGGCGTCTCCTCCTCGGTGCGCCCGTCGAGCCCGTGCACCCGCAGCAGCGGACGCACCCGTTTCGTCAGCCAGGAGCGGTAGGCCTTGGGAGCCTCGACGGCCGCGCCCGGGTAGAGGCCCAGGTACGACGAGACCAGGTCCGGGTGCTCGCGACGGAGCCACTGCATGAACCACGGTTTCACTCCCGGGCGCAAGTGCAGCGCGCCGAAGACCACCCGCGTGGCGCCGGCCGCCTTGATGCGCCGGAGCGCGTCGTCGAGAGCGGCTATCGAGTCGGAGAGGTGCGGGAGGATCGGCATGAGGAACACCGTCACCCGGAACCCCGCCTCGGTGGCGGCGCGAACCGTGTCGAGCCGCGCTTGGGTCGACGGTGTGCCCGGCTCGATGGCCTTCTGCAGCTGCTCGTCGAAGACCGCGATCGACATCGCGAGGGTCACGTGCACCTCACGCGCGGCATCCGTGAGCTGAGGAAGGTCGCGTCGCAGCAGCGTGCCTTTGGTGAGAATCGAGAACGGCGTGCCGGAGTCCGTCAACGCGGTGATGATGTCGGGCATCAGCTTGTAGCGCCCCTCGGCGCGCTGGTAGGGGTCCGTGTTCGTCCCGAGCATCACGGGCTGCTTCGTCCAGGAACCGCGGTGCAGTTCCCGCGTCAGCACCTCGGCGACGTTGACCTTCACGATCACCTGCGTGTCGAAGTCCCGCCCGCCGTCGAGGTCGAGGTACTCATGGGTGCCGCGAGCGAAGCAGTAGACACAGGCATGACTGCAGCCTCTGTAAGGGTTGACCGTCCAGTCGAACGGCATCTTCGAGGCGCCGGGCACGTGGTTAAGGGCCGACTTGGCCATCACCTCGTGGAAGGTGACGCCGGCGAACTCGGGCGTGGTGACTGAGCGCACGAGGCCGTCGATGTGCTCGAGCCCCGGCAGGGCGGCGGCATCCGCCACACCCAGCTGCTGCCCCTGCCAACGCATGCTTCATTGGAACATAGATACGAATCTGGGTCAAGCGATGGGGCGCACACAATTCCGAATCGTCGATCAGCCGTGCGCGGGGGAGAATGGGCCAGTGACGGTCCCGGGTTCACAGCACGCTGCGCGAGCGCGCCCGACGGCGCTGCTCTGGGTCGCCGCCGCGCTCGGGGGCGTGCTCATCGGCGGCTCGGCGACCGCCGCGAGCCTCGCCATGACGACGCCGGAGCGCCCCGAGGCGACCCAGGTGGTTCAACCCCCGCCGCCGGCCACGGTGGGCTCGCTGCCGCGCCCGATGGTGTCGGCGGTACCTGCCGCGGAGTCGCTCTGCGCCCTGCCGGCGGTGCAGGCGGCGCTGGCGGCCGGGGATGACGCCGCGGTGATCGCCGCCAGCGGGGGCGCCATGCGCTTCCGGTCGGCGATCGCGGGCGGCGCCGCGCCGTGCATCTCGCTCGCCGACCCCGGCCGCATCTGGGTGGTGATCAACAAGCAGCGCCCGTGCGATCCGATCGACTTCCAGCCGTCCGGGATAGCGGTGCCCGCGTCGACGCGCACCCTTGGCGATACCGCGCTGCGCGGGGATGCCGCTGCCGCGCTGGCCGCGATGATCTCCGCCGCGGCGGCTGCGGGCGCCGGTGAGGTCGCCCTCGACAGCGGGTTCCGCTCGTTCGCCACGCAGCGCACGACGTACGCGACGCAGGTGGGTGCGCGCGGCAGGGCCGGCGCCGAGCTCATCAGCGCGCGCCCCGGATTCAGCGAGCACCAGACGGGCCTCGCCGCAGACGTCGTGGCGTGCGCGAACGGGGGCTGCGGATCGATCGAGCAGTTCGCGGCGACTCCGCAGGGCGCCTGGGTCGCCGAGCACGCGTGGGAGTACGGCTGGGTCGTGCGCTACCACGACGGCCAGACGCCCCTCACCGGCTACCAGCCCGAGCCGTGGCACCTGCGCTACCTCGGCCCGGACCTCGCCCGGGCCTACCACGACGGCGGGTTCCGCACCCTCGAGGAGTTCTTCGCCCTGCCGGCGGCGCCGGACTACGCCGGTTAGCGGCATCCGACAATCGCGGTACTCAGTTTCACGATCGTGGGATGCGATCCCACAGCGCTCCGCTGGGAGCCGGCCGCTCGCGGGTAGGATCTATGCGGCGACGGCGCCTCGACAGGCCCGTCCGAGATCCCCCAGGGGCACACAGGAGGCACCGGCATGGACCGCGACATCTACGACGAAGACCACGAGGCATTCCGCGACATGGTCAAGGACTTCGTGAAGCGCTACGTCACGAATGAGGCCCGCGAGAGGTGGGATGCCGCCGGCGAGGTCGACCGTGACACCCTGCTCGCAGCGGGGCAGGCCGGCATCCTCGGTCTCGCGGTGCCCGAGGAGTTCGGCGGCGCCGGCATGCTGCAGGACTACCGCTTCCGCGCGATCGTGAACGAAGAGGTCATCCGCGCCGGTGCCGGCTCGCTGGCCGGAGCCCTCGGCATCCAGGATGACCTGGCCATCCCCTACCTGGTCCACATGGGAACGCAGGAGCAGAAGGAGAAATGGCTTCCCGGCATGGCGACCGGTGAGATCATCGGCGCCCTCGCCATGAGCGAACCTGGCGCGGGGAGCGACCTGCGCGGCGCCAAGACCACCGCCAAGAGGGTCGAGGGCGGGTACGTCGTCAACGGCGCGAAGACGTTCATCTCCAGCGGCAAGACCGCGGACGTCATCGTCACCTTCGTCAAGACGGGCGAGGGGAACAAGGCCGACGCCTTCAGCCTCATCCTGATCGAGAACGGGATGGACGGCTTCGACCACGGCAAGAAGCTCCACAAGATGGGCTTTCAGGGACACGACACCGCAGAGCTGTCGTTCAGCGACGTCTTCGTGCCCGAGGAGAACCTCATCGGCGGCGAGGCCGGCCACGGCTTCGTGCAGCTCATGAAGAACCTGCCGCTCGAGCGCCTGTCGATCGGCGTCGCTGCCGCCGCCGCCGCACAGGCCGGATTCGAGTGGACGCTCGCCTACACCAAGGACCGCGAGAGCTTCGGCCAGCGGATCGTCGACTTCCAGAACACCCGGTTCCGCCTCGCCGAGGTCGCCGCCACCGTCGACGCCCTGTGGGCGTACATCGACCGGGCGATGCTGCTCTACAAGGACGGCGATCTGACGCCGGAAGAGGCGGCCAAGGTCAAGTTCTGGACGACCGAGCGCGAGTGGGAGGTGCTCGACACCTGCGTGCAGCTGCACGGGGGCTACGGTTACATCACCGAGTACCCGATCGCCCGCGCGTTCCTCGACGCCCGCGTGCATCGCATCTACGGCGGCACGAACGAGATCATGCGCGAGATCGTCGGCCGCCAGCTCGCCGGCAAGCGCTAGGTCGCTCGAGGCGGGCGGCCGCCTCACGCCGCCGGCTGCACCCCCGGTCGTGCGGCCCGCTCCATCACCCTCGGCCGCGCCCGCCGCGAGCGGGTAGACGCCGGGACGTCAGCCGGGCTGCCAGGGGAACAGGTACCAGAGCACGGCGCCCGAGGCCGCCCAGAAGAGCACGATGAACACGGCGTCGCGGGGACGGAAGGGCACGAGGTACCGCTCGGTGCGGGTCGGATGGGCGCCGAAGGCGCGGGCATCCATCGCCAGGGCCACGCGCTCGGCGTGCCGGATCGCCCCCGCCAGCAGTGGCACGACGTAGCCCCACGCCCTCGCGACACGCGATAGCGGTCCGCGGCCGCCGTGGTGCCCCCGTACGCGGTGCGCGGCGCGGATCACCTCGAGTTCGTGCCCGAACCGGGGCACGAACCGATACGCGGCAAGGGCGGTGTAGCCGATGCGATAGGGCAGCCGCAGCTGCTGCACGCTGGCCCGGACGAGGTCAGGACCTGTGGTGGTCAGCCCTCCGACGAGCGCGAGCGACACGATCGCGGACAGCCGCAGCGCCGTCGCGAATCCGACCTCGAGTGCCCCCGCGTAGAGCACCCGGTCGCCGATGCGCAGCACTTCGGCCGTTTGTTCGACCTGGGTCGCATCGACCCACACGGCGAACCCGCAGCCGACCAGCACGACGCCGGCGGGGATCACCAGTAAGAGCAGCGCGGCGAGGCGACCCGAGAACCGGGCGCCGATCAGCAGCAGAGCGTACGACAGTGCGAGGAAGGCCAGAGGCGTCGCGAGGTCACGAACGAAAAGGAGGGCGAGCATCGCGGGCGCCGGACCGGCGATCTTCGAGAGGGGGTTGAGGCCGTACAGGAAGCGGGATGTCGGTGCCACTGGCGCGTACGGGTCGAACACCGCCGCGGTCACGCCGTCACCCCCGCGGGCAGATCGGAGAGGCGGATGGTGCCATCCAGCCCCGGGAGCCCGCGAAGCGCCCGAGCGAGCGGCGGGGGCCGGAGGCCCGCGCCCTCGATGTCCGAGTGGCGGGCGAAGACATCCGCCGTCGTTCCGGCGGCACGCACCCGCCCGTCCGCGAGCAGCACCGTGTGGGTGGCGTACTCGGCGACGAGCTGCATGTCGTGCGTCACGACGAGCACGGTCGTCCCCTGCGCATTGAGGGAGCGGAGAAGGCCGAGCAGCTCGTCCGCCCGGGCTCGGTCCTGCCCGAACGTCGGCTCGTCGAGGGCGAGGATCGGCGCACCGGCGATGAGCGCGGTGCCGACCGAGAGCCGGCGCTTCTGGCCGCCCGAGAGCAGGAAGGGATGCGTTTCCGCCTTGTCGGCGAGCCCGAAGCGGTCGAGCATGTCGCCGACCCGCGCGGTCACCTCGTCGTCCGGCGTGTGCAGGAGCCGCAGCCCGTGCGCGAGTTCGTCGAACACCGTGTGGGCGAGGAACTGGTGCTCCGGATTCTGGAACACGAAGCCGATGCGCGACGAGAGCTCCCGGGCGGACGCGGAGCCGGGGTCGAGGTCCGCGACGCGGATGCGACCCCGCGGCGGTGGAACGACCCCGGCGATGGCCTGGACGAGGGTGGTCTTGCCCGCGCCGTTGGACCCGATGACGGCGACGAAGGAGCCTTCCGCGATGTCGAGATCGATGTCGTGGAGGAGTGCCCTCCGGCGCCGCATGACGGTGAGGCGGCGGACCGAGATCAGGGGGGCGGGGACGGATGCCCGCGGCGCGGGTGCCGGATCCGGAGATGTGCGCGAACTCAGGACGGATGCCGCCGGAGCGGCCTGACCTGGGGCACTTCCCGTGATCTCCCGCACGCCGCCCGCGCCGGTGCGCCGGCCCGTGCCGGGGGGCGCGGCCGCACCGGCCGGCTGCGCCTCGCCGAAGGGCGAAGCCTCCAGTGCCGCCCGCAGTTCGGCCGGAGTCAGGGGCAGGGGCTCGAGCGGATGGCCGGCATCCCTCAGCCGCAGAGCCGCCAGCGTCGCCGTGGGGAGCCACACGCCCATGGCGACGAGCGCGTCGGCGTTCTCGCGCAGCACGTCGTGGGCCGGCCCGTCGAATACCAGGCGGCCCGACTGATCGAGCGCGACGACCCTGTCGACGAGCCCGATGGCCGCATCCAGGTTGTGCTCGATGAGCACGATGGCCCGGTCGCCCTGCGCGACGACGTCGGCCAGGGCGGCGTACACCTCGTCGATCCCCACCGGATCGAGGTTCGCCGTCGGCTCGTCGAGCACGAGCAGTGGCGAGCCCATGGCCAGCGCACACGCGATCGCGAGCCGTTGGCGCCCACCGCCCGAAAGGCGGTCCGGGTTCTCTGCACGCCGGTCCCAGAGACCGACGCGGCGGAGCGCCGCCTCGGAGCGCGCCATCACCTCGGCCACCGGCATCCGCAGATTCTCCGGCCCGAAGGCGACCTCGTCGAGCACGGATCCCGTGAACAGCTGGGCATCGGGGTCCTGGAAGACCATCGCGACGCGCGTGCTCAGCACGGCGACGGGCGTCTCGGATGCCGGCATCCGGGCCACTGCGATCGTGCCCCCGACCTCGGCGGGCAGCGCGTGGGGGATGAGGCCGTTCAGGCTCAGCGCGAGCGTGGACTTGCCCGAGCCGCTCGGACCCAGCACGAGCACGACCTCGCCGGCGCGAACCTCGAACGAGACATCGGACGGCGTCGCGGCCGGGGCGTCCTCGTGGCGGATGGCGACCCCTCGCAGCCGGAGAAGCGGGTCGCCCTCCGGGGAGCCCGCCACGGGCAGGTCGGCGCGGTCGGGCGGGGTCACGGCGGTTCTTCCGGAGTCAGCGGTCGGTTCGACCAACTTAGCCGAGCCTTACCTCACTTCTCCACTGGGCTTGAGCCACCGCGCAGACGCGGCCCCACTCTCTGCTTCCCGCGCGTAGGGCGGGCGGCTCAGCTCAGAGGCAGCGGGAGGATCAGCGCGGTGTGCGCGTCCGGGCCACACCCGCCCGTCGCAGCGCGGCCCCGATGGCGAGTCCCACGAGCGTCCACGCGACGGGGGACACCAGGAAGAATCCGACGTAGACGAGCTGCGCCCACGGCTCGAACCGGCCGACGTCTGCGGCGAGCCCGATGGTCGCCGCCAGCACCGCCCCGATGAGGAGCGCCGAGACGACGAAGCGCCATGGTTCCCATCGGCGATAGCGGGTGATGGCGGCGACGCCCTCCTGGATGCCCCCGATGAGGATGGCGGCGCCGAGGAAGCGCCCGGTCCACTGGGGTGCGAGGGCACTCGACACCAGCGCGCCCATCAGGTGCGTCATCAGGGCGACCCACGGCAGGCGCAGCAGTTCCTGCGCGATCACGCCCGGAAGCACCTGCGCTCCGAGGATGAGTCCGTAGAGAACCGGAATCGCGGCCGAGATGGGCACGCTCAGATATCCGGCGGTTGCGGAGAGGATGCCCGTGGCCACGCCGATCGCCGCGCACGTGAGCAGGACGCGCGTCGAGAGAGCGGAGGACGTTGGCACCAGCACAGCGTACTTGCCGTCGACGACGGGCCGGCCGCCCGTCAGGCCCGGCGGCGGCGAGGCGTCAGGCGCACTGCGGGCAGCGGCGGCGCCGGGATGCGCTCGTCGCCGTGGTCGATCACCTGTCCGAAGCGCTCCGACGAGCCTTCCCACTCTTCGCGCGCCTCGACGATCTCGTCGTGGTCGCGGCCCACGAAGTTCCACCACATGACGATCTCGTCGGGGAACGGCTCGCCGCCGAGCACGAAGACCGTTGCGCCGGATGCGCTCGTGACGTCGATGTGGTCCCGGGAGATGCCGAGGTAGAGCAGGTCGCCGATCTGCCACGAGAGAGCGGATGCCGCGGCATCCGCATCGGCCGAGATGTCGCCGTCCACGGCCAGCAGCGCGTACTCCCACTCCGGCTTCAGCGGCAGCCGCACCCGGGTGCCCGGCGACACGCGCACCTCCGCCCCGACGATCGGGGTGTACGCGCTGGCGGGGGAGACGACACCGGCGAACTCGCCCATCACCACGACCGCGTGCGCGGCGAAGTCCTCACTCGAGCCACGGTCCTCGCTCGCACCGATCACCTCGGCCGTCCTGGTCGCCGCGATGTGCAGTTGAGGCAGCTGCGCGTGCTGCTCGAACGCAGGTCCGCCGTGGCGGCGGCTCTCCGGGAGCGCGACCCACAGCTGCAGGGCATCAAGTTCGACCTCGTCCTCGCCGATGGAGTACTCCGAGTGCGAGATCCCGCGCCCGCTCGTCATCAGATTCAACGCGCCACGCCGCACGAAGACGTCGCTGCCGACGCTGTCGCGGTGACGCACATCCCCGGTGAACGGCCAGGTCACGGTCTGCAGCCCGATGTGCGGGTGCGGCTCCACCCGCATGCGGGCCCGCTGCGGTCCGAAGCGGTCGAGGAAGCACCAGGCTCCCACCATCGGCAGGTCGCGCTGCGGAAGCGCCCGGTGCACCGCCATCCCGCGGACGCCGCCGAGCGGCACCTCGCGCGACTCGAGCACGAGCGCGCGCGGGCCGTCGCAGAGCGCCGGCGCATCCTCGAACGCCCCTGTGCTGAGCCCCGTCGAAGCATCCGGACCCGAGTCGAGCCTGGTCACTCCGGCGGCTCTCCGGGGCTGGCCGAGTTCTGGGCGTCCCCGCGGCGCGGCCAGTCGATGACGGCGCCCGGCACGTCGTTCTCGCGCAGGTACTTGCGCACGAACGAGCACAGCGGAACGATCGTCTCGCCCCGGCGGGCGGCATCCGACAGCGCTTCCCGCACCAGGATTGCCCCGAGCCCCAGCCCCTTGTACGCCGGGTCGATCTCGGTGTGCGGGAAGACGACGCGTCCGCTGCCGTCGGGCTCGATCTCGGCGAAACCGGCGATCGCGCCCTCGACGCGGATCTCGTAGCGGCCGGACTCCTCGTTGCGCGTCACCGTCTTCTGCGCGTCGGCGGTGGCGGGCGCATCGGTGTCTGGAGTCGCTGTCTGGTCGGTCATGAACGTCCCTTCGTCTCCCTCTATCAACGTACGTGGGGCGCTCGCATTCCGCCAGGTCGCTCCGCACGCCGACCCTCTGGTGAGGGACCCGCGGCAGGTCTAGCATCAGCCTCAATCCGAGGTGCCCGAAACGCCTCGTACTGATTCAAGGGGGAATCATGAAGCGACGTTTGTCGTCCATTCTCGCGACCTTGGCTCTGAGCGTCAGCGCGCTCGCCATCGCCGCTCCGTCCGCCGCGATCGCCGACGAGCCGCCCGGCGTGGCGTATGTGGCGCTCGGCGATTCCGTCGCGTCAGGGAATGGAAACCTCCCGTACCTCGATGAAGCGTGCCTCCGGTCCAATCGGTCCTATCCCCTGCTGCTGGCGCGGGAACTCGGGCTGGCCGTCGTCTCGACGGCATGCACCGAGGCGTCCACCGCCGACGTGCTCGAACAGCTGGGGGATCTCGTGGTGGCGGGGGCCATCGGGCCCGAGACTGAGCTGGTGACCCTCACGGTCGGCGTGAACGACGTCCAGCTGGACGCGGATCCTGCTCCGGACTGGGGCGACGTTCTGGGCGCGTGCAGCAACAAGAGCCCCCTTCCGCCCGAGATGTGCGGGGTCCTGCTCACTGCCTCACTGCAGTTGCTGGCCACACTGCCCCAGAAGATCGAGGCGCTGATCGACGCCATCCGCGCCGAGGCGCCATCCGCGCAGATCATCGTCACGGGATATCCGCTTCTCTTCGGTGACTTCACCGGCACGTGCAGTGTCGGAGGTGGCGTCACATTCGGCGAAGAAGAGGCGCGACTCATCAACGCCGCCGTGTTGCAGGCGAACGATCTGATCGCGCAGGGCGTGGCTGCCGCAGGAGACGCGAACGTCATGTACGTCGATGTCGTCGCGGGCTTCGATGGGCACGGGCTCTGCGACACCGGGGACCGCTGGATCAGCGGCCTCATCGCTCCTCAGGCGAGGACGACGGATCGCGGCTTCCACCCGAACGCGGCGGGGCAACGGGCGCTCGCCGACATTCTGGAGGCGGCGATCGCGGGCTAGGACCTTCTCTGCCAGGCCGGCCAGCGTCGCCCGGCCTGGCAGACTCGACACGTGTCGACATCCCTTCTCGAGCACGTTCCGCGCGGCGCCGACGCCGACGCGATCTACGAGGGATTCCTCGCATGGGCGACCGACCAGGGTCTCAGCCTCTATACGGCGCAGGATGAAGCGGCGATCGAGCTGGTCTCGGGTGCGAACGTCATCCTTTCGACGCCGACCGGAACAGGCAAGTCGCTCGTCGCCGTCGCCGCCCACGCTGCCTGCCTGGCGCGCGGCGGCCGCACATACTACACCGCTCCGATCAAGGCGCTCGTGAGTGAGAAGTTCTTCTCCTTGGTCGACATCTTCGGCGCGGCGAATGTGGGGATGGTGACCGGCGACTCATCCGTGAATCCGGATGCGCCGATCATCTGCTGCACCGCGGAGATCCTGGCGAACCTCGCACTGCGGCAGGGAGCGGACCTCCCGGTCGACCAGGTGGTCATGGACGAGTTCCACTACTACGGCGATCCGGACCGCGGATGGGCGTGGCAGGTGCCGCTGCTGCTGCTGTCCCGCGCGCAGTTCGTGCTCATGTCCGCCACGCTCGGGGATGTCACGGCCATCGCGGATGACCTGTCCCGCCGCACCGGGCGGCCGACAGCGCGCATCACCGGCGTCGAGCGGCCCGTTCCCCTGCACTTCTCATACGCCCGCACGCCGGTGCACGAGACCGTCGAGGAGCTGCTCGAGACAGGGCAGGCTCCCGTGTACATCGTGCACTTCTCGCAGGCAGCGGCGATGGAGCGCGCTCAGGCGCTGTCGAGTGTGCGCATCGTCTCACGCGAGCAGCGCGATGCGATCGCCGAGGCCATCGGAGGATTCCGGTTCACCACCGCCTTCGGGCGCACGCTCTCACGGTACGTGCGGGCCGGCATCGGGGTGCACCACGCAGGGATGCTGCCGCGTTACAGGCGCCTCGTCGAGACGCTCGCGCAGCGGGGGCTGCTGCGCGTCATCTGCGGAACGGACACGCTCGGCGTCGGCATCAACGTCCCGATCCGGACGGTGATGATCACGGCGCTCGCGAAGTTCGACGGGCAGCGGATGCGGCAGCTCAGCGCCCGCGAGTTCCACCAGGTCGCGGGGCGCGCGGGGCGCGCCGGATTCGACACGGCGGGGACCGTCGTGGTGATGGCCCCCGAGCACGAGATCGAGAACGCGAGTGCGGTCGCCAAGGCAGGCGATGACCCGAAGAAGCAGCGCAAGATCGTGCGCAAGAAGGCCCCGCAGGGTTTCGTCAACTGGGGCGAGGCGAGCTTCGAGAGGCTGGTGGATGCCGAGCCCGAGCCGTTGGAGGCCCACCTGCAGCTGACCGCGGCGATGCTCATCAACGTCATCGCGCGAGGTGGCGACGTGTTCGCCAACGTGCGTTCGCTGGTGTTCGACAACCACGAACCACGGCCGCGCAGGTTCGAGCTCGCTCGCCGGGCGCTCGGGATCTTCCGCACGCTCGTGGCGGCGGGTGTCGTCGTGGTGGACCGGTCCATCACCGCGGCCCCCGTCATCCGCCTCACCGTCGATCTGCAGCCGAACTTCGCGCTCAACCAGCCGCTCTCGCCCTTCGCGCTGGCCGCGATCGAGCTGCTCGACCCGGATGACGCCCCGGACGCCGCCGGCACCGGGCACTACGCCCTCGATGTCGTCAGTGTGATCGAGTCGACCCTCGATGATCCGCGCCCCGTGCTCTCGCAGCAGCAGTTCCTCGCACGAGGTGATGCCGTGGCGGCCATGAAACGGGAGGGCCTGGACTATGACCAGCGCATGGATGCCCTCGAGGAGGTGACGTACCCCAAGCCGCTCGAGGAGCTGCTGCTGCAGTCGTACGAGGTCTTCGCGACCAGCCAGCCGTGGGTGCGCGACTTCGAGCTGTCGCCGAAGTCGGTCGTGCGCGACATGTTCGAGCGGGCACTGTCGTTCGCCGAGCACATCTCGTACTACCAGCTCGCGCGCAGCGAGGGGCTCGTGCTGCGCTACCTGAGCGACGCCTACCGGGCGATCCGTCAGACGGTGCCGTCGGAGGCGCAGACCTCCGAGCTGCTGGATCTCATCGCATGGCTCGGCGAGCTCGTCCGGCAGGTCGACTCCTCGCTGGTCGATGAGTGGGAGAGCCTCGTGAACCCGGTCAGCGACCCGAACGCGCCGGTCGTGCCACCAGCGCCCCCGTCGGTGCTGACGAACCGGCGCGCGTTCCTCGTGCTGGTGCGCAACGAGCTGTTCCGTCGGGTGCAGCTCGCGGCTCTGCAGAAGGACGACGACCTGGCGGCGCTCGATCCGGATGTCGACTGGTCCGCCGCCCTGGACGCCTACTTCGACGAGCACGACGAGATGCTTACCGGCGGCCCCGCGCGGTCGCCCCGGCTCGTGACGGTCGACGAATCGGATGCCGCGGCATCCGGTGTCTGGAGCGTCGAGCAGACGATCGACGACCCGGCGGGGGACCACGACTGGCGGATCCGCGGCGAGGTAGACCTGGCCGCGTCGGAGGAGGCGGGCGCCGCCATCGTCCGGATCACCGAGGTGCTGCGGCTGTAGTGCGGTCCACGGTTCCGATCGAGGGCGATGGTGCGGTTGGACGGACTTCGGAAAATGTCGCGGAGTTCGGATGATTTCCGGGTCAGTTTCCGATTGAGGCGCCATTCTCCGAAGTCCGTGACGGTGGATGCCGCCGTCCGGCGCGTCGCTTCGCTGCGCTCGCCCAGCGACCGGCTGGCGGTCGTTGGGCGCTTCTCCACAGTCGGCGCCGGCAGCGGTGCGCTTGCACGCATCAAGGGCACGGCACCAGGCCGTGTCGCCGCCGCTGGTTACACTCGACGGGTGACATTCCTCCCGGCAGATGACGCTCCGCCGCTCGAGGACTACGCCCCTTGGGATCCCGACGAGTTGCCCCAGCCCGACGACGATTGGGCGCCGCCCGCCGACGGAGACTGGGCACCGCCGCCCGAGAACGACTGGGCGACGCTCGGCCCCACCGCATCCGCCCGCACCGCACCCCGCGCAGCCGCGGAGCCGCGCGCCACACCCTCCCGCTACGCGACGCCGCTGGAGGCGCTGCACACGGTCTTCGGGTACGAGTCGTTCCGAGGCAATCAGGCCGAGGCGATCGACCAGTTGGTCGCCGGAGGTGACGCCGTCGTGCTCATGCCCACGGGTGGCGGCAAGAGCCTGGTCTACCAGATCCCGGCGCTCGTGCGTCCCGGCACCGGGCTCGTCGTGAGTCCGCTGATCGCCCTGATGCACGACCAGGTCGACGCCCTGGTCGCCAACGGCGTGCGCGCCGCGTACCTGAACTCGACCCAGGCGCCGCAGCAGCGTGCGGCCGTCGAGCGGGCCTACCTCTCGGGCGAGCTCGACCTGATCTACGTCGCCCCTGAGCGCCTCTCGAACGCGGCGACGCGTGCACTGCTGCAGCGCGGCAGCCTGTCGGTCATCGCGATCGACGAGGCGCACTGCGTGTCGCAGTGGGGCCACGACTTCCGCCCCGACTACCTGACGCTCGGCGAGCTCGGCCAGCAGTTCCCCGGGGTCCCTCGCGTGGCTCTCACGGCGACCGCGACCGAGGCCACGCACAAGGAGATCACCGAGCGCCTGCGCCTTCCCGACGCCCGGCACTTCGTCGCGAGCTTCGACCGGCCGAACATCCAGTACCGCATCGTGCCCAAGGCCGAGGCGCGCCAGCAGCTGATCGCGTTCATCAATTCCCTTCGACAGGCTCAGGGACCGGGGGGACAGGCTCAGGGACCGGGGGGACAGGCTCAAGGACCGGGGGGACAGGCTCAAGGACCGGGCGGACAGGCTCAAGGACCGGGCGGACAAGCTCGGGGACCGGGGGGACCGACGCCGGGACACGGTGGGCCGGCACCCGCGGGCATCGTCTACTGCCTCAGCCGCAAGACCGTGGAGCAGACGGCGGAGTTCCTGCGGACGAAGGGCATCGACGCACTCCCGTACCATGCGGGGCTCGATGCCGCGACGCGCAGCGCGAACCAGTCGAGGTTCCTCCGCGAGGACGGTGTCGTGATGGTCGCGACCATCGCGTTCGGTATGGGCATCGACAAGCCGGATGTGCGCTTCGTCGCCCACGTCGATCTGCCGAAGTCGGTGGAGGGGTACTACCAGGAGACCGGGCGCGCGGGCCGCGACGGCGAGCCGTCGATCGCGTGGATGGCGTACGGCCTGGGCGACGTGGTGCAGCAGCGGCGGCTCATCGACCAGGGCGCAGGCGATGCGGCCCACCGGCGCAGGATGGGGCAGCACCTCGACGCCATGCTGGCACTCTGCGAGACGACCGGATGCCGGCGCATCGACCTGCTCGGATACTTCGGCGAGCAGTCGGGCCCGTGCGGCAACTGCGACACGTGCCTGGAGCCTCCGGAGGCATGGGACGGGACGATCGCTGCGCAGAAGCTTCTGTCGACGATCGTGCGCCTGCAGCGCGAGCGCGGTCAGGCGTTCGGCGCCGGCCACCTGATCGACATCCTGCGCGGCGCGCGCACCGACCGGGTCGCCCAGCAGGGGCACGACAAGCTCGCGACCTTCGGCATCGGCTCAGACATCTCCGACCAGGACTGGCGCAGCGTCGTCCGCCAGCTTCTCGCGCAGCGCCTCCTCGTGGCCAAGGGCGAGTACGGCACGCTCGCCCTCGGCGACGCGGCCGCAGAGGTGCTGGGCGGTCGCCGAACCGTGTCGCTCCGGCGCGATGTGATCGGACGAACGGGAGCCGGCTCCCGCCGAACCCGCGCCGGCGCGGGGGCCGAACTGACCGATGCCGGCGACCGGAGCCTCTTCGAGGCGCTTCGCGCGTGGCGGGCCGGCGCCGCGAAGGAACAGGGCGTTCCCGCCTACGTCGTGTTCGGTGACGCCACGCTCCGGGCGCTTGCAGAGGCGCGGCCGTCGTCCGTCCGGGACCTCGACGGCATCTCGGGCATCGGCGCCAAGAAGCGCGAAGCGTACGGCGAGGCCGTGATCGCGGTGATCGCGGCGGCCTGAGCGACCCCCGCCGGTCGGTCCGGTTCCGGATGCCGGTCGCTGAGCGCGTCAAATCGTCCAAGCCGCTGCCCGTGACCCCTCGACGGGCTGGGTGACGAGCGCCGCGTCAGGCCTTGACCAGGCTCCGCGCGTACTCGTCCAGCAGACGCGGCAGGTCGACCGCGTCCGGCTCGTAGAGCCACTGATACTGCAGCCCGTCCCACAGGGCGACGAGCCATGTCCCGTCCCGTTCGGGGTCGACCCCTTCGGCGAGCTGTCCTTCGGCGCCGAGGCGCTCGAGCAGATTGGTGAAGAACGCCCGCGTCCGGACGAAGCGTTGCGCGAAGTAGCCGTGCGCGGGGTGGTCGGCGCTCGCCGCCTCGCACGAGAGCACGGCATAGACCTCGATCAGGCCGGGTGCCTCCCGGGCGCTGCGGGCTGCCCCCTCGGCGATTCCGGTCAGCTCGTCCCCCGGGCTGAGCGGCGGGCGGTCGGCGCGCACGAGCAGGCGATCGCGGCGGACGAGCACTGCCGTGAGCAGGTCCTCCTTGGTGCCGAAGTGGTGCATGAGCGTGGCCTTCGGGATGCCGACGGCTGCGGCGATCTCTTTGAGGCTGGTGCGGTGGTAGCCGTCCCGCGCGAACAGCAGCGAGGCGTCCGCGACGATCCGCGCCCGCCGCTCGCGACCCTTCGCATACCCGGTCGCCTCCGGCTCGAGCGCCGTGTACACCGGGATCGGATCCGGCGCCGGGGGAAGGAGGACCTTCGACCTCTCCCCGCGCATCCACGCGAGCCGCTCCTCGAGGTGTCGCGGGATGTCGATGCCGTCGTTCGCGTACAGCGACATCAGCTGCAGCCCGTCCCACCCCGCTGCCACGGCCGTGGCGTCGTCGAGCGGATTCCCGGTTGCGCCCGTGGCGACGAGATCGCGGCGCGTGTACTCCCGCACTTCGCGGTACCGCTCCCGCATGCGCTCATGGGCGGGGTGGCGGATGCTGGTCGCCTCGCCGGCGAGCATCGCGAAGAGCTGCACGTACCCGGGCGCCTCCGCGTTGCGGCGGGCCAGCCCCGGGATGGAGAGCGGGTTGTCGGACCCCTGTGTGTGCACCCACTCGCGATTGCGCCGTTCGAGCCGCTCCACGACGGCGGCCAGGATCTCGTCCTTGCCCGTGAAGTGCCGCAGCAGACCCGGATGCGAGATGCCGGCTCGTGCGGCGATGTCGCGCAGCGATGTGGCGCCGAAGCCCGGCGAGACGAACAGGTCGGCCGCGGCATCCACAATCTGCTCGCGTCTGCGCACGCCGTTGACGTACTGGCGTCGCGTCGTCGTCGCGCTCATCTGGTCTCCTCCACTCCGAGGCTGCTCACGGCTAAAGGTTACCAAGCGGTCGGCATCAATGTGTACGATCGTCCCTGCGCCGCGGCGCACTCCCGGGAGAGGAACCCGACATGACAGATCTGACCGCAACACGCACCGACGCACCAGCCGCCGACCGTCCATGGCTCGATGCCGGCCTGCCCGTCGACGAGCGGGTGGAGCTGCTTCTCGCCGAGATGACGCTCGAAGAGAAGGCCGGACTCTTCTTCCACACCATGATCGCGGTCGGGGACCTGGCCGAGTCGAACCCCGCCTTCGGCACGCCGTCGGCGGTCGACTTCGTGGAGTCGCGGCACATGACGCACTTCAACCTGCTGGGAACTGCGCCGAGCGCCGGCGAGATAGCCGAGTGGCACAACGCGCTGCAGCGCCTCGCCGCATCCACTCGTCTCGGCATTCCGGTCTCGCTCTCGAGCGATCCCCGGCACTCCTTCAGCGACAACCCGGGCGCCGCGATCATGGCGGGTCCGTTCTCGCAGTGGCCGGAGACGATGGGTCTCGCTGCGATCGGCGACGAAGAGCTCGTCGAGCGCTTCGCCGACATCGCCCGGCAGGAGTACACGGCGGTCGGGCTGCGCGTCGCGCTGCACCCCCAGGTCGACCTGGCCACCGAGCCCCGCTGGTCTCGTGCGGTGGCCACGTTCGGCGAAGACGCCGATCTGTCGGCGCGACTCGGCGCCGCCTACATCCGCGGATTCCAGGGCGCGTCCTTCGGCGCCGGCTCGGTGTCCACGATGACCAAGCACTTTCCGGGTGGCGGTCCCCAGAAGGACGGCGAGGACCCGCACTTCGCCTACGGCCGCGAGCAGGTCTACCCCGGCGATGCGTTCGAGCTGCACCTCACGCCTTTCGAGGCCGCGTTCGACGCCGGCACCCGCCAGGTGATGCCGTACTACGGGATGCCCGTCGGCACGCAGTACGAGGAGGTGGGCTTCGGCTTCAACAAGTCCGTGATCACGGGCCTTCTGCGCGAGCGCTACGGCTTCGACGGCGTCGTCTGCACCGACTGGGGCCTTCTCACCGACGCCGAGATCTTCGGCGACCGGCACCCCGCTCGCGCCTGGGGCGTGGAGCACCTCTCGCCGCGCGAACGCATGAAGAAGGTGCTGGATGCCGGTGCCGACCAGTTCGGCGGCGAGGCCTGCCCGGAGCTGCTGGTCGAGCTGGTGGTCGACGGCGACATCGCCGAAGAGCGGCTGGATGCCTCCGCGAGGCGCCTGCTGCGCGAGAAGTTCGTCCTCGGCCTCTTCGACGCCCCGTACGTCGACGCCGAGGCGGCAGGGGCCATCGTCGGATCGCCCGAGTTCCGCGCCGCGGGCGCCGAGGCACAGCGCGCCTCGATCACCGTCCTCACGAACGAGCTGATCGGGAGCGTGCAGCCGACGCTCCCGCTGGCTCGCGGTCTGCGCATCTACGCCGAGGGCATCCCGGCCGAGATCGTCGCCGAGTACGGGGTCCTCGCACAGGGACCGAAGGACGCCGACGTCGCGATCCTGCGACTGAAGGCCCCGTTCGAGACCCGAGCCACGACGTTCGAGAACTTCTTCCACGCCGGTTCGCTCGACTTCGATGCGGAGACGATCGCGCATGTCCTCGAGGTCGCCCGTGCGGTGCCGACCGTCGTCGACGTGTTCCTCGATCGGCCGGCGATCCTGACCCGTCTCGTGGGAGCGGCATCCGCCGTCGTGGCGAACTGGGGTGTCAGCGCGCACGCTCTGCTGGACGTGCTGACCGGTGCGGCGCATCCGAAGGGCCGTCTCCCGTTCGACCTTCCGCGCAGCACGGCAGCCGTCGAGGCGAACCGGCCGGACGTGCCGTTCGACACGGAGGACCCGCTGTTCCGCTTCGGGCACGGCCTTCCGCTCTAGCGTCGCTACTTTCTCTCGACGACGACTCCGCTGGGGACGGCGGGGACGGGCGCGCCCTTGAACGCGCGGTCGAACCAGGCGCCGAGCAGCCCGCGGGTGATCGAAAGCTGCGCCGACCGCGATATCGAGCCCCGGTCGCAGCCGACGCCGAGGAAGGCGGTCGACTCGATGAAACCGCAGTGGTAGCCGCCGGTGATCGTCGCGAACGTCGCAGGAGAGGGCTTGGCGTTGTAGATGCCGCGCGTCGTGACCGGCGCCACCACCGTGTCGGCCGAACCGACGACGAAGAGGGCACCCACGGCGATGCCGGCCGCCGCGGCCGTGGCCGACGGCGTGGTCTGGGCGGCCGCCAGAGTTGCGATGCTGTCGATGTCCGGGTATCGATCGGCAGCGACCACCGCGGCGCCGCCGCCCATGGAGTGACCCGCCACAGCGTCGAGGGTCAGGCTCGCGTTGGGCTGGGTGGACCGCACCCACCGCAGCGACCGCCAGAGGTCGTCGGCGAAGCGCGAGTGGTCGGGTGCGAAGCCGCCTTCGCTGTTCGGAGCGATCACCACGTAGCCGCGGGAGGCGATCGAGTTAAGCGTGCCTGCGTATTGTGCGGTGGACTGCAGGAAGCCGTGTCCGAAGGCGATCACGGGGTACGTCCTGGGAGCGCTTCCGCTCGGCTGGACGAGCCGGGCCGAGAAGGAGCGACCGTCGATCTTCACCGTCACGGTGGTGGTTGTGACCGGGAGAGCCGCCGCGGCCGCGACCAGAGCCGTGGGGGCCGCGGTCGCCGCAGCGACGGGGGCCGCGGAAGGTCCGAGAGTCGACCCGAGGGCCACGGCGAGGGCGGCCACGATGCCGGCGAGGGTGCGTTTCATGCGTTGACCATAGTCCCGCGGAGCGCTCCGGCCACCATGGTCACGTCCGGCGATCCGCTCCGCCTGACCGCTGAAGGGGCCCTCTAGGCTGGGCGAGCGGTCAGCGGCGACCGCGGGAGGATTCACGATGAGCCCGAGCAATATCGAGATCGCCCAGGCGGCGACTCTGCGTCCGATCGGCCAGATCGCCGAGAGCCTCGGCATCCCGGATCATGCCCTGGAACCGTACGGGCGCTACAAGGCGAAGGTCTCACTGCCCTTTCTGCAGGGCATCGAGGGTCGCCCGCAGGGCAAGCTCGTGCTGGTGACCGCGCTCTCGCCGACACCGGCGGGTGAAGGCAAGACCACCACGACGGTCGGGCTCGGCGACGCGCTCACGCGCATCGGCGAACGGGCGATGATCTGCCTGCGCGAACCCGCGCTCGGGCCGGTGTTCGGCATGAAGGGCGGGGCGGCCGGCGGGGGCCGCGCCCAGGTCGTGCCGATGGAGGACATCAACCTGCACTTCACCGGAGACTTCTCGGCCATCGCTCTGGCCACGAACCTGCTCGCGTCGCTCATCGACAATCACGTGCACCACGGCAACGCGCTGGGCATCGACGTGCGGCGCATCACCTGGCGTCGGGTGCTCGATGTGAACGACCGTGCCCTGCGGGATGTGGTCGTGGGGCTCGGTGGGGCGGGCAACGGCTACCCTCGGGAGTCCGGCTTCGACATCGTCGTGGCGTCCGAGGTCATGGCGATCTTCTGCCTGGCCACGAGCCTCGCCGACCTGAGGCACCGCCTGGGCCGCATCGTCGTGGCGTACACCCGCGACAGGACACCCGTGCTCGCGAGCGACCTCGCCGCGCACGGCGCGATGACGGCGATCCTGCGCGATGCGCTGGCGCCCAATCTCGTGCAGACGCTGGAGCACACCCCGGCCTTCATCCACGGCGGGCCGTTCGCCAACATCGCCCACGGCTGCAACTCCGCGATCGCCACCGGCGCGGCCCTGCGTCTCGCCGACTACGTCGTCACCGAGGCCGGCTTCGGCGCCGATCTCGGGGCCGAGAAGTTCGTCGACATCCTCTGCCGCACCTCCGGTCTGCGCCCTTCCGCCGCCGTGATCGTCGCCACGGTGCGGGCGCTGAAGTACCACGGCGGAGTCGAGGTAGCGGGTCTGCCTGCCGAGAACGTCGGGGCCCTGGAGCACGGTCTGGTGAACCTCGAGCGTCACATCGCCACCGTGCGGGAGGTGTTCGGCCTGCCGTGCGTCGTCGCCATCAATTCCCGGGCCGAGGACACGGATGCCGAGGTGGCGGCGCTGATCGCCGGTGTCGAACGCCTCGGCGCGAAAGCGGTCCTCGCCACGCACTTCGCCGAGGGCGGCGCCGGGGCCGAAGACCTCGCGCGCGAGGTCGTGCGACTGTGCGACGAGCCGAGCGAGCTGCGGTTCGTCTATCCCGCCGAGGCGACGCTGTGGGAGAAGATGCGCACCATCGCCCGGCGCATCTACGGGGCCCACGACATCACGGCCTCGACGGCGGTCCGCACCCAGATCCGCCGCCTGCAGGACGCCGGCTACGGGCACTACCCCGTCTGCGTCGCCAAGACCCAGTACTCGTTCTCCACCGATTCGAAGCTGCGCGGAGCACCGACCGGGCACTCGGTCGACATCCGGGAGGTGCGCCTGGCCGCCGGTGCCGAGTTCGTGGTCATGGTGTGCGGCGATGTCATGACGATGCCCGGCCTGCCGGAGCACCCTGCCGCGATGGAGATCGATGTGACCGAGGACGGCCGCATCGTCGGCCTGTTCTGACCCGCGACGGCGCCCGTGTGTGGGGGCTGTACAACGCCCGTGGGTGACGTCGGTCGATTCCCTTGTCGGATAACTCCATGCGTGTTGGGAAAGGGTTGTCGAACTTCTACCATCGAGGCAGATCCCCTTTCCCCCCTGCGATGTGAGGACCCCCATGACCGACACCGTTGTGCGACCCGAGAAGCCATCCAGAAGCAAGCGAACCCCCGCGGGAGGCGCACCGGCCGCCCCGGCGACGCCGGAGGAGGCATCCGACGCCCGCATCGACGTCGACCGCGTGAACGAGCTGCTGCTCGGCACCTGGGCCGACACCCGCCGCGAGGCCCGCGAGATGCTGAAGGACCCGGCCTTCCACCGGGTGGACGGGCTCAGCATGGACGAGCACCGCGAACGCGTGCTGACTCAGCTGCACCTGCTCGTCGAGCACGGCGGCGTCCTCCGCGCCTTCCCGAAGGAGTACGGCGGCGAGGGGAACAACGGCGCCAACATCGCCGGCTTCCAGGAGCTCGTCGTCGCCGACCCGAGCCTGCAGATCAAATCCGGCGTGCAGTGGGGCCTCTTCGGCTCGGCGGTGCTTCAGCTGGGCACCAAGGAGCACCACGACAAGTGGCTCCCCGGCATCATGAACCTCGAGATCCCCGGCGCGTTCGCGATGACCGAGACGGGCCACGGCTCGGATGTCGCGGCGATCGGCACGACGGCCACCTACGACCCTGACACCGAGGAGTTCGTGCTCCACACGCCCTTCCGCGGCGCCTGGAAGGACTACCTCGGCAACGCCGCCCTGCACGGCATCGCCGCGACCGTGTTCGCGCAGCTCATCACCAACGGCGTCAACCACGGCGTGCACTGCTTCTACGTGCCTCTCCGCGACGAGAACGGCGCATTCCTGCCGGGCATCGGCGGGGAGGACGACGGCCTCAAGGGCGGACTGAACGGCATCGACAACGGCCGCCTGCACTTCGACCACGTGCGCGTTCCCCGCACGAACCTGCTCAATCGCTACGGCGACGTGGCCCCGGACGGCACCTACTCGAGCGAGATCAAGAGCGCCGGCCGACGGTTCTTCACGATGCTCGGCACCCTGGTGCAGGGCAGGGTGTCGCTCGACGGCGCCGCGTCGTGGGCGTCGGCGCTCGCCCTCTACATCGCCATCACGTACGCCACCCAGCGCCGGCAGTTCGACTCCGGAGCAGGCACCAGCGAGGTCGTGCTGCTCGACTACGGCAAGCACCAGCGCCGCCTGCTGACGCGGCTCGCGAGCACCTACGCGCACATCTTCTCGCACGACGTGTTCCTGCAGAAGTTCGACTCGGTCTTCAGCGGGGACGCAGCCTCGGATGCCGACCGTGAGGACCTCGAGACCCTGGCTGCGGCCCTCAAGCCGCTGTCGACCTGGCACGCGCTCGACACCCTGCAGGAGGCGCGCGAGGCCTGCGGCGGCGCGGGTTTCCTCTTCGAGAACCGGCTCGTCGGGCTGCGGGCCGACCTCGACATCTACGCCACGTTCGAGGGCGACAACAACGTGCTGCTGCAGCTCGTCGGCAAGCGCCTGCTGAGCGACTACGCGAAGCAGTTCAAGGGCGCGGATGCCAAGAAGCTCGTGGCCTACGCGGCCGGCCAGACCGCGGGGCACGTGTTCCACGGCTCCGGACTGCGCCAGCTTGGCCAGGCCGTCAGCGACTTCGGCTCGACCGCTCGGTCGGTCGAGCGGGGTCTCCGCGCCGAGCAGCAGCACGAGCTGCTGACCGAACGCGTGCAGCAGATGGTCGCCGACATCGCGGCCCGCCTGCGCCCGGCCGCCAGGCTCTCGAAGGAAGAGGCGGCGGCGATCTTCAACGCCAGTCAGTCCGAACTCATCGAGGCGGCCCGTGCGCACGGCGAGCTGCTGCAGTGGGAGGCGTTCACGGATGCCGTCGACGCGATCGAGGATGCCGGCACCAAGCAGGTGCTCACCTGGATGCGTGACCTGTTCGGCCTCGGGCTGATCGAGAAGCACCTCGCGTGGCACCTGATCAACGGGCGCCTCTCGACCCAGCGCGCCGCGGCGGTGTCGAGCTACATCGACCGCCTGTGCCTGCGACTTCGTCCCCACGCCCTCGACCTCGTCGACGCCTTCGGCTACGCGCCGGAGCACGTCCGGGCCCCGATCGCGTCGGGTGCCGAGCAGGAGCGCCAGGACGAGGCGCGCGCCCACTACGACGCGCTGCGCGAGGCGGGCGTGCTGCCGACGCCGGAGAAGCACATCAAGAACTAACCGGGACACCGCCTCGCGGGCTGACCCATGCCGAAGGGACCCGATCTGCTGCTCGAACACGCCAGAAGCAGCAGATCGGGTCCCTTCGCGCTCCGGAGAATGCGGACACACCATCTGTCCGTGATGCACGGCAGTGTGTTCACTAGTCTGAACAGTCGGAGGAACACGATGTCCGTTGCCACGCAGAACGCCGCCACCAGCCCTCACGTCGCCGATTCCCATGAACTGATCCGGGTCGTCGGGGCGCGCGAGAACAACCTCAAGAACATCAGCGTCGAGATCCCGAAGCGCCGGCTGACGGTGTTCACCGGGGTGAGTGGGTCGGGCAAGTCGTCGCTGGTGTTCGGGACGATCGCCGCCGAGTCGCAGCGCCTCATCAACGAGACCTACTCCACGTTCGTGCAGCAGTTCATGGGCACCCTCGGCCGTCCCGAGGTCGACGCGCTCGAGAACCTCAGTCCGGCGATCCTGGTCGACCAGGAGCGCATGGGGGCGAATGCCCGCTCGACGGTCGGCACGGCGACCGACGTGCACGCCATGCTGCGCATCCTCTTCAGCCGGCTCGGGCAGCCGCACGTCGGCTCGCCGCAGGCGTTCTCGTTCAACATCCCTTCCGTGAGCGGCAGCGGGGCGATCACCGTGCAGCGCGGCGAGGGCAAGCCGCAGCGCGAGCACCGCACCTTCGAGCTCACGGGTGGCATGTGCCCCCGCTGCGAGGGTCTCGGCGAGGTCAGCGACGTCGACCTCGACGAGCTGTTCGACAGCAGCAAGTCGCTCGCCGACGGCGCCATCACGATCCCCGGCTACAACGTCGACGGCTGGATGGTGAAGGGCTTCACGGAATCGGGCTTCCTCGATCCCAACAAGCCGATCAGGGAGTTCACGGAGAGGGAGCGCCAGGACTTCCTCTACAAGGAGCCGACAAAGGTCAAGCTGCGCGACTTCAACATGACGTACGAGGGGCTCATCCCGAAGATCACCAAGAGCTTCCTGCAGAAGGACCGCGACGGCCTCCAGCCGCACATCCGCGCGTTCGTCGAGCGGGCCGTCAAGTTCACGGCGTGCCCCGCCTGCGGCGGCACGCGTCTCAACGACGGAGCGCGGTCGTCGAAGATCCAGGGTGTCAACATCGCGGATGCCGCGGCGATGCAGATCACCGATCTGGCGGCGTGGCTGCGCACTGTCGAGGACCCGGAGGTCGCACCGCTCATGGCCGGGCTGCGCGACACCGTCGACTCCTTCGTCGACATCGGCCTCGGCTACCTCTCCCTCGATCGCGCGTCGGGCACGCTCTCGGGCGGCGAGGCGCAGCGCACGAAGATGATCCGCCACCTCGGGTCGAGCCTCACCGACATCACCTACGTCTTCGACGAGCCGACCGCGGGCCTGCACCCTCATGACATCCAGCGCATGAACGAGCTGCTCCGGCTCCTCCGCGACAAGGGCAACACGGTGCTCGTCGTCGAGCACAAGCCCGAGGTCATCGCGATCGCCGACCACGTCGTGGACCTCGGCCCGGGGGCGGGGCGGAACGGCGGCGAGATCATGTTCACGGGGGATGTCGAAGGGCTCCGCGCCTCGGGCACCCTGACGGGCCGGCACTTCGATCACCGAGCGCAGCTCAAATCGTCGCTGCGCGCGCCGAAGGGACACCTCGAGATCCGCGGCGCGACCCAGCACAACCTGAAGAGCGTCGACGTCGACATCCCGCTGGGCATCCTGACCGTCGTCACCGGCGTCGCCGGCTCGGGCAAGTCGTCGCTGATCCACGGCAACGTCCCCGCGTTCGATGATGTCGTCGTCGTCGACCAGTCGGCGATCAAGGGGTCTCGGCGCAGCAGCCCGGCGACCTACACGGGCCTTCTCGATGGCATCCGGGCCGCGTTCGCCAAGGAGAACGGTGTGAAGCCCGCGTTCTTCAGCGCCAACTCGGACGGCGCCTGCCCCGCGTGCAAGGGGCTCGGGGTCATCATCACGGAGCTGGGGTTCGCCTCCACCGTCGAGACCCTCTGCGAGGTGTGCGGCGGCACGGGCTTCTCCGACGAGGCGCTCGGCTACCTGCTGGACGGCAAGAACATCGCCGAAGTGCTCGGGATGTCGGTGGCCGAGGCGACCGAGTTCTTCGCGGCATCCTCGGCGAAGGGCCCCGCGCAGACGATGCTCGCGCGCCTGAGCGACGTGGGCCTCGGCTACATCACGCTCGGGCAGGCGCTGAACACGCTGTCCGGCGGTGAGCGCCAGCGACTGAAGCTCGCCATCAGCATGGCCAAGAAGGGCGCGATCTACGTGCTCGACGAGCCCACGACCGGCCTGCATCTGGCCGACGTCGACAACCTGCTCGCGATGCTCGACAGGCTGGTCGACGCCGGCAACAGTGTCATCGTGATCGAGCACCACCAGGCCGTGATGGCCCACGCCGACTGGATCATCGACCTCGGACCCGGTGCGGGCCATGACGGCGGCACGGTCGTGTTCGAGGGATCGCCGGCCGACCTCGTGGCGAAGGGCGAGACCCTCACCGCCACGCACCTGCGGCACTACGTCGGGGCATAGGACAGGGGGTCCGGGCCCTTTTCCTCTAGCGCCCGGTGTCGTAGAGGTGCGGGCCGCCGTGGCCGAGCACCTTCACCACGATGCCGCGGCGGTGCAGTTCGGCGACGGTGCGCGTCTCCTCGTCGATGTCGCGTCCCAGCGCGTGCACGCTCGTGACGACGAGAACGTCCCCGGAGCGGACCGTGCCGAAGAAGCGGCTCAGTCGGTCCTCCCACGTCTCCAGGATGTCGGGCGCCGGATGCCGGAACCCCTCGATCGGGACGCCGAAGCGCGTGAGGTCGTCGCGCTGCTCCACGACCGGCGGCATGCCGTCCCGAGCCACGACGAGGCCCACGAGACGGGACCCGGCGGGACGGGCCTGCCACCAGTCGCGGTCGCGCTGCAGCTCGACGAAGCACTTGGGGCAGTCGGCCGCCGTGTGCGGCAGGTGCAGCGGGCTCGTCTGCAGCCCGGGTTCGGAGGAGTGATCGTGCGGGGCGTGCCGCGTGGCGGCATCCGTCACGCCTGCTGTCTCGCTCATCCGCGCTCCTTCGTCCCCTCTATTGTGCCTGGCGTGGCGACACTCCGTAACCGAGCCGGGGCGGGGAGACCGCTGCGAGCGGGACGACCACTCAGAGGACGCCGAGTTCGCGCACCGCGTCGCGCTCGGCCGCGAGTTCTGCCACCGATGCGTCGATGAGCCGTCGCGCCCGGTCGTCGATCTCGAGCCCCTCGACGATCTGCCAGCCGGTTCCGTCGCTGCGGACGGGAAACGACGAGACGAGGCCCTCCGGCACGTCGTACTCGCGGCGGGAGATCAGACCGGCAGACGTCCATCCCTCGCCCGTGCCGTGCACCCAGTCCCGCACATGGTCTATCGTCGCGTTCGCGGCCGAGGCGACGGACGAGGAGCCACGAACCTCGATGATCTCGGCACCTCGTTTCGCCACGCGCGGCAGGAAGGTGTCGTCGAGCCAGGCGGCGACATCCACGTCGAGCCGCTCCGCGAGCGCGTCCGTCACCGCTCGGCCGCCGACCGTGGCGTGCGCGACGTCGGCGAACTGCGTGGCGGAGTGGTTGCCCCAGATGGTGACGTTCCGGATGTCGCCGACCGGCGCGCCGAGCGCTTGGGCGAGCTGGCCCTTGGCGCGGTTCTCGTCCAGCCGGGTCAGGGCCGTGAACCTGCTCGGATCGATGTCGGGGGCAGAGGCAGCGGCGATCAGTGCGTTCGTGTTCGCCGGGTTGCCCACCACGACCACGCGCACATCGTCCGCCGCGTGCGCGCCGAGCGCGGCACCCTGCGGCCCGAAGATCCCGGCGTTCGCGGCCAGCAGGTCGGCACGCTCCATGCCCGGACCACGCGGCCGCGCGCCGACGAGGAGCGCCAGGTTGCACCCGTCGAACGCCACGGCGGGGTCGTCGGTGATCTCGACGTCGGCCAGCAGCGGAAAGGCGCAGTCCTGCAGCTCGAGCGCCGCACCCTCTGCCGAGCGCAGTCCCTGCGGGATCTCGAGCAGGCGCAGCCGCACCGGCACGTCGGGCCCGAGCATGTCTCCTGCCGCGATGCGGAACAACAGGGCGTAGCCGATCTGCCCGCCCGCTCCGGTGATGGTCACGGTGGTCGGTATCGACCGTGTGGTCGGGGTGGTCCCCGCGGTCGGAGGAGTCGCTGCCATGCCCCGAGCCTAGGCGCGTGTGCAGAGTATAGACATCCGTGGCCCTTCGCGGAGCCGCCTGACGATCACAGCCGGCGTCAACTACCGTGGGGCCATGACGTTCAATGAGAACGCCAATGTCGGGGGAAACAAAGCGCGGCGCCGTGGGCGCGGAGCTGCGGTCGCCGGCGGCGGCGTGGGAATCGTGGGGATCGCCGTCCTGCTGATCAGCATGTTCACGGGTGTGGACCTCACAGGCTTGGTCGGTGGTGGCGGAGCACCCCAGCAGGAGCAGACCGGCGGTTCCGAGATCGCGAACTGCGAGACGGGCGCCGACGCCAACGCCAACGACGCTTGCCGGCTGGCGGCGGCATCCCTCGCCATCGACCAGTTCTGGGCCGAGAACGTCGAGGGATACCGCGAGCCGGAGCTCATCATCGTGGATGTCGAGACGGGCACCCAGTGCGGCACGGCATCCAATGCGACCGGCCCGTTCTACTGCCCGCCGGAGGAGAACGTCTACGTCGACCCGACGTTCTTCGCCCTCCTGCGCGATCGCTTCGACGCCACCGCCGGCCCGCTCGCCCAGCTGTACGTGCTCGCGCACGAGTACGGGCACCACATCCAGCAGATCACGGGCACGATGCAGAGGTATCCCGACAACGGCACGGGGCCGGACAGCAACGGCGTGCGCATGGAGCTGCAGGCCGACTGCTATGCCGGCGCGTGGGTCGGGGCGATGACCGAGCAGGAGGATGAGGCCGGCGTGCCCTTCCTCGAACCCCCGACGCGGCAGCAGATCGCGGACGCGCTGAACGCCGCCGCGACCGTCGGCGACGACCACATCCAGGCGGCGTCCGGGGGCGCCGTCAATCCCGAGGGCTGGACGCACGGGTCGAGCGAGATGCGCCAGCGCTGGTTCGACGCGGGCTACGACAACGGCATCGGGGCGTGCGACACCTTCGCCGTGCCGGGAAGCAGCCTATGACCGAGGCCGACGCGCTGTACCCCCCGATCGAGCCCTACGACAGCGGCATGCTGCTGGTCGGCGACGGTCACCGGGTCTACTGGGAGTGCAGCGGGAATCCGCACGGCAAGCCCGTCGTGTTCCTGCACGGGGGACCCGGTGCGGCGACCTCGCCCTCGCACCGCCGGCTGTTCGACCCGGAGAAGTACCGCATCGTCCTGTTCGACCAGCGCGGATGCGGACGCAGCACGCCGCATGCGGCGTGGCCGGATGCCGACCTCCGGTACAACACGACGTGGCACCTGGTGGCCGACATCGAGCTGCTCCGCAAGAACCTCGGCATCGCGCGCTGGCAGGTCTTCGGCGGCTCGTGGGGCAGTGCACTGGCACTCGCCTACGCGCAGGCGCACCCCGAGAACGTGACCGAGCTCGTGCTGCGGGGCATCTTCACCCTGCGGCGCCACGAGCTGGAGTGGTTCTACGAGGGCGGCGCCGAGGCGATCTTCCCGGACCTCTGGCAGGACTTCGTCGCTCCGATCCCGGTACTGGAGCGGTCCCGCCTGATCGAGGCGTACCACCGGCGGCTGAGCGATCCCGACCCGGCGGTGCACGTACCGGCGGCCGTCGCCTGGAGCACGTGGGAAGCCTCCACATTGACCCTGCGGCCGGATCCCGACCTGGTGTCGAAGATGGCTGAGCCGCACGCCGCGACGGCGTTCGCGCGCATCGAGAACCACTACTTCATGCACGGCGGCTGGTTCCGCGAGGGCCAGCTGATCGCGGATGCAGGGAGGCTGAGGCACATCCCGGCCGTCATCGTGCAGGGACGTTACGACATCTGCACGCCGATCATGACCGCGTGGGATCTGCATCGTGCCTGGCCGGAAGCGGAACTTGTCGTCGTGGATGACGCCGGTCACTCCGTCACGGAACCGGGCATCGCCGCAGCGCTCGTGGCGGCTACGGACCGCTTCGCCTCCGCCTGACCCGCCGCGCGCTTTTGGCTCGGCGGCTCGGTGTAAGCTGCCCGGTGCTCGGAGTGAGGTAGGAGGTGGTGCTATGCGCGCACGCCCCGGATCAGGTCGGCGGCGGCCTCTCCGATGACGATCGCGGGCGCGTTCGTGTGGCCCCGGATGACGGTCGGCATGACCGACGCGTCCGCCACGCGCAGTCCTTCCACGCCGCGAACGCGCAGCTCGGAGTCCACCACGGAGGCGTCGTCCAAGCCCATTCGCGCCGTGCCTACGGGGTGGTAGAGAGTGTGCGAGTACCGCCGGATCGAGAGTTCGGCCCGCTGCTCGGGCGTGAGCTCGTGTCCGTCGGTGGGCAGCACCCAGCGGCCCGTGGTGAGGGCGCCCAGCGCGTCAGTGGCGATGATGCGCTCGCAGATCGCGAGGCCGGCCAGCAGCGTCTCGGCGTCGACGCCGTCGGGATCGCTGAGGTAGCGCGGGTCGATGAGCGGCTTCGCAGCCGGATCCTTCGAAGCCAGCCGGATGGTGCCCCGGCTGCGGGGTTGCAGCAGGATCGCCGCCACCGTCAGCCCGTGCTCGGGTGCGGGCACGAGGCCTTCTCCGACGTAGGGGACGGGGGCGAAGAGGATCTCGATGTCGGGGAGGTCCGCCGGCATCCCCGTGCGGTCCGCCATCTCGGTGCGCACGAAGCCGATCGCCTCCGCCACGTTGGATGTCAGCATCCCGCGACGGGACGCGAGGTACCGCGCGAGTTCGGTCGGGCGGCCGGCGTCGAAGAGCGTGCCGCCCTTCGCCTGCGGCGCGAGTCCTGCGACGAGGTGGTCCTGCAGGTTCTCGCCGACCTCGGGGCTGTCGACGATGACCGGGATGCCGTGTTCGGCGAGGTGCTGGGCCGGTCCGATGCCGCTCAACATCAGCAGCTGCGGGGTGTTGATGGTTCCACCGCACAGGATCACCTCGCGCCGTGCGACGGCGTGCCTGCGGACCCCGCCGACCTCGACGTAGACGCCGGTGGCGCGGGGGCTGTGCGTATCGGGCGAGGCGCCCTTCGTCTCGGTCGCTTCGCTCCCTCGCTCAGGGACCGCTCCACGGGACGACGTGCCTGCACGCGCCTCGAACGTCACGCGTCGCACGTGCGCGCCGGTGAGCACGCGCAGGTTCGGCCGGCGACGCGCCGGACGAAGGTATGCATCGGCGGTGGATGCCCGGCCGCCACGCCTTTGCGACACCATCGTCTGCGAGAAGCCCTGACCCTCGGGCAGGTTCGCGGGCGTGACGGGAAAGCCCGCCTCCCGAGCCGCGTCGAGGAAGGTCGCCGTGGCCGGCCGTGGGTCGCGTTGGTGCTCCACCGACTGAGGACCATCTGTGCCCTGTGTCGGATCCGTCGGGCCCTGGGTGCGCTCGACGCGCTGGAAATACGGGATCAGCGACTTCCATGACCACCGCTCTCCCGCGGTGTGCGCCCATCCGTCGTAATCGGCCGCGAATCCGCGCACCCACATCATGGCGTTCAGCGACGACGAGCCCCCGAGTGTCTTGCCCCGCGGCCAGTAGACGGTGCGGCCTTCGAGGTGCGGCTGGGGGACGGTGTCGTACCCCCAGTCGTAGATGCCTCGGAAGAGCTTCGAGAACGCGGCCGGCACGTGCAGCTCGAGCTTCGTGTCCGGACCTCCGGCCTCCAACAGCAGCACGGAGACGGTCGGATCCTCGGTGAGGCGCGCGGCCACGGCGGCGCCCGCAGACCCCGCGCCGACGACGATGTAGTCGGCGGTCAGCCCGTCGCGTCCGAACGGCCGGGCAGCGGCATCCCGTCTCGTCGTGCGGGCCGCGAGCGGATTGGTGAGCCGTCGCGAGCGGCTCACGCGCGGAACGCCTTGGCGAGTGTCCCCGCAAGCCGCACGAGGCTGCCATCCATGCGGTAGCGCGCGAAGCCCTCACTGACCTCGGAGCCGGTGCGCGAGGTCACGAACCACGGTGGCTTGGGCAGCAGGCCGCCCTTCGACACGCTCCGCGTCCGGATCATCGTCGGCAGGGAACGCGGGAACGGACGGAAGGGACCGCGAGCCACCGACCGCTCCACTCCGGCGAGGAGGAGGGCGTTGTGCACGACTCCGATGCCGCTGCCGACATCGTGCAGGGTGCCGCCGGGGAATCCACCCCATGTCAGCACCGGAGTCAGGTAGTTGAAGGCGGTCCAGGTGTTGATCGCGATACCGCCGTACCGAAGGTCGGCGATGGCGCGCTCGAACCCGTCACCCAGGGCCTTCTGCGTCGCGGGGTCGATGAGGACGTTGGCGCCGAGGCTGCCGGTGAGCTTATCGTTGGCGTGCGCCACCGCCGCGTCGACGAACTCCTGTCCGAGTCCTGGCAGTTCGATCACTCCGAGCACGGGGGAGAAGTACTCCGTCCCCTCGAGTGCTGAGGCGTCGGCGCCGCCGTCGAGATGGACGAGCGCACGGGTGCGATCCGAGAACCATTCGGCGTCCGGGTAGGCGGATGCCGCGGCCTGGAGCTTCTCGTCGGCCCGGGGATACCAGACCGGGCGAGCCGGCGCAGCCGCGTACGCCTCACGGAGCGACCCCAGGAAGGCCTCGCGCTGCGGCCACTCCGACGAGAGGAGGACGACCTGGGCGGCGACGCAGTTGTGGCCGCTGTTCTGCAGCCGCATCGTCACCACGTGCTCCGCCTGGAAGCGCAGGTCGGCGTCCGTCCAGACGCCGGGAACCACGATGATCGGCGACACCCCGCCGAGCTCGCTGGTGATCGGGGTGGTCAGCTGGGGACTGTCCTCGGCGCGGCGCCTCTCCGCCTCCTCACCCGTGCCCCACACGATGGCATCGAAGGTCGTCGCCGAGCCCGTGATGTGCACGTGATCGATGCCCGGGTGGGCGGTGAGGTATTCTCCGACGTCCGGCCCGCCGGAGACGATGCGCACGAGACCGGGCTCGATCAGCGGAGCGAGGGCCCGCTCGAACACCGGGATCAGGGGGTCCATCGTGGGGTTGAGCTTGAGGAGCGCGACGCGGTTGTTCGCGAGCAGCTCGTAGAGCACGTCGAGCACGGGGATGGAGGTGACGTTGCCGGCGCCGAGTACGAGGCCGACGCCGCCCGGCGCTGTGGGGTGGCGCTGTCCGAGCCCCGCCGTCGCGCGGACCTCGTCGAGCGTGAGGCCTGGCGCCATCCAGATCTCGCCGGAGAAGCCGGACAGCAGAAGCGAGTCCATCGGCTTCGCGGGGAAGACATGCGCTCGGATGCCACCGGTCGGCGCTTCGTCCACGCGCAGGCCGTCGAGCGGATTCCCGCCCTTCTGCAGAGTCTTCAGCGTCTGCTCATAGGCGCGCAGCGAAACGAGGACCGCGTACGGTCCGCCGAGCCACTCCTCGCCGCGCAGGGGGTGACCGGCCGGCACGCCCTTGAGGTCGGATGCGGCATCCGCCCATTCTTCTGCGACAGCCGACACCGTCGCGTGCAGTCGCTCGAGGAGCCGCCCCCGCTGCCCGAGGGTCAGGTGGCTCCAGATGCGCGCGCCCTCGCCGAGGGCGGCGAGGGCGGCATCGACCTCGGGGTGGGCGCCGGACGGGTTCCCGCCGGATGCGACGACCCCCGGGTCGGATGCTTCGGATGCGTGCGGGGCGGACGCGGAAGCGTGCGGGGCGGAGGCCTTCGCGGCGGGGGTCATGGGCGCTCTCCTTCGGGCGGTTGCACCAGCATACGTCCGGCTCGGGAGCGTCTCGTTCGCCCTGGATGCGGCTCCGGCGCTCCGTCGGATCCCTCATCGCGGCGGGTGGGCGTACGCCGGATCAGGTGACGGGCGCGGCCTCAGGACGTTCGGCGAGGAATGGGCCTGATCTCGAGCACATCGCCTGAACCGGCGTACGCGCGGGGCCCGGATCCCTATTCCAACGCGCCGCGGACGGCCCGCATGCCCTCCAACGTCTCGGTGAAGCTCGTGGAGAGTGGCGAGAGGCCGATGCGCAGGCCGCCGGGGTCGCGGTAGTCGGGGATCACGTCCTGCTCCCACAGCCGCGCCGTCACCTCCCGCATCCGCGGGTGGGACAGGGTGATGTGGCCTCCGCGCTCGCCCGCACCCCGCGGAGACGCGAGCGTCACTCCGAGCGGCGCGAGGAGCGCATCGGCGAGGCGCACCGCGAACTCTGTGAGCGCCACCGACTTCTTCCGGAGTGCCTCGATCCCGACCGTCTCGATCAGCCGAAGCGTGTCCTGCAGGGCGAGCATCCCGACGATGGGCGGCGTGCCGGAGAGGAACCGGCGCATGCCTTCGCCCGGTGCATACGAGGGTCCCATCGCGAAGACGTCCGCCGCACCCATCCACCCCTGGATCGGCTGGGCGAGCGCCGACTGGTGCCGCTCCGCGACATACGCGAACGCGGGCGAGCCGGGGCCGCCGTTGAGGTACTTGTAGGTGCAGCCGACGGCGAGGTCGAAGCGCCACGCGTCTGCCTCGATGGGCACCGAGCCGGCCGAGTGGCAGAGGTCCCAGAGCACGAGTGCCCCTGCGTCGTGGGCGATCCGGGTCAACTCGGCCGCGTCCGCGAGGAACCCCGACCGGTAGGCGACGTGGCTCAGCAGCACCACGGCGGTCTGGGGACCGACGGCCTCCCGCAGGAGTTCGGGGGACACCCCGGCTGCGCGATCGACCTCGACCCACCGCACGCGTCCGCCCCGTTCCGCGGCGATGCCCTCGGCGAGGAACCGATCCGTGGGGAAGTTGTCCCGGTCGATGACGATCTCGACCCGCCGGGGATCCTCCGCGGCGCAGGAGTCGAAGGCCGCCCGCAGCAGCTTGTAGAGCAGCACGGTGGTCGAGTCGCCGATCACGGTCTGCCCGGGGGCCGCGCCGAGCGCGGTCCTCCCGATCGTGTCGCCGATCAGGAACGGCAGCTGCATCCACGACTCGTCCCAGCCGCGGATTAGGCGGCCGCCCCACTCTTCGCGCACGAACGTCTCCAGTCGCGCGGCGGCGCTGCGCGGCGGACGGCCCAGCGAGTTGCCGTCGAAGTAGACGAGTGACGTCTCGGAGCCCACGAATTCGTCGCGGAGGGAGCGGAGGGGGTCGGCCGCATCGAGCGCGGATGCCTCGGCCGCGAGCTCGGAGGCGGATGGGATCTGGCCCGCTGTGGTCAGGTCGCCGGTGGTCAGGTCGTCAGTGGTCATCGTGCACCAGCTCCTCGGCGGGAAGGACCGTCGCACCGGCGAGCCAGCCGGCGACGGAGTCGAGATCGGTGGGCGGATGGCCCGGAACGAAGGTGGCGACGGCGTTCGAGCGCTCGGGAAAGGGCCAAGGGTCGCTCAGCGCGGCGATCAGGGCGGCGCCGCGCACGCCCGCCGCGTGCAGCCCCTCAAGCTCTCGCACGTTGACACCCACCGGCTGCGCGCCGTTGCCGAGGTCGGTGCCGTAGAGCAGCCGGCCGCCGTCGGAGACGAAGCGGGCGACGTTGTCGATGGCATCGGCCGCGGCATCCCCGTCATGGATGCTCAGCGTCGAGATCCAGCGCTGCGACGACGCGGCGCGGCGCACGAGCGACTCGTCGAGCCGCTCGCTGAAGGGAGCGTGCGCCAGCACGTCGACGCCGGCCTCGACGGCGCGCTCCGTCATCCCTTCGCCTTCGACGTGCGCGACGACGGGAAGCCCGTGGCTGCGCGCGGCGGCGATGATCGCCCGCAGCAGGGCCGGTTCCGGCACCGGACCGGTCGAGGCGTTCAGCGTGACCTTGACGACGGATGCCCCGAACGAGGCCTGCTCGTCGACCGCCGTTCCCGCCCCTCCGGCGACACCGGGAACAAGCGACGGGTCGGACACCTCGCGCACGATGGCATCCGGCGCCCACGAGCGTCCGACGGGGTATCCGCCCACGGCGGTGAGGAACGCGCCCGCGTACGCCGCGCGGGGCATGTGGTTCTTGAGGCGACGTGCGAGCTCCACGGGGTCTCCGCCGAGGTCGAGCACCGCGGCGATCCCGTGCGAGAGCAGCGTGCGCTCGTCGATCAGATGCAGGTGGACATGGTGGTCGACGAACGGCGGAAGCACCACGCCGTGGTCTCCGCTGATCGCCCGACGGCAGAGGTCGGCGTGGGGTCCGAGAAGCTCGCGAAGGGCGAACGCATCGAGCCGCCGCATGGGTCAACCGGGAATCTCGGTGCGGACGGCGAACAGCTCGGGGAAGAAGGTGAGTTCGAGCGCTTTCTGCAGGAACGGCACCCCGCTCGATCCGCCGGTCCCCGTCTTGAACCCGATGATCCGCTCGACGGTCTTCAGGTGCCTGAACCGCCAGAGCTGGAAGTTGTCCTCCAGGTCGACGAGCTCCTCGCACGTCTCGTACGCGGCCCAGTGCTTCTGGGGATCTGCGTAGATGCCGGCGAAGACCGACACGAGCTCCGGCACATATGTCCAGGCGAGGGTGACATCCCTCTCCAGCACTTCGTCGGGGATGGCGTAGCCCTCGCGCGCCAGCAGGCGCAGGAACTCGTCGTACAGGCTCGGCGCCTCGAGGCTCGACCGCACGAGCTCGCGGGCGGCGGGATCGGCGGAGAACACCCGCAGCATGCCGGCGTTCTTGTTGCCCAGCGTGAACTCCACCGCACGGTACTGCGCCGACTGGAATCCGCTCGCGTTGCCCAGCACTCCGCGGAATTGGCCGTACTCGGCAGGCGTCAGCGTCGCGAGCACCGACCACTGCTCGGTGAGCGTTCGCTGGATGTGCTTGACCCGGGCGATGCACTTCAGCGCCGGTGCGAGCTGATCCTCGCGCAGGCAGCGGCACGCGCCCGACAGCTCGTGCAGCACGAGCTTGAGCCACAGCTCGGTCGTCTGATGCTGGATGATGAACAGGAGCTCATCGTGGTGCTCGGGCGAGCTCAGGGGATGCTGGGAGGCCAGCAGCGTCTCGAGATCAAGATAGCCGCTGTAGCTCATGCGGTCGGAGAACTCGGTGACGACCGATTCCTCGATCGTCCGCGTATTGCGTTCGACGCCCCCGCTCACCACGTCAGCCTAGTGAGTGCGGCGAGGCGTTACAGCACGGCCAGCTCGCGCAGCTTCGACTCCACGTCGGCGTTGCTCGGCTCCACGTGGTGCGAAGCGTCGGGGTAGACGACGACGGGGATGCGGGTGCGCCCGGAGATCTCGCGGGCCACGTCGGCCGCCGCGGGGTCCGTCTCGAGGTCGATGTAGGTGTAGTCGACACCGAGTCCATCGAGCTGCTTCTTGGTCCGGCGGCAGTCGCCGCACCACTCGGCGCCGAATATCGTGATCGTCTCGGGGGTGGGAGAAGTCATCCCTCAAGCCTAGGCGCGTGTTGCTGAGCGGTCGCCGAGTCCTCCGCAAGTCGGTACTCGATCGGCACCTCTTCGTCCGTGTCGACGTGCTTACTGGGGGCGTAGACCACGAGCGCATGGAACACGAATCGCACCGCGAACGCGAGAACGAGGGTCACCGCCGCCGCCAGCACGCTGGGAACGTGCGCGGCCTCGACCAGCACGTAGATGAACGGGATGCGGATGAGTGCCTCGGCGTTGTTGAACGCGAAGGACTTGAGGAACCTATGCCGCATGAGACCGCTCGATGAGCGGAGGTCGTGGAAGACGAGGTACTCGAGCAGCAGGAAGTTGCCGATGATGGTGAACTCGCTCGCGACGACCGCAGCCCAGATGTACTCGACGCCCAGCTGAACGAGGAACCACATGATCGCCAGGTTCGCCACGGCGCCGAACCCGCCGACGAGCGCGAAGGCCGACATCCGCCCGAAGCGCAGCACCGTGAGCTGTGTCAGGAACCGCAGTCCCTGCGCCACGGAGGCCTTGGACGCTCCCGCGTACCGCGCCCCGAAGTCGAACGGCACCTCGGCGATGCGCAGCTGGCGACGGGCGAGGATCTCGAGCAGGATCTTGAACCCGCGCGGTTCGAGTTCCTCGACGTCGACCGCATCGCGGTCGAGGAGGAAGAATCCGGTCATCGGGTCGCTGCAGTCATGCAGCTTGCGGGGGAACATGGCCCGCGTGACCATCCTGGTGAGGCGCGAGACGGCCGTGCGCAGCCAGCCGGCCAGCCCGAGCGATGTGCCTCCGCTGGCATACCGCGAGGCCACGACGATGTCGACGTCGCCCTGGCCGGCGCGCGCGGCGAGTTCGCCGATCTTCTCCGGTGGATGCTGCAGGTCGCCGTCCATGACGAGGCACCAGCGGTAGCGCGCGACCAGCACGCCGTCAATGACGGCGCCGCCGAGCCCGCCGGTGGGCACGTCGCGATGAATGAGCCGCACGGGCAGAGTGGATGCCGCTGCCGCCGTCGCGATGATGTCCGGGGTGTCGTCGGTGGAGTCGTCGACGAAGATCACGTCGAGCGTGTGGTTCCCGGTACTCGCCTCGAGCCTGCGCAGCAACTCCGTGACGTTCGGACCCTCGTTAAGGGTCGGGATGATGACGGAGATTTCCAGGACCGTGCTCCGGATGTCGGCGGTGGCGGTGTGGCGCTGAAGCCGGAGCGCGCGCCACATTGCCGGGCTCTCAGCGTATCGTGCGGCCTCGGGCGCCAGCCGAGCGCCGGCTATGAGATGCCCAGGAGACCGCAGTGGTCTCCGGTGTGAGACGGCCCCACCCCGACCGGGGTGATGACACCCGCCTGCACCGGGGGAGTGCAGAGGGTGATCGCGGGGTGGGGCCGTTGAAGCGGAAGCTCGTCGCCCCAGACGGCGAGCTTCCGCCGGCTTCCGCCGGAGGCGGAAGATCAGTGCCGAACGGCGAGGGCGCCGTCGGCGAGGTCCTTGCTGCGGTCGAGGTTCGACATGACATCGAGCGCCCGTCGCAGCGCGGTGCTCGAGGTGTGCACCGTGTACGGGAAGTAGACGATCTCGACCCCGACGGCGGAGAACTCCCGTTCCAGGCGGTCGCCCTTCGCGGTCCCACGCCAGTCGTCACCCTTGAAGAAGTGGGTGAAGCCGACCTCTTTCCAGACGTCGAGCTTGTCGGGGACCGTCTCGATGTGGACGTCGTCGACGTAGCGAATATGCCGCACGATCTCGGCCCGCTCCGCTGTGGGGATCACGGGCTCGACGCCCTTCACCGCCCGCAGCATCTCATCGCTGACGACACCCGCGATCAGGAAGTCGCAGTTCTCCTTCGCGTGACGAAGGATGTTGAGGTGCCCGACGTGGAAAAGGTCGAAAGCACCCGCGGCATAGCCAATGCGCTGAGCCATTGTTTGTGAGCCCCCAGAACTCGTGAAGCGATCCCCATCGCTGATTCCCCAGTGGCGCCCCGTGACAGATCAACGGGACGCATTCCGCACTATACCGCCTCAACCCTTGCGCAGCATCCCAGATTCGGAACCGACGCAATCCCGGTTTCAGGGCACCGCGTTGACCACGACGTCCTCGACGCTCACCGTCACCGGGCCGTTGGTCGTGGACGAGCTGACATACGCCCCCAGTCCGAGTGCACCGGTCCCCTGCAGGGCGCTCGTGCTGTCCGTCGCGACAGCCTGCCAGGCGGCAGGCTCCGGCGATCCGTCGAGCCACACCTTCGCCCGCAGTGTCGTCGGCGAAGTGGCCGTCGCCTGCGTCCTGATGTGGAGTTTCGCCTGCGCCGGGACCGTGAGCCCTGCGACGGCGCCGCCCGCCAGAGCCGTTCCGTCTCTCATGAGCTGCAGCACGGCGGAGCCGTTGGCGTTCAGGCGCACCCTGGCGCCGTAGACAGCAGAGCCGATGACTCGTGTGTTGACCAGGAAGTTCAAGTACTGGTTGGGGAGCTTGTCGAACGACACCACGGCGTGCACGTCGACGTCGGATGACGCGACCTGCGCGAGGGTCGCGGTCAGCGTGGATCCCGCCGTCGCAGAGAATCTCCCGGCTCCGGAGGACACGGAAGTCTTCGCAGCGGAATTCACCGTCCACGGACCCCCCGCATCCGCCGTGCCCCAGCCGGTCGCGACGGTGCGCGAGAAGGAATCGGCGGCGATCGCGGATGTCGGCGGCGCGGACACCGTGACGGTCTGCGTCGAAGATGCCGACGCCCCGTCGTCGTCCGTCACCGTGAGCGTGACCGGATACTGTCCCGCTGTGCCGAAGGTGTGAGAAGCGGTCTGCCCGGCCTTCACCACGCCGCCGAAGCTCCAGGAGCGGGACACGATCACGCCGTCGGAATCGGTCGAGCCCCCGGAGTCCGTCGACACGGTCAGTCCGGATGTCGTCGCGGAGAAGGCTGCGACGGGCGGTACGTTCGCCGGCGGCGGAGTGGAGCCCACCCCGACCACCGAGAGGTTGTCGTACCCGACATTCACCGGGCCGTTCGTGGCCGTTGCCCAGAGATACGTGCTGAGCCGCACCGACCCGGCGGACTGGAGGGCGGGTGTCGCGTCGGTCACGGTGTAGTTCCACGACGTCGGCTCCGGGGCGCCCGCGGGCCACACGCGCACGCGGAGAGTGGTCGGAGAGGTGCCGAGGGTGTCGACGCGGACGGAGATCGGCGATGACGGACCGATGGAGCCCGCGACGGAGCCTCCGCCGAGCACGGTGGCGTCGCGCATGAGCTGAACGGCGACGGTCCCGTTCGAGTTCAGCCGGAGCCGGGCTCCGTACGAAGCGGTGCCGACCACTCGCCCCATGACGGTGCTCGTGAGCACCTGGTCGGCGAGCTTGTCCACCGACACGGTCGCGGCGACCGACGTGTCCGTCGACGAGATCGCGCCCAGCGTGGCGTTGAGCGTGGAGCCGGCGGTCGCCATGACGCGGCCCATCCCTCCCGAGACCGAGAACTTCGTGGTCGAGTTCACGGTCCACGCCCCGCCCATCTCGGCGGTCCCCCAGCCCGACGCCGTCGTGCGCGTGAACGTGTCCTGGGCAAGCACCGGCGGGGCACTCGAGCCGGCGGTGAACGACCAGGTCGGTCCGCGCGTCACGGATGTGCCGTCGTCCACGGTCGCGTACCAGTCGAACACGGTACCCGCGGAGAGCGTGGGGGCGGCGAGCTGCGCGGTGCCACCGCTCGGGACGGTCACGGTGCCCAGAAGCGGCGATTCGACCGGCGGTGCGGTCATGTCATAGCTCCAGGCGAACGCGCTGTCGGCATCCGTCTCGCGCGTACCCAGCCACGGCGAGTAGGTCGTCGCGGTGACCTCGTCGCGTGCGGGGCTGAAGGTGTAGTAACGGAGCCAGCCGTCTCCGCCGTTGGGGCGGCCCTGATAGTCCGACAACGCGGACTGCACCTGGCGGCCGCAGGCGTTCGCGTCGCTCCGGTTCGCCTCGCCGTCCAAGCCGTCGGTGAAGTGACCGTTCACGACGAGGAAGATCTGGCAGTTCGGGTACACCAGCTTCTGCCAGAGCGCCGCGCCGCTATTGCCAGGAACGTCCGTCCGCACGACCTGCGTGCTGAACGCACCCGCCACATTCACGAAGCTGTGGGTGGCCAGGATCGCCCGGCGATCGGGGTGGGCCGAGAGGACGCGCTGGGCCCACGCCACCACATCGTCGGGCGCGTTCAGCTCGAGGCTGAGCAGCAGGAAGTCCATCCCGCCCGCGGTGAAGAGCGAGTAGCTGTTCATGTTCCGCCGGTCGACCGGGTCGGGCCCGAACTGGCTCTGCCCGTAGTACCCGCCGTATCTGGCGGTCGGCGAGTTCCATGAGGCCGCGCTGTAGCGCGAGACCGGGAAGTTCGCGTCGTATCCCGCGAAGGCGCCCGTTGCCAGGTCGAAGTCGTGGTTGCCGGGGACGACGGCACTGGGAACCCCGCCGTCGTCGAGGATCTTGTACGCGTTGTTCGCCCGCGACCACTGAGCGGCCGACGTCTGGTTGTCGACGATGTCGCCGACGCCTGCGACGTACGCCAACGACAGACGGTCGCGCTCCGCCACGATCCACTGCAGCTGACTGTTCAGCACGGGCATGTTCGCCGTGGTCAGGATGTAGTTCTGCGTGTCCGGCAGCACCATGAGGGTGAAGTCAGAGCCTGAGGGGCTGCCCGGGCCACGTGGCGCGCCGTGGAACGAGACCTCGACCTGCGCGTCATCCGGGTCGGTGGCCGTCACCGATAACGACGTGCCGGGCGCCGCCGTACTCCCGTTCGCGGGTCCCACCAACGTCGGCGGAGGAGGTGGCGCCCCCGCCGCGCTCGCCGGAGCGGGAACGGACATCGCAAGCGCGACGATGAGAAAAAGGCCGAGATATCGAGCACGCGACGTCGGGTGCGAGCGCATCGATCCACCTCCCCAGGAGATCGAATGAATGCCTCAACGTAACACCGCGAGGGCCGGTGGCATAGGGAAACCCGCGTCCGCCGTTTGTGTCGACGGTGTGTCAGGGGGATGAGATTGCTCTCAGGCAATAGATTCCGGGTCACGATTTGGTTACTCTCACCACATCCCCCTCGCCCGTGCGCGGCCTGCAACCAGGCACCCCCCTTTACGCGTACCGATCCCCCAATGGTGGCTTGTGCATACTCGATCGTCCCTACCCAGAACCAACACAAAACCGATTCGCCGAAAGCGGATCTCGGCAGCAGTCGCGATCCTCTCCCTGGCGCTCGCGGGCGCGGTCGCGGCTCCGACCGCGGCGACCGCCGCGGAGTCCCAGACCCTCTCGCTGAAGCCCGGATCGACCAGTGTGGTCGCCATCGGTGGAAGCGGCACGGTCGGCTCAGCGACGCTGAGCTTCAACGTTCCGCAGCTGCCGAAATCCGGTGGCGGCCTCTACACCAGCGTTCGCGTTCGCTCGAACAGCGCCGGCGCGTACGTGCTGCAGTCCCGAGTGTTCCCGGACGGCACCGTCAATCTCTCTATCAAGAAGTCCACGCGCAGCGGTGGCGCCGAAACGCTCACCCCGATCGGCAACGCACAGGTCCTGCGGAAGAAGGCGACGCCCGGCGCGACGATCGACCTCCGTCTGATCGCGGACGGCAGCGCGACGACTGTTCTCACGGGCTACGCCAGGCTTGCAGGAAAGATCGTCAAGGTGAGCGCGATCGATTCGAAGGCTCCTCTCACCGCAGCCGGCCGTGCCGACTCGACCTTCTACGTCTCCTCGTCGACGCCCGCCATGTCGGCAGTGGTCAGCTACAAGGCCCAAACACTGTCCAACCCGGCGGCACCGGCGCCCGCTCCGGCACCGGCCCCCGCTCCTGCACCGGCTCCCGCTCCTGCACCGGCCCCCGCTCCTGCACCGGCCCCCGCTCCTGCACCGGCCCCCTCTCCTGCGCCGGCACCGGCGCCGCCCTCTCAGTGGCCGAACGGCTCGACCACGGGCGTACCGCGCGGCGTGGGCCTGCAGGTGTACAACGGCGATATCACGATCAACGAGCCGAACACGGTGATCGAGGGGCTCGAGGTGCGAGGGATCATCACCGTCAACGCGCCCGGCGCCGTGATCAAGAATTCGAAGATCGTCGGCACCTCCACCCCGCGCTCAGTGGGGCTTGTGAACAACATCGTCTCGGGCGCGTCGTTCACGGTCATCGATTCCGAGATCGCCGCCGCCGTTGAAGACCCGCTCTGGAACGGCATCTATGGCAGCAACTTCACCGCGATCCGGGTGAACGTTCACCGTGTCGTGGATCCGATCCGCATCTATGGCAGCAACGTCACCGTGAAGGACTCCTGGCTCCACGACTCCACCTACACCGAGAAAGACCCGTACCGTGACGGGACCCCGACTCACGACGACTCGGTTCAGATCCAGGCGGGTGACAGCATCCTCCTCGAGGGCAACCGCATGGAGGACGCCCACAACGCGGCGATCATGATCGGTCAGGACAGGAATCGCACTCGGATGAGCAACATCGTGATCCGCGACAATTACCTGCAGGGTGGCGCGTGCACGGTCAACATCGACCAGACGCCGGCCGTGGTCAAGCCGTCGTTGGTGGACAACGTGTTCGGTCCCAAGCGCAAGAGCGCGCCGTGTGCGGTGATCGCCCCGCACGCGAACGCCCCGGTCTTCTCCGGAAACATCTGGGAGGCGACGGGAAAGCCGATGAACACGTACATCGTCGCGCCGTAACGCTCCGAGCAGAGAACGACGGGCCGGATCCTCCTCTGAGGGATCCGGCCCGTCGTCATGTGAGCGAGCGCCATCATGACCGCGGATGAGGGCGGCAAGGCCTCCCGAAAAGACTGATCGATCGGTCGATTATGAGCCGAGCCCTGGTCGAAAATTAGACTTCTATCAGCAATTTTGTTGACGATCACGATTTGATTACGCTTGCAACAATCCCCCTCGTCCCTGCGCGGCTTGCCAACGCAAACACCCGCCCGCGCACCGAAACCCCCATTGGTGGCTTGTGCATACTCGATCGTCCATTCCCGAAATCAGACAGAAACCCCTCGGCACAAAGCGGTTCGCCGCGATGATCGCGGCTCTCTCGCTCGCGGTGGCCGGCGCAGTCGGCGTCCCCTCAACCGCCACTGCGGCCGAGCTCCAGGTGCTCTCGCTCGAGCCCGGCTCCACCGACTCGGTGGCGATCGGCGGAAGCGGCATTGTCGGCTCCGCGACTCTCACGTTCAACGTGCCACAGCTGCCGGCGTCGGGCAGCGGGCTCTACACGAGCGTTCGTCTGCGATCGAACAGCGCCGGCGCATACCTTCTCCAGTCGCGTATCAGTCCTGATGGCACCGTGAAAGTGGCTCTCAAGAAGTCGACGCGCAACGGCGGTGTGGAGACGCTCCAGACGATCAGCGATGACCAGTTCCTTCCCTCCAAGGCCACTGCCGGTGCGGCGATCGACCTCCGTCTGGTCGCCGAAGGCACCACGACGACAACCCTCACCGGCTACGCGCGGGTGGCGGGACAGGTCGCAGAAGTGAAGGCGACCGATTCGAGCGCGCCCCTCACCGCTGCCGGCACCGCCGACTCGACGTTCTACGTCTCGACCTCGACTCCGGCGATGTCAGCGGTGGTCAGCTACACGGCTCAGACGCTGTCTTCGACCGCCGCCCCCGCGCCTGCACCGGCGCCGGCTCCAGCGCCTGCGCCCGCTCCACCGTCGGATTCCCTGGCCGGCCCTTCGAACACAGGCGTGCCCACCGGCGTCACCCTCACTGTTCACCAGGGCGACATCGTGGTGAAGCAGGCGAACGCGGTGATCGAGGGCCTCGAGGTCCGCGGTGTCATCGTGATCGAGGCTCCGGGCGTCGTGATCCGCAACACCCGTGTCGTCGGCGGTGCTGTTCCGGGCCGAGCAGGCCTCGTGAACAACGTCGCGTCGGGTCAGCCCTTCACGATCGTGGACTCCGAACTCGTCCCGACCGTCACGTCGCCCTATTGGAACGGCATCATGGGCAGCAACTTCACCGCGGCGCGCGTCGACATCCACCGCGTCGTCGACCCTGTCCGAGTGCTGGGCAGCAACGTCACGGTGCGCGATTCCTGGCTGCACGACAACTCCCACTATGTCAACGACCCGCTCTGGAATGGTGGTCCTTCCCACACCGACTCGATCCAGATCCAGGCCGGCACCAACATCGTGATCGAGGGCAACCGCATCGAGGGCGCGCACAACGCGGCCGTCCAGATCACCCAGGACACCTCGCGGACCCGATTGGGCACGATCAGGATCGCTGACAACTACCTGCAGGGCGGAGCGTGCACGGTGAACATCGCGCGCACACCCGCTTTCGTGCAGACATCCATCCTCAGCAACGTGTTCGGGCCCGAGCGAGAGTACGGGCACTGCGCGGTGATCGCGCCGACCTCCAACGCCCCGTCGCTGTCGGGCAACGTCTGGGAGGCGACCGGCCAGCCGATGAACGCCTACACGGTGCTCCCGTAGCCTTTTCTCGAAGAACGGCCCCTTCCTCGCATGAGGAGGGGGCCGTTCTCATTCCGGCCGGCGTCGCCGGCGGCCGTACTCGTCGTGCGCGTAACCGATGGATGCGGCGATCATCCCCGCCCCGCGATAGGCGGTGCGGAGGCCCCGCGCGCGGTGCTGCAGCGATCGCGTGAGGACGCCCCACACGCAACGGCCCGATCCGCCCACTACCCGGGCCGCTCCTCGGACGCTCGTCTTGACTCGTTCTCCGGCGCGGGCGCCAACCGACCCCGCGAGCGCGAGATCGACGCGGGCGGCGGTGTTTCCGAACCGGAACGCGCGCATGAGTACCCACGCGCGGGTGAAACGCGCCGCTTCCTCCTGCTCGAGGACGACCGCATCCTCCGCCCACCGGATCGTCCCGCCCCGCGCGGTCAGGGCGCGGGTGAACATGCTGTCGCTCCCTCCCGTGAGGCCGAAGCGCTCGTCGAACCGGAGCGCGAGCGGGCGGATGCGGGTGAGATCGAGGAGCAGGTTGTTCGTGGCGGCCTCGCGCATCGACTGACCGTGTTCGCGCACCGGCCGGATGAACGCGCCGCTTGCCGCCACCCAGGGTTCGACGTCGTCCGGGAAGCGGGTGATCACGCGCCCGGCGACCGCGTGCGCGTTCGTCGCTCTGTGCATTTCGACGAGGTTGCGCAGCCAGTCGGGCTCCGGCAGCTCATCGTCATCCAGAAACACGACCGCGTCCGCGTCAGTGGAATCGTCCAGCGCACGGTTGCGGACCGCGGCTATCCCGGGCGTGCGCTCGATCACGTACGACACCCCGAAGCGGGCCGCCGCCTCCCGCCCGGACCCCGCCGCATCGTTGTCCACCACCAGCACCCTGTACCGGTCATCGCCCGCGGCGTTCAACTGGTCGACCTGCTGCGACACGATAGCCAGCGCGCCCTCGAGGGCCGCAGGGCGTTTGAAGGTCGGGACGGCGACGACGATCACGATGCCGGTCGCCGATCGGCGGTGCGGCCGCGGCCGCGGGCGGCGAGGGCAGCCCGGTAGGCGGCGGCATGAGCGGCACCCGCGTCATCCCAATCGCGTCGCGACAGATCCGGGCGCCCCTGGCGAGGTTCCGCGGTTCGCGCGGCGGCCTCGAGCAGCACCTCCGCGGTGATTTCGCCGTCGAAGAAGTGCACCCAGCCCTCACCGACCTCTTTCGCGAGCGACCGCGTCGTGTCATTGTCGGGCACGAGGACCGGCCGGTCCAGCGACAGCGCCGCCAGCGCCGCACTGGAGTTGTGCATGTGCCGGTAGGGCAGCACGACGAGAGACGACGAGGTCACCGTTTCGACCAGCTCCTCCTCGGAGATGTAACGCAGTTCCACGCGCAGGGCCGGCACCCGCTGGGCGGCGCTGCGGGCCAGGCGCGCGACGGCGGGATCACTCGGCTTGCCGGCGACCGTGAGTCGCAGTTCCGGAGCGGTCGCCGCGCACTCCTCGAACGCAGCGATCAGCTCCTCCACTCCCTTGTACGGCTTGATGAGGCCGACATACGCGAGGTGGTGCGGCTCGACATCGGCCTTGGGTATGAGCGCGAACCAATCCCGGTAATGCCCGAGCGGCACGAGCGCGGACGGGATGCCGGAGACCTCGGGCGTCGTCTCCGACAGCCGCACCCGCAGCGTGGTGCGGCGGTCGAGCGCCCGGAGGAGAAGTGCGTCAGCGCCTCGGTCTTCCCGCGGCGACACGTTGTGCACGGTCTGTACGACGGCGGTGCGCGCGAGTTTGAGCCGCACGACGAGCGCGAGCAGCGCGACGCGCTTGCCTCCGCGCGTGTACCATCGGCGACCCGCCAGGAGCGTGTCTCCCCAGTGCACATGGAACACGTCGTATGACCCGAGGAGCGCGGTGCGCCATGAGAAGGGCACGTGCTCCAGCTCGGGGGTGCGCTGCAGCGCGTTCTTCAGCATCACGATGTAGGGGTTGGTCGTGGCACGGGGGGCGCCGAAAGACTGCATCACCCTGATCCGACGCATCCCGCACCCCCCAAACAAACTGTAATGGTGCGCCGGAGCGTCGGTGGACCGGCATACTTGCACGAAAGCACCGGTCATCTTGGGAGGGTCCGGGTGGAAACCATCTCGGAGACGTACGGGCGGCTGCGCGCGGCGCAGAAGGGTCGCGCGCGCGGCGCGCCGGCATATTCGGTCTTCGTGAACCGGCCCGTCGGCAGACTGCTCGCCGCGATCGCCTACCGTGTGGGGCTGACACCCAATCAAGTGACGGTGATCAGCGCGGCATTCACATTCGCGGGCATCGGCCTGCTCGCCGTCCTTCCCCCGACGCCCGCGCTCGGGATCATCGTGTGGTTACTCCTCGCACTCGGCTATGCGTGCGATTCCGCGGACGGACAGGTCGCCCGCCTTCGGGGCGGTGGGTCCCTCGCGGGAGAGTGGCTCGATCACTTCGTCGACGCGATGAAGATCTCCTCGCTGCACCTGGCGGTGCTCATCGGGCTCAGTCGCGTCGTCGGCGTCGGATCGGCGTGGCTGCTCGTGCCGATCGCCTTCACGGTCGTGGCCAGCACCACCTTCTTCGCGATGATCCTGAACGACCTGCTCAAGGGGAAGCGGGGGCTCGCATCGGCTCACACCGAGGGGGGCGCGAGCACGCTCCGCTCGCTCCTGCTGCTGCCCACCGACTATGGGGTCGTCATGCTCGCCTTCCTCGCCTGGGGATGGCCGCCCGCGTTCCTGGTGCTTTACACGCTGCTCCTGACCGCGGCTACGCTCTTCCTTCTGCTGGCAGCCGTCAAGTGGTTCCGCGAGATGGTCCGCATCGACCGCGAGACCGCAGTGAGATGACGGCCGGTGTGCCGGCGGTCCTCGTCGTGAGCTACGGCTCGCACCAGCTGGTCGCCGAGAACCTCGCGCGCACCGTCCTTCCGGGCGGCGCGCTGATCGCGGTCGTCGACAACTACACGACCGACCAAGAGCGCGCGGCGATGGTCGAGCTGGCGGATCGGGAGGGCTGGCACCTCGTCGGCCCCGACCGCAATCTCGGCTTCGGGTCCGGGATGAACGCCGCGGCTGCGCGCGCGGCCGAGCTCGGTGCAACCTCCTACATCCTGCTCAATCCCGACGCGTACGTCGTCGGAGACGGCGTCGCGACGCTGGCGGATCGGGTCGCCGCCGACCCGTCGGCCGTCATCTCGCCCCTGGTCGTGCGTCCCGACGGCACCCATTTCGCCTCCGCGATGGAATTGGATCTCGACACCGGGGCGGTCCGGCGCGTGCGCAAGGGGCGCCGGTTCGACCGCTCGGCGCTCTGGCTCAGCGGTGCGTGCCTGGCGGTCAGCCGGGAGATGTGGGAGCGGATCGGCGGATTCGACGAGGACTACTTCCTCTACTGGGAGGACATCGACCTCTCGGTGCGTGCGGTTGCCGCCGGGGCCCGGCTGGAGGTCGCGACCGACGTGAAAGCGGTGCACAGCGCGGGCGGCACCCAATCGGTCGCGGAAGGCGGGAAGTCCTCGGTGTACTACTTCTACAACGTGCGCAATCGGCTGGTCTTCGCCGCCCAGCACCTGGAGCCCGACGCACAGCGACGGTGGCGGCGCGGCTCCATCCCCGCGGCCTGGGCGATCCTCCTGCGAGGTGGACGCCGCCAGCTGCTGCACCCCCGGCGCACGATCGTGCCGGCGTGGCGGGGCACGGCATCCGGACTCGCGTACATGCGACGGCGCGCTCGGTCGGCGAGCGGGGTGATCTCGTGAGCAACGGCCGCGTGATCGCGTTCACCGGCAAGTACCACGGCCTCGGCAACCGGCTGCGGGTGACCCTCGGGGCCCGCTCGCTCGCCCGGTGGGCGGGCCGCGACTTCGCCTACACGTGGCCGACCGGCCGAAGGTTCGGCGCACGGTTCGACGAGCTGTGGAAGTTCGGCGAGCGCCGCATCTCGCCGACATGGTCGCGGATGCTCTCGCTGCGGCACCCTTATCGAAAGGCCGACCTCGACTGGCTCGACGACGCGGGATCCGATCGCACGTGGCAGATCCGCACCGCGCACGCCCTTCACCTGCCCGACGGCGCAACGCCGTGGGGCGAGGAGCTGCAGTCCCTCGAGCCGGTGGACGTCATCGCGGACCGCGTGCGCGCGTTCCGCGACCGGCACCTGGCGGGGGAGCCGTACATCGGGGTGATGGTGCGGGCTCACCCCGTGTCGAACGTGCAGACGCTCGAGCACTCACCGCTGCACTGGTACATCGACCGGATGCGCGAGCTGCGGGCCGAACGACCGGGTGTCCGCTTCTTCCTGTCGGCCGACGCCGAGCCTGCGCAGGCCGAGGTGATCGCCGCGATCCCGGGGACGGTGGCGCTCGATGACAAAGGCGGGTACAACACCAAGGCAGCGCTGGTGTCGTCGGTGGTCGACCTCTACCTCCTGGCGGGGGCGGGGCACCTCATCGCCCCCCACTATTCGAGCTTCCCGCACGTCGCCCAGAAGCTCGCAGGTCCCGGCCTTCTCCTCGAGACGTCGATGACCGGGCCGGAGACGCGACTCGAGGGCCGCGAGACCCTCCCCATCGCCGCGGATCCCCTGCGGCCATGGAGTCGGACTCCCGACTGAGCGGGCCCCGTCCTCGGGAGATCCTGAGTTTCGCGTCTCAACCCCCTGCTATAGTCGGTCCCGGGGAATGGCGGACGCCAGCGGGAACTGGCGTCTGCATCACATCGGGGAACAGCCGATCGCGCATGGATGCGCGGCGACTGAACATCATCTGGGGGATGAGCAGTGGGGAAGCGATCGACGCTGAGGCGTCTGGCTATTCGATTCAGCGCGGTGGCGGCGGGAGCCGCCCTGTGCGCAACGGCGTTCACGGCGTGCTCGGCAGAGCCGCAGGCGCAGCCCGGAACGCAGAACGACGATCCGGTGCCGACCGCCACCGTCCCCGCGCCGAACGGCGGCTCCGTCGAGGAGACCGTCGCACCGGTCGATCCCGGTCCGACGCAGGACGCGGAGCTCGGTGAGAGCGCCGACCTCGACGACGGCGTCTCCATCACGGTGAGCGAGGTCGAGCCCCTCGAGGTCGAGGCGAACACGCCGGGCGAGATCGCGGGCCCGGCGGTGGCGTTGACCATCAACGTCGACAACGCCTCCGACGAGACCATCGACCTGAGCACGGCCATGGTGTCCGTGACCGGGTCGGGCGGCTCCTACGGTCAAGCCACCACCTCGGAGCCCTTCAGCCCGTTCATGGGCTCGGTCGAGCCGGGTGCCGCCGCATCCGGCGTGTATGTGTTCAGGCTTCCCGCCCAAGAGCGGGATGCACTTCAGGTAAGCGTCGAGTACGTCGCGGGTGCACCGATCGCCCTCTTCGTCGGCTCTGTCGAGTAGTCGGTCGAAGGAGACAGAGTGAACGCTGGGGCGTTGAATCTGCGCAAGGTTGTCGTCGGGATGACGGTCGCCGCGCTGGCGGCCGCGGGACTGGTGGTGGGAGTCGGCGCGCCGGCGTCCGCCGTCTCGACGACGGGTCCCGCACCGATCGAGCAGCGCAATGCGGCGACGGTCACGAACGACCCGCTGCCGACGGTGCAGATCGACTCGGGCGTCGTGTGGGCGCAGGTCATCGCGGGCGACACGGTATACGCGGGCGGGAGCTTCTCCAATGCGCGTCCCGCCGGCGCAGGACAGGGCACCAGCCTGATGCCTCGCAGCAACATCCTCGCGTACAACATCAACACGGGGGTCGCGACTTCCTTCGCCCCCGTGATCAACGGCACGGTCAAGGCCATGGCGGTCTCGCCCGACGGTGGCACGCTCTACGTCGGTGGATCGTTCACGCAGGTCGACGGTCAGTCGCGCTTCAACGTCGCCGCGTTCAGCACTGTCACCGGCGCGCTTCTCACCACCTTCAAACCGGCGATCGGCGGTTCGTACGTCAACGGAATCGTCGCGACGGACTCCACCGTCTACTTCGGCGGCCTCATCTCTGCGGCCGGTGGCGTCACCCGTAAGAACTTCGCGGCGGCGGCCGCGTCCGACGGGGCTGTCCTGACCTGGGCACCGACAACGGACCTGCAGGTGGACACCATGGTGCTCGCACCGGCCGGCGACAAGATCATCGCCGGTGGCCGATTCGAGAAGGTCAACGACATCACGTCGCGCGGTCTCGCGGCTCTGGATCTCACCAACGGGTCGCTGCTGCCCTGGGCCGTCACCGCGACGGTGAAGAACGGCCTGGCGACAGGCACCACCGCCGGCAAGGCGGGAATCTCGCAGCTGAACACCGACAGCACAGGCGCCGTCTACGGCACCGGCTGGGTGTTCGCCAACGCAGCGACCGGAAACCTCGAGGGCATCTTCGCCGCGGAGGGCGACACCGGCGCGGTCCGCTGGATCGCCGACTGCCACGGCGACCACTACGGGGTCTACTCCGACGGCACCAACGTCTACAGCACCGGCCACGAGCACGACTGTCAGACCGCCGGAGGTCTTCCGCAGGGCTCGGGCAACCCCGGCAACATGAAGAATGCGACGGTGTACACCGCGGCGGTCAAGGGGACGCTGTCGCGCTCCCCGTCGGTGAACGCCACCTACGCCGACTGGAGCGGCTACCCGGCTCCCGCGGCCGTGAACTGGTACGCGGACTGGTTGGTCGGTACCGCGACCGGCCAGGGTCAGGCGGGATGGACCGCGACCGGCAACGGACAGTACCTCCTCATCGGGGGGGAGTTCCCGCTGGTCAACAACATCCGCAGTCAGGGCATCGCGCGATTCGCCGTGAACCCGGTCGGCGGAGCGAAGCAGGGTCCACGCCTCGCGGCCGCTGACTGGACACCGACGGCGAAGTCGGTGGAGTCCGGCTCGGCCCGCGTGCAGATCCCCGCCAACTGGGACCGCGACGACCTCGACATCACGTATCAGCTGTGGGCGCAGGGCGGCACCCAGCCGCTTGCGACCCGTACCGCGTCCTCCACGTTCTGGAACCGACCGACGCAGGTTCTTTCCGCCTCCGGCTTCGAGCCCGGTTCGTCGCAGACCTTCTATGTGATGGCCAAGGACGGGGACGGCAACTCGGCGAAGAGCGCCGACGTCACCGTCACGATCAGCGGCGCGGTGGGTTCCACCTACGCAACCAGCGTGCTCGATGACAGCGCGAGCCTGTACTGGCGCTTCGGCACCAGCAACGCGGTCGGCGGCGCCGACGTCGCCGGCGCGAACAACGCCGTCACGGGCACCGGAGTCGGCACCACGTCCGATGACGCGCTCGTGAACGAGGCCAACGGCTCGGCGACTTTCGGCGGCACCTCCAGCGGGCTTGCGCGCACGACACAGCCGGCGGCTGTCGGATTGTCCTTCGCGACGGAATTGTGGTTCAAGACGTCCACCCTGTCCGGCGGCAAGCTGGTGGGCTATGGCAGCGCGACCTCAGGAAGCTCGTCCAACCCGGACCGTCACCTCTACATGCGCAACAACGGCGCACTGGTGTTCGGAATCTGGCAGGGCATGAACAAGACGATCGAGTCACCGGGCACCTATCGTGACAACCTGTGGCACCACGCGGTGGCGCAGCTGAGCCCGACGGCCGGCATGCAGCTCTACGTCGACGGCGCCCTCGTCGCATCCGATGCCACCGCGACCGCGTCCGCACGGCCCATCACGGGATACTGGCGGGTCGGCGGCGACACGGTCAGCGGATGGCCCGGCGCGCCGAGCTCGAGCTATTTCAACGGTCGGATCGACGAATTCGCCGTGTACCCGGCGACCCTCACGGCGGCGCAGGTTTCCAAGCACTACGCGCTCGGCGCGGGCCTCGCCCTGCCGGCCCCGTCGTTCGCGGTGACCGGACCGGAACTCGCCAAGTCGTTCGACGGCAGCGCGACGACGGCTCCTGCCGGACGCACCATCGTCTCCTACCAGTGGGCCTTCGGCGACGGGGCCACAGCGACAGGGGCGACGGCGGGCCACGTCTACGCCGAACCGGGCACCTACTCGGTGACACTGACGGTCAAGGACAGCGCGAACTTCACGGCCTCGTCTACCCAGACCGTCACCGCCACGCCACCGCATCAGGCGCCCATTGCGGCCTTCACCCCGACCGTGGCCGGCCTGACCGCCGCGTTCGACGCCTCGGCATCCACGGCTTCGGGTGCGGCGTCCATCACCGGCCACTCGTGGGACTTCGGCGACGGCGGGACTTCCGCGGAGGCCGCTCCGTCCCACACGTATGCCGCTGCGGGCACGTACACGACGACGCTGACGGTGACCGACAACCTCGGCTTCTCCAGCACGGTGGCGACGTCCGAAGTCACCGTCAGCCACGCGAATCCGGTGGCTGCGTTCACCTCCTCCACGGTGGGTCTCGACGCATCCGTCGATGCCTCCACCTCCAGCGCGTCCGACAGCGCGACCATGTCGTACTCGTGGAACTGGGGAGACGGATCGCCGGCGGGTTCCGGCGTGACCGCGTCGCACACCTACGCGACGTCGGGGGTCTACCCCGTGACCCTCACGGTCACCGACAGCCTCGGCGCATCGGCGACCAAGAACGCGAACGTGTCGGTGGCCGCACAGGTCTTCGCGGCTCGTGACGACTTCCAGCGCACTCTCGCGACCGGCTGGGGCTCGGCAGTGACCGGTGGCGCCTGGTCGGGCACGGCGGCGTTCTCGGTCTCCGATGGTGTCGGCAGGGTGTCGTTGAATGCGGGCCAGACACGCACGACGACGCTCACCGCCGTCTCGGCGCAGGATGTCGACGCGACGGCCGTCCTTTCGGCGGACAAGCTCGCGAACGGCGGCGGTCTGCACGTGAACCTCGCTGTGCACAAGAGCACCGCCGGGGAGTACCGCCTGAAGGTGCGCACGCTGGCGACGGGAGCGGTTTCGGCGAGTCTGACCAAGCTGGTCGGCACGACGGAGTCCACGCTGGCCACGAAGACGATCACCGGCTACACCTACGCGGCCGACGCGAAGCTCCGGGTGCACCTGCTGACCTCGACCGCCGGCGGCTCGACGGTCCTGAAGGCCAATGTGTGGGCCGACGGCACCGCGGAGCAGACCGGCTGGCTGCTGTCCGCCACGGATGGCCAGTCCGAGCTGCAGGGGGCGGGTCAGGTGGGCGTGATCACCTTCCTGTCCGGCTCGGCCACCAACACTCCGGTGAGCGTATCCGTGGACGACCTCAAGGTGCTGGACACCGCCGCGTCTGCACCGCCCGTCCACGCCGACCCGGCAGCGTCCTTCACCACCTCCGCGTCCGATCTCGTCCTATCGGTGGACGGCTCCGGTTCGACGGCTTCGAACGGCGCGACACTCGCCTACGCCTGGAACTGGGGCGACGGCACCCCGGCGGGCTCCGGTGCAACGGCGTCGCACACGTATGCGGCGGCGGGCACTTATCCGGTGACGCTGACGCTGACCGACAGCCTGGGCGGGTCGGCGACCACGACGCAGAACGCGACCGTCACCGCGCACGTACACCCCGATCCCGTCGCGGCGTTCACGGCGGCCGTGACAGACCTCGGCCTGTCGGTGGACGCGGCCGGTTCGACCTCCTCCGACGGCGCGACCCTTTCCTATGCGTGGAACTGGGGGGACGGCACACCGGCCGGCGCCGGCGCAACGGCGTCGCACAACTACGCGGCTCCCGGCACATACACCGTCACGCTGACGCTCACAGACAACATGGGCGGCTCCGCGGCGACGTCTCAGCCGGTGACGGTGACCGCGCCTCCGGTCGTCTTCGTGGCAAGAGACGACTTCGAGCGCTCGGTCCCCACTGGCTGGGGCAGCGCCATCACCGGCGGCGCGTGGGGCACGTCCACCGGGTTCTCGGTCTCGGACGGAGTCGGGAAGGCCACGCTCAGCCCGGCTCAGACACGTACGAACCTGCTCACCTCCGTATCGGCGCAGAACGTCGACGCGCGCCTCCAGTTCAGCTCGGATGTCCTAGCCAACGGCGGCGGTCTCCACATGAACTACCTCGTACACAAGAGTGCCGCCGGCGACTACCGCCTGAAGCTGCGGATCTCGGCGGCGGGAGTCGTCATCGTTTCGCTGGCGAAGGTCGTCGGCACCACCGAGACGCTCATCGTGAGCCGGACCTTGACCGGCTATACCCATACCCCGGGCGGCAAGCTGCAACTGCGGCTGCAGGCGGTCACCGCGGGGGGATCGACGGCCCTGACCGGCAAGGTGTGGGCCGACGGCGCGGTGGAGCCGACCGACTGGTTCGTGTCGACGACCGACGCGACGCCTGAGCTGCAAAGTGCGGGCCAGGTGGGCGTGCAGACGTATCTGTCCGGATCGGCGACCAACGCGCCGGTGACTGTCAGCATCGACAACGTCGATGTGAGGTAGCCGCCTGAGTGGCAGCGCCCGAGGGGTCGGGCGCTGCCACTCTGCCGCCGAGCGAGAGCCCGGTGACCGTGAAGCCGGATACAACTGCACGAATTCTGGGGAAGGACGGCCGTCGCCGATGACGGCCCGAAATTGGGGAGCAATACATGAGTGTCAGGACCTTCACATCGGCCTGGCGGCCGCGGCTGCGCACGGCCATCGTCGGGATCACCGTGTCCGCGGTGGTTGCGACGGGAATCGTCGTGGGGGTTGCCGCGCCGGCATCCGCTGCGGAGCCGATTCCGGGCATCGCGCCGATCGAGCAGCGGGATCCGGCGACGACGGTCACCGCCGACGCCCTGCCGACGGTGCAAATCGACTCGGGGATCGTGTGGGCGCAGGCGATCGCCGGCGACACCGTCTTCGCCGGCGGCAGCTTCTCCAATGCCCGGCCGGCGGGCGCGAACCCCGGGCAGAGCCTGATGCCGCGCAGCAATATCCTGGCCTATAACATCAACACCGGTGTGGCGACCTCCTTCGCCCCGGTGATCGAGGGCACGGTCAAGTCGCTCGCCGTCTCGCCAGACGGCAAAATCCTCTACGTCGGGGGAACGTTCCAGAAGGTGAACGGACAGACCCGCTTCAACGTCGCGGCGTTCGACGTCGCCACAGGTGCGCTCTCGACCACGTTCAGGCCCGCCATCGGCGGCTCGTACGTGAACGCGATCGTCGCGACGAACTCGACCGTCTACTTCGGTGGTCTCATCGGGGCCGCGGGCGGCGTCGCCCGCAAGAACCTCGCCGCGGTCTCGGCCTCGAACGGCGCCACCCTCGGCTGGGCACCGACCACAGACCTGCAGGTCGACACCATGGTGCTGGAGCCGGGCGGCGGGAAGCTCATCGTCGGCGGCCGCTTCGGCACCGTCAACAACGCTCCCCAGCGTGGTCTCGTCGCCCTCGATCTGTCCGACGGCAGCATCCTGCCGTGGTCGGCGCCCGCGACCGTGAAGAACGGCGTTGCCGCGACAGACGGGAGCGCTGGCAAGGCCGGCATCTGGGCCCTCACCGCCGACGCGAACGCCGTCTACGGCACGGGTTGGGTGTTCGCGAACAAGTACGTCGGAAACCTGGAGGGCATGTTCGCCGCCGAGGCAGGCTCAGGAGCGATCCGCTGGATCGCGGACTGCCACGGCGACCACTACGGCATCTTCTCCGACGGCAACACCGTCTACACGACCAACCACGAGCACGACTGCCAGACCGCCGGCGGCATGCCGCAGGCGTACCCGGCTCCGGGCAACGTGCGTCACGCAACGGCCTACACCGCCGCGGCGAAGGGGACGCTCACGACCAGCCCGTCTGTGAACGACATCTACGCGGACTGGGGCGGCTATCCCGCGCCCGCCGCGGTGAACTGGTTCCCGGACTGGGTGACGGGCACGGCGTCCGGCCAGGGCCAGGCCGGCTGGACGGCCACCGGCAACAGCCAGTACCTGCTCGTCGGCGGGGAGTTCCCCTACGTGAACGGGCAGCGCAGCCAGGGCCTCGCTCGCTTCGCCAAGACCCCCTCGACGGGCGCAAAGCAGGGCCCGCGTCTTTCCGGGGTGAACTGGACGCCGACCGCGCGCTCGGTGAGCGCCGGCACGGCCCGCGTGGCGATCCCCGCCAACTGGGATCGCGATGACCTGAACCTCACGTACGAGCTGTACGAGCAGGGCAAGACAGCGCCCGTCGCGACGACGACGAAGAAGTCGACGTACTGGGACACGCCCAGCGTCATCCTCACCGCGACGGGTCTGCCCGCCGGAGCGACCAGGACCTACCGGGTCGTCGCCCGTGACGGCGACGGCAACACCGCGAACAGCGCCTCCGTGGCCGTCACGGTCAGCTCGGCCGACGCATCCCCGTACGCCAACGCCGTCCTCGATGACGGCGCATCGCTCTTGTGGCGCCTCGGCGGCACGGACGGCGGCGCGGACTGGGCCGGGACCAACGACGCCGTGTTCAACAACGGCGTCGCGACGACCGCCGACGACGCTCTGGCCGGTGAGGAGAACGGGTCCGCTACGACGCCCGGGAACAACGGCTTCGCCAGCACGACGAGCGCGGCGCCCGTCGGTTCTTCGTTCGCGACCGAGCTGTGGTTCAAGACCGACACCACGACGGGCGGCAAGCTCGTCGGCTACGGCAACGCGAACACCGGCGACTCGGGCAGCTACGACCGCCACGTCTACATGAGGAACAACGGGCAGCTGATGTTCGGCGTGTACCCCGGCTGGACTGCCACCGTGCAGAGCCCGAAGGCGTACAACGACAGCAAATGGCACCACGTCGTCGCGCAGCAGAGCCCTACGACCGGCATGCAGCTCTACGTGGATGGGCAGCTGGTCGCGTCCGACGCGGGCGTCACCGGTGCCCAGGCGTACAGCGGCTACTGGCGCGTGGGCGGCGACAACCTCGGCTCATGGCCGAATCAGCCCTCGACGTCGTACTTCCGCGGCGCGATCGACGAGTTCGCCGTGTACGGCGCGGCGCTCAGTGCGGGACAGGTCGCGAACCACTATGAGATCGGCAAGGGTCCGCATCAGCCGCCCGTCGCGGTGATCGACCAGCAGTCCGCCGGCCAGACCGTCACCTTCTCCGGCAAGGGGTCGACCACCTTCGGCGATGCCGAGTTGGCGAGCTTCGCATGGAACTTCGGTGACGGTGCGACCTCCAGCGAGGCCACGCCGACTCACAGGTACTCCACGGCGGGGGACTACACCGTGACCCTCTCGGTGACCGACTCGGTCGGCTCGACGAGCCAGACCGTCGCGAAGCCGCACACGGTCGGTGCGCCGTCCACTCCCCCCGCGACGTACACGCAGCGTGTGCTCGATGACGGTGCGCAGGTCTACTGGGGTCTCGGGGGCACGATGGGCGACATCGACTGGGTGAGCGACCGCGATGCGGTGCTCACGGCAGGTGTCGGCTCGTCGGCGGATGACGTCTACACGGGCGCCACCAACGGCTCGGCGACCTTCGACGGCGACGCGGCGTTCGGTCGCACCTCCCGCACGATCCCGGCGAGCGATCCCTTCGCCGCCGAGGTGTGGTTCAAGACGACGACGAGCTCGGGCGGCAAGATCTTCGGCTACGGCTCATCGTCCGAGGGCAATTCGAACAACTACGACCGGCACCTGTACATGGCGAACGACGGACGCCTCGTCTTCGGTGTGTGGCTGGGCTGGGCGGCGGTGGTGCAGAGCAGCGAGTCGTACAACGACGGACAGTGGCACCACGTCATCGCCCAGGTCGGCGCCGGCGGCGAGCAGCTGATCGTCGACGGCGAGGTCGTGGCATCCGACAACGGCATCAGGGGCGCTCAGGAGTACGACGGGTATTGGCGCATCGGCGGGGACAACATCGGCGGGTGGCCCTCGCAGCCCTCGTCGAACTACTTCGCCGGCCAGCTCGACGACTTCGCGGCCTACAGCCGCACGCTGTCGGTGACCGAAGCGGAAGACCACTACCTCATCGCCAAGGGATTCGCGACGACGCAGGCGAAGATGTCGGTGAGCGGAACGGGCTCGTCCCGCACGTTCGACGGCACGGCGTCCACGCCGACTCCGGGTCGCACGATCACGGATTACGCCTGGAGCTTCGGCGACGGTGGCACCGCCTCGACGGCGACGGCTTCACACACCTACGACGAGCCCGGCACCTACACGGCGACGCTCACGGTCACCGATTCCGCAGGGCGCACAGGGGTCGCGACGTCCAGCGTCGTGATCGCCGCCGCCCATGCGGCGCCGGTCGCCAAGATCGGGTCCGCCAAGAACGGGCTCTCCGTTTCGTTCGACTCGGATGACTCGACGACCTCGGGTGGCGCGACGATCACGGGCTACGCGTGGAGCTTCGGCGACGGAGAGACCTCGACGCAGGCCGATCCGACCCACAAGTACGCCGCGTCCGGCACCTACACGGTGACGCTGACGGTGACCGATTCGCTCGGCGCGGTGAGCTCGGCGGCAACCGCCGACGTGACGGTGGCGCACGCGAACCCGACGGCGTCGTTCACGCATGACGCCGCAGGGCTCACCGTGTCGGTCGACGCTTCCGGCTCGGCAGCCTCGGACGGGGCCACCCTGTCGTACTCGTGGAACTGGGGCGACGGCACGCCCGCCGGCACCGGCAAGACGGCGAGCCACCGCTATGGCGCCGCCGGCGACTACACGGTGACCCTCACGGTCACCGACAGCCTCGGTGCGACCAAGACGACCACGGCGACCGTCGCGGTCACGCACGCCGACCCGACGGCATCGTTCTCGGCGCAGTCGAACATGCTCACGGTGACGGCGGATGCGTCCACATCGGCCGCCTCCGACGAGGCGACTCTGTCGTACGCGTGGAACTGGGGAGACGGGACACCGGCCGGATCCGGTGCGACAGCGACCCACACCTACGGTGCGAGCGGCTCGTACGTCATCACACTGACGGTCACCGACAGCCTCGGGGCGTCCGCCGTGACGACGAAGAACGTCACCGTCGCTTCGCAGACTGTCGTGGCGAGCGATGACTTCTCGCGGACCGTCGCGTCCGGGTGGGGCAGCGCGGCCGTCGGCGGCAACTGGACGTCGCTGAGCTCGATGTCGGTCGCGGGTGGCGTCGGCAGGATCAGCCTCGCCGCCGGTCAGACCCGTGCGCCCGCGCTGTCCTCGACCGCGGTCGACGACCTGGCGGCGAGCCTGGTCTTCTCCGCCGACAAGGTGGCCAACGGTGGGGGACTGCACTTCAGTTACGTGGTGCACAAGTCCTCGGCCGGCGAGTACCGCCTGAAGGTGCGGACGCTGGCGACCGGCGCTGTGCAGGTCAGCATGACGAAGCTGGTCGGCACGACCGAGACGACCTTCGCCTCGCAGACGCTCACCGGGTATACGTACACGGCGGGTGCCAAGCTGCAGGTGCGGCTCGAGACGCAGGGTGCTGGTACTTCCACCACACTGCGCGGCAAGGTCTGGCCCGACGGCACGACCGAGCCGGCCGCCTGGACGGTCACCGGGTCCGACTCCGTCAGCTCGCTGCAGGGCGCGGGCCAGATCGGTGTGGTCGCCTACGCGACCGGCACGGTGACCAACGTCCCCGTGACGGTGTCGGTCGACGACATCCGGGTCACGTCCCTCGGTGCCGGCCAGCCTCACCAGGCTCCGGTCGCGGTGATCGGGGCCAACGCGTCCGGTCTCACCGCTGCCTTCGACGGCACCGGCTCGACGGCTTCCGGCGGCGCGACCGTCACGGGATATGCGTGGGACTTCGGTGACGGAGCGACCTCGACCGAGGCCGCCCCGACGCACAAGTACGCCACCGGCGGCACCTACACCGTGAAGCTCGCGGTCACCGACAGCACGGGCGCGACGTCGGCCCAGAAGACCACTACGGTCTCTGTGTCGCACGCGAACCCGGTCGCTGCCTTCGGTGCCTCGGCCACCGGTCTGGCGCTCGCGGTCAACGGTGCCGCCTCACAGGCTTCGGATGGCGCGACGCTCACCCACGCCTGGAACTGGGGGGACGGCACGCCAGCGGGGTCTGGAACGACCGCGTCGCACACCTACGGTGCTGCCGGAGACTACACCGTGACACTCACGGTAACCGACAGCATGGGTGCGACGGCCACCACGTCGCAGCCGGTCTCGATGAGCGCGCAGGCGTTCGTCGCCAAGGACGACTTCGAGCGCGTGCTCGCCACCGGCTGGGGATCCGCGGTCACCGGCGGCGCGTGGGGGACAGCGGCAGGGTTCTCGGTCGCGGATGGCGTCGGCAAGGCGTCGCTCGCGGCTGGTCAGACGCGCACCAACCTGCTGACCGGGGTCTCGGCGCAGAACGTCGACGCGCGCCTTCTGTTCAGCTCGGACAAGGTCGCGAACGGGGGCGGCCAGCACTTCAGCTTCCTCGTGCACAAGAGCACCGGCGGTGACTACCGTATGAAGCTGCGGATCTCGTCTGCCGGAGCGGTCCAGGTGTCGATCGCGAAGGTCGTCGGCGCCACCGAGACCATCCTGGTGAATCGCACACTGACCGGGTACACCTACACGGCAGGGGCGAAGCTGCAGTTGCGGCTGCAGGCCGCGACGGCAGGCGGGTCCACGACGCTGAACGCGAAGGCGTGGGCGCACGGTACTCCCGAGCCCGCGGACTGGTTCGTGTCGACGACGGATGCTCAAGCCGAACTGCAGGCGGCGGGCCAGGTCGGCGTCGTCGCCTACCTGTCCGGCTCATCGACGAACGGCCCGGTGACCGTGAGCGTCGACAACCTCGAGGTGCGCTGAGCGGACCTCTCGCTCGCAGAGAGCGCCACGACACCCGCCCCCGGTCCGCCGGGGGCGGGTGTCTCACATGAGCCGGCAGTACCCTCTCGGACGCATCCCTAGCCTCCCCGGAACGGGGGTGCTACCCTCGGGCTTGAGTCGCCGCTTGGGGTTCGATACGCGGGGGCTCTGCTGGGGAGCATCTGGGGTGAGCCGCTCTGTGCGGCGCCGGAACCGGGGGGGTTCTGATGCAGGACGTACTTGTGGGATCGACTCGTCGTCGCGGCCGTGCGGCGGGCATGCTGGCCGTCGCCGCTCTTCTCGCGGCGGGGCTCGTGGTTTCGAGCGCCGAGCCTGCGGCCGCAGCGCCGGGGCCTGCGCCGATCGAGCAGCGCAATGCCCAGACCGTGACGGCGGATCCGCTTCCGACGGTGCAGATCGACTCCGGAGTCGTGTGGGCGCAGGTGATCAACGGGAGCACCGTGTACGCGGGCGGCAGCTTCTCCAACGCGCGTCCGGCCGGAGCGGCCCCCGGGACGAACCTGTTCGCGCGGAACAACATCCTGGCCTACAACATCACCACCGGTGTCGCGACGTCCTTCGCCCCGAACATCAACGGCACCGTGAAATCGCTCGCCCTCTCGCCTGACGGCAGCAGACTTTACGTGGGTGGCCAATTCACCCAGGTGAACGGCCAGAGCCGATTCAACGTGGCGGCGTTCAGCACGTCGACCGGTGCCCTGCTGGACACCTTCCGGCCGGCGATCGGCGGCTCCTTCGTCAACGCCATCGTCGCCACCAACTCGGCCGTCTACTTCGGCGGTTCCATCGGAGCGGCGGGAGGAGCAACCCGCAGGAACCTCGCGGCCGCATCCCCGACGAACGGCGCGATCCTCGGGTGGGCTCCGGTCGCCGACCACCACGTCGATGCGATGGTGCTGGCGCCGGCAGGCGACAAGGTAATCATCGGCGGTCGCTTCGGCTCGGTGAACGGCGCCTCCGCGCGCGGCCTGGCCGCACTGAGCCTCACCGACGGCGCTCTCCTCCCGTGGGCCGTCACCTCCGTGGTGAAGAACACCTCCATCGGCGCGTCCGAGGGTCGTGGCGCCGGCATCTGGGGACTCACGACCGACAGCAACGGCGCGGTCTACGGCACCGGCTGGGTCTACGGCGGCGTTTCTCTCGGCAATCTGGAGGGCATCTTCTCCGCCGACGGTGGTTCGGGGGCTGTGCGTTGGATCGCGGACTGCCACGGAGACCACTACGGGGTGTACTCCGACGGCACGAACGTCTACAGCACGGGTCACGAGCACGACTGCCAGACCGCGGGCGGCATGCCCCAGCTCTCCGGCAAACCGGGCAACATGAAGAACGCGACGGTCTACACCGCCGCGACGAAGGGCACGCTCACGCGGAGTCCGTACGTCGGCGGAACTTACACGAATTGGAGCGGCTACCCCGCTCCCGCCGCGGTCAACTGGTATCCGGACTGGTCGACGGGCAGCTTCACAGGCCAAGGGCAGGCGGGCTGGACGGTGACCGGCAACGGAGCCTATGTCGTCGTCGGCGGCGAATTCCCCGCCGTCAACAACCAGCGCTTCCAAGGTCTCGTGCGCTTCGCTCGCAGCCCATCCACGGGCAAGAGACAGGGTCCGCGCCTGTCGGGCGCGACCTGGACCCCCACGGCGCGCTCCGCGACCGCCGGCACCGCCCGCGTGCAGATCCCGGCCAACTGGGACCGCGACGACCTCAATCTGACGTACGAGCTGTGGGCTCAGGGGGGCGCCGCTCCTCTCGCGACGAAGTCGGTGAAGTCCACCTACTGGTACACGCCGACGATCACGTTCGCCGCCGACGGCATCCCGGCCGGCTCGAGTCGCACGTATCGCGTGGTCGCACGGGACGGCGACGGGAATGCCGCGACGAGCGCGGACGTGACGGTGTCGGTCAACGGCACTTCGACGTCCTCCTATGCGGATGTCGTGCTGGATGACGGGGCCACCACGTACTGGCGACTCGGTGGGGCGAGCGGCCTCACCGACCAGGCCGGCGGCGTCAATGCGACGCCTTTCGGCGGCGTCGGCACCACCAGCGATGACGCGCTCGCGAGCGAGGCGAACGGTTCGGCAACCTTCAACGGCACCTCGACGGGACTTGCTCGCTCGAGCGCCGGCCAGCCGCTCGAGGAGTCGTTCGCCGTCGAACTGTGGTTCAAGACGTCGACCTCGTCCGGCGGCAAGCTGGTCGGATACGGCAACGCCGGGTCGGGCGCATCGACCAACTACGACCGTCACCTGTACATGCGCAACGACGGGACGCTCGTGTTCGGCGTCAACCCGCAGGTGCAGCGGACGATCTCGACTCCGGCCGCGTATCGCGACAACCAGTGGCATCACGCCGTCGCACAGCTCGATCCGTGGGCCGGCATCCAGCTCTACGTGGACGGCACGCTCGTTGCTTCGGAACCGTCCGCGACGGCCGCCCAGCTCTACACCGGGATGTGGCGGCTCGGAGGTGACAACCTCGCCAGCTGGCCGAACCGGCCGTCGTCGGACTACTTCAACGGTCAGCTCGACGAGTTCGCGGTGTACCCGAAGGCGCTGACGGCTTCGCAGATCTCGGCGCACTATGCGATCGGGCGAGGCCAGAGCGCGCCGACGGCGTCGTTCACGACATCCGGATCGAACCTCGCGTGGTCGTTCAACGGCAGCGGCTCCAGCGCACCGAGCGGTCGCACGATCACCTCGTACGCCTGGAACTTCGGTGACGGCTCCACGGGCAGTGGAGTGAACGCGAGCCGCACGTACGCCAACCCCGGAACCTATACGGTCACGCTCACGGTGACCGACAGTGCCGGGATGACTGCGTCGACCACCCGTACGGTGAACGCCACGGCGACCCATCAAGCACCCGTGGCCGTCATCAATGCGGCCGTCTCGGGTCTCACCGCCAGCTTCTCCGGCACCGGCTCCACGGCCTCCGGCGGCGCGACGATCACCGGCTACTCCTGGAACTTCGGCGACGGGACGACATCGACCCAGGCGTCCCCCACCAAGACGTACGCCGCGGCGGGCACCTACACGGTCACCTTGACCGTGACCGACAGCATGGGAGCCACCAGCGCGCCCGCGACGCGATCGGTGACCGTCACAGCGCAGGCGTTCGTGGCGCGCGATGACTTCGAGCGGTCCGTGGCCAGCGGCTGGGGAACCGCGACGGTCGGCGGTGCGTGGACGACGAACAACAACGCGCTCTTCTCGGTGTCGGGCGGTGTCGGACGTATGTCGATGAGTGCGGGGCAGACGCGGTCGGCCGCACTGTCGGGCCTCTCGGTGCAGAACCAGGACGCCCGCCTGCTGCTCTCGACCGACAAGGTCGCGGACGGAGGAGGGCTCCACTTCAACTATCAGGTGCACAAGACCACCGCCGGTGAGTACCGGCTCAAGCTGCGGATCAGCGCGACCGGCGTCGTCACCGTATCGATCGCGAAGCTGGTCGGCACCACCGAGACGCTCGTCGCCAACAAGGTGCTGACCGGGTACACGTACACCGCGGGAGGGAAGCTCCAGCTGCGCCTGCAGAGCACGACGGCGGGCGGCTCGACCACGCTGAACGCGAACGTCTGGGCGGACGGTTCTCAGGAACCCGCCAGCTGGTTCCTGACGGCGACGGATGCCCAGGCTGAACTGCAGGGTGCCGGCCAGATCGGGGTACTGTCCTACCTGTCCGGTACGGCGACGAACGCCCCGGTGGGCGTCACGGTCGACAACCTCGAGGTGCGCTGACGGACGGGGCTCAGGGACGCGGCTGGCGCTTCAGCATCAGGCGCAGGAAGCCGGTGAGGTTGCGGGCATCCCGCCGGTAGATCGGCAGGATCAGCGGTGCCGCGGCGGCGATGAGTCCAGCGAATATGCCGGCGAGGATCATGAGCACGGATCCGGCCGGACTGACGAGTTGGGCGGCACCCCACGCCGCCGACCCGGTCAGCGCGGCCACGATGAGAATCCGGGCGGCGCCGGCGTACAGCCGTGCGGTGGGCATGGGGGTCACCCGGGACAGCCAGAACAGCGACAGCGGCCACGATATCGCCGGCGCGACAGCGAAGCCGACGGCGACCCCCAGCACGCCGAAGGACGAGCCGACGACGATGCAGATGATCTTGATGATCGTCGTGACGATCGTGTATCGGAAGAGCTGCTTGCCGAGGCCCCGCGAGAGGTAGACCCAGTATCCGACGAAGGAGAGGGTCGTCAGCAGACCCGCGACGGCGAAGAGGGCCACGATCGGGATCGCCCCGAGCCACTGCGGACCGAGCATGACGCGCACGATCGGGTCGGCGAGTGCTGTCACCAGGATGAGCGGGATGCCGAGGCCGTAGCCGAGGAGCAGCTGCGCCGCCGTCACGTAGTTGTCGAAGCGCGGCGCATCCTCCTGTACCCGCGACAGCACCGGCAGCGCCACATTCTTCGTGGGGGAGCGCACCTGGCTCAGCGGAGTCATGACGAGCTGGAACGCTCGGTTGTAGAGACCGAGGGGGCTGGTGCCGAACTTCAGCCCGACGATGATCGTGTCGATCTGCGAACCGGTGTACACGAGCAGGTTGGTGGCGACGATGTTCCACCCGAAACTGATGAGGTCGCGGACCGAGTCCTGTCGGGAGTACCACCGAGGCAGCCACCGTCCCGCGATCACGGACCCCGCCAGCACCACGACGCCGCTCGTCAGCTGCTGGGCCACGAGCGCCCAGTACTCCGCGCCGAGCAGAGCTGAGACCACCGCGACGGTGAGGGCGATCGCGGCGGCGGACACTTCGATCACCGCCATCGCCTTGAACTTGAGGTCACGTGCCAGGTTCGCGCGGTGCTGGGTGGCGAGGCCGTTCAGGAGGAAGAGCACCGCAAGCCAGTGCACCATGCCGACGATCTCGGGCTCACCTGTCACAGCCTCGATGGGCCACGCCAGGAAGAACATCGCGATCGTGAGTACGACGCCGATGGCCGTGTTGATCCAGAACAGGTTGTCGCGCTGGCCGCGGGTGAGCACGGGCGCCTGAATGGATGCCGTGGTGAGGCCGAAGTCCCGGAAGATCTCACCGACTCCGACGACGACCAGCACGATCGCGAGCAGGCCGTAGTCGTGGGGCGAGAGCAGCCGCGCGAGGACGATCACCGAGAGGAACTGCAGCACGATCTTCGCGACCTGCGCGGCGAGAGTGAAGAACGCCCCTCGGGCCGCGGAGTGCGCCAGGGCCGAGCTCATGTGCGTGTCCCGCGCGCCGTGCGAACGCGCCGGTATGTCCCCCTCAGCACCCTCACGAACTGCCGAGGATGCGGCAGCCCGAGCCGCGCCAGCTCGAAGCCGGTGTACCGCGGCGGAACGCGGCCGGCGAAACGCGATCCCCACAGCCGAGCAAGCAGGTAGCGCCGGCGCGCCGTCTGCAGCGGCTGCGCATCCGCCAGGTGCGGCATCGCGAGGGGGCGCACCTCGAGAACCCCTTCGGCGATGGCCTCCTCGATCACGGCGAGACCGCGCGTGGTGCGGGCGATCAGCGCGCTCACCCCCGCCCCTTCAACGAAGACCGGATAGCCGCGTTCGTCGGTGGCCCACGAATCCGCCGAGACGATGTCGGCGGACTCGCCGACGCCGTCCGGGCACACCTTGCAGCGCCACTGGGTGGTCGGTCCGAGCGTCGAGCCCCACGATTCCTCGTAGTCGGCGTCCACCTCGGTCTCGCCGGCGCGTGCCGCGAAGCGGCCCGGCCAGCCGTTCCCGCGATAGCGCATCGCATCCACCTTCTCGTCAGGACCGATCCCGAGCCGGTCCAGCAGCCGGTCGGTGGCGCCCTGGCTCGGCGTGCCCGCGCAGAAGAACGACAGCAGCAGCGGCGGCTCGCCACCCAGCGCGCCGACCGCGGCGCGCATCGCCGAGATCTCGCACGGCTTGCCGCTTACCGCCGAACCGGGGGCCAGCACGTCGGGATTCGACAGTGCGGCGACCGGGGCGTACCGGGACCCCGCGGCCTCGAGCGCCTCCGCGCGGGTGGTGATCGTGACCGGAACGCTTCTGCGCGGATTGAGCGGGTCGGCGGCAGCGCCGGTGACCCGAGCGGCGCGGCCGCTCGTCACGAGCCACGCGTGCAGCGCTGTCAGCGCGCCGCCGCTGCTGCCGGCGTAGCGGATCTCCGAGTCGGTCGCCCATGCCTCCCAGACGCCGAAGGCGGAACCGAGCAGCGGATGCCGCTCCGCTCCGCGGGGCTTCTGCGCCGAGACGCGGACGCCGGGGCAGGATGCGTCGAAGGCGGCCTCGGCGCCCGGCGACTCGGAGGCGGGTCGAGCCTCGACAGGGCGCAGGTGGCCACCGGCATCCAGCCGCATCTCCAGCCCGCTGTCGAGCCGCGTGCACATTCCACAGCCGGAGCAGGCGTCCCGGGCGACGACGTCGCGCACCTTCTCGCGCAGAGCACTCATACGATCGCCCGGAGACTCTCCGACACCGGCGCGAGCAGCCGCTGCCCGCGCGACATGGCGGAGCGGGCACGCTCGTCGAGTCCAGGCGTCTCGAGCGCTCGCAGCACCTCCGCGGCGGGGTCGGCCGATTCGGCCAGCGGAACCACGTGCGGCCAGTCGAGCTCCGCCATGAGGGGCTTGAACTTGCGGGAGTACGCCATCGCGATCGCAGGCGTGCCGGTCGACAGCGCGTTCAAGCACGCGTGCATCCGTGCCCCGATCACCAGCTGGGCGCCCGCGATGGCCGAGCGGGCATCCTCCAGGTCTGCGGGTACGTGCAGTTGAACGCGTCCGTCGAACTCGTCCTGGAGAAGCTTCGACACGGGAACGTCGTTGTCGGGGTCGTGGGAGTCGAGCACGTGGGGGAGCAGAGTGATGGTGCGTCCGTCATCGAGCATGCGGGTGATGAGGCTTCGAACGGCGCGTCGATAGGAGTCGTGGTCGACGTGGTCGCTCGCGTTCCAGAGCAGCCCGGAGACATTCAGCAGCACATCGCGCTCACCCGAGGGAACCGGCTGCGCGATGCCGAAGACGAGGTCGGTTGTGCTCGCGTCGACGGGACGGCCGAGGCGGTCAGCCGCGGCGGCGCTGACCGGATCGCGTGCGAACGCCAGCTTCGAGCGGCGCAGGTTGCGCCGCGCGAGTCCGCGGCCGATGGTTGAGCCGAACGGTCCGACGGTCTGCGGGGCGAGCACAGCCGGCACCCCGGCCTGGACGGCGAACTCGTGGATGAGCGACATCTTCGCGTGCCGGCTGGAGCCGTAGATGTCGGCGAAGCTGTCGCCGGAGCGCGTGTCCCACAGGAGGTCGAAGCCGCGGAGCCACTCGATCATCCCGGCCTTGCCGGTGACCCGCTCCCGCAGGAGAGAACGCGGCGTGCCCCACGGGATAGCAGCCGGCCGATTGCCGAAGTCCATGAACTCGATCCGCGCATCCGGCCACACGCCGTGCAGCAGATCGGACGACCCGCGACCGAGGGCGCGGACGCCGAGGTTGGGCGAGACATCCCCCGCCCACGCAACGAGTATCCGCACGCGCCGTCCCCCTTACCGCCAGGACCTCGACAAGGCCCCGATTTTCCCCTGTCACATCCTACGGCGGTGATGACGCGCGGACGTTCGGCGGGGACACGGGAACGGCACGTAGAATCGGGCAACGGAACACAGGGGGCCGGGCGTGGGATCTGATCCGATACAGCTCGTCGCTGTCGGCGCTGCCGGGCTGTGCGCCGTTCTGGGCCTGTTCCTGCTCATTCGCAGGCAGCCGAAGTGGGCGATGGCCCTGTGGGCCACCACCCTTTTCTTCACTCCGATCTGGCTCGGCGTGAACGCCCCGGGGATGTTCATCTCCGCGCTCACCGGGATGACCGTCCTCTGCATCGCGAGCGGGTACACGGACCGGTTGACCTGGTCCTCCGTCGACACCGTCATGCTCGTCCTTCTTGCGGTCGTGCTTCTCGCGCAGATCATGGGCGGAGCGGTCGCCGGCCACGTGCAGAATTCGCTGCTGACCTGGTTCCTCCCATACCTCTGGGGGCGCCTCGTGCTCGGCCGCGTATCCGAGCACTGGGTGGCGGCGTGCATCGCCGTCGCAGCACTGATCGCGTCGGTGCTGGCGATAGCGGAGTTCGTGACAGGCCAGAGCTTCTTCCTCGCCGTCCCCGGTGATGCCGGGGTGTGGGGCGTACAGCAGATCCGTGGCGGCCAGCTTCGCGTTGAGGGCGCCTTCGGGCACTCGATCGCTCTGGGCGGCAGCCTCGCCATGTCGGCGGCGTTCGTCCTGTCCGTGCGCTGGCCGACCTGGGTCCGCGGGGCGATCCTGGTCGTCGTCGGTGTCGCGGCCGTGCTCACCTTCAGCAGGCTCGGACTCATCGGGTTCGCCCTGACGGTGCTGCTCGCCGTGGCGTTCCTCGGCCGGTACATGGACAGGGCCTTCCGGATCGGTCTGCTCGTGATCCTCGGTGTCGGTTCTGCGGTGGCGCTGCCCATTCTCCTGGAGGTGTTCGGCGAGGCCGGCGCCGAGGCCGAGGGAAGCGCGGCGTACCGGTTCGACCTCATCCCGTTGATCAATTCCATGGTCGTGGTGGGGGTTTCGCCGTCGCGCGAGGTGCTGGCGACCGGACAGGACTACTGGGGCGGGTTCCGCTCGATCGACAGTGCCCTGATTCTCATCGGCCTGCGTTTCGGGCTGCTGTGTCTGGTGATCGTGGTGCTGCTGCTCGCGATTCTCCTGGTCGGCGTCCTTCGGCGCGCGTCTCCCGCGAGCGTTGCGCTCGTCGCGCAGATCCCCGCGTTCGCGACGGTGGCCCTCATCACGCAGTACGCGGTGTTCGTCTGGTTCACAGCGGGCCTTGCGGTTGCCTCGTATACCCTTAGCAGGGGCAGTGCGGCGGGGGGTCGCATCGAGGAGCGCGTCGATTCGGCGCGAGATGTGGTGGGTGCGACGTGACGGACGCCAAGCCGCAGCAGACGCCTGGCAGAGTGCTGGCGGTGCTGGTGCGCAAATGGTGGATCATCCTGCTGGCCGCCATCATCGGCGGCATTGCGGCCTTCGGATATTCCAGCACGCTCACGCCGATCTACTTGTCGTCGTCCTCGATCTACTTCTCGATGCGGTCGGCGACCAGCGGCTCCGACATCAACCAGGGTTCCGCCTACACCCAGAACCAGATGCTCTCCTTCGCCCAGCTCGCTACGTCATCGATCGTGCTGGACGAGGTTCGAGCTGGTCTCAGTCAAGACGTCACGAACGCCGAGCTCCGCAACATGACATCGGTGTCCATACCGCAGAACACGGTCATCCTCGAGATCACCGCTGGTTCGAGCGATCCGGCGTTCGCGGCGGAGGTCGCCAACGCGATGGCGACCGAGCTGTCGGAGGCCGTGGCGGAGCTCGCCCCCGTGGAGGAGGGCGGCAACGCCACCATCGTCGCGCGGGTCATCGAGCCTGCGGTGCCCGCGACGGTGCAGGCCTCGCCGAACAAGCAACGGGATGCGGTGCTCGGCGCCTTCGCGGGGGCGCTGCTCGCCGGGCTCGGCATCGCCTTGTGGGCGCTCCTGGACACACGGGTGCGGTCGACCGACGTCCTCCGGCGGTTGACCGACCTGCCTCTCCTGGGCGCGGTTCCCGAGCGAAAGGGCGCGCCTCGCGCACCGGTTCTCATCCAGGAACCCAACGGGCCCAGCGCAGAGGCCTACCGTGGGGTCCGGGCAAGCCTGCGGTTCGCGGCGGTGGAGCATTCCATCAACTCCCTGGCGGTCACCTCTTCGATCCCGGGCGAGGGCAAGACGACGACCGCCGTGAACCTCGCGCTCAGCTATGCCGAGGCGGGCCTGCGCGTCATTCTGGTGGATGCCGATCTTCGCCGGCCGCAGATCGCGGCGACGCTGGGGCTGGAGAACGCCATCGGACTCACGACGATGCTGGTCGGCTCGGTCACGTTCGACGAGGCGAAGCTGCGGTGGGGAGACACGTCTCTGACCGTGCTGCCCGCGGGTGAGATCCCGCCCAACCCTGCCGAGCTCCTGGCATCGGCGCGGATGGCGGAGATCCTGACGGAGATACGAGGGCGATTCGACATGATGGTGGTCGATACCGCGCCCCTTCTGTCGGTGGTGGATGCCGCGGTCATCGCTCAGCATGTCGATTCCACCGTTGTCGTGGTCGACGTGAGCAAGACGCGCCTCGCTCAGCTGTCGAGAGCGTTGACGGCTCTGCGCAGCGCGGGAGTCGAGGTCGCCGGCATCATCTTCACGCATGCCCGGCGTCGTCGCTCCGACTCGTACTACGACTACTCGTCGGAAGCGCGGGTGACCGCCTCTTTGCGCGGGCGGGGACGCGGCAAGACCCTGACTCCTGCAGGAGAACTCGCTCCGCGTTGATCCCCTCGGGCCCGCCTGCCTCACGCGGCGCGCTCTGCGACCCGCCGCGCATGCTCAGCTACGCCGGCGCACCACATCGCGCGCCGCCTCAGCGATCCGCTCTCGGTAGACCGAAGGCGCGTGCCGCTCTTGCGCCAACGACCGGGAGTCATCCAGTCGGACGATCACCTCGGGCCATGCCGCGGCGATCTCGCGCAGAGCTCGGGCGATCGCCGCAGCATCACCGGGTGTGATCCGGTACGCAGTCGATATGCCTCGCGTGGCTTCGATCAGGCCGGACGTCTCGCTCACGACGACCGGACGACCGGCCAGTATGCCCTCGACGGCAGTGTTGCCGAATGGCTCGTCGAAGCGCGAAGGCACCACCAGGACGTCGGAGTGCGAGAGGAAGCTCCAGATCTCCGGCTGGAACCCGTGGAACCGCACATGGTCGGGCGCGACATCCTGTGCCGCGGCGCGAAGCCGCTCTTCGAACCACTCGTATCCGGAGAACGCCGAGCCGACGATGTCCAGCGACACCTGTTCGCCGGCCTCGCGCAGTTTTCCCACCGCATCCACCACCAGATCGACACCCTTGCGTGGAGAGAGCCTCCCCACGTAGAGCACCCGCAGACCGCCGACGAGGTCCGGGCGCGCGGGCGGCGGCGCGAGGGCGGCCGGCACGGAGTTGGGGACGATCTCCGTCCGACTCGAGAGGCGGGGATATACGGAGGTCATCACATCCAGGCTGAACTGGCTGTTGATCAGGATCCTGTGAGCGAAGAGCGCTGGAAGGTACAGCACACGCTTCACCAGGGACCTCGCCCCCGACTCGCCCTCGTGGATGTGGAGGAGGACCGGCACCCCCTTCGCGCGAGCCAGCATGGGCCACATCGGCAAGGTGATGGTGTTGACGAACACCATGTCCGGACGGGTACTCCTGAGCGTCCGAAGGGTCGCCCGCACCCCCCTGAAGGCGGTCGACGCCAGTTCCATCCAACCCGAGGGCCGGAGAAGGCGCTTACGCAGCACGAAGAGATCGCTCGTGAAGACGGAGGCGCCGGCGGTTCTCAACTCATCTGCGAGCGGGCCCTCCTCCGGGAGCATCACACGCACGGAGAAACCCGAGTCCACCAGGCCGAGCACCGAATCCAGGAGGACCCTGTCGGACCCGTACAGTTCGGCCCCAGGATGAACAACTAGGATCGTTCGCGGAGTCGGTGGCATCCATGCAAGTCTGACATGGTGTGCATCGAGATCGGCTGTCATATCTTGAGTTCCTCGGGGGCGGCGTGACAAGTGATCTTCTGTTCGTCTGCGTGGCGAACGTGTGTCGATCGCCCCTGATGGAGATCGTGCTCTCCACCCAGGTCGATGCCGATCGGAGCGACGTCGCGGTGACGAGCGCCGGCACGGAGGTGGGGCGCGCGAGCCATATGTGCGACATTGCTGCACGGCTGATTCCCAATAATCCAGCCGCTCGTGAAGCTGCGGAATTGCATACACCGCGCGCCGTGACCGGAGAGGTCATCGCATCCCAGGACCTCATCATCACCGCCGCAAGGCTGGAGCGCTCCCAGATCGCCAAGATCGACCCTTCTGCCCGTGCGAAGACCTTCACGCTGAGGGAAGCCATCGCGCTCGGAGAAGCCGACATGACCGCGCCGGAACGCAAGCAGTTCGAGAGGGCCGCGGCCGCCGGGGTTTCCGTCGCTGCGGTCTACGCGGATCTGCTCAACGGGAGGCGGGGCCGCGTGCTTCCGCCCAGGGAAACCGGGATGAGGCTGCCGTGGCACCCGCCGGCCAATCCAATGGATATTCCCGACGTGCACGGTGCCGGCTGGCACAGGCATCAATCCCAACTGAGGGCCCTGCGCGCCCACACGTCTCACTTCGGTCGGCAGTGGGGGGAGATCGCGGCACAGTTCGGGTCTGTGCCGCGACGGACGTTCTGAGCGAGCGATCCCCATCCTCGCCCAGACGCCCCGTCAACCGGCGGTGATCGCCGGAAGTCCCCCGAAATCCCACTCGTGCGCCGCGCGGACGGCGCGGCGTCCGACGTCGTGCATCGACTCGCCGTCTGCGAGGCGAAGGGCCAGATCCTCGTATGCGTCCGCGACGTCGTCCCAGCGGAACTCTTCGCGGGCGCGTTCCCTGGCCTCGAAGCCGAGCTGCACCGCCAGCTCGGCGTCCGCTTCGACCGAAGCGAAATGCATGGCGAGATCGCGCGCCGTCTGGAAGAACCAGGCGTTGTCGGCGAGCACCTCACGGTTGAAGGGCACGTCGTATCCGATCACCGCGGTGCCGGCGCCCATCGCTCGCAGAAGCGAGGGGTTGGTGCCACCGACGGAGTGCCCGTGGACGTAGGTGTGGGCGTGCGAGTACAGCGCGTCGAGCAGGTTCTGGTCATAGACCCCGCCGAGGAAGCGGATGCGCGGGTCCTCTCCGGCCGCCGCCTCGATCGCGCGCGTGTAATCCGCGCTGTAGGGCGCTGAGCCGACCACCACCAGAGGCAGCTGCGCGTCGCTGCGGCGGTAGCCGTCGACGATCTCAAGCACGTGGTTCTCCGGCTCGAACCGGGCGACGACGAGGTGGAAGCCGCCCGGCTCGAGTCCGAGCTCCTGGAGGCCGTCCGTGGGGGCCGCCTCGATGATCGGCGCGCCGTAGCGGATGAGCTCGGTCGGGACGCCGAACTGGTCGGCGTAGTAGTCGGAGATGCCGGGAGCATCGGCGATGAGGGCATCGGCCGACCGCACGCCGAACTGCTCGGCCCACCGGTAGTACGCCTTGCCGCGTGCACCCCACTTGGAGCGTCGCCACTCGAGCCCGTCCATGTGCAGAGCCGTGGGGATGCCCCTCGCCCGCAGCAGCGGCAGGAACGGGGCATTCGCGGCGTTGAACACGAAGGCGGCATCGGGGCGGCGGTTCGCGACGGCGTGCAGCGTGGAGAGTCCCGTGTGCGACAGGGTCTCGAGCTGCTTCTGGGCGAGCGCGGGGAGGTGCACCACCTGCATGCCGAGGTACTCCGTCTCGCGGCTCTCGGAGCCTCGGGTGTAGACGACCACCCGATGGCCGTGCTCGACCAGGCGCCGTCCCACCTCTTCGACCGCGGTCTCGAAGCCGCCGTACGCCGCCGGGACGCCACGGGTGCCGATCATCGCGATCGAGAGCTGCCTCGTGCTTGTCCGTGAGGGCGCTGCCCGCTCGATACGCTCGATTACCATCGGTCAGTACGCTCCCTTCGGACGAACCATCGCCTGTGCGGTTCGCCACATGATCATCAGGTCGCTCATCACGGACCAGTTCTCGACATATCGGAGGTCCAGGCGCACGCTCTCGTCCCACGAGAGATCGCTGCGCCCGCTTACCTGCCAGAGGCCGGTGATGCCCGGCTTGATGTACAGCCGCCGGTAGACGGTGCCGTCGTACGCGGTGATCTCGCTGGGGAGGGGCGGCCGAGGGCCGACCACGCTCATCTCTCCGCGCAGCACGTTCCAGAACTGCGGCAGCTCGTCGAGCGAGAACTTGCGCAGGACAGCGCCGACCCGGGTGATGCGGGGATCCCTCTTCAGCTTGAAGAGCGGCCCCGATCCCTCGTTCGCGTCTCGCAGCGCCGCCAGCTCCTGCTCGGCCGTCGTGCGCATCGTGCGGAACTTGAGGATGCGGAACTCGCGACCATCGCGGCCGATGCGCACCTGGTGGAAGAACGTGGGTCCGCCGTCATCCAGCTTGATGAGCAGCGCGATCAGGGGCGTCACCATCGCCACGGGGATCAGCGCGAGGATGGCGACGAACACGTCCATGGCGCGCTTGAGCATGTGGATGCCGCCCTCGAACGTAGGGATCCGCACATGGATGAGCGGCAGTCCGTCGATGGGTCGCAGCGAGATGCGGGGACCCGCGACGTCGGTCAGCGGGCTGGAGAGGATGAGCTCGGCGGCGGTGCCCTCCAGATCCCAGCTCAGGCGCCGGATGAAGTCGGGATCGTCGTCGGGGCGGCTGGCGACGACGATGCTGTCGGCTCCGAGCTCGCGCGCGTGGACCGCGACCGTGTCCATCGTGCCGACGACCCGGTAGGCCCGTCCGTCGACCGTCAGCTCATCCGGTGTCGGCTGGGTGGTCGCCGCACCGAGCACGGTGTACCCGAGGTTGCCGTCCCGCGTGAGACTGCGGATGACGTACTCCACATCCTTCGGCTTGCCCGCGATCAGTGTGCGCGTGGCGTAGTGGCCGAATCGGCGCTGGCGGATGAGCCACTTGCGCCACGACCAGCGCCCGACGAGAAGGCCCACGAGGCCGATCGGTAGAGCCACGATCAGCTGTTCCCGCACGCCCTGCCACTGGAAGACGATGAAGAGGATTGCGAGGATGCCGAAGGCGAATCCCGTGGCGTGCGCGACGCGCTTGTACTCCGTCGACCCCGATCCGACGATCTGCGTGCTGCGCGTATGGAAAGCCGCGAGCATCACGAGCCACACCGGTGTGGTGAGAGCCGTCACGCGCGCCACGTTCAGGACGTCGCCCGCGACGACCGGCGTGAGCAGCAGATCGAGGGCGCCCGGCAGAGCGCTCACGAGCAGGACGATCACGGAGTCGGTCAGCGCGAGCAGCCGGCTGTAGCGCCGTTCCCAGAGCCGGCGGCGCTCCAGCGCGGGCAGGACGCGCGGCGCGACGGTGGTGCCGACGTTCTCCCAGACGGCGCGCGGAGCGGCCACCGGGCCGAAGATGCTGATCGGGTCAGCACCCACCCCCGCTGTCGTCGCGTCGACCGCCGTCACCGCATATCAGCGGCGAAAAGCGCGCACGAAGAATCGTCCCCAAGCATGTGTACCCCAACACAATGACGAAACGCACCCCAGGTACGTCTCTATCCCCATCGCGCAATCGGAGAGCCCCAGCCGCCCGAACATCGATGCATCCCACATGCATAGATGACGCGGAACCGACTCTACATGCCGGGACCAGTTTCCGGAAGTTTCACTTTCCCGACTTCTAGGCGAACCGAAATGTACACCGTCCCGCGCGCCGTCTCCCCGGGCTTAGGGCGACCGCTCCGACGTGTCAAGGGGATCCCCCGCGAGATCCCACAGCCCTACGGTGAGGGGATAGGAGGTTCATCCACCATGGCCAAGACGGACACGCAGACCAAGACGACCCCCTCATCCACCGGCGCCAAGCGCACCGCCCCGGGCGGCAAGGGAGTCAAAAGCACCCGCCGGCAGAACGCGGAGAAGGGATTCGTCGCATCCAGGGAACTCGACGAGGCTCTCCAGGCGTGTCTGGTCGATCTGCTGGAGCTGCAGATGCAGGGCAAGCAGGCGCATTGGAATGTCGTGGGCCGCAACTTCCGCGACACCCACCGCATCCTCGACGAGATCATCGAGGCCGCCCGCGAGTTCAGCGACACCGTCGCCGAGCGGATGCGGGCGCTGCACGCCGTGCCGGACGGCCGCAGCGACACGGTCGCCGAGACCACCACGCTCCCGGAGTATCCGCAGGGCGAGGTCGACACCAGCGAGACCGTAGACCTGATCACCGCGCGCCTCGACGCGACGGTCTCGACCATGCGCGGCGTTCACGATCAGGTGGACGAAGAGGATCCGACCAGCGCAGACATCCTGCACGCGATCATCGAGAAGCTCGAACAGTTCGCGTGGATGGTGAGCGCCGAGAACCGCTCCCCGGCAGCCAACCGAACGTAGGCCTGAACCGAACGTGGGCCCGACCGAACGTGGGCTCAGCCGACGAGGTCGATGAAGGCGTCGAGCCCCATCCCGTAGTTGATGCGGACGGTCGGCATCGCCAGCTTGTCGGTGCCCGCCCGTACGTACCCCGGCTCGATCGTGCGCGCCATCTCGAAGCCCGCCTTCGCGACGCCCTGCTTCGCGGTGTCGTTGTAGTGGCCGAAGGGGTAGGCGAGGACCTGTCCGACACCCAGTACGGCGGCGGATGCCTGCAGATCTGCGGCGATCTCATCCGCGCTCCAGTTCACCATCCGTCCGTCGCCGTTGTCGCCGGCCTGGTGCATGTCGTGGGTGTGCGAGCGCCTCAGCACGTACGGGGAGGGCGCCGGGTCCTGGCGATAGGCGGTGATCATGAAGGACGTCGCGAGCACCTTGTGCTTGTCGATCACCGGCACGGCCAGGTCGAACCATGTCTGGTCGGCGTCGTCATCCGTGACGATGGCCGACCGGTGGGGCAGGGAGAGCCGGCCGTCGATGAAGGCGCTCAGCTCATCCCACGTCGGAAGGTAGAACTGCTGCTCGGCGAGGTACGCCATGTGCGCGTCGAAGTCGCCGATGTAGGCGTAGTTGCCCCGCAGCCAGCCATCCTCCCCCTCGGGGCGGGCCGTGAACTGGTGGTACATGAGGATGGGGACGCCGACATCCTCGGCCGCGACCTGCTCGGGGGTCTTCCACGATCCATGCAGCGTGATCTGCTGATCTGTGCACGCGACCATGTCGGCGCCGTTGATGCGGGCGGCATCCGTGTATGCGGCGGCGTCCTCCGGTGTGGGATACCACCCGGCGAAGACGGCTCCGTCTCGCTGAGGGATGGGGAGGTGGGCGTACAGGATGCCGAGGTGCTCGAGCACCGGCGGATCAGCGATTCCTTCCCCGGCGAATGTCACCGCGCACGCGGCGGGGTCGGCCGCATCGGCCAGCAGCTGCTGCCCGGGCGTCAGCGGCTCGGGCGTCGGGGTCGGCTTCGAGCCGGTGGGCGTCGAGCTGGCCGGAGCGGGAGTGCCGGCCCCTGCGGAGTCGGCGCCCGCGGGCCGTTGGACGAGCAGCACGATGGCGATCGCCAGCGCGATGGTCTGCGCGACCAGCACGATGTAGAGCACGCGCAGGAACGCGCGAGAGGGCCGGGAGCGTTCGCTCTCCTGTACAGCGGATGCGCGTGTGCGCGGCATGACACGGTCCTCGGCGACGGGGCCGCACCGGGGGGAGGTGCGAACTCTTGTGCCGAATTCTATTGCGGACGCCGCGAATCCCGCAGCAGCCGCCCCGCCGTCCCTGCGGCGTGTTCTCCGCCCGGCGTTTCCGGCAAGGGTCCGAATCCCCAGTCGGACCCTTGCCGGACGTGCGCGCCCTTCTCGACCGGTCGCGCAGCGAAGGTCGATGGGCGCCACCGTACCGAGGCCACGGTATGTCCACCGCGGGCCATGGCTGCAGGGGCTTGACGAGCCACGGGGACAACGTGCAAAATGCTCGCCCCACTGGCCGCTCCCGGTGGCATCTGGCGGCGGCGAGTGGTAGCTTTCGAGAAGCCCTGGACCCCGGCTCCGCATTAAGCAGAGCGAGGTCCGGATCATGAAAGTGCTCACCACCGTTCAGGGGTCCTACGTGACGGGCTCAGAGCTCGCTGACGCGGTTCTGCGCTGCCACGACGCTGTGACGGCCACCCGCGAGATCGACTGCATCAGCGTTCCCTTCGTGAACGATGGCGGGGGGCTGCGCTGGGTGAAGATCCTCGTGGGCCCGCCGTACCGCATCGAGGTCGGGGCCATCGAATCCGCGAAGCCGGAGCTGATCGATCCGGCGGCGCTGGCTCGCGTCGAGGATCGCATCCGCGACCTTCATCCGTTCTCGAGCACGCCTTTCACACGGGACGACATGGACTGGGCGGAAGGCGTTCACCACCATCCCGCGTGAGCCCCGGAGTTAACCCCCCCCGGAGCCCATGTCAACCCGGGCCCAGAATGCGGGCGATCGGGCAGAATGGTGGTGCGCACGTTCGCATGCCTCGTGTCGGACCGAGTAGATCCGGCACGGGAATCGAATCCAGCGCCCCGCGTCAGCGCGTCGCTCTCCGCCGTCGCACGATCAGTACCCTTGGGGGCGTGTCCGAACACTCTCGGCATACGGAGGCGCCATGGGCAAGTTCATCTACGACGCGATCGTCAAGGTCGATTTCGAGGATCGGCTGCTCGCCCATCTGCAGCTGGTCATCGGCGCGAAGATGCGCCGAGGCGAATCCTTCCACTTCACGTGGAAGGACGATCCGAGCATCGGCGACGGCCGGACCACCGTGTGGATCCACCCGCGGTGCTCGGTCGTGTACAAGTTCTACGGGAGCAAGCGGCCCGCCATCAATCGAGCGTGGGTGGATGCTCTCGTCTATACCGCCAACTCGCCGACGGGATTGTATGCAGTGCCGGAGCCTGCGGAATACGACGCGGACGGGAGAGAGCGAGATGAAGCGGATCGACATTCGATACGGGGGTGACACTTACAGCGTCGGCGGGCGCGACCTGGAGGAGCTTCGGCAGGAGATCCTGACCGGACTCGACAGCGGCAAGTACTGGCTCATCGTCAACGACGGCGAGGGAATGCGACGGGACGCCCAGCTGCTGATCACGCCCGGAGTCCCCATCTCCCTCATCCCCATCCCCAGCCCCGAGGAGGAGGCCGCGGGGGACGTCGGTCGCTGACACATAACGCCGACGGCGGTAGCGTTTTCTCCAGAGGAGGCGGTGCGGTATGAGCGATTCGTTCACTGATGCGATGGACACGCTGGAGCGCACTCCGGATGATCCGGAGACCTACTGCGACGTGCTCCTCGAAGTCCTTCCGATCACCGGCGCCTCGGTGTCGACGATCGGCGAGGTGCTGGGGTCGGAGACGCTCGCGGCCAGCAACGGTCAGGCCGCGCGCCTCGACGAGCTGCAGTTCGACCTCGGAGAAGGACCGTGCTGGGACGCGATGCGCTCGGCGCAGGCAGTGCTCGCCCCGGACATCCGCGAATCGGGCCGCGGTCGCTGGCCGGCGTTGTCGAAGTCGTTGGAGTCCGAGGACATCAGTTCGGTGTTCGCATTTCCTCTCGCCGTCGGCCCGCTGCGGTTCGGGGCAATCGACCTGTATACGGCCGCGCCGTTCCGGCTGAGCGGGACGCAGACGCAGCAGGCCGGTGCGATGGCGACCGTCGTCGGACGCCATGTGCTCCGCCGGGCGCTCGCATCGATCGGCGACGGCTACGACGACGTGGGGAACGCCTTCTCGCGCCGGCTCATCCACCAGGCGTCGGGCATGGTCCTCGCCCAGCTCGATGTGTCGGCCGACGACGCTCGCCTCGTCATCCAGGGCCAGGCCTTCTCGGCCGGCCGGTCGATGATGGACGTCGCACAGGACATCCTCGACGGCCGACTGCGATTTACGCGAAACGGCACCCGGATCGAGGTCGCCGAATGACCCTCACGCGCGAGCGACAGCTGCTGCAGACGTTCGCCAAACTCGCAGACACCCTGGTCGACGATTACGACGTCGTGGAGCTGCTGCAGCTCCTCGTCGACACGTGCAGGGATGTGCTCGAAATGACGGCGGCCGCCATCCTCCTCGCCGACGGACGGGGCGAGCTGGAGGTCATCGCATCGACGAGCGAGTCCAGTCGCCTCGTCGAGATGATGCAGCTGAGCGCCGAGGCCGGCCCCTGCATCGAGAGTTTTCGCACCGGGCGCGCGGTGTCGCTTTCCGAGATCGAGGATGCGCCCGACGCATGGGCCGCATTCCGGCGGAGCGCCCTCGAGCAGGGCTACCACTCCGTGGAGGCCCTCCCGCTGCGGCTCCGCGACGCGACCATCGGAACGCTCAATCTGCTGCGGTCCGAGCCTGGTCGCCCGCCGGATGACGACCTCAGCGCCGCCCAGGCTTTCGCCGACGTGGCGACCATCGGCATCCTGCACGAACGATCGATCCGCGAGAGCGCGGTACTCACGGAGCAGCTGCAGACGGCGCTGAACAGCCGCATCGTCATCGAGCAGGCGAAGGGCGTCGTCTCGCACACGCGAGGCGTGCCCATCGACGAGGCGTTCACCCTGATCCGCGAATACGCCCGGTCGCACCGTCTCGGGCTGAGTCAGGTGGCGGCACGCCTCGTGGACCGCAGCCTCGACATCTGAATTGCGCGGGCGGCCTCCGGTGCCCGCGCTCTACCGGTCGGGCAGCGTCTTCGAATCCTGCAACGGGATCACGACGTGCTTGATGATCAGCAGGATGGCGGCGGTGATCGGAATCGCCACGAGCGCGCCGAGGAAACCCATCAGCGCTCCGCCGATGAGGGCACCGAGGATCACCAGCACGCCGGGAATCTCCGCCGCGCGCGACATGACCCTCGGCGTGACGACGTATGCCTCTACCTGGATGTAGATCAGGTAGAGCACCGCGAAGAGCAGCGCGTCAGTCGGATTCGCAAAGAGCGCCACGACGGTGCCGATGACGAGGAAGGCCACCGATCCGATCACGGGCACCAGAGTGACGACGAAGGCGACCGCCCCCATGAGCGCCACATAGGGCAGTCCCAGCACGAGGTACAGCACGACCACGACCGCCGCGTTGCACGCCGCAAGGATGACCTCGCCCAGCACGTACGCCCCGACGGAGTCGGTGGTCCGCTCGGTGAGTGTCTCCACGGTGGTGCGCGAGTGCGACGCCGTCAGCCGATACAGCGTGCTCTTCATGGCATCCAGCGAACCCAGAAAGTACAGGGTCAGTACGACCACGATGATGCTGGATGAGATCGCCTCGACGACCCCGACCCCGAAGGCCAGCAGACCGCCGAACATGACGATGATGTTCCCCGGATCCGCGAAGAACGCCGCCACCTGAGTGAGCCCGTCGGTCACGACGGCGGCAGCCGCAGGATCGAGGGAGACGAACCATGCCGTCTGCGTGAGCTCGTCGAGGCTGGAGGGCAGGTTCTCCGCGAACGCGGCGAACTGGCTGATCACCGCCGGCAGGAGGAAGACGACGCCGACGACGACCAGGATCAGGAAGGCGGCGAACACGATTCCGATGCCCGTTCCGCGCTTCAGCCCGGCGCGCTGCAGCGCGAGCACCACCGGATTCAGGCCCAGGGCCAGAAACATCGCGAGAACGATCGACACGACGATCGTCGCCAGCGAGCCGACGGCCAGGCCCAGCACGATGGCCGCCATGACCGCGAGGGTCGCCACGAACGGGGTGCGGATCGGGTGATCCAGCGCAGCCCTGATCCTCGGCGGCGCGTGGAACGGCGCTCGCGCCGACCCCGCCTCCGGGGGAGGTGCAGGGGTCGACGCGAGCGCCGTTGCGTCAGCCGGTTCGAAGGCCGGGGTGGGGTCCACGTCAGTCTCGCGATCTCGCGGCCCGTGACGTTCGCCACTCCGGGCCGCGGGCCGAGTGCTGCGTGTCCTTGCGTTGGATCAGGTGGCGGCGAGGGCCTTCGTCTTCAGCGCGTCATACTCGGCTTGCGTGATGGCACCGGAGTCCAGCAGCTTCTTGGCCGACTCGATCTCGGCCGAGGGCGATGAAGCGGAGGACGAGCCCGCGACCTGGCGGATGTACTCGTTCTGCTTCGACTGGGCTGCCGCCGCCTCCGCCATCTGACGCTCGGTCATGCTGCGCCCGCGAGCGATGAGGTACACCAGTGCGCCGAGGAAGGGCACGAAGACCAGGAAGATGATCCACAGCGCCTTGGCGAAGCCGCCCAGCGTGCGATCGCGGAAGATGTCGATGAAGATCGAGATGAAGATCCAGATGCACGCGATCAGGATGTAGAACCAGAAGATCCAGACGAGGAAATCCCAAAAACTGTTAAGCATCGATCAGCCCTTTGTTCAGCGGAAGCACGTCGACACCCGACGAGTCGGAGAAAATCTATCCAACGCCCCAGAGGGCGGCATCATGCGGATCGGATGATGTGCGTGCCGCGGTCGCAAACAGCGAAACCGTTGACAAGGGCTTGACGAACGACTCATTCGTTGTTCCGTTCACTGGGCGGCTCTATCATTCAGATGTGACCGGGCTCTCCGAAGTCTCGACCCCCACGTCGCCGCAGCTCGACGCGCTGCTTCTCGACGCCAAGCTCGCCGTGCCCGCGTTCAGGCCCGGCTTCGTCAGCCGGAGCCCACTCGTGGCGGCCGGGCGGAACAGCGCACAGCGGGTGGTCGCGATCATGGCGCCTGCGGGATACGGCAAGACCAGCCTGCTCGCCGAGTGGGCCGAGGGCGAACAACGGGCCGTCGGCTGGGCGTCGCTCGACCGTTTCGATGACGATCCCGTCGCGTTGCTGAAAACCCTCGCTTCCGCCTTCGCATCCGCGACCAACGCCGACGATGGGCTCGTCGACGACATGCAGGTGCACTCCGTGGCGGCCCTCTCTCGCGCGGCCCCTCGGCTCGCTTCGGCGCTTCGCCGCAGCGCTCGGCCGTTCGTTCTGATCGTGGACGACCTGCACGTGCTGACGTCCGCCGCCTGCCACGACGTGCTGAGCGTCGTGGTCGGGGGCATCCCTGAGGGCTCCCAGCTGGTCGCCGCCTCTCGCTCGACGCAGCCCCACGTGGCGCGCAGCCGCGCATCCGGCGACGTCTTCGAGATCGGGGCGGCAGACCTGGCACTCGACGCGGAGGGTGCGCGACAGATCTTCCGCCAGGCCCGTGTACCCGTCACCGCGGAGCTGCTGGATACGGTGACCGTGCGGACGGAGGGCTGGCCGGCGGGCCTGCACCTTGCGGCCCTCATCGTTCGTGAGAGTCCGAATGCCGCCGATGTCATCGTCGGCGAAGACCGTTTCGTCGCGGACTACCTGTACCGAGAGTCGTTCTCCGCCCTGCCGGCCGATACTCAGACGTTTCTCCGGCGAACCGCGGTGCTCGAGCACCTCACCGACGACCTGTGCCGCGTGGTGGCGGGCAGCGCGGTGGCCGGCGGGCTTCGCGCCCTGGAGAGCTCGAACGTCTTCCTCATCCCCACCGACCGCACCGGGGAGTGGTACCGCTACCACCCGCTGTACCGCGAGTTCCTCCTCGCCGAACTTCGTCGTGACGAGCTCGAGATGGTCCCGGAGCTGCACGTTCGCGCGGCGGACTGGTACGAGAATCGCCAGCTGCCGGCGATGGCGATCGATCACCTGCTGCAGACCCCGGACCGCTCGCGAGCGGTGGGGCTGATCGGGGCGGTGGGCCTCACGACGTATCAGGCGGGCGGGATGGCGACGGTGCAGCGATGGCTGGGCGCGCTCGGCGACGCGGTGATCGTCTCCACCCCGTCGATGCAGGTGCTGACCGGGTGGCTCGCCGTGCTCTCGGGCGACGTGGTGGCGGCGGAGAAGTGGTCGGCCATGCTCGATACCGCGAGCTTCACCGGCGAGCCCGGCGATGGGAGCGCATCGTTCCAGTCCGCACGGGCGATGCTGCAAGCGGTCATGTGCGCCGGCGGGCCCGAGCGGATGCTCGCGGATGCCGAGCTCGCCGTCGCCGCGGAGCCCTCGTGGAGCCCGTGGCGGGATGTCGCCGTCTACCTCGCCGGGGACGCGCAGCTCACGCTGGGTCGCCGCGAAAAGGCAGCCGAGCACTTCAGGGAGGTCGCGAACCGGCTCGATGACAGCGGAAACAACGGAGTCCGCGTGCTCAGCCACACCCAGCTGGCCATGATCCACATGGCCGCGGGGCGATGGGACGAGGTCGGAGAGCTGCTGGACAGGGCACGGTCGATCATCGAGCACAAGCGAGTGCAGGACTACAGCACCTCTGTACTCACGTTCGTTGCTCTGGCGCGATGGGAGCTGCACCGGGGAGATCTCAAGGCTGCCGAGCGCGAGCTGACCGAAGCCATGCGCACGCGCCCGGTCTGCACGTCGTCGCTGCCCACCGTGTCCGTGCCCGTTCGCATCCATCTCGCGACGGCATACTGGGCGCTCGGCGACTACGCCACCGCTCGCCATCTGGTGCGCGAGATCGATGACATCCTGCTCCGCCGTCCCCACCTCGGGGTGCTCGTCGAGCAGTTCGAGGTGCTGAAGAGTCTTGTCACCACGACGATGGCGGGGGCGCAGGGCGGACCGCCGCTCACGCCCGCCGAGCTGCGCCTGCTGCCATACCTGCAGACCCACCTGACCCTCCCCGAGATCGGGGCGAGGCTCTTCGTGTCGCGCAACACCGTGAGCACCGAGGTCGGGTCGATCTACCGAAAGCTCGGGGTCTCGTCCCGCAGCGAGGCCGTTGATCGCGCTACAGCCATCGGCCTGCTGGGCGGATAGCGGACCGCCTGCCTCAGTCCAGGATTGAGTCGACGTCGAGACCGAGGGCCAGAGCCAGCAGGGGCGCCGCCGAGACGACGCGTGGCTCGCCGACGATCGAACTGACGCCGATCAGCACGTCCACGATCTCATCCGTCGTGGCGCCGGCGCTGAGCGCGGCATCCGTCTGCTCGCCGAACGACGGCTCCGAGCCACCCACCGCTATGAGCGACGCGAGCCGCGCGATCGCGAGCGTCTTCGGGTCGAGCGCCGAGCCGGCGCCCGCGGCACCGTCATCGAGCACGCGCGGGTCGTTGAGGGAGATCCGCCGCAGGCGCTCCTGGTAGTTCGGCATCGTCTTCCTCCCACTGGCGCGCTGCGCACGGCCGCCGCCCTGGGGGCCCAGGATCGAAGCTATTCCGCGTGGCGGTGCGACGCATCATGCCGATGGGGTGAGCGCTTCCGCCTTCTCAGGAACGTGCTTCCAGGACGACGTGCGCCGGAGCGAGCCCTTCGGCCGCAACGGTCACCGTGATCGTGCCGCTCCCCGTCGGTCGTACGACGGCCAAGGCTCGGCCGTCGTACGTCGTGACCGCTTCGCCGCCGAACGGCTCCTCGGTGCGGGCGCGGCCCGTTCCGATGCCCGCGAGAACCCCAGGGCCATCGACCGTCGCCGTGACGGAGCGGTCGGCGTCGATCACCGTCGTGCCGTCGGCGTCCTGCAGCCCGATGTCGATGAAGGCCGCGTCGTCGGGCGTGACGGCCAGTGCCGCGCGCGCGGTGGCGGCGACCAGCCTCGGCTCGCCCGTGGCGGAGCGCAGCGCGTGGCGGCCCGTCTCCGCCCCGTTCCGGCGTGACACCGCGATCAGCTCGCCCGGGTGGAACTCCGTCTCGAAGCGCGCGAGGAACGCCTTCGCGTCCCCCACGCGGGCGGTCGCGATGGATTTCCCGTCGAGCAGCAGCTCGACCTCTTCCGCGTCGCTGTAGACGTCGACGGTCACCGGCGAGCCCGGCGCCACCGCCCACGACCAGGTCGAGACGGCGTCGTCCCATGACCATGGCGTCCGCGCCGTGGGCCGCCCGTGGTGCTGCGGGCGGTGCACCGCGATGTACGGGTCGGTGCGCAGGCCGTAGACGATCTCGCGGTAGTAGGAGATCGTCCGCCGGTACCCGGTGACGTCGATGTCGCCGGACTCCGCCAGCAGGTAGGGGTACGGGCCCGACGTCCCCGCCGCCTCGTAGCCATCGACATCTGTGTAGTCGACCCGCCCGATGCCGGCCTCGCCCAGATAGTCCCAGCCCGTCCACGTGAAGTCGCCGATCACGTGCGGCAGGCGCTCGACGAGTCCCCACATCACATCGATCCGCTCGGGGAACGTCTCGGAACCGACGATCACGCGATGCGGGAAGGCGCCGAGATCGAGTTCGTACCGCGAGTCGGCGTAGTTGAAGCCGACGACGTCGAGCACCGACGCAGACTCCTCGGTCGACTCGGTCACGAGCTCGGAGGCGTTCATCAGCGCCATCCGCTCGCCCATGTTCGCCATCATCGTGTTCGGGTCGGACGCGGGAGCATGCTCTCCATCGGGAGCATCACCTGCCATCGCGGCGGCCATCTTGTCGATGTTCGCGATGATCCCGTTGATGCCGTTCGTCACGAATCGGGTGCCATCCAGCGCGCGCACCTCCTCAGCGAGCCGGCGGCTCCACGACGATCCGATGGGCGACGCCAGCTCGAGGATCTCGTTGCCGATCGAGTACATGAGGACGCTCGGGTGGTTGAAGTCCTTCCGCACCAAAGCCGCGATGTCGGCCCGCCACCGCTCCGGAAAGACCAGCGAGGAGTCGAACGCCGTCTTCGAGCGCGTCCACACGTCGGTGAGCTCATCCATGACCAGCACGCCGTGTCGGTCGCACGCGTCGAGCATCGCGCGGCTCATGGGGTTGTGGGCGCTGCGCAGCGCATTGAACCCGGCGGCCTTGAGCAGCCGCACCCTGCGGTCCTCTGCGGCGCCGAGCGTCGCTGCGCCGAGGGGACCGTTGTCGTGGTGCACGCAGGCTCCCCGCAGCTTGACCGTCCGGCCGTTGATGCGCAGTCCGCGTTTCGGGTCGAGCTGAAGACGACGGATGCCGAAACGCGTGGTGTCCTCGTCGAGCAGGCTCCCGTCGGTCGCGGCGAGTTCCGTCCTGACCTCGTAGAGCGCGGGGCTGTCGGGGTGCCAGAGGCGCGGATCGTCGACGGCCAGCCGCGCACGCGCCGTGGCGCGTTCGCCGGGGAGCACGGTCACCGGCGCCGAGTTGGTCGCGACCTCGGCCCCGGAGTCGTCGATGATCGACCAGCTCAGTCGCGTCGTGCGCGTGTGGCGGGTGCCGTTCTCGACGGCGGTCTCGACCTCGATGACCGCGCGGTCCTCGTCGATGTCGGGGGTGGTCGCGCGCACCCCGTCGAGAGCGATGTGCACGGGGTCGACGATCGAGAGGTGCACGGGCCGGTAGATTCCCGCCCCCGTGTACCAGCGGCTGTCCTTGTGCGCCCGGGCCTCGACCGTGAGCCTGTTCTCCTGCCCGAAGACCAGGAAGGCGTCGAGCGTCACGGCGAACGCGGCGTAGCCGTTGGGCTCATGCGCGATGAAGTCGCCGTTGAGGAAGACCGTGGCGTCGCGGTACACGCCCTCGAACTCGACGATCACCGTCTTGTGCCGCCACTCCTCGGGAGCCTCGAAGACCTTCACATACTCGAACACTCCGCCGGGGTGGTAGCCGGCGTGCACGCCCTGGTCGCTGTCGGCCGAGCGAGGGAGGTCACGGATCGCGTCGTGCGGCAGCGCCACGGGCCGCGGGGGCGACGCTCCGTCCAGCCCCTCGAACGCGCCGAGCTTCGGTCCGACGGCCCAGCCGTCCATGAAAGGAGTGCGGATCATGGTGCCATTCCCTCACGGGCGGCGCCTGACGGCAAATCACCGCTCGCCACCGTCATCGCGCCGATGCGACGCCGTAGGCGACCGCGTTCAGAGCTCCTCGAGGTACGACAGGGCCTCGCCGTCCACGCTGCCGTCGCCGTCGCTGCTGAGCGCGCTCGGCGGCGAGGTCAGCAGGCGCGTCTGTTCGCGCATGTACTCGACGGCCTCTGAATCATCGGGCTCGGGGATCGAGGACTTCGTCGTCTCCGCCATGACGATGGTTCCCGCATCCAGCACGAATGTCGCCTCGACATCCGCGCCGTCCACGCCGAACGCCTTGAGGGTGACGGTGTCCGCGGACGCGTTCTTGGCGAGGGCGACCGCATACTCCACGAGGGCGTCGGCCGCGGCATCACCGACGAGCAAGCTCTTCTGCGCATACGTGATGTGCTTCATGCCGCCCACGCTAGACATGCTCGCCGGCCGCAAGAACAGGGTTGACGGGGGATCTGCACACAGCTAGCCGCTGTCAGGGCCACCTCCAGCGCAGGCGTCTTGAGTACGGACGGTTCGCGTTGCGCAACCCCCTCGCCCGATACGCCGCTCTGTCGGAGCCTGGGAAACCGACACAGAAGGAGGTGTCATGAAAGCCATGACATATCGCGGGCCCTACAAAGTCCGCGTGGAGGAGAAGCCCGATCCGAAGATCGAGCACCCTAACGACGCGATCGTGCGCGTCACGCTGGCTGCGATCTGCGGATCGGACCTGCATCTGTATCACGGCATGATGCCGGACACGCGCATCGGCCACACCTTCGGCCACGAGTTCATCGGCGTGGTCGAGCAGATCGGGTCGTCCGTCCAGAACCTCAAGGTCGGCGACAAGGTGATGGTTCCGTTCAACATCTACTGCGGCTCGTGCTTCTTCTGCGCCCGCGGCCTGTATTCGAACTGCCACAACGTCAACCCCAACGCCTCTGCGGTCGGCGGCATCTACGGGTACTCCCACACGACCGGCGGCTATGACGGCGGACAGGCGGAGCGTGTTCGCGTGCCGTTCGCGGACGTCGGACCCTCCGTCATCCCGGATTGGCTTCCCGACGAAGACGCCCTGCTGCTGACGGATGCCTTCTCGACGGGCTACTTCGGCGCACAGCTCGGCGACATCGTGGAAGGCGATACGGTCGTCGTGTTCGGCGCCGGCCCGGTGGGGCTGGCCGCCGCCCGCTCGTCGTGGCTGATGGGCGCCGGCCGGGTCATCGTGATCGACCACCTCGACTACCGCCTGCAGAAGGCCCGCGACTTCGCGTTCGCCGAGACGTACAACATCTCGGAGTACGACGACATCGTGCTGCACATGAAGAAGATCACCGACTACCTGGGGGCCGACGTCGCCATCGACGCCGTCGGAGCAGAGGCCGACGGCAACCTCACCCAGCACATCACCTCCGCCAAGTTCAAGCTGCAGGGCGGCTCGCCCGTGGCGCTGAACTGGGCGATCGACTCGGTGCGCAAGGGCGGCAACATCTCGGTGATGGGTGCGTACGGCCCGCTGTTCAGCGCCGTCAAGTTCGGCGACGCGATGAACAAGGGTCTGACCATCCGTACCAACCAGGCACCGGTCAAGCGCCAGTGGCCGCGCCTGCTCGAGCACATCCAGGCCGGACACATCCGTCCGAGCGACCTGGTGACGCACCGCATCCCCCTCGATGACATCGCCGAGGGATACCACATGTTCTCCGCCAAGCTCGATGACTGCGTGAAGACGGTCGTCGTGCCCGCCACCGCCTAGGAGCGACGATGACCTACACCGCAGACAAGCCCGCCCTCGCCCCGAGCTCCGAGGAGCTGCGCGCGCGCATCCCCGGATGGGGCGCCGACCTCGACCACGCCGACCGCCCGGCGTACCCCCAGGAGAGGACGGACCTCGTGTCGGGCGCGCACTGGGACTTCCCAGAGCGGCAGCCCGAGACAAACGACCGCGAGCGCTCGATCGAGCACAAGTTCCTGACGCCCGTGTACGGCACCGCGCAGCCGCTGAAAGGCGTGTCGGGCGTCATCCGGCGTCTGGCGTACGACAGGTTCAGCGAGGGCCAGACCGCCCACTGGCTGCTGCTCATCGTCGGAGACCGCGTCGAGGCCATCGGGTCGCACGTCGTGTCGTTCGCCAGCCTGCGACCGGACAACCCGATCACGCAGACCGGCGTGCTGTCGGAAATCCGCCGCCGCCCGGTGAGCTCGCGAATTGGGCGGGGACGCGTCGACATGAAGCACGCATGGATGGACCCCATCATCGTCGGAGGGCCGTGGATCGCGGCCGGTGCCGCGCTGGCGCTCGGAACGACCCTCGTCGTGCGTTTCGCTCGCAGTCTCCGTTAAGGTTCTCCCGTGGGGAGATTCATCTACGACACCCTCGGCAACGCCGTGGACATCGACGACCGGACTCTCGCCCATCTGCGCATCGTGATCATGAACAAGCTCCGCCGGTCGGAGTCGTTCATGTTCGATGTGGAGATGGGTGACGGAAGCGGTCGCCGCAGCTTCTGGATGCACGCATCCGTGCCGCTGCAGTTCCACTTCTTCGGAGGCAGGAACCCGCAGATCAACCGCACGTGGGTCGAGGAGCTGATGCTGTCGGCCAGCGGGCCGAACGGGCTCACCGTCACTCCGGAGCCGACGGAAGTGCAGCGGCCCGAGGTGACCTCGAGCTGAGGGCCGGACGCTATTCCGCGGAGGCTGCCGACGGGAACTGGTCTGCCGGGGACTGGTCGGCGGCTTCTGCGGAGGCGGACCCGTCGGCGACCGCGGGGAGGGATCCGGTGTCGAAGTGCTCGGCGACCAGCATGATGCCGCCGGAGGAGTTGGCGGAGTTCGCCAGCTCCTCCACCCATTCGCGGCTCAGGATCGCGGGCTCAGGATCGTCGAAGACGAACCGCAGCGGAATGGAGGGGTGCAGCCAGATCGTGCTGCGGCCCCTCGGCTGGTCTTCCGGATGCTGCCACGAGACGGTGAAGCTCTCGCCACGGCGCAGCTTCGTCGCGATCACGACCTTCAGGTGCGCCAGAGCTCGGTCTTCGATGTGAATGGGGGTCGCCGACCCCCCGTAGTACACAGTTCCCACGCAACCACAGTAGCCGCCGCGCCGGGCGACTACGTGCCGGCGCACCACCTGTCAAGGGGATGATGTGGGCGGCTGGGGGTAGGGCATCCTCTGTTGCACAGGAGGTGCTACCGGCCTGCGGCGGGATCGTCGGCCTTGCGGGCGTTGCGCATGACATGAAGACGATAGTCACCACGTACGGGTCCTTCCTCACCGGGACTGAGATCGCCGACGCCGTCACGGGGTATGGTCTCGCACTCGCCAGGGTGCACGGTGTCGACGTGGTCGACATCCCGTTCGTCGCGTCCGATGGATCTGTCAGCCGCGTGGATCTGCGGATCGGGTGGCTGAGCGACATGGCCGCGGTGCTCAGCGACGGGGCCGACGACGAGCTCGTCGAGGTGGACACGATCCTGATGATCCTCTCGAAGATCAATTACCTCGAGGGTCGTCGTGGCCTGGCGTTCGCGGACGACGACGTCGAACAGCTGCGCTCCGCCGACCTGAACTGGGACGACATCATCTAGCGCTCGCCGCGGATCAGAAGCGGCTCGCGCGGATCAGACCGTCTGGCGCACCTGCAGGAGCGGGCACTCGAAGGGGTCCCGCTCCCCGAGGCCGACGCGATTGATGTAGCGGACCACGATTCCGTACGACTCGAACAGTCCCGTCTGCGTGTACGTCACGCCTCGTTCCCGACAGTAATCGGCGATGATGCCGGATGCCGCCCGCAGGTGCGGGCGGGGCATCGAGGGGAACAGGTGGTGCTCGATCTGGTAGTTGAGTCCGCCCATCACCGTGTCGAGCACCCGGGTGCCCCGTATGTTGCGGCTCATCAGCACCTGGCGACGAAGGAAGTCGATCTTGGCGTCGGCGGGCACCAGCGGCATCCCCTTGTGATTCGGCGCGAACGCCATGCCCATGTAGACACCGAAGAGGCCGAGCTGCACCCCGAGGAACGCGAAGGCGATCCCGGGAGAGAGCACCAGGAACACCAGGGTGAGAAAGCCGATGATCCGCACGGCGATGAACGTGATCTCGACCGGCCTCCGGTGCAGCGGCTCGCGCGAGAACACGCGACGAACGCTGGACGCGTGGAGCGAGAGCCCTTCGAGCAGGAGGATCGGGAAGAAGAAGAGCCCCTGGTGCGCCATGAGCCACCCGAGGGGCCAGACCTTGGTGGACCGGCGACTGGCCTGATCGGGCGTGAAGGAGATCACCGGCAGTTCGATGTCGGGGTCGGTGCCGATCTTGTTCGGGTTCGCGTGGTGGCGCGTGTGCTTGTGCTGCCACCATCCATAGCTCATCCCCACGAACAGGTTGCCGATCACCAGCGTGGTCCAGTCGTTCCACCGCCCTGATCGGAAGATCTGGCGGTGGGCCGCATCGTGTCCGAGCATCGCGATCTGCGTGAAGATGACCGCCATGGCTGCGGCAGTGAAGAGCTGCCACCACGTGTCTCCCACCAGGATGAAGGCTGCGATGGAGGCGCCGAAGACCACCGGGACCGCGAGGAGCTTCGTCCAGTAGTAGCCGTAGCGCCGCCGCATCAGACCGCTCTCCGCGATCACATGGGCGAGTGCCGTGAAGTCGTTCGCCTTGGGCACGCGAGCACTCTGCCGGCGTACCGGCTCGGATGCCTCAGCAGTGGGCGAGGTGCGGATGTCGGTCATGTCGAACCCCTGACGATGAAGACGGCCTCATGCCGCATGTCGGGGTCTCGGACATCCGTTGTGTTCAATGTACGCCGCGCGGCGCCAATGGGGGAGGATCGTCCGCGAATTCTCTGATCGAGGGGCGCTTAGCACGCATCCGGGCCGTCGGCCAGGGCCTCCTGGGCGTCGGAACACGGCGATAGCTTCATTGCATGGACGACACGACATCGGGCTCCGTGAACGACATGACCGACGAGGAGAAGCGGCGCGATCAGCTGCTGCGGGCGCCGGAGGCGGTAGAGGCGGATGCCGCTCCGCGCATCCAGGTCACCAAGCACGGCGACGTGACCCGCGTCGACATCGCCCCCGACGCGCCCGTGCGCCCCGGGCTTCCGCACGACCACGAAGAGGAGACGAACGCATGAGCACCGAAAGCGAATCCCGCGACGGCGGCGGGATCGAAGAGGGAACGGCCGCGGAATCGCCCACCGCCGATCTGGGGACCGGGAACCCCGACCGGGAACGCCCCGACGTCGCCCCGGCGCAGTTGTCGGACGATGCGATCAGGGAGAACGCCGCGCGGCTCGAGGCCGAAGAAGACGGCGCGTACGCGGAGGAGTGACCGCGCGCGCTCTGTGACGGCTCCCTACGTCACTTGGACGAGGGTGCGCTGCCATCCGGATGAGCCGTCGGGTGCTATCGGGGCTCGCTCCTGGATCTGCAGGTCGCCGTTCTTGTTGACCGCCCGCACCGTGATGAAGTGACTCCCGGGGGTGGCATCCCAGTCGACGAACCACTGCACCCACGTGTCGTCGTTGACGGGTGTCGACAGCGTGGCAGGCCGCCACTCGCCGTCGTCGATGCTCACCTCGACGCGCTCGATCCCGACGGTCTGCGCCCACGCGACCCCGGCGACCGGGGTGGGCCCCGCGGCGACGGCGATGCCCGTGCGCGGGGTGTCCAGGCGGGACGAGAACTTGATCGGCGCCTCGGCGCTGTACCCGCGCGGGGTCCAATACGCCTCATCGGCGTCGAAGGTCGTGACCTTCAGCTCGGTGAGCCACTTGGTCGCCGAGACGTAGCCATAGAGCCCGGGAACGACCATGCGCACCGGGAAGCCGTGCTCGAGGGGCAGCGGCTCGCCGTTCATGGCGACCGCAAGGATCGCGTCGGTCGCGTCGTCGGTGAGCGAGGTGAGCGGGGTGCTGGCCGTGAACCCGTCGACGCTGCGGGAGAGCACCATGTCGGCGCCGGACTGCACGCCCGCCATCTTCAGCACCTCACGCACGGGAACGCCGAGCCACTTGGCGTTGCCGAGCAGCTTGCCGCCCACCTCGTTCGACACGCACGTGAGGGTGATCGAGTACTCGTCGAGCCCCATGCCGACGAGGTCTTCGAACGTCAGCTCGACGCGCTGGTCGACCATCCCGTCGACGACGAGCCGCCAGGTCTCCGGGTTGATGGACGGGACCGTCAACGCGGTGTCGACCCGGTAGAAGTCGCTGTTCGGCGTGAACAGCGGGGAGATCCCCTCGATGTCGAGCTCGGCGCCCTCCGGTACCGCGACGCTCGAACGGGGAGCCGGCAGCTTGAGCGCTCTGCGAACGCCTGCGATCGAGGATGTGGTGGTGTTCAGCACGCGCGCACCGATGCCGACAAGCACCGCGGATGCTCCGGCGATGCTCGTGACGCGGATGAACATGCGGCGATCGACCCGGGTCGAGCCACCCGCTTCCGCTGAATCGCGCGACGCCTGGTCGGTGGCCTGCCCGGTGGCGTCGGTGGCCTCCCCGCTCACCTCGGTCGCCGGCAGTGCCGCCCACCGGCGCAGCCGAGAGACGAGGAAGGTCAGCAGGATGCAGCCGGCGAGCGTACCGGCGATCGGGGGCAGCGCGGCGAGCGGCGTCGCACCCGCCCGCGTCACGATGGCGGCGACCGAGAGCGCGCCGGCGATGAGGAGTGCGATCACACCCAGCGGAGGCCTGAGGAACTGGGCGATGCCCGTGACGACGGCCGCGACCAGCACTCCAAGTCCCAGGCCGGCGAGCAGCGCGATCTTGTCGTACTCGCCGAAGGTCGCGATCGCGAACTCCTTGAACGGCTGGGGCACGATGTCGATGATGAACGAACCGATCGCGAGGATCGGGCTGCCTTCCCTCGCGACGAGCAGGGCGACGAGCTCGGCGACCGCGAGGAACACGGCGGCGCTCACGATCCCGGCCAGTGCGGCGAGGGAGAGGAACTTCACACGTGCCCTGCGGCTGCTCTTCGCCATGGTCCGGCCTCCTAACGCGCAGGTTCGGCCCCGACGTCACAGGGTTGTTCGCGGCGGAGCGGCTTTCGGATTGGCCAGGAGTGCCTCCAGCGCCGCCCAGAGACGGGTGCCCGCCACGGGGTCGGCCACGTTCCGGAACGGTCGCTGCGCCTTCGGAGGTCCGCCGAGGTGGAAAGGCCCCGAGGGGGCGACGAACCCTCCGCCCGCGGCATCCGCTGACGTGACGGCATGCAACGCGGGCAGGGCGGCCTCCGCGGCGCTCTGGCCGAACGGCCCGCGGCCGAGCACGGCGAGACTCGCACGCGTGCGCAGATCGCGGCCGGCACGCATCTCGGCTGGTGCGATGTTCGTCAGTGCGACGCCCGGATGGCAGAGCACGACGCGGATGCCGCCTCCGGGGACCCCTTCGCCGTATGCCTCTGGGCCGTGTCGCCGGTGCAGCTCCATGCCGAGCAGGCCCAGGGCGATCTTCGACGACGCGTAGGCGCGCATCGCGGTGTAGCGGCGCTGCACCTCCAGGTCGTCCCAGGCGATGCCGTAGTGGTCGGCGGCGAGACTGCACTGCAACGCAATGCGCGCGCGGCTCGCCCGGAGGAGGGGAAGGATGCCGAGCAGGAGCGATGCGTGACCGAGGAAGTTGGTCTGGAAGTGCAGCTCGTGCCCGTCGGCGCTGACGTGCCTCACCGGGTCGCGCAGCAGCATGATCCCGGCGTTCGCCACCAGGATGTCGATGGGCCGCCCTTCGTCCGTGAGCTGTCGCACAAGGGTCCCGGCCGAGGACCGGGAGGCGAGATCGAGGTCGCGGAGGGTCAGCACGGCTCGGGGGTGGTCCCGCCGTATCCGGGCCGCCGCCGATTCGCCCTTCTCGCGGATCCGCACGGGAAGCACCAATTCGGCGCCGATGCCGGCGAGCGCGCGGGCGATCTCAAAGCCGACGCCGTCACTGGCGCCGGTGACGACGGCGAGGCTTCCCGTGAGGTCGGGGAGCGGGATCCTCCAGCGAAGGCGAGCCGGCGAGGGCGGTGTCACGGCCGCTCCACGTCTCCGCACGGGAGCATCGCGAGAACCTGCACATCGGACGCGGCGTCATCCATTCCGCCACGCTAGCCCTCGGAACGGTGTACAAGGGAGAGGTCGGGAACGGGGTTCGCGTGAGGATAGCCATCGTCGGCGGAGGCGCGGCCGGTCTCGCGAGCGCATGGCTGCTCGAGGGGCAGCACGACATCACGCTGTTCGAGAAGGACGACCGGCTCGGCGGGCACGCGCACACCGTCGAGGTCGAGGTGGATGCGCAGCGGGTGGCGGTGGATGCCGGATTCCAGTTCTTCGGCCGGGGGCCGGCGTACGCGACGTTCAACCGGCTGCTCGACCTCCTCGGGGTGCAGCGCGAGTCGTACCCCGCGACGATCACCCTCTTCGGCCGCGATCCCCGCCGTCCGGGCCGCCGGCGGGCGCTCCCGATGCCGCCCTTTCGCGGGGGCCGGCCCGTCTGGGCCTCGTTCACGCCGCGGGCGCTGTGCGACCTGATCCGGTTCCGGATCTTCCTCGCTCGGGTGCCCGCGTTTCTCGAGCGGCACGACACCACGGTCACGATCGAGCAGTACCTCGAGGACCACCGAGTGTCGCGCCGGTTCGCCGAGGAAGTCGTCAACCCGCTGCTGCTCGCGTTCTGGTGCGTGGAGCCGGCCGAGTTCCGCCGGTTCGCCGCGTACAACGCGCTGTACTACCTGGGTGCGAGCGCACCCAAGGGACTCTCCCCGCCGCGGCAGAGCCAGATCCGAGGAGGGCTCGGGGTCTACGTCGATGCGCTCGTGCGCGACCTGCGTGCGACGGAGCTTCGCCTCGGCACGGCCGTGCGACAGGTCGAGCGCGAGGGCGGCGGTTACGCGATCACCGATGCCCGCGGCATCCGTCATCGCTTCGACCAGGTGATCGTGGCGACGAACGCACAGCAGGCTCTTCCCCTGCTCGAGGCGGTCCCCGGACTCGAGCCGATGCGCCGGCAGCTGGGCCGATTCGAGTACTTCGACACCGCGATCGCCGTCCACGGCGATCGACGGCTGATGCCGCCGGACGAGTCGGACTGGTCGGTCGTGAACGCGAGGTGGGACGGAGAGCACAGCGCGCTGACGATCTGGGATCCTGCGCGGGGACTGCCGGTCTTCAAGAGCTGGGTGACGTTCGACGAGCGGATGCCGCAGCCTCTCTATGCGCTCGCGCGCTACGAGCACGGCAGGGTCACGCCCGACTACTTCGACGCGCAGCGCCGGCTGCGCGCGCTCCAGGGCCGGGAGGGGGTCTGGCTGGCGGGGCTGTACACCCACGACGCGGATTCCCACGAGAGCGCGATCCGCTCCGCTGTCACGGTCGCGCAGCGTCTGGCCCCGGATTCCGAGCGCCTGGGGTGGCTGCTCGCCTGACGGGCCCTGCCTTCCCGCGGGACCGATGGCTACGCTGTGGGTCATGACAACGCTCGTGCTCACCGTCGTCGGAGACGACCGCCAAGGCCTGGTCGCGGCCGTCGCCGACGTGGTCGATGCCCACGGGGGCAACTGGGAGAACAGCCAGCTCGCCGAACTCTCCGGCGCGTTCGCGGGGATCATCGAGGTCTCGGTCGCCGCCGACCGCGTCGACGAACTGAGGGCCGCGCTCGCCGGCCTCGACGGGCTGCTCACGGTGACGACGCATCCCGGCGATCCCTCGGTCACCGCCGAGAAGGCCGGCGCCGATCGCCGGTTCGCCTTCCGCGTGCTCGGCAACGACCATCCGGGAATCGTGCGCGAGGTCTCCGCGACGCTCAGTGCGCACGGCCTCAGCATCGAGCGCATGACGACCGAGACGCGGGATGCGGCGATGGCGGGAGGGCGGCTCTTCGAGGCGACGATCACGGCCAAGGTGCCGGCATTCGTCGATGTGGATGCCGTGCAGTCCGCGATCGAGCGACTCGCGGCGGAGATCCAGGTGGACGTCACGCTGGGGGAGTGAGTCCGCGGCGCGGGGCTCGCGCTGCATTTGTTCGCGCGCGCTGCGCGTATTGGCGCCGCGGCTGCAGGAAACAGCAGCGCCAAGCGGGTGGCCGGGCAAAGTAAAGGCCCTCCCCCGAGTAGAAGCCTCGAGAAAGGGCCAGTGGCTCCGACGGGCGTCGATCCCGTGACCTCACGATTTTCAGTTCGGTGCCGGGGGCTTTCGGGTCGCAGTTGATGCTCGTTCATCCCGGAATTACGCGGGTCGAGTGCTCATTGGTGCTCGTTGATCGTCGTCGTTTCCACGGGTTCCCCGGCACTTTCCCGGCACAGCTTTCCCGGGCCGGCCGCGGACATCGTGGGGCGGTGCTCGTGCCTGATGTCGATCACGATAGTCGCTGCAGTACGCGGTGGAGGCGGTCTGCAGCACTTCTTGCGGCGTCCGGTCGAGAGTGGCCGTGGCGCTCGGTCCAACTGAGGGGTAGCTGGCCCAGAGGCAATGGCCGTTTACCCGAATCTTGCTCTCTGACTCGTTGAGGGGTGACCACGCTGTCACGAGACCCGCGAAATTTCGCGGATTGGATCTAGAAAGTCGGCGTGGGATTCCGCCCCCCGCAACCCAGAGCTGGGGCCGGCTCAGGTCCTTGCCAGCAGCTTGTCCTCACATACGCAGTCGAGATCGACCTCGTCGAGTTGCCGGATCGTCCGTTGATCGACGGTGCTGACGCGTAGGTGGCCGACGCGCGTACCTGTCATCGGATGTCACCGCCCGATCTGTCAGGTTGAACTCTGAGAGTGGACGAGAAGTGGTGTCACTATGCGCAGATAGGACGCTAATCGGACGGGATCGCGGGTGCTGTTCTGACGTCAGGTTGGGGTGTACCTCAACAACACGCTGACAACCGGCCTGGCGAAGAGGGCACCCGTGTCTGCGCTCTTGCGGAACATCACGGATGCGAGGATCGTTTGGCAAGCCGGATTCATGTGATGGGGATGGAGTAACTTCGCCGCAGCGGCGGATTGTACTGCTCCAATGTGAGATTTCGTCTTTCTATGCGGCGCAACGCTGGAAAGGCGAGACCATGCGTATTCTTTGGGACACGGCGGGCGGCGACTCAGCGGAGGCCGTTAAGTCGGTTACTGCACGAGGTAGCACGCCATATCTTGCCGCGCTGAGGTCGGCGGAGGATTGGACCGATCTGGGGTCGCAGCTCGAGCCGCAACGACTTGCCGGTCAGGTCGGCAGCAGCAACTTCACCTTCACCGCACCGGTCGCGCACTATCCGGGACGAGGAGATCTTTCTCTGCATCTGGACCTGGTGTATAACTCCCGGGTCTGGCAGCGCCTCGGGACGGCGACTTCACCCAAGATGGTGTTCGATATTGACGACGACTGGCCCGCACCAGGCTGGTCCCTGCACATGGGGCAGTTGGTCAGCTTGGGCGTGGGCGCGGCGATGATCGTGGAGCCCGACGGCACTCGACGCCCCTTCCGAGTTGTCGGGGTGAGGGACATGGGGCGTGACGTGTACATGAGTGCGCACACAACCGATGGCAGCCACATCGAGTACCTCGCCCATTGGCGCTATCAGGGTATTGGACAAACGTTGCCGCGCCTTCAGTCGGGCTGGCTGGTCCGATCGAATGGCACCAGGATTGATTTCGATTTCAGCGCAGGAGCGAAGGTCCACGCCACTCGCCTCACCGACCGCAACGGCAACGTCATCAACGTGGAATACGACGCCACGATCCAGCGACTCAGCAAGATCACCGATACTTGCGGTCGGGTGATCCGGTTCGTCTACCGGGAGCTTATGACCGGCGAATGGGTTCTCGCCAGAGTCCTCGGTCCGGCACTTAACGCGGACTGGAGCGCTCCCGCCGCGGACACCGACCTGGTCGTCCTCAACCGGAGCGGCCGTGAGTTGAGAACATCGTTCCAGGACCCGGTTCACGAACCGGCCACACGGGCGCCGATCATCAGCGGCATCTATTATCCGGCTACCGGAACCGGCTATTGGCTGCCGCCGTCGAGCTACTCCTCCTATGGAATGCTCAAGCTCGTGCAGGCATGCCGGGGGATGTCGCTTGGCCCGGTCACGAACGGTACGGATGGCCCCCCGATCGTGGCGGGTCCGGTCACGTGGCAGCGCGAATACAACTACCCGGACTCGCCTGGGCTGGAGCAGAAGGACGCGCCCACGTACACGACGATGTCCGAGAGTTGGGACGGGTCCGACCCGGTCACCACCGGATTCTTGGTGCAACGCACAGCAACCGGGGTGCGTACAGATATAACGTGGCCCGACAACGCCACAACGGTTCAGGAAGTCGATTCAACCGGGCTGCTGAAGGAACTGAGGGTTGTGGACCCTTGGGGCAAGGTGCTGCAACGCACTCAGCTAGACGATTGGCAGATCGCCCCGGACGGGGCCCCGCAGATATTGACCGTCGACGTCACCGACGACGCCGGCCACGTTGCGAGAACCACCTTCACGTACGGCGCGCCCTCGACCGAACCCACAATCGTTGACCAGTGGGAGTATGCGCCTGACCGGGGCCCGGGCTTTCGGGTGCTGCGCCGCACGGAGATCGATTACGTCACCGCCGACCACTACCTCAATCGCAGTCGCAATTTGCGCAACCTACCCAAGAGGGTGCGGGTCTACGGGCAGTTCGACCCCAAATCCACCAACGTCCGCCCGCTCGCTTCGTTCACCGAGTACGAGTACGACCAGTCGCCTCTCATTTCTGCGCCCGGCATTGTCGGGTTCGACGCAAAGTTTGATCCCGTGAGTCCGAGCTACGCGCCCGAAACAATCTGGCGGGGCAATCCGACCACCATTCGGCGGTACACCAAAGCGGCAACCTTCTCGTCTCCCGTCACGGAGACGAGAATCTATGACCTTCCCGGCAATCTGTTCAGGAGCGAGGTTGGACCAGGCGGCGTTCAGTTCGAATACAGCGCGGCGTTCCGGTTCTTGATGCCCGCAACGGTTCGCCTCACGGGTGTGCACTCTTCGGCGCCCACCATGGAGTTGAGGCGTACAGTAGCGGCGACGTGGGGTGGTTCGCCGGTCTATGTCACCGACGCCAATGGCCAGGCAACCGTTTATGGGTATGACGCTGCGGGCCGGCTCACATCCGAAACCTCGGTGGCCACGGGGTCTGAAACTCGGGTGGTGTTTGACGACATCGCCCGCACCATGGCGACGACTACGACGAGTGCGGGACCGGGTGGCCCTCGGCTCGAGTACGCTGCGACGACCACGCTTGACGGGCGCGGGCGCACCACATCGACCCGCACTCAAGATCCCCCCTATGGCGACGTCACCGTTTCCTACCGGTACGATTTCCGCGACCGCCTCCGGCTCGTGACCGCTCCCCGCCGCGATGGCGACCCATACGAATTCTCTGCCGTAGACCTGGACCAGCTCGACCGGCCCCTGGAATCTGTCGACCTCGACCGAGGTGTCACTCGTTGGTATTACAACGAGGCCGCTCAGCCCGCCAACCGTGTGAGCACAGATCTATTGGCGACAGTCCGGATCGTCGGGGGGAACGGCACCGAACAATGGAGGTCGGTGGACGCGCTCAAACGGCTACGCGAGGCCGTCGAACCGGCACCCGCCGGACCCGGGACGGTTACCCCCACGGGCGCCCTCTGCACGCACTACACGTACGACGGCTTGGACAAGGCCACCGTTATAGACCTGCACACGACCGGTGATCCGGAGTCTCTCGGCGGGGCGCTGGCGGATGCCCCCCACGCGGTGTCGTGGGCGCCGAACCGGTTGAACGTGTTCGGCCGCGGCACCGATGGCACCCTGCAGCACTGGGCGTGGGACGGGACCGTCTGGGGTGGTCCGGAGTCTCTCGGCGGGGCGCTGGCGGATGCCCCACACGCGGTGTCGTGGGCGCCGAACCGGCTAGATGTGTTCGGCCGCGGCACCGATGGCACCCTGCAGCACTGGGCGTGGGACGGGACCGTCTGGGGTGGTCCGGAGTCTCT
>NZ_JBNCNY010000007.1:192052-208397 GCF_049847225.1 Micromonospora sp. DT81.3
CACGCGGTGTCGTGGGCGCCGAACCGGCTAGATGTGTTCGGCCGCGGCACCGATGGCACCCTGCAGCACTGGGCGTGGGACGGGACCGCCTGGGGTGGTCCGGGGTCTCTCGGCGGGGCGCTGGCGGATGCCCCGCACGCGGTGTCGTCGGCGCCGAACCGGCTAGATGTGTTCGGCCGCGGCACCGATGGCACCCTGCAGCACTGGGCGTGGGACGGGACCGCCTGGGGTGGTCCGGGGTCTCTCGGCGGGGCGCTGGCGGATGCCCCGCACGCGGTGTCGTCGGCGCCGAACCGGGTGGATGTGTTCGGCCGCGGCACCGATGGCACCCTGCAGCACTGGGCGTGGGACGGAACCGCCTGGGGTGGTCCGGGGTCTCTCGGCGGCACCCTGGCGGATGCCCCGCACGCGGTGTCCTGGGCGCCGAACCGGGTGGATGTGTTCGGCCGCGGCACCGATGGCACCCTGCAGCACTGGGCGGGGACCGGACGCGGCTGGGGTGATCCGACGTCCCTCGGCGGCACCCTGACGGATGCCCCGCACGCGGTGTCCTGGGCGCCGCGTCGGATGAACGTGTTCGGCCGCGGCACCGACGGAACCCTGCAGCACTGGGCGGGGACCGGACGCGGCTGGGGTGGTCCGACGCAACAACGACGATTCCGGTACGACTCGCTCGGCCGGCTCATTCGCCAATACTTGCCGGAACGCGGTGCTGGGATCCCCGAAACGGTGGGCGGCGCTACCGAGTACTGGAGTGAATCGTTCGCGTACGATGCACGCTCGAATCTTGTTCAGATGGAGGACTCACGCGGAATTGTCAGCGACTTCGATTACAACAACGACCCCTTCGACCGGCTCGGTTCCGTATCGCGCAACATGGGATCGTTCCGCGACCATGAGCACCCCGTCGCCGGTATGGGCGTCGTTTTCTACCACTATGAGACGACCGGTGACCTCCGCCGCGTTCACGAAGAGATCTGTTCAGGCGCCTCTCGGCGGGTTTTCCATCATGACCCCGTCCTCGGCCTCGTGTCCGTGGTCACCACGATGGACCTCGCGCCCAACCGCCCATTCACGATCGACTACGGCCGTGACCAACTGGCCCGGGTGCGCACCACCACCTTTCCGGCCCAGTATGGCGACGGCGCCGGCAACCAGCGACCCATTCTGGAGGTTGCGCGTCGCCTGAGGGGCCTAGTGGACGAGCTCTACGTCAACGGCGACACCCTCGTCCACGACATCGCCGACACAGCGGCCGGCCAAATCGCCCACCTGCTCATCGGCCCTGACGACATCGACGAGACCTACAAACGCGATCTACCCAATCCGCTCCTCCTCTCCGGGCAAAGCCTCAGGCACGGCAACGGGGCAATCTCGAACGTCGACTACCGGTACCACCCAGCCGCCACCGCATCCGGACAGCCGCCCCAGCTGCACGTCACCCAGGATCTCCTCGACCCCTCCGGAACCCGTGTGGCCGTCTACGACCGGCTGGGCCGCCTCAGGGATTACGCCGGTGGCCCGCAACCGACCGGCACGTGGGGCGAGAAGTACACGTACGACCTACACGGGAATAGGCTCGGCGGCATGCCCCGCGGTGAGATAGTCTCGGGCACGCCGACACCGTCTGATGGCCTGCAGGAGCTGAGCTACGAGTACCTCACTAACCGCATTCTCACCGCAGGGTTCGATCACGATGCGGCGGGGAATGTCACCGCGGCGCGCATCAACGGGGTCGACTACAAGTATCAGTATGACCTCGCTGGCCGATTGGCTTGGGTACACAACGGAGCCACGCAAGAGATCACCGGGTATCTGTTCGGCGCCTGCAACCGCCGACGCGGCACAATTCGGGTAGGCGCCACCACCTGGCCGCCCACTCACCACCCTGGAGGCGTGCCACCAACGGAGATCAAATCCGCCACGTTCTACATCTGGGATGAAGACACGGTCATCGCCACCTACGAAGCCAACGGGCCAGACATCGAGAACACTCTCGCCTGGAAAGAACTGTCCTTCAACCTAGGTGACCGGCTGCTCTCCACCTGGGGAAGAGTAGACAGCAACCTCAAGCGTGTCCACTACCTCCATCCCGGCCGTACCGGGACGCGGTACGTCACCGAACCTGAAGCAGGCCCACCCCTGGGCGTCGCCCACGAGGCGCTTCCATACGGGGGCGCACTCGTGAGTAACGCGGGGATATCTAGCCCTTTCACCAGCTATGACCGCGACACCAGCACAGGGCTCGACTACGCCGTAAACCGCTTCTACCACCCGGAACTCGGACGATTCCTCCAACCAGATCCGCTTGGCGCCGGAGCATTCAATCCTTACGGCAGCCAAAGCCTGAACGCTTACGCCTACTGCGGTGACGATCCCGTGAACCACACAGATCCCCTTGGACTGGTGCCTTGCATGGTCAATTGCTGGGACTGGGATGGCAGATGGGTCGGAGGCGGCGGTCTTGGGGGTTGGGCTCCCCACACGGACCAGGGCCGAGTCGGCGGCGGCGGTTACGAGCGGCCAAAGGTCGACAAGTACGACCCCAGCGGTACCGGCTGGGACGACGCGCGCCTCGCGCCACATGGGAAGCGGGCCCGCGCGGCGAAATCAGAGTCCTACACTTCACACACTCAAGTCGCAGCGGAATCCATTGTCGCAGCGGAAGCCGTTTACTGGTATGAAACGGAATCGTGGAAGAAGATCATGGACGAGGGTTGGACGTTCATGGGGGGTACCGTGGGAGCCATGCTCGGCGGCCCAGTCGGGGCAGGTATCGGGGCCATGCTCGGAACGCAGATGCCTGAGGTCATCGACTACGGGTGGGCAGGTGCGAAGGAAGCGTGGGTGATTTACGGTATCGTCCCGCTAGTGGCCCGTAGTGCCATGACTGTCTACGGTCGGGCTATCAACGATTTCGCCGACGATAACTCGAACTTGCCGCAGACGCCTCGGGACCCTTGAGTGGAACTGCGGGAGGGTGCGTCGGCCGTCACGCTGCATGCTCTGATGGTGCCGTATTGACGGGCCGGAGCACCTCAACGATCGCGCCGCGCTGTCGCGGCGGGTTGTGCTGACAGGTTCAGAGCTGACATAAGATCCACTATCGGACCCGGGCCAATGGGGGACAGGTCCACCGAGCCGGCGATTCGCCCGATGGTTGCCGGCGATTGGCGCCGAGATGACTCGTTGTGTCCATTACGGCCCTGACCCCAGCCGCCGAGCCGACCTGCAACCGTCACGGGTCACCATCGGTCGAACGGTGCGAGTCGGAGCCGAGGTCACCGTTCCAGTGAGGCGTAACGAACCGTGAAAACGCAGTCATCGGCGCGGAGGCTCCTGCAACCGAAGACGTGCCGCCAATCTCATTGCCGTGGGAGCACCCGCGCGAGTTGCTCGCTCACTTGCCCACCGATCCCAGGCTAGGAGGTGTGAACAAACGCGTGAACAAATGAAGAGATCGAATGCAGGCGAGTGCAGTGCTTGAGAACTCGACGCCCGCGGGATCGCAGGCGAGCGCAGGGCCTGAGATCGAGTGCGGGCGTGGTGACGTCCATACATTAGGGTTCAAATCCCGCCGTCACCGCGCTTAGAAAATACCTGATCAGCGCAACTTTCAGGTGGCGCTGATCGGTTCTTGGGAACAAAACGTGAACAAATTCTGTACACGGATTGTGCACGCCTGACGCCGTCGGGTCCCACTTTCGAATGTCTGTGTCGGCCGACATCCGCGGAATCACGCCGAAGTTAGCCGTCGGTGAGTATTGAACCTGCGGTGGGATTCAGCCTCACCGCAGGTGGCAAACGTTGACTGGTGGCTTCGCTTTACGCGGCGGCCAGCAGAAGTTGCTGCCGCACGTCCCCCTGGTCGTCGCCAGAGTGTGTCCAGGTCACGCTGTCCGGGTGAGGTCCCCGCTAGCCGAGCGATTGCGGCCACGTCGTTGCGGCCGGCGGACGCCAAAACCACCATCGCTCGTCGCAACTTTGACGATCGAGCGGTCTGACGTGCGCCCCGGCGCACGATGCGCTGCAACTCGCGAACCTCAGCGTCGTTCGGGCGACGCACCCGCACAGGTTTGCTCATCCCGCAGGAAACAGACCTGACCGCGCCGGTGGTGAACGCGACCCATCAACCGCTGTGGTCAAGCACCAGCCGACGCAACTCCCCTTGACAAAGGTGGCCGGGGGCGTACCCTCGCCAGCAGGTGCGTTTCCCAGTCCGCAGTCGCTGTCTGCTGAGGGCTCGGAGAGGGGGATCCTTCATGGTGATCGACACGTGCACCAAGGCTGACGACGCGAGCAGTGCGTTGTTCGCTCAGTTCGAGCTAAAGATATCTGCGGCCCGAGCCCTGCGCGACGATTGCATCGGTGAGGCGCAGGCCCGGTTCGACGCAGCAGTCGCCAGCGGCAAGCCGCCCTTCGCTCAGGCCAGCGCCAGATTCGTGAAGGAAAAGAAGGCCTGTTCTGACGCCTTCGAGGAAGCCCGGCGACCGCTCGACAAGAAGCTCGATAAGGATCTGAAGCGCATTCGCGAAGAGGCTAAGAGCAACCTGGCGGTTCTGGATCGCCTGCTCATCACGACCGAGGCGCTGGAACCGCTCGCGAAGAAGCTCAGTCGTGTCAACTGGGCAACCGGTGTCGGTCCTGTCGAAGAACCGGCCCGCATCCACACCGTTGGCAGCTTTGCTGAGCTGAAGCGAGAGATGTCGGCCGATCGCTGTCTTGCTCATCTCATGCTCGTACTTGAAGCCGAAGCTGAAGAATTGGTCTTCGGGAGCACGCGTCGTTCCGTCACGGCATTTGTTAACGGCCTACCCTCGAAACCCCGCCTACGGTCCGGCGACAGTCTCTTCATCGAGGGTCAGCTAATCGGTTCCGAGCCGTCGGACGTCGCTCTCCTCCGCGATGCGGTGAGTGTGGGCCCTATTGGATTTCATGTCAACTGGACCAAGGTAGGACCAATACTCGAATTGACCGCCATAAATAAACTGTTGCCAACCGACAAAGTCGCACAATGCAAGGTAAGGCTGACCGGCAACGCGACGGTCTGGACGACGGACAACAAGGGAAGAGCAACGATCAATCTTCCGGCTCTCGCGGACAACACCTATGACCTGAAGTTTGAGCCCGCAGACGCGCTCCCGAACAGCCAGGAAGTGGGGCCCAAGACTCTGCCAACTGTCGCGCCCATGCAAAGGATGTGGCGACCCCTCAACGGAAACCTCACGATACGGGCAGGCAAGGTAGTTGCCGTAGGCGGCGATCTCACGCTCAAGGGCAAGAAGTTGACCGCCGAGCTACAGCCGGTCTTTATGAAATCCCCCAGGTTCACGAAGCGGACCAAACCGCGGGATCTGATCGTCGTCCACCATACTGACAGCCTAAATACGCCGGTGATCTTGAAAAAGTTCATGCGTAATATGCCGGGCAACGCGGACTACTTCATCGATATCGATGGCCAAGTGGTGAAGCTAGTTGAGGACGCTGACCATGCGGAGCACGCCGGTATCAGCTCCTGGGGTGGACAGCTCGCGAACAATTCCCGATCCTTCGGCATAGAGATTCAACATGAAAACGACCCAGACGCCGAGAACCCGACGCGGCCGTACCTGCCAGCCCAGATGAAAAGCCTAAAGCGTCTCCTGAGCGACCTTGCTTCTCATTGGAGCATTTCAACTAAGTCGATCATCGGCCACAGCGACCTCGCGACGGGGATAGCGAGCGGCCAGATTTGCGTCGGTCGCAAGGGCGGTGATCCTGGCTTCATGTTTGACTGGAGCGACCTCGCTGCGGCTGGACTCGGAATCCCTATCAGAAGTGGTCCGCAAAAGCCAACTCCTCTAAGCAAGCTTTTCCTGTTGTTCCCTACCCTCATCCTGCAGAAAAAGGATAGTGACAGCGGCAAGATCTACGGGGGCATCCGCCTCCCAGCGGCACCGGCAGGTGCCATCGCGTCGCTTCAGAAGCAGTTGGAAAAAATCGGCTACCTTTGCCCAGTAACGGGAACCTACGACCTGCCCACCAGAAGGGCCGTCAGAATATTCCAGCAGCACTTCATGTCCGGTGTCGGCAATTTTCCCGCTCGCCCACCGAAGCCTGACCTCGTGGACGGGACAACCGCCGACCTTATACAGAGAGTGGCGTAGAGCTAGCCAAGGCTTCAACCCGCCGCCGGGGTCGCGGCCGGGGCGATATCAGATCAGGGCATCTTGGCGCCCGAATGACGTCACCCAGCTTCTGGAGACGGCACTCGACGACGACGAACCGGTAGACACCTTTGAGAATCATGTTTCCAGCCTCACCGACGAACACCTGCGTACCGACGCGATCGACACAAGCGCCTCGACGGCCCTCCTGTACCCCCCGCTGATGCCCGGTCCTGGGACTTTCGGGATCTCGTTGTCTCACACCGGTATCGCAGGACGAGTCGTCAATCGTCGGCCCCCCGAGCATCATCGGCGAACATCGTGCTCCATGGAACCAGACACCCGACGCTGCGTATGCGCATGAGCATCGCCATCCACTCTGCAGGCGTTATTTCTCCCCACTCGCGACGTCCGGAGCCCGGCGAGCGCACGCAGTAATCCGCGCCTGGCGGCGTGAGTAGGCGAGATGGTGCCGGATGGTGAGGATGTGCGGTGGTCCTCGCCCAAAACCCGGCAGCGCACGACCCCGGGTGGTGCGCGCGGATGACGAAGGCTATGTCGATTGGGGGGCTCTCTGGGAGAATGTGCCGTGCCGCAGCCTCGATTCAAGGAGAATGAAATGCCGGACGATGAAGCCCTCCGATCTCTCAATAAATCTGTTGCGGACTGGGAGCAGGAACGCGACGAGAACGCGATCCAGCTACTGGACAACGCCCTCAGCCCCGACCTCCTCTTCCGCAGAGCGAACGGCGAGATCGTCGATAAGGCTGGTTTCATAGCTGCTCTCCACGGGCCCAGTCCTTTCGTGAGCCGTGCGTCCGCCGTCACCGCGCTCGACGTGGTTGGAAACAGAGCCGTCGCCGTGGTAACAGTCACCACGACGGATGCAGAAGGCGCCACAGCTACGTTCCGCAATGTGCGCGTTCTCACCGAGTCCCCCGACGGCTGGCGGATCGGCTTCTGGTTCAACGATCGGTGGGATGCGGATGACGCCGCGTCGCCCTAGCAGGACGTCTTCGCATTCCCGACCACTCAAGGCAGCCTTTATTCCGCACGGCGCGGTGCCCTCCCCTCTAACTCCAAGTCCAATGCCGATGCGCGTGCCCGCTGAACACCCAAAGCTCAGCTCGGTCGAGGATGCGCGAGACTTGCACGTTACGAAGTGGAACGCGCGCCCGTCCCTCATCTACACGAGTCGTCGGACGATGCGGTCGTCGTTCACGGGCTCGGAGGGTTGTCGTCTAATGCCGGAACCTATGGACGCCCCGGCGAGTCTTTGTTGACGGGGTGATCGCTTCGGTGTCACCGTTGCTGACGCCGCCGTGTCGAAGGAGGCGAGGAACTAATCCCGCCCGACGCGGACGGTTCGACCGAGTCGAGCGATGTCCGAATCGGGTGGGTGGAACGATTCGAGCACCTTCTCGGCGTCGGCCGGGCCGGCGGCCATTCAGGGAGAGCGAACCCTTCCGGTGGGGAGGTCGACTCTCTTCGTCACAGCCCGCCCCCTTCCCAGGCACGGCACAGTTTGGGCAGTTCACGGCCACCATTCGCCCAGGTCCCCAGAGGACCCCGCTGATACCCGACCCACCTGGTAGGCGCCCCCACTGGAGACTCGGCACTGAGTCAGGGACCCTGGCTTAGTCGTCAGATTGCGACCGTTCGGCCACGCTCGTCGCGCTACTCATGGTGATGTTCAGGCATGCAGTAGGCGCAACCTTCGTACCCCTCAGCGAATGCTTCCTCGACGGAGGAAAATGGCCAGCGGTGCATGATCTCGTCTAGTTGGCACTGGGGGGTTTCGTGGGCTGGGTCGTGTAGCTCGCGGCTGCGCCTGTTGCCGATGAAGCCCTCTAGACACAACTCGGCGTCAAGGTTCCCGAGCGGGGTACCGAGGATCCCCGCGACATGCGCAAACAGAGCTTCATCGAAGAACGCTTGGCCATGGTGTATCGGCAATACCTGGTTAGGGACTCCCGGCAGTTGGGCGCTGTCCACGGTCACACAAATATCCCCGTTGCCCTCCCTTTGCTCAGCGAACACGGCGAGGTCCGGAATCTGGTCAAACATGGGCGACAGGCCTATAACCTCAAATGCCGCCTTCGTCCAATCGAAATGAGGTAGCAGATCTAGGAAATCCCAGTGAGGGATTGAGCTTTCGGGCATCCATAGCCACTGGTAGATCCTCGCCATCGTCACAGAGTCACCAGCCACGGTGTGGAAGCTGATGCTGGGCGTGTCGCTCGGCTGAGACAGCTTGGAGAACAGGTCGCTTCCTGGCAGCAACTGGGCCTGTGCGGCGGTCGGTTCAACGTCTATCTCCATGCGGGCGAGCGCGGCTAGGAGTAATAGCAGAGGGTCAGGCGCCAGCAACGGAGCGAGTAGTACTGAGAGTTCGTCTCTGAGTCTCCTGGCAGCGTTCGGCGCATTGGTCGCATTGTGGGGTGAGCACAGGGTAACGATCCGCCCTATCCACTCTTCACCCTCGGGATGCCTGGCCAGGTAGTAGCGGGCGAGTATCCCGCCACGGCTGTGGGCGATTATTGTCACGCGTTTCGAAGCCAGCTCGCCTGTCAGCACTTCGGCCCTTATGAACGGGACGATCAGATCTTCGAACTGCGAGAGTGCGAACTCGATTGGCCCACTGGGGTCGTCCTGGCTGTAGTTGATGATCGTATGCCCGAGGCCCAGCAGTACGCTGCGCCAGCACTTCACATCTTTCTTGTCCGACAACGAGAAGTCCGGCAAGAAGTTCAGCGGCGGCGTGAGATGGTCGTTTGAATGCCGAGCCGCGGGTCGGCCGAGATCGTAATTGTGGCCGCGCCAAGCGGGGAACGTCCATTCCTCCTTCTTGCCTCCCGTCCCGTGGAGGAGCAAGATCACTTCACGGTCTGTGCGTCGGTCTTCAGGCAGATTCGGCTCAATCTCAATCGAGCCGAAGGTTGCAGCCGGGGAGCTCATAATCAGGGTTCGCGTTCGAACAGGAGGAGCTCAGTTTCGATGACGACTGATTCGGAGTCCATGATGGTGGTCGTGCTTGTGACGACCAAGATCCGGTCGTCGGGGCCCAATGGACTGTCGTCACCCGATATGGAAATGAGCTCACCGTCTCGGTACGAGAGACTCTTCTTCAATCGAAACGCGGCAATTCCAGATCGAGACTCGAGCGTGGCACTCATCCTCGCCCGAAGCATCTCGGCTGGACCAAAGTCGTGTTGTTCACCCTCGCGAGGACTATCGACAAGCGTCTGTCTCAACTCGGCAGTCCTTGGGTGAGACCAAAACTCGTCGACCCGACCGCGCAGATCATCTAGGGTAGGCCGCGCCAACTGTCGGCTCGGCAACGGATTTACATGGCGGGCATCGTCAGCAGAATCGGGCGGCTTACCGGTCATTGGATTTCTCCCATCAGCGCGGAGCGACAGTACCGCCGCCGATTGCACAATGCGGCTACATCTGGGTTCGACTCGAGCGCGCGTGCTATCGAGGGTTCTACCTTCAGGCAGAACTGGGTTGAACACTCTTGAGGTTGCATGGCAGATGCTCAGAAGCGGCGACCTGCGAAGCCCGCCGCCCACGATAAGGGACCGAACTCGGGCAGCCGAGCGAGGCACAATGCCAACGATGGGTGACCACCAGCGACAGGAAGGCGCACGGCCCTCATAGCACGACTCCTTCCAGGAGGGCGGCGCCGTTACGCAGCGACCGACGGCACTGGATCTACCCGCACGCTATACCTTTGACTGTCCGGCCGCTACGCGCATGACCAATCGAAGCTCCACCGTTGCGCGGCCAGGGACGCATCCGGCCCGTTGGAGGCCTCTAATATTCTGGGAGTGGCGTCCCGCTGGTTGGTGGATTCTCTCAACGCCGTTCCACGCCGGCTGGCGTGGAACTGGCGCAGTCAGTTCTGGGACTACGACCTCCCGTTCCGGTGGCGTGGAGGGGCTTCATCGAGCGCTCGCTGAAGCACCGTCGGTCGGCGCCGTTCCACTCACCGTGTATGCCCGGTCAGGACGTGTCCGGCGCGGCGCAGCATCGCGTCCGGGTGGGCGGTGACGGTCCAGCCGGTGACCTGGCGGTGCGCGGTCCGGGCATCGCCCGCTCGAGCAGCCGGCGCACGGTCAGGTCCGCCCAGCGCAGCGGATGCGACAACATCACCGTCTCGGCTAGTGCGTCCCACGGGCCAGGGCCGTACGCGCGTCGGCACAGCGCGCAGCCGAGAAGCATGCGCGCCGCCCCACCGGATGCGGGTCGCCTGCCGGCCAGCGCAGGATCGTGCGCGCGTCGCCCACGACGTACGAACTACGGGCGCAGGGCACTTTATCGGGGTGCGATCTCGGGTTCTCGTTGAGGGAAGCGCCGACGTCCCCCCACGCCGACCGCCAACGGCGCTACGCCGTGCTCGAAGCAGCCGATATCGCGCACTCCGTCGGCGGGGTCCGGGTCCCGATCGGCGAGGTCTCCTGGGAGCGGTGCCCCGTGGTTGCGAGCCGGACTCGTCGGCGTCAGCCGGAAGTCGTCGATCCGCAACACGTGCTGGTCCAGCGGCCAGGGTTGCATCGCGGCGAAGAGCGGGTCGGCCTCCACGCCATGGAATTCGACCCCCGGCGGGTACTTCAGCTGCGTGTCGTCGAAGTACGTGCTCGGCTGTACCGGACTGGGCGGCGTCCGCAGCCCGTCGAACGACTTGAAGCGGGCCACTGAGGGCACCTCGTAGCTCCGGTGGAAGAACGGTTGGGCCGAGGTCTGTCCGATGCGGTGGTACAGGTTTCCGTCGCTGATCGCCTCGTCGCTTGGCCGCGGGAGCACGGCGATAAGCCGGTCGGACCCGGGCCTGTGGTTGATCGACACCAGGAGGTTGTTGATGACCCGCCTCGACGTGAGTCCGTCATACCGAAGGAAGTACGGGTAGGTGGCCGCGCCTTCCGGGTCGACTACCAGCACGGTGTTGTGGAAGATGGCGAGGTCGGGATCGGCGTTGGGGTCGGCCTTGAAGAACTGGCCGAGGCGCAGGGCCGCTACCTGGAGTTCGTCGTGGTCCTGTGGGTCGGGATCGTCGTCCGGCTGGAGAGTGTTGAGGACCTCTGGCCGTGGGTGCGGACGCCGGCCTACGGTGGGCCGGCGCAGGTCGACCAGGTTGCGGTAGAGCAGGACCGAGCCTCCGGGCAGACTGGCAGAGACCAGGTTTAGGAAGGTCAGCACGCGATCGAACGCGCAGTGGTGCACCCGGATCCGGGTGGCCTTCGATGCGATGATGAGGGCGTCGTCATTGATGTTGTCGATCCAGCAGTGGTCGAGCTCGACGTCGGTGCCGGCGAGTAGCAGCATGTCGTGGCTGTTGACGAGCTCGCAGTGGTCGAGGACCAGGTCATCGATGTCCTTCCCGCATCGAAGCAGGCTGTCGACGGTCTGTTTGCCGAGCACGTTCACCACGCCCGTGGCATCGATCGTGTAGTCGCTCTTCAGGTCGCTGCGGAACATCCACGGGGGCAGTCCGCCGTCGATGACGCAGTCGTGCAGCCGCGTGTGGCGCGAAGCGTCGTGCACCAGCAGAACGTCGGGTCCGCCGAGGAGTGTCACCGTGTCGACGACGGTAAAGGAGGACTGACTGATGGCGAGTGCCGTCCCGCCTCCTCCTCGGATGCGCAGCCCGCGGAGGACTATGCCGTCGCAGTTCTGGATCTTCACCGTGGGCACTGCGTCGGTGCAGATCGCCAGCCCGACCTGCCGTGGGTCCGTTGTGCCGGTGTAGTTCGTGACGCCCCGCTCGTCATGCGTGGTGTGGGTGAGGCGGATGTGGACCTTGAGCGTCTTCGGGTGCTGGTGGATCCCGGGGCCCATGTAGACCCACGGCCGACGAGGCAGCGCTGCGTGCTTGGGATCGCGGGCCAGTTCTCCCGGAGGATCCGTCGGCGCCATGAGGCCGGGCATGTGCCCGAACTTCTGGTTGTCGGCCCGGAGATCCTCGAGCGTGCTGTAGGTGATCAGCCGCGTGTGGGCTCTTCGGTTACGGAAGCAGCCCTTGGCCACACCGGCGGGGAGGGGATTCTTCGACACGTACTCCTCGCTCGTGCCCAGACGGTCCCAGTCGTCGTTCGTAGTTTCTCTGAACAGGTGAGCGCCGCCGTGCACTGCGTTGACCGCCCCGTCGATGATCACCCTCTCGCCCTGGTAGGCCGCTATCGTCATCGGAACTGGCGGGCGGGTGTTCTGGCGCCCCTTGATCTCGACCTGCTCCAGGTAGGTGCCCTTACGGACCCACAGATGGTCTCCGGGCGTCAGCTTGCCCGCGCCGAACCCGATGGTTGCGAACGGTTGCTCCAGGGTTCCAGGGTTCTCGTCGCTGCCCGTGGTGCTGACGAAGTAGTCCATTCCAACCTCCCGTGCCGCACGCTCCGAGGCACGCGCCGCCAGGGGCTCCGGGCCATGACCGTCCCAATGAGCGTGCTCCTCCACGCGACCGCGAGCAAGAGGGAAGTCCTCGTTAGTTCATCGCCACAGCGCTGGACCCCCTTGCGACTCGCAATGTCAAGCCACCGCCTAGTGGAGGCTGGGAAGGCCCAACCCCGTTCAGTGATCCGCTTGCGATTCGTCCTCGAGGTTCCCATGCCCTCGCCATTGGCGTTTTCCGACCGAGTGAGCGGGGTGTGAACAACGGTATGAACAGGTGGGGAGATCGCGTGAGCGACCCCGGTGTTCGGGGAGGATTCCTCGAAAGGGTTGTCTCATGGGACGTCCCAGCAAATCTCCGCGCGCGGTTCGTAAGCACGCTGTCCGTTTGGTCGCCGAGGCGAGCCGACCACTTAGCGAGTCCGCCGTGATGACTGCCGTGGCCGGGATGATCGGTATCGGCTCCCAGAAACGATCCGCACCCGGATCGGGAGGAACCAGGTCGACGCCAGCGAGCGGCCCGGTGTAACGACGGACGCGGAGGCGGAGATCAAGAAGCTCAAGTGGAAAACCCCGAATAATGCGATTGCTGAACACGTACATGATCACGGAGACGTAGCGCTTGCCCTCCTCACGTCCCACTCTCGTTCTAGAGATCCGTGTGCAGTTCCTCGTTAACCGTCTGCCGGAAATCGCCCAGCGCCACTTGCAGGGCGGCCATATCCGGGGTGAGGTTCTCGTTTCGATGGACTTGCCCAAGCGCCTTTGCGGTCGCAACTTTCACGGAGTCCATCACGGCTTGGACCCGCTGTGGAAATTGGGCGTTCTGAGCTTGATCCCACGCCACGTAACAGGCGTTCGCCCGAGTCGAAGCCTCGGATCGGAGGTCATGCTCCTGCTCCTGTAGCGCATCACCCCAGTTCGGCAGATTCCGCAGCCAGTCTTTCGCGGCGGTGCACTGATCATGGAATCTGACCACTCTCTCGATGCTGGTTCGCATCTTGGCGTCGGACAGCTTCTTTTGGTACGAAGCCTCAGCATCCGCCTTCTGCTCCTGATATGCCGCCTCGGCGTCGTCCCTCAGCCTGCGATAATTCGCCTCCGCGTCGTTCCGCTGGTGCGCATACATCGCGGCGGCGTCACGTCGCTGACGGCGGTAGATAATGTCGGCCCAGAGCCAGCCCAGCAGGGCACCGACGACGGCCCCAATGAGACCTGCTGCCATCTCGGTCCCGAACATGAGAATCAGTGTTCCATTGAACTTCCGCGGCCCGCTATACCTGGGTACTTCTACTGCAGCGGCGGTCAGAGCAGTGGACGGTCGCCGGGCGTTGGTAATAGCGGGTCGGCCTGAGCGCCCGGCGCACGGTCGGGTCCGCCGAGCGTAGCGGATGCGACACGATCACGGTTTCGGCGAGGGCATCCCCGGGCCGGGGCGGTATGCGCGCCGGCACAGGGCGCAGCCGAGCAGCGTGCGTGCTCATCCCACCGGATGCGGGTCGGCCGCCGGCCAGCGGAGGATCGTGCGCGCATTGCCCACGACGTCGAGCGCGCTGACCGAAGCGAAGCCGGCGTGGAGGAAGGCGAACACATCCCCGGCGATCTCGGACACCCATCGCGTCCACATCCGTTGCGGCCTCGGGTCGCCAGCGAATGTCGCGTTTATCGACCTGCGGACGCAGCCGATCCGGCCGGTGAGATGGGCAGCCTGGTGGCCCGTCTCGTGGAACAGCGATGTCGGCCGGTAGAGGTTGTGGCGCACGATCTTGATCGCCACCACCGGGTTGATGCTCCCGGGTGTCCACCGCAACTGCCGCCCGAAGTATCGAGGCGCCCGTGCGCTTGTCGACGTAGGCCGGGACGGGGACGGGGGTAAGCCCCCGATTGCGGCGAGCACCGGCATCACGCTGGCGGCGACGGGCTGTCGAGAGTCCGGAGCCCAGAGCGCAGGTGGCGGGTGGTGCGGGAATTGACGGCATCACCGAATAAATTGAGGGTCACCTCGACCTGCTCGGCCGATGATGCTCCTATGCTGTCAAGCCGGTGAGTTGAGCCAGTTTTCGTAGGCGGTGAGAAACACGGCGTCGTGGACCTGTCCGCGTTCGGCGAGTGAAATCTTGGCCGTGCTGACGCCGAGTCCGACGGCGGCGTTGACTTGGAGCAGGCCGAGCTGTTGGCGCTTTGGGCGCAACGCTCGATAGTCCGCTGCCGGGGGTGGGTTGGTGATCAGGGTGAAGACTTCGCGGGCGATCGCGCGTTTGAGGCAGCGGAGGATCTCCTTGGTGGTCTTTCCTTCGCTGCGCTTCTTGGCGATGTAGTCGCGGGTGCGTTGGTCGCAGGTGATTCGGGCAACGGCGATCTGGTGCAGGGCGGAGTTTGCGTGTCGGTCGCCGCCGCGGTTGAGGCGGTGACGGGTGGTCTTGCCGCTGGAGGCGGGGATCGGGTTGGTGCCGCAGAGCGCCGCGAAGGATGCTTCTGACTTGAGCCGGTCGGCGTTCTCACCCGCCGTGATCAGCAATTGCGCCGCAGTGACCGTGCCGATGCCCTTGACCTGCTGCAGGGCGGGATTGGCCTGAGCGACCGGCCGGTGGAGGTTGCCGTTGATGCGTCCGGAATCGTGTGGGACGGGCGCGAGCCCGGCGACGCAGGCGAGCCTGTCGACGGTGTCGAAGTTGTCCAGGTTGCCGCCGATCTGTGCGAGGAACGTCGCTGCCAGGACGGGTCCAAAGCCGGGCAGGCTGAGTAGGATCTCGGCATCCTCGTGTTGCGCATAGTGCTCGGCGATCTCCGCGTCGATTCCCGCGAGCTCCTCGTCGATCGTGCTGATCCGGGCGGCGAGTTTCGTCACGAGGGCAGACCCGACCGCTTCTGTCGCGAGGGCGGTATGTTGCGCGTGCGCAGCATCGACGGCCGCCTGGGCGACCTTTGCGCTGTTGCGACAGCCCCGGCCCTTCAACCATCCCGTCAGCCGAGTGACGCCGACTCTGCGAAGGCTGTCCGGAGTCGTGTAGCGGGAGAGGAGCGTGAGCGCTGCCTTGTTCTTGGAGTAGTCGAATGACCGCTCCAGCGCAGGGAAGTACTCGAGCAGCGTCGCCCGGAGCCGGTTGATCGCGCGCACCCGGTCGTGGATGACATCGAGGCGATGCGAGGTCAGCAACCGCACGTTCACTGCCACCTGGTCCGCTCCCCGCACCGGTTGCAAGTCCGTCCGCATGCGCGCTTGGTCGGCGATGATCCGCGCGTCCTTCGCGTCCGTCTTCCCATCGCCGCGATACGTTGCCGCCGCGTGGTGAACGATCCTGCCCGGGATATAGAGCACCCGCTGCCCGTGCGCGGCGAGCAACGCGATCACCAGCGCAGCACCACCAGCGTTCAGATCCGTCGCCCAGCAGACCTCGCCGTCAACAGCGAGCTCCGTGACGGTGGCGATGAGCTCGAGCAGCTCGGTCTCATCGTTGTCGATGCGCTGGGACAGCAGGACGCCGCCGGCGTGGTCTATGACGACGCAATGATGCGTCCGCTTTCCCGAGTCGATTCCAGCCCAAAGCGTTGGCATGATCGTGTTCCTTCCGGTCCGTTGTCTGGTCCCTGTTGATGACCACGCCGGCACGTCCTTACCCAACGATCAATGTCGCAATTCTCAATCAGCGGTCGAGCCATCAGCGGGCAGCGGGCGGCCATTCCCAGTGAGCCGTCGTGCGGCAGGGAGACCTGAGCCATACCCGCTGCCCGAGGGTGGCCGAAACGCTACGCCAGCTCGATCCCGGTCTCAGCAACAACGTAAGGAGCCGTCGTGCGGCAGGGAGACC
>NZ_JBNCNY010000007.1:208495-244268 GCF_049847225.1 Micromonospora sp. DT81.3
CCTGAGCCATACCCGCTGCCCGAGGGTGACCGAAACGCTACGCCAGCTCGATCCCGGTCTCACCAACAACGTAAGGAGCCGTCGTGCGGCAGGGAGACCTGAGCCATACCCGCTGCCCGAGGGTGACCGAAACGCTACGCCAGCTCGATCCCGGTCTCACCAACAACGTAAGGAGGGGGACCTCATCGTCGGCCCCCACCATCGCTCGGCGATCGGCACCATCGTGGAGCGGCAGACCCGTTACGTGAACCTGCTGCATCTGAGCGCGCTGACATCATCGGAGCTGCACGCCGTGCTCGTGCGGGTCCTCGGCGAATTACCACGGCCGTTGCGGCGGACGCTGACCTGGGACCAAGGCACCGAGATGGCGCGGCACCTGGACGTGACCGCCGACACCGGAACGAAGATCCACTTCTGCGACGCCGCCAGCCCGTGGCAGCGCGGCACGAACGAAAACACGAACGGGCTGCTGCGGCAGTATTTTCCGAAGTCGACCAACTTCGCCGTGCACTCCCCGAGAGACCTCGCCCGCGTCGAAGACGAGCTGAACCGACGACCACGCCTCACCCTCGGGGACCGAACCCCAGCAGAGCTCTTCGGTCGACTGCTACATTCCCAGAATCCCCCCACGTTGCGATGACCGCTGGAAACCAAGGCGTCGTTACTCTCCAGTTTTCAAGCGTCGCCGACACGAGGGATCTAAAACCTATCAGGAGGGGCCGTTGTTGCCGGGAAGGAACAGGCCGTCTAGGCGCTCTGCGCCCCTCCGGGCGGCGTCTGACCGTGCGCGGCTATACCGCTCAGTCATTTGCAGGGTCGAGTGACCCATAATCGCCTGCACATCGTTTGCTGCCGCCCCGCCATCGAACAGCAGGGTGGCGAGAGTGTGACGCAAGTCGTGAATTCGGTAGTCGGATCTCGCCAGGAGTGTCTTCAGTTCGTCCCACTTAACAGCCCGGCGAACATTTGATCCGTTGATCCGTCCGCCTTTTGGCCCCGTGAAAACGAGGGCCTCCCGCGACTTGCCGTCTATCGCCTCGTTCAGATACGGAACGAGCGCAGCGGGGATCGGGACGTCGCGTTCTTTGTGGCTCTTCGGCGTGTACTCCCTGATCTTGCCGGCCAGGTCGGTGCTGAAGCTCCGATGAACGTGAATTGAGCGCGCATCGAGGTGAACATCTCCCACTTGCAGTGCTGCTGCCTCGTTCGCTCGCATGCCTGTGTAGATGAGGCCCGCGAGATAGTTGCGGTAGGGGCCGGCGGGGACTGCGCCCAGCACTACTCCCACCTCGGTTGGCGTCAGGGCCCGCGAACGCAAATTCAGCTGCGGCTCGGGGACTGGTCTTCGCGCGAGTCGCGCCGGGTTCAAGGGAATCAGCTTCGCCCTGACAGCACCGTCCATCAAACGGCTCAGTACCGCGAGCGCGTCGATCTTCGTTGACGCGCCGCCGCTCCATTGGGTTAGGGCTTCTTCGACGTGCCCCGCGGTGATGTTCTCAAGGCGAAGATGTCCGAGCCAGGGCCTGACTCGGAGGCGCCACCCACGCTCGTACGCTCGGGCGGTGGAGGGTCGCACGCTGTCGCGGACGGTTGCCCAGTACCGCGCATGCCACTCATCCAGCCGCATGCTCCCTTCAGGGAACTTCCTGGCAGCGCTTTCGGCTCTGAGCGCCTTTGCTTCCTTTATTGTGCCGACTAAGGCGGTGCGCTCTCTCCACTCGCCGTTTCGGCCGACACCCCAGACGCGGACTTGGTATTTCCCGCCTCGGTCTGCTCGATATCGGATGCCCTCCGGCAGAGGACGGCGTGTCTTTGGGTCGAGACGTGACGGAGGGTCCTCATCGGACCGCACGAGTGCCGCCCGCCTCAAGGAAGTTGTCCAGTGTCGAGCGCTTCCACAGCATGTGCTTGCCCATCTCGGCATCCGGGTGTGGGACTTGGTTACGGCGCCGCAGCGAATCAAAAGTCGACATGGGCACGCGGCAGTAATCGGCTGCCTCCCGGCGGTCGAGGTAGGCGGAGCGCGTCCCGGCGTCGTTAGTGTCGGTCAATTGTGTTGATTCGATTGTCATCGCGATCTCCTCACATTTTGATCAGGCCGAGGGAACAGTACAGGCGTACGGGAGATGGCTGCTGGGCGGTGTCTCACGGGGTGAGCGAGACGTTAGTCACTCGCCCGTCGACCGACGTTGGATGTGATTCCGACTAGGCGTCCAGCGTTGCGCGCCCTCCTGATCCAGTCCGTGGCGGTGCGTTCCGGTACGTCGAGCTCAAGCGCAATCACTTTTACCGGCGGCAGGTCCGAGAGCGCAGATGTGCCGTAGAGGATCTCGATGACGTCCCAGCGTTCGTCTTTCGAGCCGCGCTTCACGACGGCTTGTGCCATCCATGGAGGGATGATGCGTCCTTCGGTGGTGGTGAGGTCGGCGATCGTGAGCCAGGTGGCATCAGGCCCGTCGTCCAGTTGGACGGCGATGCAGTGGGGGACGGCTGCTTGCAGGATCGCCTGTGGCGCCGTATGGCGAAGCCGGACCTCGTCGAACTCGTCGCTGATCGCGCGATTCACGATCGTGGTGACCACGTAACGCCCACGTTGCGGGTTGAAGTGCGCCTCGATCGTCGTCTCGACATGGGTGTCGTCATCTTGGGCGGTGGCGATGAAGCCGGGGGCTATGCGCAACGCAGTACCGACGGGCTGAGTGATGGCAAGCCCGGACATTGGCTGCCCGTCGGTTGTCTTCACGTCGACCTTCACCTCCTCAGTTTGCCTTACCGCGTTGACTTTCCGCAGATACCTCTTGCATAACTATACGACTAAGGGGTGTACTGATGTCTACCACCAATTTAGATACGCAAGTTAGGGAGATGGGAAGTGCGGCAGATGAAGATCATCCCTATCGCCAACCCGAAGGGCGGGGTCGGCAAGACCACCGTCGCGATGCAGCTCGCCGCGGTGCTGGCCCGGCGTTTCAACGTGCTGGTGGTGGATGTGGATCCGCAGCAGTCGACGGTGTGGTGGGCGGAGAACGCCCATCACCGGTTGCCGTTCGATTTCGCCGGCACCCAGTCCTCGAACATGCTCGGCCGGGTCAGCGAGCTGCGGGTTGAGTACGACTTCGTGCTCGTGGACACCCCCGGAAGCCTGGAGGACACGCAGATCCTCGAGGCAGTGCTGGATGCCGCGGACTTCGTGGTGGTGCCGCTGACGCCGGAGCCGCTGGCCCTGGACCCGACGACGAGGACGATCACCCGGCTCATCGAACCTCGACATCTCCGGCACAAGGTTCTGCTGAACCGGATCGACGGCCGCATCCCCCACCAACTCGCCACCTGGCGGGAACTGCTGGACACCACCCTCGGCATCCCGAGGTTCGACACCTACCTGCGCCAATACAAGGTCCATGCCGACGCTGCGGTGCTGAGGCAGCTCGTGACAAGCGCACCGGACACCAGGCGCACCGCCGGGTCGATCTCAGACGCGACCGGGTTCGGCCGACAGATGAGCGACCAGTTCTCGAACGCACACCTCGAGGTGTGGTGACGGTGGGGAAGGTCGACCTCGCCGGGAAGCTGAACGATGCCCGCGCACGTGTCGAGTCGGAAACCGTCGATGCCGCTCAGCGGAGGTTGCCGAAGTTCGCGCGGCTGATGCGCAAGGAAGCCCGCGTGCGCGAGGACCAGTTCGCCGCACTGTCCGCTCTGGCCCGCACGCTGATGCGACAGCGCACCGTGAAGGACGAGCGCATCACCGAGAACACCCTCATGCGCATCGCCATCGACCACCTCCTCGCCCACCGACACGTCCTGCGCAGCACCGAAGACGAACTACGGAACTCCCTCACTCCCGCAGCTCCGAAGTCTGCAAGTCCGGGACTCCCTGTCTCCGCAACTGACCGACCTCCGACGTCCGGCACTTCGCCAGTCCCGGTCTCCGGATTTACACGGCCGAACGACCGGACTCACGCGCGCCATCAGCAACCGTTGGCATGCGCAACGGCGGCGCACGTCGGCCTGGCGGACACGGGTGTCATGGGGGTGATCCGATGACCGGGGCGGCGGGCTCCGGCCGGCCCGGGGGCCCGCGTGCCGAGAGGTCGGAGGAGGAGCTCGAGCGTTGGCGCGCGTACCGCCGCCGCTACCGCGAAGCGCACCCGGAACAGGTCGCGGCCTCCTCGCTGAAGTACCGCGAGAAGAACCGGGAGAAGAACAGCGCACGGGAACGGGAACGACACCGGCGGAAACGGGAGAAGCAACAGCGAGAGGCCCAGCAGCGGGAGCGCCGCCTCTCATACAGCCGTAGGTACGCCGAAACCCACCGCGAACTGAATCGGGAACGGCAGCGGGCCTACCTGGCCCGCCGGTTCGAGGAGGACCCGGTCGGGTTCCGCCAGCACCGCAATGCACTGCAGCGCGAGTGGTACGCCCGACACAAAGAGGAAATCAAGGCGAAAGCCCGCGACGCCTACCGCACCGACCAGAGATCCGCCTCCGAACGAGCCCGCCGCTACTACGAGCGGCACGCCGATGAGATCAAACAGCGCCGCAGGGCTGCGTACCAGCAGGACCCGGAGAAGATCCTCGCGTACAACCGTGAGTGGAAGGCGCGCGAGCGACGACGAAAAGCAGCTGGCCTGCCGCCGCGCAGGATCCACCGAGTGAGTCCCGCAGAGCGCGACCGCAACGCCGCCGCCGCCGACGCGTTCTTCACCCGCTCCCGCACCCCCGAACAAGCACGCAGCATCCGAGCCGAGTGGATCACCGTCCGGAAAGTCCGGGAGCGGCAAAAGCGCGACGCGGCACGGGCACGCGCAACCGACCTCGCACGCAACGCCGAAGTGACGGCCCGCCGACAGGAAGAACGCCGTCGGCAATCGGCTGGGCTGCGCAGAGACATCCTGCGCGAGCTCGCCGAAGCCGGGACAACCGACGAAGAAGCGCGCATGGATGAGATCGCTCGCGCGATCAACGCCCGACTCCGGTCCCGACCCCAGCGTCGCGCCCACCACAACGACCCCGCCGCCCCCCACACGCAGAGCAACCCGCCACACACCGGCGGGCTCTCACGATGACCCGCTTCGGGGATCGCCCGTCATACTCAATCCGAAAGGACACGCCCATGCTCGAACGTGACGTCGCCGAATCCGTCCTCTTCCGCCTCGCCGTCGCCAGCCTCGGCTACTACCCCGAAAAGCCCATCGAGGAGCCCGGCTACACCCTGGACGAGGACCTCGACTGGTGCATCGAACCCCTCACCGACCTCCCCGCCGGGTACCAACGGACGCTGCAAGAGGCGATGCGGGAGGTCATCATCGATCCCACCACGCACCGCCGCGCGTTCACCCGCGACCTCCTGCGCCTCGTTGCTGAATGACACCCATCTGCGGGGGCTTTCCTGGCCGGTCATCGTAGCTCCCGCCGGGCTGCTCCGTTCCGGGCTTTCGCGACATTTCCTCACTCGCTTGGCTCGCTCCGGAATCTCACGACCCGGCACTGCGCCTCCCTCCGGTCGCCCTCGACTCCGCTACCAGGAAGCGCCGTCAGAAACAGTTACGAAGAGACGCGATGCGTCGACAGGCCCGGCTGAGCCGATGGTTCGGCGGGGCGGGACGTGGAGGAGAGCGCGCGGTGTACGGCGCTGGGACTGACGCCGAGGGCGCCGGCGATGCGGGTGAAGGAGCGGCCTTGGTTGCGGAGCTCCTGTGCGATCGCGATTCGCTCGGCTGTCATCACTGTCGGCCGGCCGGCGGGACGCCCGTTCGCTGCCGCCGCCTTCATCCCTTCCCGCGTCTCCAGGCTTCGAAGACGACGTCGCAGTCCGTCGAGCGCGGCGAGCACCTCGGCCGGGGCGACCGGGTCGCCGGCCTCAGACGACAATGCCCGCTCCGTCAGGGAGCGGAACAAGACGCCCCTACTGCCGAGCTCCGCGATGGTCGCGACGAAGTGTGCGAGTGCGTGCGAGAGTCGGTCCGCACTCACCACCACCAGCACGTCCCCGGTGCCCAGGCAACGCAGACACTCCTCCAGACCTGGCCGTTTACGAGCGCCTACCGACGCGGGATCGACGAAGACCCGGCTCGCCCCCGCCCGCTCGAGCTCCTCGACATCGCGCGTCGTGCCCGCCCCAGGGAACAGCTCCCGCGTGTAGCCGACCAGACGCGTCATCGTGAGGGGCCGCCGCGCTCGGGGCCGCTCTGGGCGACCGAAGGCGCGGCCGCATCCACCGGGCGGGCTTCGATAAGGGATCGGCGCAACGAGACCAGGTCGGAGGCGCTGCGACGCTCCTGCGCTGCGACGACCCTCGACCCGGCGGGCACGGGAAGCTCCGGGATGACCTCGCGGAGCGCTGTCTCGTGCAGGTCGATCAGCAATTCCGTCAATGGGCGAGGCATACGGACAGTGGCCGCGTACTCGGTCACCCGCCGCAGCTCACTCAACCACTGCGCCGACCGCAGGCTCGTCAGCCGGTCCGACTGCGTAGCCAGCAAGGCGGCCCGGGCACCGACGAACGGCCGGTCGGTGTTGCGGCTGACGCCGTCGAAGACCGATGCACCGGCGCGTCCGAGAACCGTTACACGATTTACGGCGTCGGATTCTTCGAGAGTCGCCGCCAACGCGTGGGTGCCATCGAAGCCGCGGTCGTGCGCATCCCGGCTCACGAAGCGGGCGGGTCCGCCTGTCTGCACGCCGTGCAGATACAGGGACACCGTTGACAGTAGGCTCTCCGCACGTCGCGCCCCCGCAATGACGATCCGGGTTCGGAAACCGTCGGTCCCGAACCGCTGCGCCGTGGCAACGGCAGCCGCCGGGGTGGCGAAACTGCCCTCGACCAGCAACGACCGGTGATGCTCCCGCGCAAATGCCATCCCCGCGCGCAGCCACTCCGCCGTCGCCGCACGCAGTTCACCGACCGCTTCAACAGAACCGGACGCATCGAGCTCGGCAATCGATGGGTGGAAGGCGCGCAGCTGGTCGGCCGAGAGAATCGCCACCTCGCCATCCTGCTCCGCGCAGATCCTGGCGGCGGCTTGCGGCCGCCCGCTGCCTGGTTGCCCCGTGAGGAGCGTGAGGGTCGGGTCATCGGTGGCACCGGAGGCGGGAAAGAGGAGCGGGAGGATGTCGTCGTGGAGGATGGCCGCTCGCTCGTCGTCGCTCAACTCCCAGGCACTCATGAGGCGGCCCCAGAGAGATCACCAATGCGTGCGCGCAACCGAGTTGCGAGTGCCTCCACCGCTGCCCGGTCGTAACCATCGACGGCCAGGACGGCGTGGCGTACCTCGGCCAGCTCTCGGCGTGCCGTTAATGCGTCATCGCCCCCCGCGCGTGCGATGTTCAGGAGCAGGGCGGTCAGTGTGCCGGCGACCTCCAGCATCGCGTCATACGCGACCACGTCATTCACGCGCCATGCGGACAAGTTCGGCATCCCACCTCCTAGCTGAGTGTATCGACCAACCCGAAAAGGTAGCGGACCGTATTTCGGGACCGGTCCAGCGGTAGGGAAGGCCGCGTTCCCGCCGAGTTGCGTTGCCGTCCGACCGGCGGCCGACGCGTCGATGTCCACGGCGGTGACGTCAGGCAGCACACCGCGCCTCGACCGCGAGCGATCCATTCCGGTGCCGATGTCGAGTGCAGATGTCGCTTCTGGCTGAACGGCGCATCACGACCGGGTGAACTCGATGTTGTGGTTCCAGCGCAAGCTTCGGCGTTGTCCCGTCGAGTCATCTTCTCAACACGCTCCACCGCCCGCACTCGATCCGCCTGCGGGCGGTCCCCGAATCAGGGACCTCCGCGTGCGGCCCATTGGGTTCCCTACCTGGGCAACGATTGCCGGATCGTCGACAATCGTCCTGTAGAGGGCCGGCCTATCGATCCCTACCAGGCACCGGTCCGTGGATCGTTGACAAATCTCGCGCAGAACGGCCACTGATCCATCCAGCCGCGTGCCTGTCGGGCGCAATCTTCGGGATGTCGCTACAGACCAAATCCTCGCCTAATCCTGACCATCGATGCACTCGAGGCCCTGCCGACCGGATCCCTCGTGGTTGATAACACCAATCACGCGTGGGCGAAGGGCCTCTCTAAGTGGTGATCAAGCCATCCCTATGACAGGGATCACCACAACAATCCTCTGAAGATGAAAAGGATGCTGCTCGTGTGCGTTCCAACGATGATGCCGCGCTTGTTGCCGCACACCGCCCGCCCCCGGGGTGGTTCGAAGCGGGTCGTGAAGGATCGGACGCCGTTGCCCGCGATCGACTGCGGCGACTCCGCAGGATGAGCAGCCCGTCGGCTGTGAGGGCGTTGAGACCGTCAAGACCATCACCCCCTCGTGACATAAGACAGGTTCGACCTAAACAGCGTCGACGCCAAGCAGCTGGTCGTCGCCGAAACTCGGGATCATCACTGTCTCGGACGAGCGCTGCCGCCGTGACGGGAGCTCATACTCTGAAGACCGAACGCCATGGCGTCCGCCTGAGGTCTGACACGGCGGCCTACGACCAGAACAGCATCTTGAATCGTACCCAAAATGACGGCCGCTCCTTATCGTTAGTCAAGATTGGTGGCTTATGGTCGAGCCGAGCTTGTAGGCGATCTCCCTCGAGTTGCAACAAACGAACGCGCTTTCTCTGCTTATCGAGTTGCATGGCATCGTACTCTACGGCGGAACTTTCACATGCGACACAAGAACTCAAGACGCTTTCCACGTATAGTGCAGCAGTCGGAAGCACCTCGCGCTGAACCGTCTGGAGCTGGTATTCGCCCAAGTCAGTAACAAGGCTCGCCAAGAACTGCTCCAACTTCGAGCCCTCGGGAATTTGAAGCGGAACAGCCAGCTGATCATTCACAACCCCGATGGGGACTGGCTCGATGATTCCCGTCATTGCGAGCTCCAGGAGTTTGCTATCAGTGTTGTTTGAGCGTTCGTTCCAAATCGCAAAGCGATAATGATCGATATTTGTTGAATCGTTCAGGTGGCTTATCAACGCATTCAAGCGCTCCTCGGCTTCAGCGGTTTCGCGCAACCCAAACACTTCAAGAATCCTCGCAGCCCGCTCCTCATCGGCAATTCTTTTGAGTTCCAGCGCTCTTTCGTCCTTCGCTCGCTCTGCCTCGGCCCTCGCCTTCCACGCTCCATCAGCCGCCCTAAAGTTGGAAATCGCTCCTAGCAAACCCTGATCGTCGTAGGTCTTCATACCTCCGAGATTCGTCTTTACGATGGTGCCATTCAAGGCCGCGGCACCAGCCCCGTGTATACCGCCGCCGAAAAACGCCGTAAAGAACACCAGCATTTCCCAGTAGACCCCATCGGTAACCTCCACATCGTACGCGAGTCGGCTAATAACCTCATCAGACATTCCGGAGACCGTCTGGGAAAGTCGCTGTACTTGAGACAGACTTATCGGCGGCGGCGCACCAGGGGTGACGATGGTCCCAATGTCGGCCAAGAGGGTAGGAGCGTTTTTTGCAAGGGACTTGGCAAAAAGATACCGCTTGATATCGGTGAGGGAGGTCGCCTCGGCAACTATAGCTGGCGGGAGAGAAAGGGGAAACATCAGCCGATTGTCGCGAACGGTTGCAGCGACCTGGGCTAGCCTTAGGCCTGCATCCATTACATTGTTCCACTCGATGCCGTCCGCTACCGCCGGTGGGTCGTGATGGTCGCATTGGCACCCCCGGCAGAGAATGGAGCACGCCCTGTCACGGGCATCCAAGAATCGTGCAGCCTCGAAGCCCGCTCTCATGGCAGGTTCGAGAAGACTACTGCTCAGCGCCCGCTCGTGCTGCCGCACGTCCGCGCTGGTCAATGGTTTGCGGCCGCTAAGCAATTCACTTCGCACAAGTGCGACTAACTTCACGCGGGCGGGGTCGACCTTAGTGCGTATCTCGTAGTTGGCGAGTATCTCGAAAAATGGCACGGTCAGCGAGTGGCATTTGTTTGCATTTGCGATCTTTCGAGTGGTCCGATCCTCTCGCCCGTACTCTCGACTTTCTGTGACTTTTAGCGTTCTAGTTGTCGACACTTGGCTCGTCGCGCTCGTGGTAGCGTCGACAATAGTTTGACGTGTGGTTTTTTCCACGTCATTGAAGTTGGTGCGCGCTGACCCACCTGCCGACACGTCTGCATTTACAACACCGACCTTGAATCCGACCTTTCCACCAGTTTGGAGCTCGAATCCGCTCATTTTCGAGATATCCTGCGCGACGTCGGCCGCGTCCTTGGTGGTGGTTCGACTTTCACTGGACTGCTGCGATTCGAAGGAGAACGACGACTCAAGACTCGTCCGCGTTCGGTCCCATGTGAAGATCTCGACGGTTTGTTCCTCCAGCGGCGCCAGTGTGAAAGAGCTTACGAGCCGCCCTCTCGTGTACCCAAGCAAGTGCCACTCTTGTTGCACCGGCATGAATATCGCTAGGGGCAGCGCCAGGGCATCGATCGCTGTGGCTAATTGTGGTGTCAAAGAACCTTGAGAAGCGAAGTAGGATCTGCGCGATAGCAATGGTGCGTAACTCGCATCCGCGCCTAATGCACGAACCGACTCTCCCAGTTGCTGGAGCGAATTGACTACCGCGGGCGGCCAGGAAGCGGCGCCCCCTCCTCCTGAGGGTCCTCTCGATGAGCGGCTAGTAGGTTCGGACTCGCCTGCGACTGCGAACGCGTTGACATCCGCGTCCGCGAACTGCTGCGCGATTGGTGCAAAGTTGATTGGAACGGTCGCCTGCCCTTGGAGATCGCCGTACTTGACACCGACCGAGAAGAAGCGCTCGAAGTCGATCGAGTCCATTACGTCGCTTGGAGGCAGGTCAACTGCGCAACCGTCAGCGAGACTGCCGAATCGCTGCTCCGCCTCATGGTCGCTTACCGTGGGAAGCGCCACTGAAATGTCGCCTGCTTCGGACATGCCCTTAGCTCCCGCCTGTCCGGAGGCGCAGATGCCCTAACGAGCGGCGGGATGTGGGTTCCCTGTGAGCGAACGACCCCGACGACGCACCCAACCTGGCAACCAGCAGTATTCTTGCATCCAAGTCGAAACCCCTCTTCGGTCGAGGCCCACTCACCATTCTCGTGACACCCCGGGCACGCGCCGTCCGTGTGCTCGCCACTTCTGCAGGTCAAGTCGCAGTCCCAGTGATACTCCTCTTCGGGAGCCAGCGCAACGCCTCGCGAGTCATGTCTTCCTTACTCTGGGGAGCGCGCGGGGAAAGGAAGCTCAGACTCTCAGTCTCGAGCACTCGCTTCGCCGTGTGGATAGTCGCACGGGAAGCAATATCGGTCGGGCAGCGATGGCCTACCGTCACTGTTCCCTTTGGACAACGGAGAGTCTGGGGGAACAGTCTCAGAAGCTGCTTAGGAGCATAAGCGTTCCTGCCATCACCACTATCACCAACAGAATCGCAATGATCAAGAATGCGCAACCGACTCCGGCTATCACCCGCCCGGTCCGCGACTTGCGTTTCAGGGGCTGCTGCGCCGTCGACTCCGTCGACTGCGGTGGAGCGGAACGCGCAGATGATTCCGCAAGTTGCCCTCCGGAGAAAACCTGAGGAATTCGAATTTGGTTCTGGTGGGGTGGTTGGTCGTGCGCGGATCGGTTCCTTTCGCACCAAGGACACACTGTGCGCGGTGGAGCCCAGACGTGGCTGGGAACATCAGGACAGGACCGAAGTGTACCCAGGATGGCAGTGATTGCGGTGGCGTACTCACTTGCTCGCGGCCGAAGTTCGGGACGATCTTTACCAGCCCCAAAAGTCCTCTTGAAAAGCGCGCGCAACGAGGGCGGGAGGAGATCCAGTGGGGGCGAACTGCGCGGCGGGAGGAGCGATGGGTCGAGCACGGGAAAGGTGCCACGCCGAACCGCCTCTACTGGCGGGTACCCCACACCCGAAGCCGAATACGGGCGAGTGCTCTCCATTAGTAGCATGTATATTTGGACCGCGAGCGCCCACGAGTCGCCATCCTGAGTAAATACTGAGGATTCAGAGTATTCTGGTGGTCGCCAATCGTCGCGTGTGGCGCCTGAGCCGGGGTAATATGTGCCGTCCGTTGTCTGCAAACTGATCGAGTCAAGATCGAGAAGCGTAACTAGACCATCCCGGTTGACAACGGCATTCTCTTCGTTGAGGTCACCGTAAGCGGCTCCGACAGAATGCAGCGCGCTCAGCGCGATACACAGGTTGTGGCAAATGACCAAACGCGCTGCCCAGGTCCAATCTTCCCGTGCACTTCGCTGGCGGCCACGCGCGTCCACGATGCTGACCAACTTGAGATTCGTGTCGGACAGCAGAGGCATACAAAATCCGTAGAAGTTTGACTCGAGCATCACAATTGCTATGGGCCACAATAGAGCTGCGTGGTCCATTCCCCCACTCGGTACATGCGGGGGATTGGTCAGCATAGCCCGAAGTTTTCGCTCGAGGTCTACTCCGCGCTGTGACAAGACGTCTGGGTGATACCGCTTATATGCAAGCCGCTCGCCCGCCGGAGTCGTGACCTCATAAACGGTCCCCTCGCCGCCCCTTCCTGCGACGCGGATCACGCTTAGCTCATCCGGTGAGAACACTTTCACCTTCAAGGTTCACCCCTCGTCCCACAAAGAGCACGTGACGCGACCGCCGGAGACCGGCCGAGGATTAGGCGCGATCTTTGCTCATCCTCACGACTCACGAGCGTTTCTCGCGCCGACATAATGGGGCGTCCGGTCAGTTGCTGTGCGCCAGAGCTTCCGTGCCGCCGGCGGGACCTGAAACCCCGGCCAACGAGCGCTATCGATTTGTCATCGTCCGTGCGCCGGATCACGGCGTCTGAATCAAGCCACGCACGAACTTCGGAAGGCGACATTCGCCCTGCATCCATTTCGCGTGTTATCGCGCCCAAGATCCGCGGACCCGGTTCTCGAGGGAGCCAGCTCCGGAATACAATCGGAGCCAGTCCGTCTGTACTGACGAGCAAACGCGAATCTCTTGAGAAGGCAACTGAGTCCAGTTCGACGTCGGCCAATCTGGTGACACTGGTAAGGGTCGCGGTTCGACTCGGGTCGACTTCTAGTGGATCGGCTTTGCCGAGCACCACGGCGTCGGCGGGATGTTCGGCTGGCCAGATCACAACGAACCCATCGCCAACCTGGGCGGCGTGTACACCGTCCTTTGTCACCGCGACAACGGAGAGAGTTGTGCCAAAGTCTCGCACCGCCGCACCGTACTCCCGAGCAGTTCTCAGCACTGCCACTCTGGCTCGCAGGACTGCCGTTACGACTATGCGTCGCCAACTCGGGTCCGGGACGGCCCATCGTCGTGTTGGCACGACTATGCCACGACTCTGACGATTGGTGCCGTTGTCAACGCTCGAATAGAGCCCAGGCGAGGGCAAGAAGGAGATGAGCACGGCCATGGCCTCATTCACTGCTACCTGCGCAGCCGTCCCCGCGCTGGCCGCGCTTCCGAGACCGTCTGCGAGACAAATGAGCACAACGCCAGCCCTTCCAACGGTCAATACGCGGTCTTGGTTCTCGACGTCGCGCCCTCGATGGGCAGTCCCGCGGATGGATGCAGTTACCGCATAAAGCGACCCGGAGTCTCTAATCACGCGTCCAACCAAGCGTCACCGAATCGGCGACTACAAAGTGATCGTCCACGGCTGAATCTTTAGTTGTTCGCCGGGTCGAGATCGACTGACTCCAGCCAGTGCGTGAGACACCCACTGAAAAAGCGATGACCAATCCGTCTCGTCCAAAGCGAGCACGGGCTGACTCGGGTCGACCGTGCGCAGCACATCGGGATTTGCTCCTTGTGCTGCGACGGGCCAGAACAGCACGTGTTGCCGCGAATCGTGTGACCGGTTGGCGGCGGTGATCGCGTCCGCCCCGACGGTGATGTCGTCCGTTGGCTCGCCGTCCGTTAGAAGGAACAGCCAGGGCCTGTACGACGCAATGCCCTTCTCCGCCAACTCCTCGCGTCGCGCTTGGGCGATTTTCAGAGACGTTCGGATCGCCTCACCCATAGGTGTCCTACCGCTCGCAGTGAGTGTCGGTGGACGCCAGTCCGCCGCGAGTTGCCAGTCCCCCTGCACTCGGACCTGCCCACCAAAGGTGACGACTCGAATCTCAACACGTCGCTCAGCCACCGCGTCGTTCCGCAACTCAGAAGCGAGAGCGCGAAGTCCCCGGTTCAGCTGTTCCATCGCCCGCTCAAGGGGCTCGCCACCCGGTCCGACCCGTGGACGCCCCATCGAGGTGGAGGTGTCAAGGATCAGCACAAGAGGGCATCTCGGATCGTTGCTATCATATTCGGCCTCGTCAATGTACATCTCGCTCCAGTCCGATGGCCGCGAAGGTCCCGCCGGGAGTCACAGAGCTCCGAGACGCGCGGCCACTCCACATATAGGCGTCAGTGTGACAGGTTTTCGGCCTCGCGACCAGACAGGTTGCACCAGCGCTTAGAACACGTCGCCGCGGCAATCGACGAACACGGTCGCTGCGTCGCACGACATGAGAGCGGAGCTGCCCCAGAGCATCTAACCAAGCTCCTGGACTGGGTCGCATCCACCGGCGCAGATACCGTCGCCGTCGAGGGAACAAGGGGCTACGGGCTGCCGCTCGCGAGACTTCTGCTCGCGGCCGGCTATACCGTGCTGGATGTCTCCTCGAACCTGACCGCCGACGAACGCAAGCGCTCCCGCCGACCCGGAAAGGACGACGAAGGGGATGCCGTCGCCATCGCACGGATCGCACTCCGCGAACCAGACCTACCTACGATGGACGCGGCGCACCTCGATGCAGATCTCAAACTGGTCGTCGATGCTCGGGACCAGCTGGTCAGCGAGGAAGTCCTTGTCCGCAACCGCCTCCACGCGTTACTCCTGGTCATGTCACCGGGCTAACACGAGACCACGGGCCCACTGATTTCAAGGCCCGCGTTCGCGCGAGCGCGAAGCCTCGCGCTCAAGGCACGAAAGCCCGACCCGACGCGCGCGAAGCTCGCACTTGCTGCGGTTCGACGGTTGAACGCGCTTCGAGACGAGCAGGCGGAACTTGAGACCGATATCAACGCCGAGCTCGCGCGCCGCCACACCCGACACACCTCCTTGCAATCTGCGGCGTCGGCCCTCTTGTCGCAGCAAAGATCCTCGGCGAGGTCCGAGACCCCCGCCACTACGCATCAGCAGCAGCAATCGTCGCGCACGCGGGCGTGGCCCGTATCCCCGCGTCCAGCGGCAACACGCACCGCCATCGGCTTGCACGCGGCGGGAACCGCCAACTCAACCGGGCGCTCTTCACGATCGCGATGGTCCAGGCGCGTTGGCACCCGCCCGCACGCGAATACCCCGCCCGCAAACAAGGCGAAGGGAAGACCGCCGCCGAAGCACGCCGCTGCCTCAAACGACACCTAGCCAACGTCGTCTACCGAGCACACCTCATAGACCTCGAGAGAGCAGAACACCACCAATTCGGCGTCGCCGCTTGACGATCGCGGCGCCCGAACCGCGACGCGATCATCCGGCTCGTCGGAGCTGTCCTCGCCGAGCAGCACGATTGTGAGGATGAAAACACGCTGTTCCGAGCAGCAGCCTGACCCGCAGCACGATTGGCTCTATGCCTTGCATTCGATCCGTCGACTGCGGCTCGGAACAGTGACATCGTCGTCGCCCCCGCCGGTGGGCGTGTCGCAATAGGGGCCTTCGATTAGGCACCGTCACAGGTCTTGACCACCCGCTCGATCGGCTACGACTCTCGGCCCGCGTATCGAAAAGAGAGAGATCGTGTCCGCGAACATCCCTGCAGAACGCGACACTCATGTTGACGAAGAAGGTGGTACTCGGCGTCGATACTCACAAGCAGGTTCACGTCGGCGCTGTCATCACTACGATCGGCGGGCTGATCGAGACCCGGAGGTTTCCGGCGACTCGAGAGGGATACGAGCAGCTACTGTCCTGGGCGGCGTCGTTCGGCCTGCTTCGCCGCGCCGGGGTCGAATGCACCGGTTCGTACGGAGCCGGCTTGGCGCCACCTGCGATCGCGTGGGATCTCCGTTGTCAAGGTCAACCAGCCCGACAAGGCCGCTCGGCGTCGGCGTGGAAGACCGCCGTGGTCGACGCGGAAGCCGCATCCCGCGCAGTCCTGCCCAGGCGAGCAACGTCCGTGGCCAAGACCAGCGACGGAGCGGTCGAGATGCTAAGGGTCTTCAAGATGGCCAACAACTCGGCGATCAAGTCCCGCACCCAAGCGATCAACCTGCTCAAGTTGCTCATCGTGACGGCCGACCCGGCCGTGAGGGAGTCCCTCGACGGGCTGACCACCAAACAACTTATTCGCCGATGCTCGTGGCTGAATGAAACCCGATACTCCGGCACCGTTGCCGCTGTCCGCCGCACGGTCCGGCTCCTGGCAAAGCGAATCCAGCCTCTCACCGAGGCGATCGATGATCTCACCGCCCGGATCGCTTTCGCGGTCGAACAATGCGCGCCAGGGATCCTGCAGATCCACTGCGTCGGCCCAGGTAGCGCTGCTGCCCTTCTGATCGCCGGTGGTGATATCCGCGACCGACTTCGCGACCGAATCATCGCTCGCCGCGCTCTGCGGAACCAGCCCCATGGAGGTAACGTCCGGCCAAACTCAACGGCGCCGCCTGAACCGCGGAGGAGACCGGCAAGCGAACGCCGCTCTCTGGCGAATCGCCATCACTCGCCTGCGCTGGGACCCCCGCACGCAGGATTATCTCGCCCGTCGCCTCACCGAGGGCAAGACTCGCCGCGAAGCCGTCCGCTGCCTGAAACGCTACGTCGCGCGCGAGATCGTCCCACACATCCATACCGCGAACACCCCAGCCGTCAGCGCCCCATCCATACCCGGTTGACATCCATAGGGGCATCGAATGGGCCGAGCAACGCCGTTCCCTCGGTCTCGACGCCCTCGCCAGAGCCCGCCAGGTCGGCGAACCCGCCACCGAACCAGAGGAGGTCCCGAACCGGACTACCGCGCGCTCACCGCATAACCCGACGAAGAATCACCGGACCGATCCGCACACCAGCTGAAAGGACTTGACCTGGGAAGCGGCGCTGCTTCTAGCACCGAATGAACACCGCCATTGGCTCAGTCGCCAGGAGTTCCTCGCACTGGCTCAGTCACCGGGACTTCGCCGCCACCGCGCCTGGTCACGGGGCATTTGCGGGCTCCCAACTGTCGAAAGTGTGGTTCGGCTGCCTCGCGGATAGGGGTCGAGGTCCTCCAGGAAGGGAGTCTATGACGAACTTCCGGGTGCCTCGACGTGCTCCGCGCTTCCCTCGCACCATCACCCCCAGCCAGTGGTCGCAGCTACTGGACCCTTGACCAGGCGTCGGGGAGAGAGGAACCTGGAGGCGACGGTACGTCGATGGTCCTTCGACAGGACAATCACCGAGTGAGCCGCCATCTCGTATCGCCTTGGAAGATGCGACCAGATTTCACAATTTGAGCTGATGTAGTCGAGCGAATCCTGCAAGCGGACGCCCACCACGTTCGTGGCACCTCGAGGAAATGGAGGATACTAACGTTTCCCGGGCGGCATATTGCGGATCGAAAAGTTGCACGGGTGCACCGAATTCAGATCCCACCGCTCAGAGGATTTCCTAGCGATGGCTGTTCCCAGGGAAGCGCGACCGACTTCTCCACGAATGGATGTTCCGCCATGCTCGTCGCTTCCCGCTCCTTTTCAAGAGGACGTCGGCTGCGCGGACGCGGTTCACCCCCCGCCGCGCAAGGCGGCATTGTCTGTTTGACCCATTATCAGTTGGGCCTTCGCACGGTCTTGAATCCTTTGTCCTCGGTTCTCGATCGCCGTCTGATGAGCGCGCCTTGCTCGCGCACCAACCTTGAAGCTCCCGTGAGGCTGCCATGACTCCTTCCGCGGCGCTGGCAGAAGAGGTGTCGTGGGCCCGAAACAACCCCGATCCGCGGTCGACCATCAGTATCGGAACGCTATCTCTCTGGAATTATCCCGTCGATCACGTATCTCTAGGAAAGGAACATCAGGAAGCTTTGCGCGAGTTTGGTCGCACGTATTTTATGGCGCCGTCGTTAAGCGACGTTCAGTTCACTGTGCGCGGACACGCAAGTGGTCCTGGTGAGGCGCGGAACAACGCCCAACTGGCCGCAACACGTGCGCGAATAGTGAGAAACTATCTGCAAGAGCTCGGTTTTCGGTCCGTCTACGACAGCGCGGCAGGATCAGACGAACCAGTTGATCGATCGCCCACGGGTGCCGCCTATGCGCGGAATCGCAGAGTGGATGTCACGCTATATAGCCAGCCTATCGTTGCATCGCCAGAGGCGACCACTGCACCGCCTAGGATCCCTCCTTCTGCTAGCCGTTCTGCCAGCACGACCGGCTTGGAAGGTACGTTCAAGGTCACCTTCACTGAGCCCATCGATCAGTTCACGGCTGGATATTTCGATATAGAGGTTCACTTGGTCGGTGAACTCAAGGCCAAATGGATCCGAGGACCGCAAGTCGGGGCGCCGGCCGCAAGCGAAGGCTTTTCTTACGACGCGGCGACAGGCACGTTCGGGGGCGAATTCGAGGTCCAGTTGCGAAATGCAGTGAAGGCCCAGCTAGGGTTTGAGCCACCTCAACATGGGCGCGGTGGCTCATTGAAGCTCGGTGTGGAGATGGAGAAATGGGGCGTCAAGCCTTCCGCCGGAGTGCAGTTGGGCCCTCGTCCCTTCTTCATTGTGTTCAGCTTAGAAGCTAAGTTTCCGTCCATTGTCATCAACGATGTCAAGTTCGATTTGGAATTCACCGGTGGGATCCAAGCGGATCTCGGGCTCACGCCGGCGGGCTGGAGGAGCGTGGGAGTTGCGGCGGTCGCGGCGGCCGAGACCTCTGCCCTAGTGCTAGCTGTTCTGGCGGTTCCGGGGACGATCTACCTGTCCGCAGAGGCGCACGAGGCGGGCAAGCGCGCGGCTGAGCCATGGGCTGCGCGTGACGGCGCCGCCAGTCAAATCGCGAGCGAAATAACCGGCCAAGGGGCGCTGCGCGTGAAGCAACGTGGCGCGGAATGGCTAAGAAATGTTCGCTCGTCAAATGCCTTCGGCCTTGGGGTTGATGTCGTAACGCACTACCTCGTGGAACAAACAAAAGGGCCGGATGCGACTGCGCGTGGGGCACGGGTGGGCGACTGGAAGCAGAAGTTCGCGTCCGATACTGCTGAATTCGATGTCGTGAGGGACCGAGTCTTCAAGGCGTTGGGCGGCCTCTCTGCGACTTCCGAGGATCTACCCACAGCTGTCGCAAACTTGTGATGCGCCGCTTCTCCTCAGTTCATCATCGTGTTCGCGATGGCACCTGTGGCGTGCGCGACGTGTGTCGAGCGAGATCAATTGCCCCCGGCTCAGGCATCGCTGACCCGAAACTCGATCATTTCGCCGCGAACCTGATCCTGGATCCCGTCTGTCAAGGATCTGATCATGTCGACCTGTGGGAAGGGCTTAATGTCACCCGGCATGTGGACACCTATGTCAGTCCTTGACTCCAGCACGTCGAACGCCATCAGGCCATCCTTGAACACAGCCTTGGTGGGGAGCTCTCGAAGGCGGGGGTAGTACCGTGCCGTCGGTCCTGCCGGGCCTGCAGGTGCACTGCCGCCCAGCTGGCAGCGATTCCTGCGATGACCCCCAGGATTCCCGCCACCCAGACATCCCACATGTACTTGGTACTGGCAAGTCAGCGTGTGGGCGACCGTCGTCAGTCGACTTTCTGGATGTTTGGTCGCGTCCTCCGCGGGGGTCGGCCGCCACGGCCGCCACGCAACGGCGCTTCCCGATGTCGCGCTGAGGAAGTTCATCGCTGAGCTCGAACATTGCAGGCGGTCGGTAAGCGAAGTCCATCCACGATCCCTCCCCGGGCGATGGCTATGCGATCGTCTCCTTTCGTCCCGCCGCGCGGCCGCTCAACGAGGCTCCTGCGGTGGCTCCGATGCTTTCCCCGGCGGGTAGCCTCAGGAGCGGAGATCCTTCGAGCGTGCCGATCGTCCGACTTCTACCTCCATGATCGCCAACGCGGCTGAGTGGATGTCCTCGGCACCTTCTCGTCTAACCACCTCTTCGGGCCGATGAACTGCACTGACGTTCGCCAGCCGCGGCCTCTCCGGCGGTGGCGATCGCTCATCGTTCGTTCGTCGCTGACGGCCGGTACCTTCGAGGGTGAGAACCACTGACTTGGGGAAGGTGCGGGCCACCCTCTGGGCCGCCGCCGACGAACTACGTGCGCCCGCAACCGGGTCCGGGTGCGGGCGCTCGCCGTAAGTGGACCGGTTGGCGACATTCCGAGCGCGCAGAGCGAGCACCCGCGACGTCGCAGACAGGCGAGGCGACTGCCCCAAGAACGAGCTGGTACGGCCGCCGCCGGTTCTAGAGTCCACGCCGACGTGGGACGAGATACCGATTGTGCCCAGAGACGACCTGAGCGGCGGCGATTTATTCGATGCTCGCTTGATTGGGCGGTCGAAGCGCTTCGGCTTCGTCCGAGGCCCAGGACGCAAGCTCGATGCGACAGGAATGTCCCCTTCCGATGCCGACTTGCGCGCAAGCCGTATGCATTCGCCGAGCAAAGCTCCGAGGCGAATTCGCTCGTTGCGGAACGCGGTTGCATCCCGAGTTGCAGCGGTGGCGGCTTCCAGCACTCGATCAAGTTCGCGATCAAGCTGGTCGATCACGCTCAGCTCGGCAGTGGGTGAGACGAGCGCCGCTTCGTAGCGGGCAGCATTCCACTCAATCGTTGCAACGTGGAAGCTGACCTACTGGCTTGCTGTGCCGTCGATCTCCTTGACATCTGATATCGCCAGATTGGTGATCTCGCGATTCAGGGTCTGAAACGCACGTACGATCTTCCGGGCGGCGTCCAGACGCGTCTGGCGACGCCACTCAGTCCGCGCGCGACGCTCGGCGACGAACGCCACGATGATGCTCGATACGATGCCAACTCCCGCTCCCAGGAGCACTCCGACAACGACCTCATTCATCGAGTTCCTCCCACCCTTTGAACTTGACTGTAGGCAGAGGTCGCACTACCGGAGCGGGCCGGTCGCCTGCTCGTTTGGGCTTATGCGATCTGCATCTCGACGGCAGCCTGGCACCTAGTGAATCGCCGCACGCGCCGAGAAACCGACCTCCTTGACCTTTGTTGCTTCCGGCCGGGCGCGCGCAGGATCCGTGATGAGAACCGACGCCCCCTGCACGTAGGAAACGCGGAGAGCAAAAACGGTGCGTGGCCGACAAGGGCTCGGTAAGTGCGCAGCCCAGAGACTAGTTGCCACTGACATGAACCGCCCAACCCCGTTCGTGACCGAGCTTGCTGAGACCAGCGCTACCGCGGCCACCCAGGCGGCTGTCGTCACAGCGTTTCGGATGGCCGCACCACCACCCCGTTGCCGCTCGAACCGATTTGACGCGGCGCATCCGTGAGTCAGCGGTCGTTGTTGCGGGTGGTGGTGGTGTCGTCCTCGAGTGCGATCTCTTCCTTGCGCACCTCGGCCTGCACGCGCTCGGTGTCGGTGACCGTTTCGGTGCCGAGGCGCACGCGCTCGACGGGGACCGTCTCCTTCTGGATGACGGGGCGCTCCTCCGTGAGGATCACCTCGTGCTCTTCTTCGCTGATGTCCGGGCCGGCCAGGGCATCGCCGACGTTCGCGTCGGTGATCGGCTCGCGCTCGAGCCGGACCTCCTCGCGGGAGACGGGGACCGTGACGGTCTCGTTCTCGGTGACGACGTACTTGCGCAGACGAGCGCGGCCGGTCTGCACCTTCTCGGTGCCGACGTTCAGACGCTCCTCCGAGCGGGTCATCGCGTCATCGGTGGTGGGGCCGGAGGTGCCGTACCCCTCGGTGGTGCGTCCGGTGTCGCGAACGCCCGTGTCGCGAACGTCGGTGTCGCGAACGTCCGTGTCGTAGCCCGTCGTGCCCGTGCTGTAGCCGCCAGTGCCGCCGCGCTCGTAGTACGAGTAGAGGTTGTCGGTCTCGTCTTCCTCGAGAGCTCCCTCGTGGTCGATGTTCGGTGCGCCCTTGATGACGTCCTTCGAGTAGGGCACCCGGATCTCGTCACCGTTCTGATCGGCGGCGTCGAGAGGAACGAAGGACTCGCGCATGCCGAACAGCCCGGTCCGTACCGTGATCCAGTTGGGCCGTCCAGTGTCGGGGTCGACGTACACCTGGCCGACCGTTCCGATCTTGTCGCCGTCGGAGCCGACAACGTTCGCTCCGACAAGGGCACCGAGTGCGAGGTGCATCTTGCCCTGACTTCTGCCCCACGGACGCGACGGGGCGGGATTCGTGCTCGGCACCCACTCTTCGTCGCGGTCCGGGTCCAATGGGGGGTCTACCGGTGGGTGTTGGCTCAACTGAAAACCCAAACGACCGACACCCAGATCGCGAGTGTTAGAAGGGCCACGATCAATGTCGCTCTATAGCGTCGGCGAATCTTCGAGAGGCCAACTTCGTTGGCGGAAATCATCTCGGGCACCGTGTGAGTGGCAAGCCTGCGGAGCGCGATCAAACGGTCGGGCGCGGGCTTGTTGCCTTCCATCCAATCCATAAGGTCGCTGGGGATGAGAATAAATTGGAAGCGAACCCACGGCACAACCGCCGACACAAGGAGGACTGCCAGGAGCGCGAAGCACAACGTTCCCAGCCCCGTGAGCACAAAGAAGGCCGCATCACGAGTCACGCCGCTTCCGAGGCCTGCTCCAACCAAGAACGCCGTGGCAGTGGCCGAGAAGGCAACGAATGCCAGCGCGCGCGTCCGCATCCCATTCAGCTCCTCGCGTTGAGCCTTCAGCGTTTCTAGACCTGCCTCATAAGAGAGCTGAACCCACTCGACCCGGTCCTCATGGGACCAGTCCTTCTTCGCGCCTGTACTGGCACCGAGAGCCCGCGGCACCTCCGGAGTTGCAGGATTATTGCGATCCGCCATAAGGGGATGATACGCGTTGGCGTCATGGGAAGGTCGGTTGCCCGAGATACGCCCATAGTGCAGGGGCCGCAGGGGCGTGAGGGACGGCGCCGCCGACCAGCCGGGCGTAAAAGAGCGAAACGATCCCAAGGAGTGGCCGTCTCACCGGTCTAGTGCATCAAGGACCTCAGACAAGGAGGCCATGCGGTAAGCCTGAGTCGAGCACCAGAGCCTTGATTCCGTTCATCAACCAGCCACCGATCCACACCTCGGCCCTGTCCACTATGACGCTGAAGCGGCGTTGCAACTGGGGGCCAAGGCGCGAGAAGTCGGCGTTCTGCGCTTCCGCCATGATCGAGGTCCTCGAGCTGCGGCGCAGCCACGGCAAAGACCCGCCTCGCAAGCCGGTCCGTGATCGGGCGCCCTTTTCCACATGCACGGTGGCCGGCTGGCCGATCGACCATACTTGGCGGGTGTCTTCGTACGAATATCAGCTCGCGATGTGGCCTGCACAGCGCGACCAGCGCGCACAGCTCGACGATGTCTTGAGCGCTCCTCACGATGTTGAGCACTTCGCCTATTTCAAGCGGCGGGCCAATGCCGATGCGGCAGCGGAAGCTTTGATCGCCGAAGGCTTCAAAGTCGGGCTTGGGCGGCGCGGGTTCAAGACCGTGCTTCAAGCCGTGCGGAAGGAGCCGCTGACCGATGAGGCGGTCGCGGAGTTCCTGCGTGACGTAATCAAATTGGTCGAGCAACATGACGGTGACTACGACGGCTGGGGAGCGGCTGTGGAAGCCGAAGCGAGCAGTAGCGCGTCATAGACATTTGGTCGCCCACCGTGCGAATGCCTATCCCCAAAGGGCATCGGAGAGGCCTGTGCGACCCGCCGGTTCGTCGACCGGCGGTTTGCTTTGGCTAGGCGCGCTCTACAGGAAACCCCTATTCGCAGGTGGCGGTGCCGCCCAGGCCACCCAGCCCTCGTACACCGCCGGGTAGTCGTCATCGTCGCCCCGTCGGCGGTTGCCGTCGCTGCCACCATGACCGGACGCTCGAAATCGACCCGTACACCTCCGGTTGCTGCCGGCTCCGTGACGGCGCGTCGCCCGACGCACTATGCGGGAGCACGACGGCAACGTCGAAAGGCGCCTCTAGCGCGGCACGAGCCCCAGCCACAGCGCGATCGCCGTGGCGACGACGGTGCCGAGAATGGTGACGATTAGCGCGGCCGTGTGCTCGGCGATAAAGCGCCCAACCCCGCTTAATCTGAGTTCGGCGCCACCTGCGGCGTTGTCGCCATCGTCCCGTGAGGACATGCGGAGTGAGCCAGCTCGCGCTGAGAGGCCTTCGCGCTCCAGTTCAGCTACGAGCAGCCGCGCCACCTGCTCTACCTGTAGCCGGTCTCGGCCATTTATTGAAGCGTCCGCCTTGCTGAACTCCGGCTTGTCCGCGTCGTGCCAGCCAATCAGCCACTACGACCCCTGCTTCCAGCGGAAGAACCCGTGTATCGATCTCCGCTTCAGCTGGTGCATGTCCGCGACTTCGTGCGCCTCATCCAGGCTGCCCCGTGAGAAGCTTCGCTCGAGGTCGCTCACGCGCCACCAGCCCACCGAAAGCTTCGACGGCGTGACTGACTTGGCGAGTCGTTCGAATGTCCGCAACGCCGACCAGACTTCCGGCTCCGAGGCCACGGGGAGATTCACTTCGATCGAGAACTCGTCGACCACTTCAAAACCCCTTACTCCGCGGCGTTTACGTGCCCAGACGCGTCACCGCATCCTACGGGGCCGTTCCGCCAGGCTCGCGCACCACGTCGCGTCTCGCCCCCTGGCTAGCTCCGCTATCTGCCAAGCACGTCACTCTGCACCGTTGTCGGTCCATCGACCGCGCGCTGGTCGGGTTTGGTGGATGGGAACTTGGACACTGACACCGTTGACCGGTTGACGGTCCTCGCGGGGGCGCTGATCCTGAAGATGGCCGATACGACCCTGGATGATGCGTCGATCTCGTCGGTGAAGCTCTCGCGAACAGCGACCCACTCCCTCGTGACCTCACTCCTGCGGGTCGGTGATCACACTTGGAGGAGCGCGTCGCAGCGGCCTAAGTATGTGCGGAAAGTACTCCACACCCTCATGTACCGCATCTTCCCGATACTCGTTTGCTGTCGTTGGCCGCCACGACGCCGCCGATTTCTCGGTTGACGACCTGGCGGCCAGGCCCGACGAGTCCGCGCAGCCGATCTCCCGGGCCACCAACGACCCCCGTATCGATCCCCCCGACCGCTGACGTTTTTCCTCCGAACCAATCGGCCGGTTTTACTCTGACTTCTGCGCAATCGAGTCTTGGCCGAAGTAGAAGCCTACGACGGTTCCAACTATCGCAATGACCGGGCCCAGAACGCCGGAAATGAGGAGGCCTAGAAGTTCCCGGTCGACGGGCCGAATTAGTATGAATCCTAGAGCGACCATAGAGATGCACAGGGCAAACAGAAGCACCATAAGAGTTGCCGCGATACGTCCGCGGGCTGACTCCCGGTGACGCTGAGGGTTATACGGCTCGGAGGTGGGTGCGGTTCCGGCTACCGATATCTCCCCTAGATCGTAGTCAGCTTCGGCCACATCACGCGAGAGGTTAATGTCGCCTAACTGAACATGCAGTGGATCAGCCTCCCGGTCATCTTCGGTCTCGCTATTACGCTCCGGTGAAGCCTCGCTCGAGTCGCTCACCGGAGATTCACTTGGCTTGTCTTGCCGTCCTTGTGCTTAATCAAGATCAAGCCGCCGGCGTCAAGTTTGTCCTGGAAGTAAATCTCATCGGCGATCGCTCGAGCGAAGAACTCTGTGGTCGAGATGCCTAGTCGACTGGCGACCTCCTTGACATTCTCAAGTTCGTGAGCCTTCATACTGAAGGTGATCGAGATTCGACCCTTGGATTTGCGTGGGGGTGGTTCCTTGGGGCCTGGAGGAGGCGGGTTGGACGGGCCAGGTGGTCGAGCCATGCGACGATGATAGGACGAGTTCCTTGAGCCCTCTAGCCCTTGCCTAGATAAAAGGCTGTGGTCACCAACTCGCTGGGGAGACCGCCGCGCAATTAGGGGCTCCGAATGGACATGTCGTGGTTCGGGGCAAGGTTGAGCCACACACGTCAGAGGCGACGCGGTTCTACCGTCGTAATAAAACCCCAAGTTGTAGCGGAGTGACTCGACGTTGACGTTTGATGTCCGAAGTGACCGAGGCCCGTTGAGTCGCGATCTGACGAGTCAGTGTGCTGATCTCCTCGACCTACACCCGATTCTGTCAGGTCCGCCCGCCGACGATGCTTCCCAGGGAGAGGACTCTCACCGGCTCGTCGACAACGGTCAACGCCGCGCCGACCGACTAAGTTGCCGGGCGATGGCGAGCACGTCTCTGAGCAGCGGGCCATGGCAATATTGAGGTGCATCTCCCGACCCTAGCGAGCAGATCGGGTGCGCCCGCAAGACCGTCGCTCACCGTTCCGTCTGGCGTGAATCGCCGTGACGCGCGGCCGACCCGATCGTTGGGGGGCGTAGGACCCGCCCGAATGGATTCTCAGTCAAGGTTCGTCTACTGCAGCAGCCGGAGTCCGCCTCGAACACCGCCCTCACCCACGGACACACGACGCCGGGATCTGAGCCCTCCTGTGCCAACGCCGGATTGAAGCGAAGCCAGGCAAGACGACGAACGAAAGTAGGAGGGCCCCGCCGAACCGCGCGAGTACGAGCGACGAGGACCGCCACCGAGAGACCATGACGATGAAAAACAGCAATGCACGCAGGCACTTTATGTGGAAGTCGTAGCGAGTTCGGCAAGAACGGCGTAGCCTGAGGCCGTGCGCGGCGGTCTCGAGCGGTGGAAAAGAGGCGTCGGATCGCAGGGGGTCCGACAAGCGCTCGCCTATGCCTTTCAGGGTTCGTGCGACTCGCACGTGCGAACCGCTTCGGGTGTCGATGCGCTCACGGAGTACAGCGACCTGGGTGTCGATGGCGTGACCCGGTTCACGGTCGACTCCGGGTTCATCGCCTCGGATCGACTGAACGAGGTTCAGTTGCGGCGGTGGGTGGACGGTCGCTGCCCGCAGACGGACGAGCGACGCGGGCGTGACCTGACATCGCCGGACGCGGACCTAATTCTTGACGGCACGATCAACGCACCGAAGTCGTACAGCATCGCCGCGCTACTGCACCCGGAGCTCAACGAGCAGTTCGAGGCGCTACAGGACCGGCTTCGCGATCGGATCATGACGACGTGGCAGGGGGAGCTCAATGCGCGACGTGGCGCTGGCGGACGCATCCGAGAGGCGCTGCAGCGCGTGGAGGTGGTGGAGCTCCGGCACGCACGTTCGCGTGCCCTGGACCCGCATGTCCACCGGCACCTGTGGTTGAACGTCAAGGTGCTCGGCAAGGACAGCAAGTGGTCCAACGTCGACTCGAGGGTCGCCATGAAACTGCACACCGTCATCAACGCCGAGGGCGAACTCGCGGCCCGAACCGATCCCGATTGGATCGAGGCGCTCGCCCGCCACGGGTACACCCTCAACCAGGACGGAGAGATCGCGGAACTCGCCCACGCGGTGCGGCCGCTGTCACGTCGATCGAGCCAGATCGAACGGAACAGGGCGGTGCTCCTGGCTGAATGGCGGCAGAACAATCCTGGGTCGGAGCCATCCCCAGGATTGCTGCAGCAAATCGATCGGAGGGCGTGGGCTACCGGCCGGCCGAACAAGCCGGGCGAGGTCGACGAACGTGCCTGGGAGGGACTGATCCGTTCCGAACTGGAGGACATCGACCCCCACCTGATCGACTCTCGCCGACCGGTGCAACCTCGCGGCGTCGCTCTCGAGGATCTCGACCTGGGGCTGCTGGCAGCGCAATCAGTTGTAGACGCCGACGCGCGTTCGACGGGGTGTGGCGGGCGCTTTAGTCGACTGGATGTCCGTGCCGGCGCTACGCGGGCGCTCGCCGCATCGGGAGTCGTCCAGGAGCGAGAGGCCCTGCGGGCGACGCTCGACGAGGTCGTCTCGCGCGCACTCGCTGACGTTGTGGATCTGCTTCAGGGCGAGCTTGATCGGCCGCATCACATCAAGGGCTTTATGGCCTCCGCAACGGCTGCCGCAAAGGTGCAGCTCGCCGCCCGATTCGACGCGCTCACCCGGAAGGGCGCACCCCTCGACGTGCATACGGTCACCGCGATCGCGGACCACGTTCTGCCACCCGGAGTGAGCCTCGATGAGCGGCAGGTCGCTGCGGCGGCTGCGATCGCAGGAACCGATCGGCTGGTGTCGGTCACAGGGCCCGCGGGGGCGGGGAAGACCACGATGCTCCGGGTCGCCAAGAGCGCGCTCGCTTGCGACGGTCACGTCATGGTTGTGGTGGCGCCGACGAAGAAGGCCGCCTCCGTCGCCGGGCGTGAGATCGGCACCACTGCCGCGAGCCTGCACGCGCTGCTAGCCGACCATGGCTGGCGGTGGGGCAGGGATGAGGCCGGCGCCGAAGTGTGGGAGCGGCTCGCTCCCGGCGACACAGACCCCGCGACGGGCATCGTCTACACCGGCCCGCGCCGGTTCCTGGTGAGCGCAGGGGATCGGATCGTGGTCGACGAAGCGGGCATGGTCGACCTGCGCACCGCGAACGCACTCGCCGTGGTGGCCGCTGAGACCGGCGCCGGGATCGCCATGGTCGGGGATGACTTGCAGGCGATGCCGGTCGGCCACCGTGGAGCGATGGCCTGCATGAGAAGGCGGAGCACCGCGGTCGTGGAGCTGACCGCTGTGCATCGATTCCGCGACCCCGACTATGCGGCGCTGACCCTGCGAATGCGAGAACCGGCGTCCAAGGATGCGGCACTGCTTGTCGCTGCCGAGTTGGCTGACCGCGGCCTGATCCACCGTGTCAGCGACCAGATCCAAGCACGAGACGTCATGGTGGAGGCGTATTTCAGATCCGCGACCCAGCACCGTCGTGTCGCGCTCGTGACGAGTACGAACGAGGAAGCAGACGCGATCAACGAAGCAATCCAGCAACGCCGCGTCGACCAAGGCCACCTCACCGTCTCCCGCATTGCGATCGGTCAAGACGAGCAGCGCATCCTTGAGGGCGACATTGTGCAAACCCGACGCAACGACCGCCACGCCGACGTCGAGAACCGTGCTATCTGGATCGTAAAGCGAATCACCCCAACCGGCCTCGACCTGACCAGCATGGCGGACAGCGGCGAAGCCCGCTCTGTAAGTGACGACTACGCAGCGGAGCATGTGCACCTTGCCTACGCGTCCACGGTTCACGGCATCCAAGGGGAGACGACCGACGCGTCCATCGTCGGCCCCGGTGTTGATGCCTCCGGGCTGTATGTCGGGATGACCCGAGGCCGTGCCCACAACGAAGCGATCGCCATCTCCCATACGGAAGCAGGAGCACGCGACGCCATCGCGGACAGCATGCTCCGCGGCACCCCCGAGGTCAGCGTCGACGACTCCGTCCGGGCGGCACGCACCGAGCTCGGACGCGCCGCTCGAACCCCGGCGCCGCTCGCGACGCCTTCCGCTCCGTGGCACGACAGGACACGCCGCCCGTTCGGTCACGTGGCCGAGATCGAGCGAATGCTCGATGCAAGCCGGAAGCGCGAGGAAGAGTTGCAAGAACGCGTCGGGCGCATGTCGAACTGGATGCAAGCGGCCGCGCGCACCCTTCTCGCGCTGGATGCCGGCACCGCTGCTCGCGTTGCCGCGCGACACGGCCGCCCCTCGCCGCCCGAGGGGGTCATCGCCAGCGAAGAAGATGAGGATCGGCTCCGCCCCAGATACTTTGCTCGGGCAACCGAACACCAGGAACTCGCCAGCGCGTTGAGTAAGCACGCGCGAGCTCTCGACGGGCTCGAAGCAGAAGCGGCCCTGCGGGCGTCGCTGCCTGGCCACGCAAACCACGCCGAAGATCGCGCCCGCCGCAGCGCGACGCAAGGCTCGACCGGCCCAGAGGCCCCATTCGGCACGCGAAGCGTTGGCGCGACCGGACTTTCCATTCGGTGAGCATGAACCGACACAGCACCGCGGCGTGGCCGCGCCAGGGAGCCGGTGACACGGCGCAGCAAAAGCTCTGTTCCTTTGACCTTTCCGGCTGTCGAGAATACGTCGGCTCCCGCGACTCCGTTCCCACAATCACGGACGCGCCCTCCGGGCTTATTTCGCCCGAGATTCTGGGCACTGCGCGCTTCGCACTCCGTCTTATCTCTGTCTGCCGGAAGGCAAAGATTCTCAATCAGGTTGTCAAGCCCGCGAGAGGCATCGTGCTCGGGGTCGCCGCGGGGAAGGGGGTGATCGCGTGGGGTGTGTAGGGGTGGTTGTCGCGGAACATCGCCCAGATGACGTTGAGACGGCGGCGGGCGAGGGCCAGCACGGCTTGGACGTGGCTCTTGTCTTCGTGGCGTTTGCGGTCGTAGAAAGCGCGGGAGCGGGTGTCGTGTTGGACGCTGATCATGGCGGCGAGGTAGCACGCCCGCAGGAGCCGGCGATCGTATCGGCGTGGTCGGTGGTGGTTGCCGCTGATCCGTCCGGAGTCCTTCGCGGCGGGCGCCAGACCGGCGACGCCAGCGAGGCGGTCGACGTCACGGAACACGCTGAGGTCGCTACCGGTGGAGGCAAGGGATTCTGCGGCGAGCAGGTCACCGAAGCCGGGCAGGGTGAGCAGGAGTTCGGCTTGCCGGCTCTGTTGGAGACGTTCCTGGATAAGCTTGTCCACCTCCCCGATACGGCCCTCGAGGGTCAGGACGTCGTAGCGAGTTGTCCGACCAGCTGGGAGCTGATGTTTTGGCCGGCGAGCACGGACTGCTGACGGCGGGCGGCCTCGACGGCGGCGTGTGCGGTGGCGGCTGCGGTGCGGGCTCCGCGGCTCCGGAGCCATCTGGTCAGCCGCGCCTCGCCCATCTTCCGCAGCTGGTCGGCGGTGGTGTAGCCGGTGAGGAGAATGAGGGATGCCTGGCTGGCGCTGAAATCGAAGCTGCGCTCGAGTGCCGGGAAGTACTCCACCAGGTGTCCGCGGAGCCGGTTCAGCGCGCGCGTGCGGTCGCGCACGAGGTCCTTGCGGTGGTTGGTCAGGACCCGCAGCTCGTTGACGGTCTCGTCGTCGGGGCGACGCACCTGCAGGTCGCGTCGCATCCGGGCTTGGTCGGCGATGATCGCGGCGTCTTTCGCATCGGTCTTGCTATCGCCGCGGTATGCCTTGGATGCGTGGTGGACGGCGTGGCCGGGGATGTAGAGCACGGTCTGGCGGTGGGCGGCGAGCAGTCCGAGCACCAGCGCAGCACCGCCCCTGTTCAGATCCACCGCCCAGGTGACGGCATCGCGTGCTGCGAGCTCGGTGACAGTGCCGATCAGGTCCAGCAGTTCGGCTTCGTTGTTCGGGACTCGTTGCGAGCACAGCCGCTGGCCGGTCCCGTCGATGACGACGCAGTGGTGGTGGCCCTTTCCCGCGTCAATACCGGCCCACAGTTGTGGCATCGCTGCCTCCTTTGTTTCCAGGTGGTAGTGATGGCCGCGCCGGCGTTCCCCTACACAGCGATCGAGTCGCGTTTCTCAATGAGCGGTCGAGCCATCAGTAGGGCGGCGGGCGGCCAATCTTTGCGAGCCATCCAGCGGCGAAAAACGGTGAGCCATACCCGCCGCCCCGGAACGCGGCGACTCTACATAGCCCCCCGACACCCCGCTGAAAAACGTAGGGAAGAACGGTTGATCGGGAAGGGATGAGCAGATGAACGAGCAGGGAGTTGTGGTCTACACGACGGGGCCGGCATGCATCCGCTGCACCATGACCAAGCGCGTGCTGACGGACAAGGGTGTTCCGTTCACCGAGGTGGACATCCGAACCAACAGCGCAGCGCGGGATTACGTGGTCGAGGATCTCGGCTACTCCGAAGCGCCCGTCGTGGTCGTCTCCGACGAGGACCACTGGAGCGGCTTCCGTCCCGACCAGATCGACCGACTCATCACCAACCGCTAGAGAGAAAGAGGTACTGAAATGTCCGTTCGCTTAATCACCGGGAACGTGGCAGCAGACCCGGAAGTGCAGCAGGGAGGGCGCGTGAGCATCACCAAGTTCACCGTTCTGGAGCACACCGCCGAATACAGGGGAGACCAGCGCGTCGAGGGGCTGAAGCCGCTGAGCCACATCGTGGAGGCCAAGTTCGAGCTCGGCGCAGGGGCCGCACAGTCGCTGCACAAGGGGGATGCCGTGATCGTCGTCGGTCACGAGCGCGACGCCTCGTTCGAGGGCACGGATGGGGTGGTCTACCGCCGCGTGATCGACGCCACGCACATCGGCCCGGACCTGGGACACGCCACCGCGACGGTGACCCGGAACCCGCGCGAGAGCGCCTGATCAATCACGAAGGGGCGAGCCGATGGCCTCGCCCCCCACTGTGCTCAGAGTTCTACGGAGCCGGCCGGGACTTCATCCGCGCCGCACGCATGGTCCGCTGCTCAAGGAACGCGAGCCCGAGCGAGGCGAGAGCCAATAGGGCCCAGCCCAGGATGTTGATCCATTCGCCGGCGAACGCGGCGGGGGCCAGCTCGACTGCTACCGCGCCGACAAACGACGCAAGCCCAAACCACACCATCCCGTTAGAGACCGCCGCTGTCCGGGCGATCCGGTCCCGCTTTGCCATGCCCCCAACATTGCACCGTGGGGACGGACGGTCTACCGGGGTCAGGAACGAAGGTCGATTTCGTACGCGTCGACGTCGCGCCGGCGAATCTCTTCGACGGTGGCGACGACCGCGACGGCTGCACCGGGTGGGGGAGTGAGCGCGACGTCGGCACCGACTGCCGGCAGCTCGAGCATCCTCTGCTGCTTCACCGCGAACGGATCAGCCTCAGCACCGAGGAACAGCCGCACAGTGACGACCAGCATGCGGGGAGCCTAGCCCGGGGGAGTGGTGCCTCTCCCTTCACGCACGGCGGATGCCCACACCACGTCCTCATCTCATTGCCGTCGACGGTGAACCGGATGCCGACCGCACGGGAGGTCCACACGCACGCTTCCGCGTCGACGAGCACTGGGGTCTCGCCGAAGCGACCCACGCCTTCACCGCTTTCGGCTGCGGGTCGCGAGTAAACGGCTCCCTGCCCAGGTCGAGCTCGGCATCGGCGAGTCTCTGCAGCGGGCCGGAAGAGGCGGCTTGTTGAAGGATGCGCTGATCCATCTGCTGATCGATCCGGATCGTATGTGGCGTTATTCGTGTCGGCGGAGTGGGTGGCACGCAGCTCTTTGGTTTGGCCGTCCAAGTGCGGCTGGTGGACTGCGATATTGATGTGCGCTCAACCACTGGGCAGCGATCGTTTCCGGTCGTGTCGGGTCGGGTCGGGTCAGTTCAAAGGTTTCTTCGATTTGTCTGGGTTCGCGAGTAGCTTCGAGACATGTCGGCTGAGAAGTCGCACGTTCAGCTCGCCGATGAGTTGCGTGCGCGGGTGAACGATTCAGGGGTCGTGACTCGAAACGTGCGTGAGCGCGCGGTCGCGCTCGGGGCAGGGTTGGCGCCTGCCGCCGGACCCGTCGAGGTTTTAGCCGCCCAGATCGGGGAGGCGTCGTTTCGGGTGACGGATGATCAGGTTGCGGCCGCCCGCGGCGCGGTTGGGTCCGAGAAGGGGACCTTCGGAGTGGTGATGGCGGCGAGTGTCGGTGCGGGTCTGCGGCGCTGGGACGTGGCGATGCAAGCGATCGAGGAGGCGAGCATTGCGGCTTCCTGAGGTGGAACGCGGCGACACGGTGGCCCACCGGTTGCTGATCAAGATGATCTCCCTGTTCGCCGGGTATCGGCTGCCGGACGCGGCTCGCGTCGCGTTCTATGACCAGGAGTTCGTGGGCCGCGCCTTGGGGGCCTGGACTCAGCGGGCCATGCGTGGACCTAGCGGATGGTCGGTGTCCGAACGCGAATTGATGGCGGCGGTGGTCGCCAGCTGGAATACCTGCCCGTTCTGTGTGGGCGCGCATAGTGCGATCGCGGTGAAGGGCATGGACGATGCGGTGGTGGCTGCCGTCCTTGCCGACTACCGGACTGCGCCGATTTCTTCCCGGCTGCGCGCCGCCCTGGTCTTCGTGGAGAAGATGACGACAAAGCCGGAGGACGTGTCAGCGTTCGATGCGCGTTCGGCGCTGGATGCGGGGCTGACGCGGGACGACCTGGAGGACGCGGCCGCCGTTGCGGCGCTGTTCAATATCATCGCCAGAAACGCCAACGCTTTGAACTTCGAGATCCCCTAGCGAGGACTTCGCTAAGGCCGCCGGGATGCTGCTGAAGCGGGGATACGCGTAGAGCAATCGCCCACTAATCAGTATTGCTCGTGCTCTTCGTGGTCGTCGTGTTCGTCTTCGAGGAGCATGCCGACTGAGGTGGCGCATGCGTCGCCGCGCCATGCCTCGAGTCCTTCGCGGACGGCGAACCCGGCGATGACGAGGCCGGCGATCGCGTCTGCCCACCACCATCCGAACAGGCTGTTGAGGGTAAGCCCGATGAGGACCGCGGTGGCTGATCCGAGCTCGCGTCCAGCGCGGCGCTCTGCGAGGGAGAGGAAAGGCATGACGATGACACTGAGCGCGGTGATGGCGGTGCCGAGCGGGCTGTGTTCGACTTCGACGTGGCCCAGCAACGCGATCAACGAGGTCACGGTGACGTACGCGGCCAGAGCGAAGAACGCTAGGGCGGGCCGCCGGGGGCCGGCCAAGCTTGGGGGAGGAGGGTGGCCTCCCGGCGGCACCTTGCTTCGAGAGTGACTCATGCATCGCCTGGGGTGAGCGATCCCGGCTGAACAGAGGTCTCGAAGTGGGTTGAACCTATGCCTGCCGACGGCGTCTTGTCGGGGATGGACTTACGCACTCGTTCGTGGTATCCGTCGGTGAGCGGTAATGCGAGGGAGTGGAGTGCATGGTTGCACGCGCTGTCGGTGCCCGCACCCAGGGTTCGTCTTCTTCGTCGGCGACAGCGACCCGGATCCCGACTATGTTTGCGGTCCATTCGCAGGTTGTCACCAATCCCTTCAGCAGTTCCTCATGAGGTCGGCGTAGCGTGCGGGGACCACAGTGTCTGGCTACCCATCGAGGCGGTCGGTAAAGTAGCGAGGGCGGTTCCTCCCGAGAACGGCCTCTGCTGGGGATTGCGCGTTCCCGGGGGGAACCTGAACCCGTTGCCGACCCGACGGTCAGATCACGCGGGTGTGCAGTCCAAGGGACAGGCACCGACGCGGCGGCGGGTCTACCCGGAACAGTACCCGCTCCCAGATGCCAGGTCCGCGACCATCTCATGACAAGCCGACGCCACTTTTCAGGGCACGCGTTCGTTCGACACGCCACCGCTGCGGTCGCCGCCGGTGGTGTTCCTTCCTTGACAGCGCGGTGTTCCTAGGCGGAAGCTGAACACGCGACCGCAATGATGCGGGCGCGGAAAGGCCGACATGAGCGCCGGGACTTTTGAGGTCGTCATCACCGGCGCGGTGAACGAGGTATTCGTCGGCGTGTTCGATGGGTTCACCGTGGACACCACCTCCAGGGGAGTCACCCGTCTTGTCGGTTGGGTTCCGGAGGCGGCAGGCCTGCACGGAGCACTGGAGATGCTTCGGGACTTCGGCATCGAGGTCGTGTCGGTGACACGGATCAGCGCCCCGCACGACGTCCTCGTCCGCCCCACCACGCGAAGGAACCGCTACAAGCAAAGTATCCCGGTCTGGAACCCGATCCCTTCACCCAACGGCGCGGCAAGGCACGCTAGACGGTATGTAGTGGCCCTCTTTGGGTGAGGGGGTCGCGGGACGGGGCCTCGCTCACAAAACTCGTGGGTTACCGGGTGGAGGTGGTCCGCCCGGCCTAT
>NZ_JBNCNY010000008.1:0-222661 GCF_049847225.1 Micromonospora sp. DT81.3
GACAAGTGCTCGACCAGTGGATCGCCGAGGACGCGCCCAGGCTGGCCTCGGAAATTGGGGGGTGCCCGCTGAGCGATCCCTGCGCGTGCGTTTTCTGCCCTGCCTGTGGGCGCGGCGACGTGTCCCTGGCGGAGGAGGATCGAGATCGGCTGTTAGGGGCTCCAGCGGAACGCGTGTCGGCGTTCCCCGTCCGCCATGCTAGAAACTCCGGTGACCTGGCCGCGTATGTTGATCGCCCCCGCGGTGCTGTCGTACATGCCTTCGAGGGTGCCCAAGTCCGTCATCCCGCCAGACGGCGTCCATCGAAAAGCGTGCGGCTGGAACTCCACGTTCGTGTCTGCCATCCCGACGATCTGACCGAGGTCGTTGATGTCATATGCGTAGCTTTCTCGACCGCCGAGCGTGCCCAGATCCTGCATGCCCCCCGACGCTGTCCAACGAATCGCGCGAATCGGCCCGGGCACACCGCTGCCAACCCCTACCACCTGGCCGAGCGCGTTGATGGCGTGGGGGTAGAAGGCACCGAGATCTCGCATTCCCTCCGATGCCGACCACCGAAATGCGCGATCGCCGCCATCGTTCAGACGGTAGGTCCCGATCACCTGACCGCGCACGTTGATTCCGGTGGCGTTGCTGTATTGACCGCCCAGCGCGCCCAAGTCCTGCATCCCGCCTGCGGCTGTCCACCGAAACGCATGTGTGGAGCCGTCGGCAAGCTTGGCCCCGCCGACGACCTGGCCTAGATCGTTAATGGCAGTCGCCACGCTGCTAGGACCGCCGAGAGTGCCCAGATCGCGCAAACCCCCTGTGGACGTCCACCGAAACGCGTGGAAGTTTCCGTTCGAGAGCAGCGATCGCCCTGCCACCTGCCCGAGATTGTTGATTCCCGCCGGCTGGGTGTCGTATTCGCCGAGGGTGCCCAAATCCTGGATACCGCCGGAAGCGGTCCAACGAAACGCGTGTCGGCCCATGGCGGTGAAGGCATCTCCTATGACCTGACCCAGATCGTTAATGGCGATTGCACGTGAATTGTTCGCGCCGCTGACACTCCCTAGGTCTTTCATGCCTTCCGACGGGCTCCATCGAAAGGCGCGAGCATTCTCATCCGCGGTGTCGGCGGTGCCGGCGACCTGACCCCATACGTTGATGTCAACGCCGTCGCTCTCCCGGCCACCGAGGGTGCCCAGATCCCGCATACCCCTCGCTTGCACCGCCACCGCTGACGCGGACGTTGTCGCCGCCGTAAGCGGCGACACGCCAGCTAGCAAAAACACGGTAACCGCGACCACTCCCGTACTGCGCCGAATGTTTATCGCTGACTCCTCACCGGTGCCGTGTTCAGGGCTTCGGGTGGCGGAATTGTCTCGCTCCGCAAGGTTGTGCACAAGGCCCTATCATCGCTCACCTCCGATACCGCGAGCAGGGGAGCCCCAACGTCTACGCTCACGGAATCCGTGGCTCGAAGGAGCTACGACGGAAGCCAGCTCATCCCCGCCGGTCCGCTTCTGTTCCTGCCACTACCTCCCTCGATAGGGAGCCCCTAGCTTTCGCAGCATCGTTCGGACGTCACGTGCCGAAGAAGGATCACGGCACCTGTCCCGAGTGCTTCACCACCTTCACTGCAGGGGCCAGGCGCTCGGACCACGGTCCCCACACTCCGCGACGCGGCGTCACGTTCTCCGTGTCTGGCAGGTCGGTCAACGCCGAGCCGACGTGGTCGGCCGCGTCGGCGTCCCCCTCGCGAGACTTGATGAGCAGCTCATGCCGGTCCAGCCAGTCGGTGAAGATGCTCACGCTGTACGCCGAGGACATCAGGGCGGGCACGTCATGCACGAGGTCCGCCCAGCGGGCGACGGCGAACGTCTGCTGGCGGAGCCGGTAGGACGGCACGATCGCGAGGCTGAGTCGGGTCACCACTCCGACCGCGCCCAGCGAGACGACGACGCCGGCGAGGCGAGGATCCGTGTCGTCGATTCTGAGGATTTGTCCATCCCCCGTGACGAGCTCCAGGGCACGCACCGCGGCCGACAGGGAGCCGTTCGCAAGTCCGGACCCGTGGGTCGCGGTCATGACCGCTCCGCCTATGGAAATGTGCGGCAGCGACGCCAGGTTCTGCAGGGCCCAGCCTCGATGCTCGAGCCATGCGGCAAGCGCGCCGTATGACATCGCTGCCGAGACCCGCACCTCTCTGCGGTCGGCGTCGAGCACCGGTTCGATGATCAGTCGCTCGAGCGAGACGAGCTCCGCCGAATCGGCGAGGTCGGTGAAGGAGTGTCGCGTGCCGAGTGCCCGCACCCGGGTCCCCGAGGTGATGACCCCCCGCAATTCACCCATTGAAGAGGGCCTGTGCAGCGTCGACGCGGTGAACCGGTACGTCTCCGCCCACGTCGTGCCTGCGGGGCCGCCGCTCATCGCGGCGGTTCCCGTCTCCCGTTCCGCGTAGCGATCACTCCCGGGACTCCAGCTCAGTCAGCGCTCGGCGAGCTGCTCGGCGGTTCCGAGGTCGGTCACGAGCGCGGTCACCCAGCCGCCCGAGAGGGCGCCGTGGATCGCCTCGAGCTTGTGCTCGCCGCCTGCGATGCCGACGCGCCGGGGGATGCGCAGGAGATCCTCGACCGGAATGGCGATGATGCGATCGTCGAACTCGCCGCGCACGAGGGAGCCGTCGGCGCTGTAGATGCGGTGGCAGATATCGCCGACCGCGCCGGCTTCGATCATCGCGGCGCGCTCGGCGGGCGAGAACGCGTTGCCGCTCTCGGCCAGCACATTCGACGGCTCGATGCTTCCGATGCCCATGATCGCCATGCTCAGCTCGCGCCAGTGCCGCGTGACCTCCTGCATCGAGGGGTCGGCCAGCAGGCTGTCGCGGATGGCCGAGCCGGCCACGATCCCCGGCGCCTGCACGTAGACCGGCTCTGCGCCGAGCATGCGCGCCAGCTCGCCGAGGATGCGGTTCGAGTGGCTCTGCGCCTCCGGCGCGCCGACTCCGCCGAGCAGCTGCACGACCTCGACGGCTCCGCGCGCGGTGAAGGGCCGCATCCGGTCCACCATCGCCAGCACGGTCTGGCTCCACGACGAGACGCCGATGCGGTCGGTGCCCGAGAGGGTCGCCTCGAGGTAGGCGGCCGCCCCGGCGCCGATGGCCGCGAGCAGCTCGCGCTCGTCGGCCTCGGGGTCGACATCCACCACCACCGCCTCGGCCATGCCGTACTTCGCCTCGAGCGTCTCCTCGAGCTCCGAGTAGACACCAGGGGCGACCGTGACCGTCGTGCGCACGATGCCCAGGGCCTCCGCCCGCTTGAGCAGGCGGGAGACCTTGGCCTGCGAGATGCTCAGGGCGGCGGCGATGTCCGCCTGCCGCACGCCGCGCTCGTGATACATCCGCGCGACCTTGGTGAGCAGGCGCACGTGACCGTCATGCGGACGGGTGTAGCGGTTGGTCGACACGTGCGGTCTCCGATCGGTTGTCGCGGGCGGGCACCGGTGCGCGCCGCGGCATGGGGGAAACGATATTCAGTTGGCGGCCCGGGAGGCCAGTTCTGCGGTTCCGACGGAAATGCGGCGGGTGTGCATCCCGTGGGGAAGCGTCTCGGGCTCCCGGCCCGGAAGGTCGAGCACACCCCGTGCCCCGACGGGAACGGTCGCCTGTACGACCAGCTCCCCCTCGAGCATCGTCCAGGTGATCGCAGTCTCACCGTAGGGGGTCAGGTGGCTGGCCGTCGCCGTGGTCAGCCCGCCGCCGGGGCGCGGCGCGAAGCGGATGACGCGGTAGCCCGGCTCATCGGGTGCCAGACCCGCGACGACGCGGTGCAGCCAGTCGGCGACCGCGCCCAGGGCGTAGTGGTTGAAGCTCGTCATCGTGCCGGGATTCACCGTGCCATCGGGCAGCATGGCGTCCCAGCGCTCCCAGACCGTCGTCGCGCCCATGTCCACCTGGTAGAGCCAGGAGGGGCACTCCCGTTCGAGCAGCAGGGCGTATGCGGTGTCGACGTGGCCGTGCGCGCTCAGCGCGTCGGTGACGAGCGGGGTGCCGACGAACCCCGTCGCGATGCGGTTGCCTGCCTCTCGCACGAGCTCGGCGAGGCGTGCCGCGGCGGTGTCCCTGCGTGCGGCATCCGGGATCAGCTCGAACGCGAGCGCGAGGGCGTAAGCCGTCTGCGCGTCGCTCGTCATCGTGCCGTCGGCGCCGACGTAGCGCTCCGCGAAAGCGGCCGCGACCTCGTCGGCGAGGCGCGAGTATCGCGCCCGCTCATCCGTCAGCCCGAGCGCGTCGGCCATGTCGGCCACCGCGCGTGCGGAGCGGGCGAAGTAGGCCGTCGCGACCAGGTGGCGGTCGGTGCGGGCATCGGCCGGGTCCTGCGGCGGGGCGGCGGGATCGAGCCAGTCGCCGAGCTGGAAGCCCGTGTCCCAGAGCCGGCCGGGTCCGGCCAGGCGCTCCACGAGGTCGACCCACGCGCGGGCGCTGCCGAACTGGGCGCGCAGCACGCCGGCGTCGCCGAAGCGCTCGTACAGCGTCCACGGCAGCAGCGTCGCCACATCGCCCCATGCAGCACCGGGACGGATCGGCGTCCACATGTGGTGGGCGGGGATCACGGGCACGTACCAGGGGACCGTGCCGTCGGGCAGCTGCTCGATCGCGAGGTCCCGCAGCCAGCCGGTCAGCATGCCGCTCACGTCGTACAGCGAGGACGCCGCCGGTCCGAAGACCTGGATGTCGCCGGTCCAGCCGACGCGCTCGTCGCGCTGTGGGCAGTCGGTCGGGATGTCGACGAAGTTGCCGCGCATCCCCCAGACCACGTTCGCGTGCAGGCGGTTCACGGAGGCGTCCGAGCACTCGAACCACCCCGTGCGCTCGAGGTCGGAGTGGTAGACCCGGGCCACCAGGTCGCCGCTCGCCGCCGCGGCATCCAGGTCACCGGGCCATCCGGACACCTCGACGTAGCGGAAGCCGTGGAATGTGAAACGCGGCTCCCACGTCTCGCCCTCCGCCCGGCCCGCCAGCGTGTAGCCGTCGCTCGAGCGCGCTCCACGCAGGGGACGGGTGTAGAGCTCGCCGTCCTGCAGCACCTCGGCGGTGCGGAGGGTGACGGTGCGCCCCTCCTCGCCGCGCACCCGGATGCGCACCCGGCCGACGAGGTTCTGGCCGAAGTCGAGGATGCGGCTGCCGCTCGGGCCGGTGAGCACCGCGACGGGCGCGACCTCCTGCGTGCAGCGCACCGGCGGTCCTGTCGGCGCGACGAGCGTCGCCGGGTCGCGGTGGCGCATCGCCGCGCGCTCCCATCCGGTCTCGTCGAAGCCCGGCCGACTCCACCCCGCGCGTTCCTCGCGTGCGTCGTGGTCCTCCCCGTCGTAGATGCCGGAGCGGAGGATCGGGCTCGGCGCGGCCCGCCACGAGTCGTCGGTGGCGATGATCTCGCGGCGCCCGTCGGCGTAGGTCAGCTCCAGCTGACCGAGGAAGGACAGATCGTTGCCGTAGAGGTTGCGGAACCCGCCGCGCCAGCCGAGGCGACCGCGGTACCAGCCGTCACCGAGCCAGGCGCCGACGGCGTTCGGACCCTCCTCGAGCATGGCCGTGATGTCGTGGGTGTAGTACCGCAGCCGGCGGCCGTAGACGGTCCAGCCGGGGGAGAGGGCGTCGTCGCCGACCCGCATGCCGTTCACCTCCGCCTCGTAGAGGCCGTGCGCGCTCGCATAAAGCCGCGCCCGCACGAGTCCGTGCGCGACCGCGAACTCGCGGCGCAACAGGGAGGGCCGGCGTTCGTCCGAGTCGGGGTCTTCGGTCCAGGTGGCGCCGACCGGGCGGGCGATCCAGTCGTCGGGGAAGAGCAGTCCGGCCTCGAGCGTCGTGGGGTCGGACGGGGCCGACCACTCGCCGTCCGCGCCGCGCACGGCGACGCTGAGGCGCGCGGACTCGCGCGACCGGAGCGGAGCGTCCGGCCAATCGACGAGCACCTGCTCGCCGGAGCAGACCGTGAGCTCCGACGCCGGCGCCTCGCCCCGCTCGATCACGACGCGATAGGCGTACTGCCGCCATCCCGCCGGCGCCTGGAGAACCCGCCAGGAGAGCCGTGGGGCCTCCTCGCCGATGCCGAACGCTTCGCGGTGGTGCTCCAGCCGAGGCGATTCGACGATCACATCCACGACAGCTCCGTATCGGTTGCATTCACTATAGAATCATTATGCAACACCGGCTGAGAAAGCGCGAGAGCGGGACGCAGGGGGATCTGTATGGGCGAGCCTATGGTCATCGGGGTCACCGGGAGCGCCGGAAAGCTCGGCCGGGCCACGGTGGCGCGGCTGCGAGACGAAGGTCATCAGGTGATCGGCTTCGACCTGGCGGGCGACCCTGGCCCCGGGTTCACCCGCGTCGACCTTGCCGACTACGGCCAGACCCTCGACGCGATGCTCGGCGTCACCGCTCGGCACAGCGGGTTGGACGCTCTCGTGCACCTGGCCGCCATCCCGGTGAACGGCCTGGTGCCGGACGCCGAGACGTTCCGCAGCAACGTCGCGGTGTCGTTCAACGTGCTCTTCGCCGCGCATCGCGCCGGCATCCGCACGATCGTTCTCGCATCGAGCATCACGGCGATGGGCTTTCCGTTCGGCGAACCCCCTCCGTCCCTTCCCGCCGACGAGGGCTGGACCCGTGCGAACAACACGTACGGCCTCGGCAAGGTGGCCGAGGAGGCGGTGGCCGCACAGCTCGCGCTCTGGGGGCCGGATGTCTCGATCACGGCCCTGCGGTTCACCAACGTGGTGGGCGAGGGCGAGTATGCCACGTTCGACCGCGCGGCCGAGCCCGGCTATCGCCGCGACCTTCTCGGGTCGTGGATCGATGCGCGCGACGGAGCGCAGGCCGTCTCGCTCGCCCTCGCCGGCGCCACCCCTGGTTACCGGGTCTACAACGTCGCCGCACCGGAATCCGGCTGCGCCGCTCCTTCGCGGGAACTCGCGGAACGGTGGTTCCCCGGCACGCCCGTGGCTCCCGATCTCGGAGAGTTCGAGTCGCTCATGTCGACGCGGCTCATCCAGAAGGAGCTCGGGTTCCGCGCGCAGCACGACTGGCGGGCGCGGTCGGGGGCCGCGTCCGCCTCGTGGGACCCATCCCGCTCCTCGTCCGGCTCTGCGCCGGGGATCCCCGCCGCGACGTGACCTATGTCGACCTGCCGAGGGGGCACTGGCCGCAGCTCACACGACCGGACGATCTCGCCCGTACGATCCTCGAGCAGCCGCCCCTCAGCCCTTGACGAAGACGTTCTCGGTCACCTTCGTGCCGGTCACCGGGTCTGGGTCGGCGTCGGGCTGCACGTAGTACGTCCGTGTGGCGTTGCTCACGCCGAGCTGCGGGCCGCCGCATCCCACCACCCAGTCCTCCCGGTGCACGAGAAGGCAGACGGTGCCCACCTCCGTGCCTCTCGCGAGGTACAGCTGGTCGCCGTCGTGCTCCGCGACCCACCGCGCGCTCGCGGTGTCGACGCTGTCGTACGCGTCGCCGGCGAGGTCCGCGGGCAGCGCGTCCGCGGACTCTGCATCGCGGTCCAGCAGCGCGAATCCCGAACCGCCCACGCCCCCGACGAGGACGATCGCCGCCCCTGCAAGAAGCAGAAGACTCGTGGCAAGCAGAAGCAGAAGACTCGTGGCAGATCTGGTGCTCATGGACTACCCGCTTCCTTTCTCCGAGTCTTGCGGGCGAGGGCGGCTCACGCAAGGATCGGCGGCGGTCCTACTGAGGGGTGAGCGCCACTCGCGTCGCCTCACCGGAACCGAGGCGCAGCACGACCTCTCCGGCAGGTGTCGAGACGGTGACCTCGCGGTCCCGGTGGCCGATGTTCGCCGCGATCACCGTCGTTCGCCCCTCGTGCCTCCCGCCGAGGGCCCACACGGTCCCGTCGCGGCTCGGCCCGCTGAACAGGCTCGCCCCGTCGAGCTCGGACAGCCAGCCGAGCACCTGGACGACGGGGCGGGGGGAGCCGTCGGACGAGCGGATGCCGCGGGGCCCCCACTCCTCGAAGTAGCACAGGGTCGCCACACCGTCCACCGCAAGCGCGGCGGCGCTCGCCACCGTCCAGGCCGCCAGCTCCGGCGCGGCCATGCGCGGGTCGTCTGCATCCGTGAACGCGGCCCCGTATCCCTCGGAGAGATCGCTCGCGGCGGGTGTCGGCGCGGGCCGAGTCGCCACGTTGTTGAATCGGGGTCGGAGGGTCACCGGCCCGATGTGCACCGGCCGGCCGACCGCCATCCGGACGGCCTGCTCGGCGACGAGGCGCTGGATGGGGACCGACTCGACCAGCTGCTCCGTATCGAGGGTGTGAAAGAGGGGGGTCACCGAGAACGTGAGGGCATCCAGGTCGCCGGGGACCAGCCGGGCGCCGCGGTTCAGCTCTGTGAAGTGGGACCTCGCTCCGCCGATCACGGGGAGAGCGAGACCCCTGTCGGAGAGAGCCCGGCGAAGCGCATCCCGCAACGGCGGGAGAGTGATCGAGTCGAGCCTGTCGTAGATTCCGATGCGCGTCACCGGGAGCGCGCTCAGCGCGTCGACCACGGAGTGCAGGTCGTCGCGGATGTCCGCGACGACCCGTACGTCGAGGGGTACTCCAGACCGCGCCGCCCGCTCGAGCGCCGCACGCCAGTTGGGGGTGGCCAGATCGAGTTCGACGAGTACGAACGCGGTGCCGGGTGCCGAGCCGGATGCCCCGGCGAGCGTGGGTCCTGGCGCCGGACCGGGTGCGGGATCAGGCGCCGTGGATGCCGCGACACCGATCGATGGGAACGCACCCGCCGCGACGAGTTCGATTCGATCCACGGGCCCCGCCGCGTCGTTTCCGGGCGGCGTCGCACGGTGTCGCGCCGCCTGCGACGCGGCGGTGCCCGCCCCCAGCGCATCGGCCGGCGCGACCTCGAGCCGGGCGGTCTGCTCGAGCACCTCCCCCTCGGCGAGCGAGTACGGGAAGGGCAGCGCCAGGGGCCGGCTGTACGTCTTGTAGGAGGCGTCGGTCCAGTTGCGCTGGTCCTCCATCTCGAACACGTCGCCCGAGAGCGAGAGCCGCGCCTCGCCCCCATCGAAGCGCCAGTCCATCCCGGAGATGTCGAGGGCGGGTTGATGCGGGCTGATGTCGATGGGGAATCGCATCGCCGTGGTGGTGCCATCCGGATGCCGCACCGTGAGCGGCCCGCCCGCCAGAGCGGGCGGGTGCAGCAGCACGAGCCCCACGCGGTTCGTCTCCGCCGCCTGTGCCGAGACGGCCCGCCAGCGGATCTCGAGCGCATCGCCCTCCACGGCGGCCGTCAGGGTGCCGTGCACCGAGAGCCCGAGACCCTCCATCGCCAGCCGCACCGTGAGCTGCGACTCGCCGGGCTCGGCATCCACCACCCGCGTCGGGACCGTGCCCCAGTCCGCGTCGCGCACGACCGCGCGCACGCCGCGCAGCAGCAGGCGTCGCCGGAACCGGATGTCGGCGAGCTCGTCGCCCCGCAGCTCCAGCGACCAGTCCCCGCAGGACCACGTCCGGGACGGCGACCACCAGCCGGGTGCTGTCGTGCCCCCGGCATCCGTCCCGCCACCGGCATCCGCCCCATCGCCCGCCTCGGGAGTCACAGCGTCGTCATGCCCCCGTCCACGGCGAACAGCGCGCCGGTCGCGAAAGCGCCGTCGTCGCTCGCGAGATACACCATGATGCCCTCGACGTCGGCCGGGCTGCCGGCACGGCCCAGGGGAATCCGGCCGATGATGGCGGCGCGCGAAGTGGGATCCGATGAGATCGCGCTGACGAGCGACGTCTCGGTGTACCCGGGCACGACCGTGTTCACGCGGATGTTCCTGTCGGCGTAGGCGGCGGCGACCGTGCGGGCGAGCCCGTGGATGCCGGCCTTCGAGGCGCTGTAGGCCGTGAAGTCCTTGCCCTCGCCGTTCAGGCCGGTGGGGCTGCCGGTGAGGATGATCGAGCCGCCGACTTCGCGAGCCAGCAGCGAGCGCACGGCGTGCTTGACGGTGAGGAACGTGCCGGTGAGGTTGATGTCGATGGTGCGCCGCCAGACGTCGAGGTCGAGGTCGGCCGCCGGAGCGTCCTGCCCGAACAGCTGCACGCCGGCGTTGGCGACGACGACGTCCGGCGACATGCCATCGGCCTGGAGCTTTGCGAACGCCGCCTCCACCGCCGCCTCGTCGGAGATGTCCATGACGACGGCGACGGCGCGGTGCGCGTTGATCGTCTTCACCGCGGCATCGGCGGCATCCGCATCGCGATCGGCGACGACCACCCGCGCGCCTTCGTTCGCGAACCGCAGCGCGACGGCGAGCCCGATTCCGGTGCCCGCCCCGGTGATCAGCGCGGTCTTGCCTTCGAGGCGACCTGTCATGGCGTGGCTCCTCAACGCTCGATGTGACTGCGTTCGATGTGGTCGAGGTGAAGCATCCGCGCGAGGTTGCGGTCGAGCTCGTCGTCGCGGAAGATCTTCTTCCAGTCGTCCTTGATGATGCTCTCGCGACCGTAGTCCATCGCGATCAGGCACGCATCGCTGAAGGGGTTGTCGCCGCGCAGGCCGTTGGCGAGCGCGACCTGCGTGTGGCCGTACAGGATGCTGCGGGCGGCGGCCTCGGGCACGCCCATCGTGTTGATCGTCTCCTGCAGGGCCTCGTTGAGCAGGGCGCCGATCATGCAGGCGACGGTTTCGACGAGTGTGGGCTCGAGTTGGGCCAGCTGCTTGATCGAGACCCAGTGCACGTCGATGATCGGGGCGTAGATCGCGCGCACGGTGGACTCGACGATCGCCTGCTTCGCCGGGTCCTCCGACTCGACGGCGGCGATCGCGTCCTGCGGGGCGGCGATGCCCCCGAACGTGTCGGCCCACTCCTCGGGGGTCTGCCGCTGCAGGAAGATCGACGGGTGGCACGGGTGCGCGACGGCCTGGATGACGTCCTCGCGGGTGGTCAGCAGCCCGGCGTACGCGGCGGCGGGGTCGAGGGTGAGCACGATCGAGCCCGGCTTCATCTGCGGCACGACCTGTGCCGTCACGGGCCCGAGCGCCAGGTCGGGGACGGCGAAGACGACGATGTCGGCGTCGGCGACGGCATCCGCGAGTTCGGTGACCTCGCGGCCCGCCTCGCGCGTGCGCTCCTGACCAGCGGGCGAGTTCTCGACGTAGTAGACGGTGTGATCGGTCCTGGCGAGGTTGTTGGAGACGCGCATCCCCATCTTTCCGCCCGCTCCCAGGACGGCGATCGTGTAGGTCGCTGAGCCTGTCGAGGCGGTCCCTGAGCCTGTCGAAGGGTCGGTGGTGGTACTCATATTGTGCTCCTCAGGTATTCGAGTGTGATGCGGGTCCATTCCCGCTCGGTGGTGACGGTGGTCTCGGGGTCGCCCTGCCAGGGGAGCCAGTGCTCGACGATCTGGTTGATGCCGCGTTCGTCGGGCCTGACAGCGCTCAGCAGGTGCGGGTAGTCGTGCAGTCCGGTGCCCATCGGGGCGCCGGAGTAGGTGAAGCCCACCCAGCCGTCCTGGCGGGCGAAGGCGAAGTCCTTGGCGTGGACGTTCTTGGTCAGCGGGGCGCAGCGCTCGACGGCGGCCCGCGGCGTCTCGAGCCGGGCGACGACATTGCCCGGGTCGAGGCAGATGCCCAGGTGCTCGGAGTCGATCCGCTCGACCAGGCCCGCGAGGTCGTCCGTGGCGACCTGCTCGTACGTCTCGAGGGCGAGCGTGACCCCGGATGCCTCGTAGGCGGGCAGCGCCGTGCGCAGCATCCGCTCGGCCTGCTCCAGCGAGGGACGCGACTCGGGGGCGTACAGCATGCTGCGCACGAGCGCGGCGCCGAAGGTGTCGGCGAGGCGCAGGAACGCTTCGAGGTGCCCCGGGTCGACGCCCTTTGTGCCGAGCTCGATCACGAGGCCGAGGTCCCGCGCGGCGGCGGCGGCGTCAGCGATCTCGGCAGCGCTCATGACGAGCAGCGGCGCGTAGTCGCAGATCTGGAACAGTCCCACATCCTGGTCGCGGGTGGCCTGCAGTGCGCCGATCAGAGACAGCGGCTCGTCGACGCGGTCGGAGTGCTGCCAGAAGAAGGCGTAGGTGCCGAGGCCGATCATGCTTCGAGCCCTTCAAGCCCGTCGAGCCCGTCGAGCCGGTCGAGCCCCTCGGTTCGCTCGATCGCCAGCACCGCGGCCTCGTCGAGCACGGCCTCCAGCGCGACGGGATCGTGCGCGAAGCGCCCGAGGAACAGCCCGTCGACGGCGTCGCCCAGTGCGCTCAGCAGCCCGGGGCCCGCGGACCCGCCGTAGATGACAGAGGTGCCGGGTCGGTCGGTTACGGCGTCGCGCAGTGCCAGGGTGACGGTCCGGATGTGGGCGACGGGCGCCGGCTCGGGCGCGCCGATCGCCCAGACGGGCTCGTACGCGACGATCAGCGGGCCGGCGGGGGCGCCTTCGAGCGCGTCCACCAGTTGGGCCACCGTGCGAGCGGCCGCCAGGGGCGGCTCGCTCCGCTCGGTCTCGCCGACGCACAGCACCGGCCGAAGTCCGTTGCGAAGCGCGGCGTGCGTCTTCGCCCGAACCACTGCGTCCGTGTCGCCGAAGAGACGGCGGCGCTCGGCGTGCCCGATCTCGACGACCCCGACGCCCACCTCGGCGAGCTCGGCCGCGCTGACCTCGCCCGTGAAGGCACCGGAATCCTCGGTCGCGGCATCCTGCGCGCCGATGATCGTCGGAGTGCCCTGGAACGCCTCGACTGCGCGGGCGATCTGCAGGTAGGTCGGGATGACGAAGAACTCGACGCTTCCCGACGACACGGCCGGATGCCGCGCGGCGAGTTCCGCGACGCGCGCGAACCATGCGCGGGCCTCACGATGCCCGAAGTACATCTTGAGGCTCACGCCCACGGTCACGCGCCCGGTCATCAGCAGCTTCCGGTCTGCTCGTACTCGTCGATGACGGCGACCTTCTCGGCGGACGCCGACGACGGGTCGAACCGGTAGGTCAGCCACTCGCGCGCGAGGCGGCGGGCGAGCTCGATGCCGACGACCCTCTGGCCCATCGTGAGCACCTGGGCGTCGTTGGAGAGCACGGCGCGCTCGACGGAGAAGCTGTCGTGCGCGGTGACGGCGCGGATGCCGGCCACCTTGTTCGCCGCGATCGCGACGCCGAGCCCGGTGCCGCAGACCAGCAGCGCGCGGTCGGCCTCACCGGAGGCGACGAGTTCGGCGGCGGCGATCGCCACGCGAGGGTAGGCGGTGTGCCCGTCGGCGTCCACGCCCACGTCGATGACCGACGCGACCCCGGGATTGGCTTCGAGGTCGGCCTTCAGGATCTCCTTGTAGTCGAAGCCGGCGTCGTCGCTGCCGACGACGAGGCGCAGGGGCTGGGATTCTCCGGGCATGTCAGTTCCTTTCGGTGGATTCTGGGGTGGCGGACGCATCGGCGGCATCCGGCGCCCCGGTCGATTCCGCGAGCAGCTCGCCGATCGCGGTCGCGATGAGGGCGAGCGAGTGCGCACCGGGGTCGGGTGTGCCGAGGCTCTTCTCCGCGTGCGGCCGTGCGCGGCCCATGCGGGGGAGCAGCTCGGCGGTCGCTGCGGCGGCGCGGGTCGCGGCCTCCGCGGCGGCGGCCCACGCGTGGGCGAGGGAGGCGCCAGAGTCCGCAGCGATCGTCAGCTCCGTGCTGAACGGGACGAGGGCATCGACCATGGTCTTGTCGCCGACCTCGGCCTTGCCGTAGTCGGTGACGCCTCGGGCGGCGGCGGCCACACCCGCGGCGACGCCGATCGCATCGGGGGCGTCGTCGTCGCCGATCGTCTCGCCGATCGAGCGCAGGATGACGCCCCACAGGGCGCCGGATGTGCCGCCGGCCCGGTCGGACCACGCGTCGCCGGCGTGTGCGAGCACGGTGCCGACGCCGGCCCCGAGCTCCGCGGCGTGCTGGGCGGCGGCACGCGCGGCGCGGGCGCCTCGCTGCATCCCGATGCCGTGGTCGCCGTCGCCGGCGATCTGGTCGAGGCGACCGAGTTCATCCACGTGCGCATCGACGATCTCGGATGCCGCGGCGACGGCACGCGCGGCGACCGGGGCGAGGGCGCGCGACTCGGCGCTGGCCGCCGGGATCGCGGCGGTGTCTTCGACCGAGGCTGCCCGCTCGTCCTGCGCGGCCGCGACGACCGAGCCGCGGCGGTACGCGGGGGTGTCGACGGGTGTGTCCCAGAGCCGCTCCAGCTCGTCATCGAGCCAGAACAGCGTGAGCGAGGTGCCCGCCATGTCGAAGCTCGTGCAGTACTCGCCGACGTGCGGGTCGAGGACCTCGACCCCCGCCTCCTGCAGCAGCGCGGCGACGCGGCGGTAGACGACGAACAGCTCCTCGTACTTGACGGCGCCGAGCCCGTTCAGGATCGGCACCAGCTTCTGCCCGTCCGCGCTGTCGATGCCGTCGGGCAGCTCGGCGAGCAGCCGGCCGGTCAGCAGCTCGGCCAGCTCGTCCGCGGTGGGCACGTCGGTCTCATCGATGCCGGGTTCGCCGTGGATGCCGAGGCCCACCGCCATGCGCCCCTCCGGCACCGAGAACAGGGGCTGCTCCGCTCCGGGAAGGGTGCAGCCGGTGAAGGCGACGCCGAACGAGCGGGTGCGGTCATTGGCGAGCCGGGCGACCCGCTCGACTTCGCCGAGGTCGTACCCGGCCTCGGCGGCCGCGGCGGCGATGCGGAACACCGTGAGGTCCCCCGCGATGCCCCGACGCTTGTGGCGCTCCTCGATCGAGGCGCTCGAGATGTCGTCCGTCACCGTCACCGTGGCGCAGGCGATGCCCTCGGCGCGGAGGCGATCCTGGGCGGCGTCGAAGTTCAGCACGTCTCCCGCGTAGTTCCCGTAGGAGAAGAAGACCCCGCCGCCCCGGTGCGCCGCGTTCGCCACGGACTGCACCTGCTGCGTCGAGGGCGACGCGAACAGGTTGCCCATCGCGGCGCCATGGGCAAGACCCTGCCCGACGAGCCCGCCGAAGGCGGGGTAGTGGCCGGAGCCGCCGCCGATGACGACGGCCACCTGGCCGTCGGGCACCACGGTGCTGCGGACCACGCCGCCGGGAACGCGCCGGACGTACCGGCCGTTCGCGGCGACGAAGCCGTCGATCATCTCGTCCGCGAACGCGGACGGCTCGTTCCACAGCCGGGTCATGGGCGGGGTGCCCTCAGCGCTGCGGCATCCGCCTTCTCCTGCGCGGCCGCGAGGCCGGCGGCGGTGACAACCGCCTTGTTCTGACGTGCGAGCACGACCATGAGTATCGCGGAGACGAGCATCACTCCGCCGACGATCATCATGGGGATCTCGTAGCCACCGGTCCAGTCCGCCACGGCGCCGGTGACGAACGGTGCGCTGAAGCCCGCGAGGTTGCCGATCGTGTTGATGAGCGCGACGCCGGCGGCCGCGGCCACGCCGGTGAGGAACTTCGTCGGGAGGGTCCAGAAGTTGGGCAGCGCGGCGAAGATCGCCATCGCGGTCAGGGTGATCACTGCGATCGTCGCGGCGGGCGAGCCGGCGAACAGGGCGAGCGGGATCGTCACGGCGCCGAGCACGGCGGGGCCGGCGATGTGCCAGGTGCGCAGGCCGCGGCGGGAGGCGTCACGCGACCAGAAGTACATCGCGATCGCGGCGGGCAGATACGGGATCGCCGTGATCAGGCCCTTCTGGAAGACGTCGAACTCGGTGCCGGCCGCCGTCTGGAACCCCTCGATGATCGTGGGGAGGAAGAACGCCAGCGCGTAGAGGCCGTAGATGAAGCCGAAGTAGATGAAGGACAGCATCCACACGCGGCCGCTGCTGAAGGCGAAGCGTACGGAGACGTGCTTCTCGGACTTCTCTGTGACCTTGCGCTCGGCGGCGATCGACTCCGTGAGCCAGACCTGCTCCTCCTTGGTGAGCCACGGGGCATCCGCCGGCTTGTCCCTGAGGTAGAACCAGGCGATGATCCCGACGATGATCGCGGGGATGGCGACGCCGAAGAACATGAAGCGCCAGCCGGCGAGCCCGAAGAAGACCTCGTCCTGCTGAATCAGCCAGCCGGCGAACGGGGCGCCGATGACGGTGGTGAGCGGCTGGGCCAAGTAGAAGAGCATGAGGATGCGGCCGCGGTACTGCGAGGGCACCCACAGGCTGAGGAAGAGGATCGCACCGGGGAAGAACCCGGCCTCGGCGACACCGAGCAGGAACCGCAGCACGACGAGCTGCTCGAAGTTCTGCACCCAGGTGAACAGCAGCGCGACGATGCCCCAGCTCACCATGATGCGGGCGAGCCAGCGCCGGGCGCCGAAGCGGTGGAGGGCGAGGTTGGAGGGCACCTCGAGCAGGATGTACCCGATGAAGAAGACGCCGGAGGCGAAGCCGAACTGGGCGGCGCTCAGTCCGAGGTCCTCGTTCATGCCGTTCGGGGCGGCGAACCCGATGGCGGTGCGGTCGAGGTAGTTGATGAAGAACATGAGCGCCACGAAGGGCACCAGGCGCAGGGAGACCTTGCGTATGGCGGATTTGGCAACGGGCGACTCTATGCCCGTCACGACGGGGGTGCTGTCCACGGTGACTCCTGAGGATCGTCGTCGATTCTGGCGACGCCGGGGATGACGCCTGCGACTATTTTGGCAAACCGGTTGACCAATTGCAAGCGAAAGTTTTCCGAGTACATTGGGCGTTATGCCCGCCTACGCCGCTGACTCCTCGGCCGAGATCACGGCCGCACTGGGCTCGATGCCCGCCGGATCCGCCGTATCGGGGGTCGCCACGCGGCTGCTCGACCTGTTCACCAGCGGCCAGGTGGCGCCCGGCACGCGGCTGCCGCCGGAGCGGGAACTCGCATCCACCCTCGGCGTCGGCCGCTCGGCGGTGCGCGAGGCGCTCGCCGCGCTCGAGATCCTCGGGATCGTCGACGTGCGCCCTGGTTCGGGCACCTATCTGCGCGGGACCTCGAGCGAGCTGCTTCCGCAGACCCTGCGGTGGGGACTGCTGATCGGGGAGCGGAACACCGCGGAGCTTCTGGAGCTGCGCTCGGGGCTCGAGATCTACGTGGCGAGGCTCGGCGCCGCGCGGCTCACCGACCGCCAGCTCGCCACGCTCGGCCGCCACGTCGACCGGATGCGCGCCTCGGTGGATGACCTCAAGGCGTTCGTGCAGGCCGACCTGGACTTCCACCACGCGCTCGCGGCCGGAGTGGACAACCAGGTGCTGCTCGACATGCTGCAGGTCGTCCGCTCGCTGCTGCGGGTGTGGGCCGACCGGGCCGTGCACGATCAGGCGCACGCCGTGCGGGCGCTCGAGGAGCACGACGCGGTCTACCAGGCGCTGCTGCGTCGCGATCCGGATGCCGCGGCATCCGCCATGGCGACCCACATGGCCACGGCATCCGCCCGCCTGTCGGAGACGCCCCGCGCCTGACCCTGCCTAGTCCGCCTCGCGGGCGCGCCGGACCCCCCACGCGAGGCGGCCGGCACGGACACGAGGCGCGGCTTCCCGTCGGGCAACACGAGCGCACGGCTTCCCGACGAGTGCACGGGATACTGCCGCCGGCACGCCGTGCACTCGGCGCTAAGCCGTGCACTCGGCGGTACGCGCGACGGGCATTCGGGATGGCCCCGGCTAGCCCGCCTCGCGGGCGCGCAGCTTGTCGGCGCGTGCACCCTCCCGCTTGGGGAGCGGGATCGGCGTCGTGCCGGCGACCGCGTCGCTGTACTCCTCGGGCGAGACCACGCGCAGCGGCCTGGTCTCGTCGAGGGTCAGGCGGAAGCGCTTGGACGCGTGGCGGTGCACGCGGCCGGAGGCCAGCATCCACGTGACGCCGATCAGGAACGCGACGAGTCCGGCGGTCGCGCCGACGAGGATCGCGGCACGGGGACCGAATTCGGCGGCCACCCACCCGACGATCGGCGCGCCGACCGGCGTGCCGCCCATGATGACGGCCATGTAGAGGGCGAGCACCCGGCCGCGCAGCGCGGGGTCGGTCGTCGTCTGGACGTAGCCGTTCGCGGTCGTCATGACGGTCACCACCGCGAAGCCGACGAGGGTGAGCGTCGCGGCATAGCTCCAGTAGCCGGGCATCAGGGTCGAGGCCACCGAGGCGATGGCGAAGCCGAGCAGCGCCAGCACGACCACCCGGATGCGGGCCTGATCGCGCCGGGCGGCCAGCAGTGCGCCGGCGAGCGAGCCGATCGCGAGGATGGAGCTGAGCAGCCCGAACCCGTCGGCGCCCTGTCCGAACTCGATCGCCATCGTCGAGGCGAAGATCGGGAAGTTCATGCCGAACGCGCCGAGCAGGAACACCATCGCGAACGTCACCATGAGATCCGGCCTTTTGCCGACGTAGCGGAACCCGTCCGCAAGCCGGGAGGAGCCGGTGCTGCGCACCCGCGGGACGAGCTCCTTCGTGCGGATCAGCAGCAGGGCGATGATCATGCCGAAGAAGGTCACGGCGTTGAGCAGGAACACCCAGCCCGTGCCCACCAGCACGATGAGCACGCCGGCGACGGCGGGCCCGATCATCCGCGCTCCGTTGAAGGATGCCGCGTTCAGCGCCACCGCGTTGGACGCGTTCTCTCGTGACACGACGTCGGTGACGAACGCCTGGCGGGCCGGGTTGTCGAATGCGCCGATGACGCCCAGTGCCAGGGCGAAGCCGTACATCAGGGTCAGCGTCATGACCCCGGACAGGATCAGCACGCCCAGCGCCGCGCCGAGCACCATCAGCAGCCCCTGCGTGATCATCAGCAGCCTGCGCCGATCGAAGCGGTCCGCGACCCAGCCGGTGACCCCGACGAGAAGCAGCGGCGGCCCGAACTGCAGCGCCATCGTGATGCCCATCGCGCCGGCGTCGTTGTCGGTGAGCTGGGTGAGCACGACCCAGCTCTGGGCCGTGGACTGCATCCACGCGCCGATGTTGGAGACGAGGGCGCCGATGAACCAGACCCGGTAGTTGAAGATCGAGAACGACCGGAACATGGCGCTCATCGCTCGGCCAGCTCTCGCATGACGATGGATGCCGCGGCCAGTGTCGCGCGCTGCTTCGGCGTCAGTTCGGCAAGCGCCTCTTCCAGCCAGGCGTCGCGGCGGCGAACGGTCTCGGTGACGACGCTCGTGCCGGCATCCGTCAGCTCGATGTTGACCTTGCGCCGGTCGACGGCGTCGGCGGTGCGAGTGAGGTAGCCGGACTCTTCGAGGCAGTTCACCGTGCGGTTCATCGACGGCGCGCTGACGCGCTCGCGGTCGGCGAGCTCACCGAGGGTGTGGCCGCCGTGGATGTGCAGAGCGGCGAGCACGGCGAACTGGCCGTCGCTCATGGTGTCGACGGCGCGCTGCGCGCGGAGGCGCCTGGCGAGCCGGAACGTGGCCATGCGCAGATCCGAGGCGGCGTCATGCAGAGAGGTGTCGGCGGGAGGGGATGCGGGAAGAACGGAAGCACTCATAAGATTTACTTAGCATAGCTCATTAGCCTTGCTAAGTAAATGGTCCCGCGTGGAGGCTGGATCGTCACGGAGTGGGTTCGGGTGCCCTGTCGAGAGACGGCGACGCCCCAGCAACTAGGCTCGCGTCATGCCCGAGTTCATCGATGCACACGGCATCGCCATCGTCTACGACGTCTACCCGGCGAGGACGACGCCACGCGCGGTGGTCCAGCTCGTCCACGGCCTGGGGGAGCACGCGGGGCGTTACAGCGCCCTCATCGACGCACTCACCGCCGACGGCTTCGCCGTGTACGCCAACGATCACCGGGGCCACGGTCGCACCGGCATGGCCCACCATGGGAACGACAGCACCAAGCTCGGTCGCCCTGGCCCCGGCGGGTTCCGGGCTGCCGTCGCCGCGGTCTGGCAGATGACCGAGCTGATCAGAGAAGAGAATCCCGAGCTTCCGCTGGTGCTCCTGGGACACTCCGGCGGGTCGTTCATCGCCCAGATTCTGCTGAACGCCCACCCCTCGGCCTACGACGCCCTCGCGCTGAGCGGGTCTGCACTGCGCCTCCCGGGATCGCTGCACGCCGGCCGGCTCAACGCGAGGTGGCAGACGGCCGAGGCGATGGGGACCGAGTGGCTGGCGTCCGACCTCGGCGTGGGCAGGGCCTTCCTCGAGGATCCGCTGACCACCGTCACGCCGGCCGCACAGCTGTTCACCCTTCGCGACCAGCTGCGGTTCTACGGGCGCCCGCGCAGGAACCTGGGCCACGACATCCCGGTCCTGCTCATGGTGGGGCGCGATGATCCGGTCGGGGGACCGCAGAGCGTCCACAGGCTCGCCGACTCCTACCGCACCCGGTCCGGGCTCACCGACGTCACGACGCTCGTCTATCCCGGCGCGCGCCACGAGGTCTTCAACGAGGTGCAGCAGAAAGACGTTCGCGGCGACCTGCTCGCCTGGCTCGACCGGCGGTTCGCCGTCCGCGACTAGCCGGGTGGTGTGCACCGAACCAGGAGAACAGCGCGAGAACAGGACGTTGTTGCCCTCGGCATCCTGCATTCGCGCCCATCTCCTGCTTTCGCGCTGTCCATCGCCGCACCCTCGCGATTCATTGCCGCACCCTCGCGATTCATCGCCGCACCCTCGCGACTCATTGCCGCAGAGCGAGGTCCACCGTTGCACCGACGGGCGGATGCCGCGCGCACCAGACCCTTGACTTTGGGAGCGCTCTCACGGCATCCTGGCTCTGAACGTGTCCGTGGGAGCGCTCCCACGACCGGTCACCCGCGGTAATCCACGCGCGCACAGCGCACGCGATGGTCGACGAAGACCCTGGAGAGACATGACACACCTGTTCCGCACCCGAGCCCGCTGGGCGGCGCTCGCCGCCGTCGGCGTGGTCGCGGCATCCCTCACCGCGATCGCACCCGCGTCCGCGGCAGAACCCGGTGACCTCGCCGGTTCCGACCTCTACCTCAACCCCTACAGCACGACCCTCGAGGCGGCCCAGTCCCTGAGCGGCCAGGCACGGGCCGACGCCCAGCTGCTGGGCAGCATCCCGTCGGCCAACTGGTTCACCAGCGGAACCGCCGCAGAAGTGCAGGTGGCGGTCGACGAGGTCGTCTCCGACGCGGCGGCCAAGGGTCAGATGCCCGTGCTCGTGGCCTACAACCTGCCGTTCCGCGACTGCGCGCAGTACTCCGCGGGCGGCGCCGCCGACACCGCGGAGTACAACGCGTGGATCGACGGCTTCGCCGCGGGCATCGGGGATCGCGCCGCCACCATCATCCTGGAGCCGGACGGCCTGGGCATCATCCCGTGGAACACCGACATCAACGGCAACGCCGAGTGGTGCCAGCCCGCCGAGCTCGACCCCGCGACCGCCGTCGGCAACCGCTACGCGCAGCTCAACCACGCCGTGGACGCATTCGCGGCGCTTGCCGCCACATCGGTGTACCTCGACGGCACCCACAGTGGCTGGCTGGGCGTCGGCGACATCTCCAACCGCCTGATCCTGGGCGGGGTCGCGAAGGCCGACGGGTTCTTCCTCAACGCCTCGAACTACGTGCAGACGGAGCGCCTGCAGAAGTACGGCCAGTGGATCTCGGACTGCGTCTACCTCTCGCAGAACAGCTGGTGGGAGCCGTCATACTGCGGCAGCCAGTACTACCCCGCGAACCCCGACGACTTCTCGACATGGGGACTGACCGATGCGACCTACGACAAGGCCTTCGCAGACACCGGCCTCACGCGCGACCCCGCCGTGCAGGCGCACTTCGTGATCGACACGAGCCGCAACGGCCAGGGCCCCTGGACCGCTCCCGCCGGCGCCTATCCCGACCCGGAGGTGTGGTGCAACCCTCCGGGTCGCGGAGCGGGTGAGGTTCCCTCGACGACGACCGGCAACGCGCTCATCGATGCGTACCTCTGGATCAAGGTGCCCGGTGAATCCGACGGCAAGTGCTATCGCGGCACCGGCGGCCCGCTCGATCCGGCGCGCGGCATCGAGGACCCGGCCGCGGGCCAGTGGTTCCCCGAGCAGGCGCGGGAGCTGGTCGCGCTGTCCAATCCGCCGCTCACGCCCCTGACGTGCCACGTCAAGGTGAAGGACACGCAGATCGGCAGCAGGTTCGTCTCTGCGCTGGTCGTGCAGAACAACGGCACGACGACCACGGACCCGTGGACCCTGTCGTGGAGCTTCGAGGGCGACCAGAAGGTGACCAGAGTGGTCGGCGGCTCGTACAGCCAGACCGGGGCCGACCTCACGGTGACGGGCACGAAACTGCTGCCGAAGCTCGCCCCGGGCAAGAAGGCGGCGGTCGTCCTGACCGGCAAGGGGGCGGCGGACGCACCATGGCTGTTCTTTCTGAACGGCGAGCCCTGCACGTCCAGCTGACCACGTGAGAACACGCGAGGGCGCCGGATACCGCATCCGGCGCCCTCGCTGACGTTAGGCTTGGCCGCGCCTCGGCGCTCCGCCCCCCAGCTCCGTGCGCGCCGCCCTCGGCCTGCGCTCCCGATCGGAAGGTCCCCCCACCGTGATCACCCTCTCCTGGCTCCTGATCATCGCCCTCGCGGGCGGCGTGCTCGCCCTCATCGACGGAATCCTGCGGCTGCGCGGAAAGGGCGGGACGCTGTTCGGGGTCCTCGAGACAGTCGTGGCCGCGCTGTTCCTGCTGTCGCACTTCGTGCCGGGCATCCCGTTCGGCTCCCTCGTCCTCGGAATCGCCACGATCGTCGTGCTGGTGATCGGCCTCATCCTCCGCGCGAAGCACGCCATCGGCGTGACGATCGCGGCTCTCGTGGTCATCGGTCTGTGGATCGTGCTGATCAACCGCTGGCTGATCATCCCCGGGATCAACTGAGCCCGAGCTTCCGCGGCGCGCGCCCCCGCCGCCTCCCGAGCACGTCGCCGTAGGCTGAGCGCATGCACGGCGAATACAAGGTCCCCGGCGGCAAGCTGGTCGTCGTCGACCTCGAGGTCGAGGAAGGCCGCATCGCCGACTTCCACCTCGCGGGCGACTTCTTCTTGGAGCCCGACACCGCTCTCGACGCGATCGACGCCGCCGTGACGGGCCTTCCGGTCGAGGCGGATGCCGCGGCCATCGCCGCGGCGGTGCGCGGCGCTCTCCCCGATGGGGCGCAGCTGCTCGGCTTCACTCCCGAGTCCGTCGGAACGGCCGTGCGCCGCGCCCTCGTCACGGCGCCTGGATGGCGGGACTTCGAGTGGGAGGTCGTCCACGAGAAGGCCGTGTCGCCGCGCATGAACCTCGCGCTCGACGAGGTGCTCACCGCCCGGGTGGGCGACGGGCGGCGGCGCCCGACCCTCCGTCTCTGGGAATGGGACGAGTCGGCCGTGGTGATCGGATCTTTCCAGTCGTATCGCAACGAGGTCGACCCGGATGGCGCATCCCGGCACGGCTTCGATGTCGTCCGCCGCATCTCCGGAGGGGGGGCGATGATGATGGCCGCCGGTCAGATCATCACGTACTCGCTCTATGTGCCGGCATCCCTCGTCGCGGGCATGACCTTCGCCGACTCCTATGCCTTCCTGGACGACTGGGTGCTGCAGGCGCTGCGCTCGCTGGGCATCGAGGCCACGTACCAGCCGCTGAACGACATCGCGAGCCCGACCGGGAAGATCGGCGGCGCGGCGCAGAAGCGCCTGGCCAACGGCGGGGTGCTGCACCATGCGACCCTCAGCTACGACATCGACGGCGAGGTGATGACCGAGGTGCTGCGCATCGGCCGGGAGAAGCTCAGTGACAAGGGCACCACCTCGGCGGCGAAGCGCGTCGATCCCCTCCGCAGCCAGACCGGCCTGCCTCGCGAGCAGATCATCCAGCGATTCATCGAGACCTTCTCCCGCCTGTACGGCGCCGAGCCGGGGCGTATCACCGAGGAGGAATACGCCGAGGCGGAGGCGCTGGTCGCGGCGAAGTTCGCGACGGTCGAGTGGCTGCGCCGCGTGCCGTGAGCGGGCCGCCAGGTGGCCGCGTCCGGATCCACGAGGGCGACAACCTCGAGATCATCCGCACGTTCGAGGACGCCTCGTTCACGCTTGTCTACCTCGATCCGCCGTTCAACACCGGGCGGGTGCAGGCCCGTCAGGTCGAGTCGGCTCGGTCGGCCGGTCCCGGCCCGGTCGCCGACGCCACCATCCGGCGCGGGTTCCACGGTCGCGAATACGAGCGGCTGAGAGGGGACCTCCGCACCTTCGACGACCGGTTCGACGACTACTGGGCCTTCCTCGAGCCTCGCCTGCTCGAAGCGTGGCGCCTGCTCGCTCCGGACGGGACGCTCTACCTCCACCTCGACTACCGCGAGGCGCACTACGCCAAGGTCCTGCTCGACGCGATGTTCGGGCGGGCGTGCTTCCTGAACGAACTCATCTGGGCGTACGACTACGGGGCGAAGACCCGCAGGCGGTGGCCCACCAAGCACGACACGATCCTCGTCTACGTCAAGGATCCCGACCGGTACTGGTTCGACTCCGATGCCGTGGACCGCGAGCCGTACATGGCACCCGGACTCGTGACGCCCGAAAAGGCCGAGCGCGGCAAGCTGCCGACGGACGTCTGGTGGCACACCATCGTCCCGACCACGGGGCGCGAGAAGACCGGATATCCGACGCAGAAGCCGGAGGGCATCCTGCGCCGGATCATCCAGGCCTCCACCCGGCCAGGCGATCGCGTGCTCGACTTCTTCGCGGGCAGCGGGACGACCGGCGCGGTCGCTGCGGCGCTCGGGCGCGACGCGGTGCTCGTCGACGACAACCCCGAGGCGATCGCGGTCATGAGGGCGCGGATGCCGGCAGCGACGGCGTCTCCGGTGCCGGCTGGAACCCAGGCTCGCATCGGCGCAGACTAAGTCCCACGCGGCGCGCGATCATACCCGCGGTCCAGTGGCCTCACAAGACTGTTGGAAATTCACGGCGGATGCATATTCTTTCCTCATCCCCCGCCGCTTCGAGTGGTGGGGTGTGCCTTGCTGTATCCGCATGCCCATCCCACAAGGAGCCCCATGAGTCTCACCCGCAGCCGTCTGTCTCGAGTCGTGGTTGCGGGGGTGACGCTCTCCGGATTGCTGGTTGCCGGCGGCGTACCCGCATTCGCGCAGGACCAGCGATCCCTCGCCGCCGCCCCGGACGAAGGTCCGTCGTCGAGGTTCCAGCAGTCGCCCACGCGTGGCCCTGTCGGCACGGAAGTCCGCCCGATGAGCGTCGGCGCAGACGGGCGTGTGACGGTCGTCGTCGAGATGGAGGGCGACCCCGTCGCCGTCGTCCAGGCCGAGAAGGGCAGCGAGCTGACGACCGCCGAGCGCGAATCGATCAAGAGCACGCTCAAGAAGGCGCAGGATGCCATCGCGGGGTCGATCGAAGGCAGCGGCGGCACGATCGAAGCCCGCATGCAGTCGGCCTACAACGGCATTCAGGCCTCCATCCCGGTAGAGCAGGTCGACGCGATCGAAGCGCTGCCCAACGTGGTCGCGGTGCACCCCGTCAAGAAGTACTCCCTCGACAACGCGGTCTCCGTGCCGTTCCTCGGCGTGCCCCAGGTCTGGCAGGACACCGGATACACCGGCGAGAACGTCAAGATCGGCATCATCGACACCGGCATCGACTACACCCACGCCAACTTCGCCGGCCCCGGTACGCCGGAGGCGTGGACAGCGGCCAACGCAGCGGAGGCGGACCCCGCCGATCCGGCGTACTTCGGACCCGAAGCGCCCCGCATCAAGGGCGGCTACGACTTCGTCGGCGACGCGTACAACGCCGATGACGACGCCAGTGTGCCGATGCCCGACCCCAACCCGCTCGACTGCAACGGGCACGGCAGCCATGTGGCCGGCACAGCCGCCGGCAACGGCGTCGCTGCCGACGGCACGGCCTACACGGGCCCCTACGACGCGTCCACCCCGTCGACGCCGTTCGACATCGGTCCCGGCGTCGCGCCGCAGGCGGACCTCTACGCGCTCCGGGTCTTCGGCTGCGCCGGCTCGACGAACGTCGTCGTGCCCGCCATCGACTGGGCCGTCGACAACGGGATGGACGTTCTCAACATGTCCCTCGGCTCGCCCTACGCTCAGGCCGGCGACCCGGACGAGGTAGCGGTCTCCAACGCGGTCGGCGCGGGTGTCGTGGTCGTCCGGTCCGCGGGCAACGAGGGTCCGAGCCCCTATCTCGCCGGGAACGGCGATGGCGTGATCACGGTCGCGGCTGTGGACAGCACCGAGAGCTTCCCTGGTGCCGAGATCACCGTCGACGGTGTGGCCATCCCCGCGATCAACGCCAACGGCGCGGACCTCGCCGGCCTGCCCGAGATGACGGTCGTCCGTCTCGCCGACAACCCCGCGACCGCCGAAGAGGACGAGTCGCTCGGCTGCTCCACGGCGGCGTACAAGTTCGCCGGGGTCGTGCCCGGGGGCAACCAGCTGGCCGTCTCCACCCGTGGCCTCTGCGCCCGCGTGGCGAAGGCGATCTTCGCCCAGCAGGCGGGCGCTGCCGCGGCGGTCATGATCAACACGAGCGACGACTACCCGCCGTTCGAGGGCCCGATCACGTCCAACCCCGACGATGGGAAGGAGTACACGGTCACCATCCCGTTCCTCGGCGTCAAGCAGTCCGATGGGCCGAAGCTCGTGGACGGCGAGACCGCCTCCATCGCCGCTGCGGCTCTGCAGAACCCCGGGTTCCGCGGCTACGCGTCGTTCAGCTCCAGCGGCCCCCGCAGCGGTGACAGCGCGATCGGCGTGGATGTCGCGGCTCCGGGTGTCTCCATCGTCTCTACCGGCGTCGGGACCGGCAACGGCCCCGGAACCAACTCGGGAACGTCGATGGCTGCTCCGCACGTCGCGGGAGTCGCCGCGCTGAGCGTCCAGGCGCACCCGAGTTGGAAGGCAAGCGAGGTCGCCGCGGCGGTGGTCTCGACGGCCGACCCCGAGAAGGTCGCGGGCCAGAACGGCGTGCGCGGCGGAGTAGGCCTTGTCGATGCCGCACAGGCGGTGGCCGCCCAGGTGACCGCGACGGGTGACGCATTCCGCACCGAGAGCGGATGGCTTCGCGAGCCGGCGCTCAGCTTCGGCTTCCAGGAGTCGTCCTTCGCGTTCGGCGGAGTGAAGACGATCACCGTGACCAACTACGGCGACAAAGCCGTCACCTACAGCGTGACCTCCGCGCCGTCGGCTCAGTCGGAGAAGGCGAAGATCGTGCTCAGCCGGAGCAAGGTCACGGTGCCGGCCGGTGGTACGGCCAAGGTCGTGGTGGCGCTCGGCGCCACCACCAGCGCGGTGGGCTCGTCGACGGCTGGACCGGATCAGTTCTCGTTCTACGAGTTCTCGGGCGACATCGTCCTGAAGTCCTCCGCCGACACGCTGCGCGTGCCGTACCTGCTCGTGCCCCGCTCGACCAGTCGCGTCGCAGTCGCCGGCGGCAGCCCGCTGATCAAAGACGCCTCGGTCACCGACGGAGAGAAGTCCATCAAGCTGAAGAACCCTCTCGGGGCTCTCGCAGCGGACGCGGACTTCTACACGTGGGGTCTGAGCGACGAGAAGGACGTGACCGAGTCGATCGTCGACACCGGGTACGACGTGCGTGCCGCGGGCGTGCAGTCCTTCGCCGACGGCGAGGACCAGTTCCTCGTTTTCGCGATCAACACGCACAACCGCTGGTCGAATGCGGCGAGCAACCAGTTCGACGTGATCGTCGACACGAACGGCGACGGGAAGCCCGACTGGATCGTCTTCTCGGCGGATGCCGGACTCGTCACGGCCGGGTCCGCGAACGGCATCTCGCAGGTGTTCGAGTACGAGGTTGCCACAGAAAACACCTACGCCTCGGGCTTCCTCGCGTCTGCGCCGACCGACAGCAGCACGATCCTGCTGCCGCTGTACGCCAGCGACCTCGGCATCACGGCGGAGAACGCGACGTTCCGCTACACCGTGGAGAGCTTCTCTTCGGTGAACGACGGGGAGGACGCGATCGATGGCATGGCGACCTACAACCCGTGGGCGCCGGCGCTGAGCAACGGCCAGTTCGTCACGGTGCCCCGCAACGGCACTGTCTCCGTGCCGGTCACGGTGGATGCGGACGAGTTCGCTGCCCAGAAGCCGCTCGGAGTCATGGCTGTCGTTCTGGACAACGCGTCGGGCGGAGAGGCCCTGCTGGTCAAGGCCCAGTAGCCGCTGCTGCGACGAAGGTGGCGTTCCGCTTCTGCGGGGCGCCACCTTCGTCCGTGCGAAGCGGATGCCGCGTCCCGGTCGCGACTCCCCTTCAGCGTTCGCAGAGCTTCGGCGAGTCCGTCGAACCGAAGCGATAGTCGTACGTCTCCCCGTCCACGCGCACGATGACCCGCATGCCGTCGACCAGCGCCTGCGTGTAGGAGGCGCCCGGTTTCGGGCAGCCCAGTGCGCCGTTGTTCCAGGTCACCGCCTTCGCCGAGACGAGTTCGGGGGCGCCGGTCACGTCCCTGGCGATCAGATCCGCCACGATGGCGTCCCAGCGGGCCGGAGGCACGTCGGTGGGTGCTCCGGATGCCGAGACGGGTCCGGGCGTCGTGGTGAGGAACGGCGGCCGTGTCGATGCCTCGGTCGAATCGTCCATGGAATCCCCGGAACACGCGGTGAGAGAGAGAAGGAGGAACGCGGCGGCGGCGATGTGTAACCGAGACATCCGACTCCCCTTGGTCGGCTTCAGCCTAGGGCGCGGCGCTCCGAGTTGACTGGGAAACGCTTGCCCCTGAGGAGCCGTGTAGCCGATCACCGACCCTAGGCTTGCACCATGCGATTCGGTGTATTCATTCCCCAGGGCTGGCGTTTCGATCTCGTGGGCATCGAGCCCGCTCGGCAGTGGGAGGTCATGAACGGGCTCGCCCAGCGTGCCGACTCCGGAGCATGGGAGTCGCTGTGGGTTTACGACCACTTCCACACGACCCCCGTGCCCAGCGACGAGGCCACGCACGAGGCGTGGACCCTCATGGCCGCGTTCGCGGCATCCACCTCCCGAGTGCGGCTGGGTCAGATGTGCACGTGCATGGGCTACCGCAACCCGGCGTACCTCGCCAAGGTGGCCGCGACGGTCGACATCGTCTCGGGCGGCCGGGTGGAGATGGGCATCGGCGGCGGCTGGTACGAACACGAGTGGCGCGCCTACGGGTACGGCTTCCCGCCGATCCCCGACCGCCTCGCCAAGCTGCGCGAGGGTGTGGAGATCATGGACCAGGCCTGGACCACGGGTCGGGCGACCCTCGACGGCAAGCACTACCAGGTGGACGGCGCCATCGTTCAGCCCCGCCCGCTGCAGGACGGCATCCCGTTCTGGATCGCCGGAGGCGGCGAGAAGGTGACGCTCAAGGTCGCGGCGAAGTACGCCGCCTACACGAACTTCGCCGGCTCGCTCGAGGAGTTCGACCACAAGAGCGATGTGCTGCGCGGACACTGCGACGACCTCGGCCGTGACTTCGCGAGCATCACGCGCTCGTCCAACTTCAACACGATCATCGGCGACACCGAGGCGGAGGTGCGCGAGCGCATCGCCGCGCTGCGCGCGCGGGTGCTGCCCTTCGTCGGCGAGGACCGGGCCGACGCCATCGCGCGCGACTTCGAGGGGTCCGACGCGGTCGGCACGCCCGACCGCGTCGTGGAACGGCTGTCGGAGCGCGCGAAGCACGGGCTGGGCTACGCCATCCACTACTTCCCTGACTCCGCCTACGACACCTCGAGCCAGGAGCTGTTCGAGAGCAGGGTGATCCCCGCGCTCGCCTGAAGGCGGTCGCCGGGTTCGCTCTAGAGGAGCGCGGCGACTTCGGCGTAGCCGTCGGGGATCGTGTCGGGAGCGGATGGCGGGCCGCCGAACACGCGCGTCGTGCCCGGATTCTTCGACCACGCCGGCCAGCCGGGGTCTCCCGTGCGCACGAAGGCGACGGCCGAGCCGTGTACCGCGTCCGCGAGGGCGGGAGGCGGGTCCTCGCCGGCGATCCTGTCCACGCGCTCGGCGTCGAGGTGGTCGAAGAAGAAGGGCACGTCGAGGCAGTGGCACGACCACCCCTTCGTCGGGGACACCCACGAGAACCGGTACACCCAGGTGGGCGCCGGCCCGCGGGCGGCGGCGACCCGGGCGACGAGCGTGCGGAAGATCCGGTCGGTGGCGTAATGCCCAAGCACGGCGGCGGTGCCCTTGCGGCGCACGTCGCGGTTCGCCTTGAGGTAGGGGCGCCGCTGCGGACCGCGCAGCCCGATCACGCGACCGAGGGCGAGCCCGGCCGGCACGAAGCGCAGCTTGCCGCGGTAGCCGTCGGTCGCCATCGTGAACTCGTCGTCGGTAGCGCCGAGCACGAGCAGCTTGTCGGCACCGACGCCCGCTGCGATCGCCTCCACCGTCGTGTCGGTCAGCAGCTCACCATCGAGCACGGGTCCGTGCGACAGCCCGAGGCCGAGCACGCCGCGGAGCCGGTCGATCTGGCTCGCTCCCTCGGGGTACGTCGCATCTTCGCGCGTGTGGTTGATCTTTCCCGGAGTCAGCGTGCCGAAGCCCTCGCTCGTCGGCGCCACGCCCGTGAGCGCCGCCAGACGTTCGGAGATGCCTCGCGCACGCTCGAGCGGCACGTCGGCGGCCGCCCCCGACATGCACCACGCCGCCCGGAACAGATGCTGAGCGGCGGGCATGCCGAGCAGCCGGAGCACGGCGCCCCCGCCGGCTGATTGGCCGGCGATGGTGACCCGGTCCGGATCTCCGCCGAAGGCGCGGATGTTCTCGCGCACCCACTCCAGCGCCAGCAGCCAGTCGAGCACGCCCCGGTTGGCCGGGGCGTCCTCGATGTATCCGAAGCCGGTGAAGCCGAGGCGGTAGGAGACGGTCACGGTGACGACCCCGTCGCGGTTGAACGCGGCTCCGTCGTACCACGGGCTCGCCGGCGATCCCGAGAAGTACGCGCCGCCGTGGATGTAGACGAGCACCGGCAGCGCGGCATCCGGGGTCGGCGATGGCGAGAAGACGTTGACGTTGAGGGTGGAGTCCCCCTTGACCGACGGCTCCGGGATGAGGGTGGTCCCCCCGTCGCCGCCGCGCTGGGGTGTGGCGCCCATCGTGGTCGCCTCGAGCACTCCCTTCCACGCCCGCTGTGGAACCGGGGCGGCGAACCGCAGGGCGCCCACGGGCGGCTCCGCGAACGGGATGCCGAGAAACGCTGCCGAGCCGCCGCGCCAGAACCCGCGCACCGACCCGGCGGCGGTGTGCACGACGGAACCGCTGGCGTCACCGATGTGTGCGTCGGTCATCGATTCCTCCTTGAGAGGACAGTCGTACGGTTCCATCGTGCCGGGCGCGACCCGATATACCGAATCTCGTTCAGTCGGACCCGCTGTTCGTGTCCGACTGAACGCGGGGGCTCGGTCCCTGGGCATCCCCTCCTCCCGTCGCCTCCCGCGCGCCCCGAGCTTCGGAGAATGTCATGTACTTCCGACGATTCCTGCCGAATCGTCCGAAGTTCGCGCGATTCTCCGAAGTTGGCGACATCTGCGCAGCGCGAGAGGCCCGGCTCCAGCGCCGCGCCATACCGCCGGGCATGATGGAGACATGCCCGCACCCTCCGCCCTTGTCGTGATGGGGGTCTCCGGCTCCGGCAAGTCAACGATCGCCGCCGCCCTCGCTCAGCGCCTCGGCGCGATCTTCCTGGACGCCGACGACCTGCACTCCGACGATGCTCGCGAGAAGATGGCGGCCGGCATCCCGCTCACCGACGAGGATCGGGCCCCGTGGCTGAAGCGTGTGGCGGAGCACATCGACCACCCCGAAGGCGATGCAGCGAACGCATCGCCGCTCGACCCCGGTTCGAACCCGCGCCGGGTCGTGATGGCGTGCTCGTCGCTGCGCCGTGCCTACCGCGACGCGCTGCGCCGGGATGCCGGAACACCCCTCTTCTTCGTGCACCTGCACGGCGAGCCGGCCGTCCTCGCCGCCCGCATGCATGCCCGCGCCGACCACTTCATGCCGCCGGCGCTGCTCGAGTCGCAACTCGCGACGCTCGAGCCGCTCACGCCCGACGAGGCAGGCGTCGTCGTGGACATCGCCCAGGCTCCCGATGAGATCGTCGACGAGGTGCTGGCAGGACTGCCGGCCTGAGCCCCGGTCGGCGCCGGCGACCGGCCGGGACTCTGACGGGATCCTGCCCCCCCGCCGCCGCTCACGCGTCGCGGCGCGCACCCTCCGATGGACGGACGGTGAAGATGGTGGGGGCCGTGAAGCCGGATGCCGCGAACGCGGCCGTCACGGCCGCTCCGACATCCGCCGTCTTCTCGTCGTCGATCAGCGCGATCGCGGCACCGCCGAAGCCGCCTCCGGTCATGCGGGCTCCGATGGCTCCATTCGCCAGCGCGGTCTCGACCGCGAGGTCGAGCTCCGGCACCGAGATCTCGAAGTCGTCCCGCATCGACGCGTGCGACGCGACCAGCAGCTCGCCGATGGCCCGCGGGCCGGCGGAGCGCAGCGTCCAGACGGTGTCGAGCACGCGCTGGTTCTCAGTCACGATGTGCCGCACGCGGCGGAAGGTCACATCATCCAGCACCTGCTCCGCGCGGGGCAGGTCCTCGACCGTGACATCGCGCAGCGACGAGACGCCGAGCCCGGCGGCGCCGGCCTCGCAGGACTCCCGGCGCTCCCGGTATCCGCCGGTCGCGTGGGAGTGCTCGACGTTCGTGTCCATGACGAGCAGCGTGAGCCCGGCGGGGCCGAAGCCCAGCTCGATCGAGTCGGTCTCGAGGGTTCGGCAGTCGAGGAAGGTCGCCGCATCGGCCACGCCGAGCATCGAGGCCATCTGATCCATGATCCCGGTCGGCGCCCCGACGGCGTCGTTCTCGGCCGTGCGCCCCACGCGAGCGAGTTCGACGCGGGAGAGCCCGGCGTCCCACTCGTCGTTGAGGGCCGACGCGACAGAGCCCTCGATGGCGGCGGAGGACGAGAGCCCCGCGCCCACGGGCACATCCGAGGCGATCGCGATGTCGACGCCGAAGGTCTCGGCGTCCGGCGCCGCCCGCCGCAGCGCCCACGCGACGCCGAGCGGGTACGCCGCCCAATCGAGCCCCCCGCGCGCGATGGCGTCGTCGAGCTCACCCAGGGAGACCTGAACGGGCTCCTCGGCGAAGGTCGACATCACACGGATCACGTCGTCTTCGCGCCGCGCAACGGCGGCCGCGGTGCGGTGCTCGATGGCGAACGGCAGCACGAAGCCCTCGTTGTAGTCGGTGTGCTCGCCGATGAGGTTCACGCGGCCGGGGGCCGACCAGACTCCGTCGGCCTCGTGGCCGGTCACCTCGCGCAGCAGCGCCGTCGCGGCATCCTGGGCGGTCATGCGGGCACCACCTCTCGCAGGCGCGCGGCCTGGGTCTCGGGGGCGACGTCGGCGATCCACGCGCCCATCGCGGCTTCGGAGCCAGCGAGGAATTTCAGCTTGTCCGCCGCCCGGCGGGGCGAGGTCAGCTGCAGGTTCAGGCGGGCCGTGTCGCGTCCGGCGTTCACCGGCGCCTGATGCCACGCCGCGATGTAGGGAGTGGGGGTGTCGTAGAGGGCGTCGATGCCCTTCAGCAGTCGCAGGTAGAGAGGCGCCAGCTCGTCGCGTTCCTCCGCCGTGGTGGCGGCGAAGTCGGGCACATGGCGGTGGGGGAGCAGGTGCACCTCGAGCGGCCAGCGAGCCGCGAACGGCACGAACGCCGTCCAGTGCTCACCGCTCAGGATGACGCGCTCCGAGTCGCGCTCGAACGCGAGGATGTCGGCGAACAGCTCGGGTCCGTACGCGTCGATCGAGGCGAGCAGGCGCTGAGTGCGTGGCGTGACGTAGGGATAGGCATAGATCTGACCGTGCGGGTGGGGCAGGGTCACACCGATGGCCTCGCCACGGTTCTCGAACGGGAAGACCTGCTCGACGCCGGGAAGGGCCTGCAGGGCACTGGTACGGTCCGCCCACGCCTCGATCACCGTGCGGGCGCGGGTCTGCGTGAGACCGCCGAACGATCCCTCGTGCTCGGGGCTGAAGCACACCACCTCGCACCGGCCGACGGACGTGCGGGAGCGCCCCAGGCCGAGGGTGCCGAGGTCGTCGAGTCCGAGGGGCGGGTCGGATGCGGCGGGGGCGCCCTCGTGCTCGTGGATCAGGGCGGGGCCGAACGACGGCGACTTGTTCTCGAACACGGCGACGTCGTACAGGGCCGGGATCTCGGAGGGGTTGGCCGGCGACTGCGGGGCGAGGGGATCCAGGTGCGCCGGCGGCAGGAACGCGCGGTTCTGCCTAGCCGCCGCGATCGACACCCAGTCGCCCGTGAGCACGTCTTGGCGCATCGTCGCCGTCGCCGGGCGCGGGTCGAGTGTCCGCTGGTCGACGGCGCGCACCTCGCCGAGCGTGGTGTCGGGGTCGTCGTAGTAGACGAGCTCACGGCCGTCGGCGAGGCGCGTGGGGCGCTTCACGACTCCCGCGCCGAGGGCGATGGCAGTGTTCACGGAGACCTCCATGTCGTGCTCCGTCCCCGGCGCGGCGATGCGGGAGACCGGAGCGAGCGTGTTTACGTCAACATGCAGACTAGCGCGTCGCCGTGATAACGTCAACATGCCGTCGGGAGGAGGTGGACGTGGACGAATCGATTCTGGGACGAGGGCGCGCATCGATGGCGGATGTCGCGGCCCTCGCGGGAGTGTCCGGCCAGACCGTCTCCCGGGTCGCGAACCGTCATCCTCGAGTGGATGCCACCACCCGCGCCCGCGTGGAGGCCGCGATGGCGGAACTCGGGTATCGGCCGCACCGCGCGGCCCGCGCGCTGCGCACCGGCCGCAGCCAGAGCATCGGCGTCGTGGTCGCGACCCTCGCCACGGTGGGCAACACCCGGATGCTCGAAGCGGTGTCGGCCGCGGCATCCACCAAGGGGTATGCGCTGGTCGTCGTCTCGCCCACCGATCGCTCGGGGCTCGACGGGGCGTTCACGACGCTGCGCGACCAGGGCGTCGACGGCGCGATCGTGCTGAATGAGGCGACGGCGCTCGCCCGGGGCGCCGAGCTGCCGCGCGCGCTCGACCTCGTCGTGGTCGATTCGCCGCCGGACGAGCGGTTCGCCGTCGTCGAGTCCGACCATGCCGGGGGTGCGCATATCGCGACGGCGCATCTGCTGGCGCTCGGCCACCCGACGGTGTGGCACCTCGGTGGGCCGGAGACGTCGTACGCCGCGGCCGAGCGCGAGGCCGGCTGGCGTGCGGCGCTCGAAGAGGCGGGGATCGTGGCACCCCCAGTGATCCGAGGCGACTGGAGTGCGGCATCCGGCCACGTCGCGGGGCTGGAACTCGCCCCTCGACCAGACGTGTCGGCGCTGTTCGTCGCGAACGATCAGATGGCCCTCGGACTACTGCGAGCCCTGCACGGCGAGGGGCGGTCCGTGCCGGGCGAGGTCAGCGTGATCGGTTTCGACGACGTGGCGGATGCCGCGGACTACACACCACCGCTGACGACCGTACGGCAGGACTTCGACACTCTGGGGCAGCGTGCCGTGGAGGCGCTGGTCGCCCGCATCGAGGGAGGTCCGATTGCGGAACCGGCCCAGGGCGAGGAGCCCGCGGTGCTCCCGCCGCTGTGGCGGGACGTCGTGCCGACCCGGCTCGTGGTGCGCGAAAGCACCGGCCCGGCCGCTAGCGTGGCACCGTGACCCGTACCGTCGTCATCGCCCCGGATTCCTTCAAAGGCACCATCGCCGCGGCCGATGCCGCGGAGGCGATCGCCGCCGGCTGGCGGCAGGAGCGCCCAGACGACGACATCCGCCTGCTTCCCATGGCCGACGGTGGCGAGGGGACGCTGGAGGCGTTCGCCACCGCGGTGCCCGACGCCGAACGGGTGCCCGTGACGGTGGTCGGGCCCGCCGATCGGGAGGTCGAGACGTTCTGGCTGCGGCTGCCCGCCTCCGACGATGCACCCGGCGGAACCGCGATCGTCGAGCTGGGCGCCACGAGCGGCATCGAGCTGCTCACCGAGCTTCGGCCGCTGGCGGCTCACACCTTCGGTCTGGGTCAGGCGATCGCCGCGGCCCTCGAGGCGGGCGTCTCGCGGATCGTCGTCGGCCTCGGCTCCTCCGCCTCCACGGATGGCGGCACAGGGATGCTGCGCGCGCTCGGCGCGCGAGTGCTGGATGCCGCCGGAGCCGAGGTTCCCCTCGGCGGTGCGGGCCTGGCGTCGGCGGCCTCGGTCTCCGGCCTCCCCGCGCTTCCGTCCGGTGGCGTGCGGGCGCTGAGCGACGTGACCAACCCGCTGCTCGGGCGGCGCGGCGCCGCCGCGGTGTTCGGTCCGCAGAAGGGCGCCACCCCCGACGACGTCGCGGCGCTCGATGCCGCCCTGGCGAAGCTGGCGGCGCTGCTGCCGGAGGTCGACCCCCTCACTCCGGGCGCCGGCGCCGCCGGCGGAACGGGCTTCGGCCTGCTCGCCTGGGGCGCGACCCTCGAACCCGGCTCGGTGGCGGTGGCCGAGCTTCTCGGGCTGCCGGCGGCCGCGGTGGCGGCATCCGTCGTCGTCACCGGCGAGGGCTCGTTCGACGGCCAGTCCGCGGCGGGCAAGGTCCCGGCTCACGTCGCCGAGGCCGCGGGCCCGACGCCCGTCGCGCTGGTTGCGGGGCGCATCACCCCGGATGCCGACACCTCCGCCTTCGCGGCGTCGCTCTCCCTCACCGACCTCGCCGGCTCGCCGGAGGCGGCCATGAAGGACCCCGCCACCTGGCTCTGGGAGGCCGGCCGCCGCTTCGCCCGCGACCTCGGCTGACCCGTCCTCGGCGCATCTGTAGCAGCCGCGAGCCGTTCACGACCCGGCTGTCGCCGAAGACCGTCGAGTGCTAGCGTGCACGTGGCGGCCCACCTCGATCACTCGATCGTCTCCAATCGCACCAGCAGCACCTGCTCCTGCTGGAGCACCATCACACGTCTCTCGACCTGGTCTCCGTGAACTGGACCGTCATGCGCGTCCCCGCCATCCTGCTCGCCGCTCTCCTCGTTGTCTCCGCAGCCGTGCCGGCCGATGCGCCGCCCGCGGCGGCGAGAGCCACCGCGTCGGCGGCTGTCGCTACGCCTGCCGGATTCTCGACTTCGGTGGTCGGCGCCGTGGTCGCGCCGACCGCCCTCGCCCCGCTGCCGGACGGTCGCCTGCTGGTCGCGTCGCAGCGTGGCCCGGTGTACTCCATCTCGGGCGGGGTGGTTGCCCCGACACCCGTGCTCGATCTGAGTGCGAAGATCTGCGCCAACTCGGAGCGCGGTGTGCTCGGTCTGGCGGCGGATCCGGATCCGACCACTCGGGCGGTGTTCGTGTTCTACACGCGGAAGGGGTCGGACGCCGCGTGCCCGACGAACGCATCGGGCACCGTCCTGCCGGCCGGGGCGCCGACGAACCGCGTGTCGCGATTCGTCATGCGGGCGGATGGGACGATCGACCCCGCGACGGAGTCGGTCCTGATCGACGGCATCCTCTCACCGGCTGGAAACCACAACGCCGGTGATCTGTTCGTCGGCAAGGACGGCAATCTCTACGTCTCCACGGGCGACGGCGGGTGCGACTACCGCGGCGGGGTGGCTGATCCGGGCGGGAGCGGGTGCGGCGGCGCCAACGATGCGAGCCGCGACCCGAACATCCTCAACGGCAAGATCCTGCGCATCACGCGGGCCGGGGCGGTGCCGGCCGACAACCCGTTCAGGGGGGACAACAGCGCGTCCTGTGCTCGCGGTCCCGCGCCGGCGGGCATGGTGTGCCAGGAGACCTTCGCATCCGGACTGCGCAACCCCTACCGGATCGCAGCCGATCCGAACGCCTCCGGGACGGTGTTCCGGATCAACGACGTCGGGCAGAACGCGTGGGAGGAGATCGACCAGGGGATCAAGGGATCCGACTACGGCTGGAACATGCGCGAAGGCCGATGCGCGCGAACCGGCGCCGAGTCCGATTGCGGAGCGCCCGCGCCCTCCGGCCTCACGGACCCCGTCTACGCGTACGGGCATTCCACCGGGTGCAGGTCGATCACGGGCGGCGCGTACGTTCCGAACGGCATCTGGCCGGCCGCCCACACCGGGTCGTACCTCTTCGCCGACTACGTCTGCGGCAAGATCCGCTCGCTCAGCCCTGCCGGCACCGCGACCGACCTCGTCACCGGGCTCGGCGTGGGCAGCGCGGTCGCTCTCGCCTTCGCGCGCGATGGAGCGACCACGTCGCTGTACTACACCTCCTACGCCGGCGGGGGCACCGTCCACAAGCTCCGCTACACCGGCACGGCGAACCGTGCACCCACCGCGGTCGTGACCGGGACGCCGTCATCCGGAGCGGCACCGCTGAACGTCACGCTGAGCGGCAGCGGGTCCACCGACCCCGACGGGGACGCGCTCACCTACATCTGGGCATTCGGCGACGGCACGACCGGGCTCACGACCACCACGCCGAGCACGACGCATTCGTTCCGCGCCGGAACCTGGACGACGACACTCCGCGTCCGCGACGCGAAGGGCGCCGTCTCTCCGGCAGCCACGGTCACGATCAGCTCGGGCAATCACGCTCCGAGGCCCGTGATTGCTGCACCCGCGGTCGGCGCGACGTTCGTCGTCGGCAGCACGTACACCGTCTCGGGCAGCGCCACGGACGCCGAGGACGGAACCCTGGCGGCCAGCAGACTCACGTGGACCATCGAACGCCGGCACGGCGGGCACACACATCCCTTCCTCGGTCCGGTGACGGGGGCAACCGCGACCTTCGTCGCCCCTGGCCCGGAGGACCTGGCCGCGGCTGCAACGAGCGACCTCCGCGTCATCCTCAAGGCGACCGACTCCAAGGGCCTTTCGACCACGACGACGCGTACCTTCGCGCCCCAGCGCGTGAATGTCACATTCGCGACCACGCCGACCGGCCGGACCGTGCTCGTAGGCGGCACTCCCTACTCCGGTCCGACCACTCTCAGCTCGTGGGCGGGCGCGCTGCTGCAGGTTCGGGTGCCGACGCAGTCCACCGCCGACGGCACGGCGTACGAGTTCGCCTCGTGGTCGGACGGCGGCGCCGCGAGCCACACGATCACCACGCCTCCCGTCGCGACGACGTACACGGCGACCCTGCGGCTGCGGCCGGCACCCCCGGGCCCGGTTGCCTCGATTGTGGCGGCGCAGACCGGTCAGGATGCCGCGACACTCCGCTGGATGCCTCCGGCCATCACCGGAGGGGCGCCCCTCAGTGGATACCGAGTGTCTCGAGACGGCACGGACACAGCCGGGGCGGGACCATGGTCGTACACCGTGCCGGCGACGACGACCAGCTTCACCTTCGCGAAGCTGGTTCCGGCCTCCCTCTACACGCTGAGCGTGCAGCCCATCTCATCGGCCGGCGCGGGGCCGGCGTCGTCGGCGACGGTGAGGACCGTCGCAGGCACGCTCGCCGGACCACCGACCTCAGTGACTGCCACGACCCCCGTGGTTGCCGGCGCGACCCTGTCATGGCTGCCGCCGAGCACCACCGGCGGGCAGCCGATCACGGGTTACCGCGTCGCCCGGGACGGCACGGATCTCGATGGCGGCGGGCCCTGGTCGACGACGCTTCTTCCCACCGCTCGCACCTTCGCCTTCACGAGGCTCGTCGCCGGGCGAACCTACACGCTCACGGTGAGCGCGATCACCGCCGTCGGCATCGGGACGGCAGCGCCCTCGCAAGTCGTAGCTCGGTGACGGCGGCCAAGAGCAGGCGCTGCGGCTCGGCGCCGACCGATGAAGGCTCGAGCACTCGGCGTCCGCCGCATCCCTCTCGCGGAACGACCTCGCCGGTTCGCCGGAGGCCGCTATGGAGGACCCGGCGACTGGCTGCGCGAGGCGGGACGGCGCTTCGCGCGCGGCCTCGGCTGAATTGGCCCTTTCACTCATTTCGCTAGATAAACTAGCGAAATGAGTGAATCACTGAGGACATCGTCGTCAAAGGTCGAGCGCTCGCGCAGGCCACTGTCGGACCGCCTGCGGCTGGGCAGGGGCCTGGTTCTCTTCTTCGCCGTCGGCCAGCTCGTATCCAACCTCATCTTCAGTGTGCTCTTCCCCAACCAGCTGCAGTCGGGGGTTGAGTTCTCGCCGCTGGTGCCCCCTGGTGCCATGTTCTCGATCTGGGCCGTCATCATCGTCGCCAGCATCCTCTACGCGGTGCTGCAGTTCCGACCGGCGGTGCGGGACTCTGTGCTGATGGACCGGCTCGTGGCGCCGCTGTGCGTGGTCTACGCAGGCTTCGGCGCGTGGCTCGCCGCCGCATCGCTCGGACAGGAGTCGCCGCTGACACTGGTGGTCTTCGTCTTCATCGTCGGCGCCCACTTCGTGGCCTGGCGACGGATCAGCGCCGCTCGCGCCGAGCTGGCGACCTGGACGAGGCTGGACCGCGGAGTGCTGTATCTCTCGGAGGGTCTCTACGCAGGGTGGACCTCGATGGCCCTCTTCGTCAACGTCGCGACGGTGCTCCAGGCGACCGGCGCTCCGATCACCGGCCCGTGGGGGACGACGTGGCAGCTCCTCGTCATCGCCGCCGCTGCCGGTACGGCCGTGCTGTTCGTGGTGACGAGCGGCGGCTCGCTCTGGTACGCGGTGGCCGCCTGCTACGCCCTCGTCGGGGCGGGGACATCGTCGGCGCTCGGCGGTTTTCCGGCGCTCGCGATCGCGCTCGGGGCAGGCGTCGCTGTCGTGGTCGGCTCGACCATCGTCACGCGGGTTCTCCGCAGCCGCCGCGTCCGTGCGGTCTCGGCCCGGTAGCTCAGCCCCGCACCTGCCCGGCCACCGCCCGATAGCCCTCACGGATCTCCGGCCGCGGATCCGCCGGCAGCGTCTCCGAGCCCTCGATCGTCCACGAGGGGCGCTCGCCGCTCAGCATCCACGCCGCCTGGGCCGCCGCGCCGAGGGCGACGTACTCCGCGGGCGGAGGCACCGTCACCGGCAGCCCGAAGACCTGGGCCGCGATGCGGCGCGTCGCCTCGAGCCGGGCGCCGCCGCCGATCAGCAGCAGGCGCTGCGGGTCGGCGCCGACCCGGACGATCGCCTCGAGCCCATCGGCGAGACCGCAGAGCATGCCCTCGATCGCGGCGCGCGCGACGTTCTCGCGCGTCGTCGAGCCGAGCCTGAGCCCCGCGAGCTGCGCCGTCGCGTCAGGGAGATCCGGAGTGCGCTCGCCCGAGAAGTACGGCACCAGCACGAGCCCGCCGGCTCCGGGCGCGGCAGAAAGCGCCAGCGCCCCGAACCCGTCGTGATCGACGCCGAGCAGGGCGGCCGTGACGTCCACGACCTGCGCCGCGTTCAGCGTCGCCACCAGCGGAAGATACGCCCCCGATGCGTCGGCGAACCCGGCGACCGCGCCCGTGGCGTCGGCTGCCGGGGTGTCGGTGACCGCGAACACGGTGCCGCTGGTGCCGATGGACACCACGACGTCGCCCACCGACGCGCCGAGGCCGAGGGCCGCGCCCGCGTTGTCGCCGGCACCGGCGCCGAGCGCGATGCCGGCGGGGATGCCCTCCTGTTCGACGGTGGACCCGGCCCGCCCGTCCGGTGCGAGCACGCGCGGCACCACGACATCCCGCCCGAGCGCACGCACCAGCAGTTCGCGGTCGTACTCGCCCGTGGCCGCGGACCAGTAGCCCGTCCCGCTCGCGTCGGAGCGGTCGGTCGTGAGCGCAGAGAGGTCGGGCCCGAGGGGCGACTCGCCCTCCGGCCCGAACCCCGCCAGGCGCCACGTCAGCCAGTCATGCGGCAGCGCCACCGCGGCCACCCGCGCGGCGTTGTCGGGTTCGGCGTCCCGCAGCCACCGCAGCTTGGTCGCGGTGAACGACGCGACGGGCACGAGGCCCGTGCGGGCGGCGTACTGCTCATCGCCGACCTCGTCGCGCAGCGCCCGGGCGGCCCCTCCGCTGCGGGTGTCGTTCCACAGCAGCGCGTCGCGCACGACCCTGCCTTCGGCATCCAGGGCGACCATGCCGTGCTGCTGACCGCCGATCGAGAGCGCATCGACATCCGCCAGCCCGCCCGCATCGGCGATCGCCGAGCGCAGCGCGTCCCACCACGCGGCCGGATCGACCGACGTGCCGGCCGGGTGCGACGCCCGTCCCGAGCGGACGACGGCGCCGGTCGCCGAATCGACGACGAGCACCTTGCAGCTCTGGGTCGAGGAGTCGACCCCCGCGACGAGCCTCCTGTTCGCTCCTGTCGTCTGCGCCGCGGTCACTCTCGAGCTCCCCGGCGCGCGAAGCGCTGCTGCAGCAGCACCGCGACCACGATGATGACGCCCTTTGCGACGTTCTGCACCGACGAGGATAGGTTGTTCTGCACGAACACGTTGTTGAGCGTCGCGAAGATCAGCACCCCGAACACGGTGCCGGTGATCGTTCCACGGCCCCCGACGAGCAGGGTGCCCCCGACCACGACGGCAGCGATCGCATCCAATTCGAGCAGGGTTCCGTGGGTGGACGTGCCGGCGGTGGTGCGGCCGAGGATCATGACGGCCGCGATGCCGGCGGCGAGGCCCGAGAGCACGTAGATCCACACGGTATGGCGGTTGACGTTGATGCCGGCCAGGCGCGCCGCCTCGCGGTTGCCGCCGATCGCGACCGTGCGGCGACCGAACGTCGTGCGGTTCAGCAGCACCCACCCGAGCACCGCGGCGAGGACGAAGATCCAGATCAGGATGTCGATGCCCAGGATATCGGCGTTGAACGCCTCGATGAAGTCGCGTGAGTCGACGCGCAGGGTGCGTCTCTCGGCCAGGATCTCGGCGAGGCCACGGGCCGCGACCAGCATGGCGAGGGTGGCCATGAAGGCCACGACCTTGCCGTAGGCGATCACGATCCCGTTGATGAACCCGGCGAGGACGCCGACACCCAGCGCGACGAGGACCATGAAGATCCAGTGGGTCGCCTCGGTGAACTCCTGCATGGCATCGAGCGTCGCGGCGACCGACGCGAGCCCCATGACGGCGCCGACCGACAGGTCGATGCCGCCGGAGATGATGACGAAGGTCATGCCGATGCTGACCACGCCGATGATGGATGCCTGGCGGAGGATCACGAGCACGTTGTTGATGCTCGTGAAGCTCTCGCCGGCGGTGATCGCGCCGATGATCACGATGATCACCAGCGCGAGCACGAGCCCGAAGTTGCGGCCGGCTGAGCCGCTCAGCACGCGGCGCCACGCCGGCGTGGCCGGACCGACGGGAGTGGGGGGCCCGGCGTGCGCCGGCTGTGGTGCGGAGCCGACGGTCTCGGCCCGGGTCTGATCGCTCACGCGGCGGATCCTTTCATCACGAGGTCGAGCACGCCGTGCTCGTCGATCTGGTTCGCGGGTACGGTGCTCAGCACGCGGCCGTCGGCGATGACGAGAACGGTGTCGGCGAGCCCGAGCACCTCCTCGATCTCACTCGAGACGACGACGACGGCGTTGCCCGCTGCGGCGAGACGGCGGATGAGCGCATAGATCTCGGCGCGAGCGCCGACATCCACCCCTCGTGTCGGCTCGTCCAGCAGCAGCACCCGCGTGCCGTGCACGAGCCAGCGCGCCAGCAGGATCTTCTGCTGGTTGCCACCGGAAAGGGTGATCGCCGGGCGGTCCGGGTCGGCGGGGCGCAGCTCGAGCGCCTCGATCTGCTCGCGCGCGGCCTTGCGCTCGGCGCGCTCGTCGAGGAAGCCGGCCTTCGCGAACCGGCCGAACGAGGCGAGGGTGACGTTGACGAAGATCGGCTCTTCGAGCACGAGCCCCTGGCTCTTGCGCTCTTCGGGAGAGAGCCCGATCCCCGATTCGACGGCGTGCACGACGGAGCCGTTGCGCAGGCGGGTTCCGGCCACCCGCACGGTCCCGGAGGTCGCGCGCCGCGCGCCGTACACGGTTTCGAGGATCTCCGAGCGGCCGGAGCCGACCAGCCCGGCGAGCCCGAGCACCTCGCCCGCACGCACCGTGAAGCTGACGTCTTCGAACACGCCTGCCGACGTCAGCCCGTCCACCTCGAGCACGACCGGCGCATCGGCGGGCCGCGCTGCGGCGGGCGGGAAGACGTTCGAGACCGCGCGGCCCGTCATCAGCTTGATGAGCTCGGGGGTGGGCGTCTCCGAGACCAGCAGGCCGGTGGCCATGCTGGCACCGTCCTTCAGCACCGTGATGCGGTCGCCGATCTCGCGGATCTCCTCGAGGCGGTGCGTGATGTAGACGACGGCGATCCCCTCGGATGTCAGTTCCCGCACGACATGGAAGAGGTTCTTCACCTCTTCGTTGTCGAGCACGGCCGACGGCTCATCCATGATGATGAGCTTGATGTCGTGCGAGAGCGCTCGCGCCATGCTGACGATCTGCTTGTTCGCGGCGCTCAGCTGCCCCACCTCGAGGTTCGGCGAGAGGTTGCCGTGGCCGAGGCGCTTCAGCAGCGCGCGCGTCTCGCGGTGCGCCTCCGAGCGCTTTGTGAAGCCGCCACGCGCGAGCTCGTGCCCGAGGAAGATGTTCTCCGCGATCGTCAGGCCGTCGACGACATCCAGCTCCTGGTACATCGTGGCGATGCCGAGCGCCAGGCCGGCCTGCGGGTTCGGAATTTCGACCACCTGGCCCTGCCAGGAGATGGTCCCGTCGTCGGGGCGGTGCACGCCCGCGAGGGTCTTGATGAGCGTCGATTTGCCTGCACCGTTCTGACCGAGGACGCAATGCACCTCGCCCGGCACGATCTGCAGGTCGACGCCGCGAAGAGCGCGCACCCCGGCGAAGGATTTGGTGATCCCTCGCACGTCGAGGAGCACCTCTTGGTCGACTTTGATCATGCTCGCAACATAACAGACGGTCCGCTGGAGCGCACCCGTCTGCTCCTGGCGGGGCAGGGTAGACGAGCCCCGGATCGGCTGTTATGTTGTGCCAAACGCCAATTGGGGGAACGACGCCGAGCGCGTCGGCCGGCTGGCGCACCTGCAGCACACCCGCATCACACTCAAGGAAGAGACAGCACATGACACGGAAACTGACGCTCGGGCGACGGCTCGCGCTCGGGGCGGGAGCATCGCTCGCCGCCATCGCCCTCCTCGCCGGCTGCACCGGCAGCGGGGCGGACGAAGGGGATGTCGTAGACCAGGGCACGACCTCCGAAGAGAACGCCGAGACGGGCGACACGGTCACGATCGGCTTCTCGGGTCCCGCCGCCGACCACGGCTGGCTCGCCGCCATCAACTCGGGCGCCATCGCGGCTGCCGAGAGCTTCCCCGACGTCGACCTGCAGACCGCCGAGGGCACCAACGACGTCACCGCCCAGATCGCGGCGGTCGAGCAGTTCGTCAATGACGGCGTCGACGCCATCGTGCTGCTGCCGAGTGACGGCGACCTGATGACCGAGGCCGCCATCGCCGCCATGGAGGCAGGCATCCCGGTCGTCAACGTCGACCGCGAGTTCTCCAGCCCGTTCGCCGCCAGGGCGACGATCCTCGGCGACAATTACGGCATGGGCGTCAGTGCCGGCACCTACATCTGCGAGCAGCTCGGCGACAACCCCGACGCGGTCGTCGCGGAGATCGCCGGCATCGACGCGCTCCCGCTGACGCAGGACCGCTCCGAGGGCTTCGCCGACGCGCTGTCCGACTGCGGACTCGAGGTGTCGGCCCGGGTTGCCGCCGAGTTCACCGTCGAGAGCGGCGAGGAGGTCACGTCTCAGCTGCTGTCCGCCAACCCGAAGATCGACGCCATCTGGAACCACGACGACGACCAGGGCATCGGCGTGCTCGCCGCCATCGAGTCGTCGGGTCGCGACGAGTTCTTCATGGTCGGCGGCGCCGGCAGCAAGGACGCCATGGAGCTCATCCAGGCGGATGACTCGGTGCTGAAGGCCACCATCATCTACCCCTCGACGCAGGCAGCGGACGGCATCGCCCTCGCCCGCCTGATCGCCCAGGGCAAGACGATGAGCGACCTCATCACGCCCGGTGTGGCCAACCGCATCGTGCTCGACGCCCCCGTCGTGACCAAGGACAACGTGGAGGAATACATCGACCTCGCATTCGAGTCCTGAGCCGCGGCATTCCGCTCTCTGAGAGGGGGCGTCCGCCGCTCGCGGGTGTCCCCTCTCGTCACCTCATCTCTCCGCTCCGATCACCCCATCTCTCCGATTCCTCGCCCGTCTCTCCGATTCCTCGCCGCTTCCCTCACCCGCCCCCGCACAACCGGAGGATCTCCCCGTGTCCGACACCCCACCCGTCGCCGAGAAGCTGCGCGTCGCCATGATCGGCTACGGCTTCATGGGCGCCGCGCATTCCCAGGGCTGGCGCGTGGCGCCGCGCTTCTTCGACCTTGCCGCCCAGCCGTCCATGGACGTCGTGGTGGGCCGCGACGCGTCCGCGGTCGCCGCCGCCGCCGAGAAGTGGGGCTGGCGCGAGTCGGCCACCGACTGGCGCGAGGTGATCGCCCGCGATGACATCGATGTCGTCGACATCGTCACCCCCGGCGACACGCACGCCGAGATCGCGATCGCGGCGCTGGACGCGGGCAAGCACGTGCTCTGCGAGAAACCGCTCGCGAACACCGTCGCCGAGGCGGAGGCGATGGTGGATGCCGCTGCCCGCGCGGCCGAGAAGGGCATCCGGTCGATGGTGGGCTTCACCTACCGCCGAGTGCCCGCCGCCACCTTCGCCCGTGACCTCGTCGCGGCGGGGCGCATCGGCGACGTGCGGCAGGTGCGAGCGTCGTACCGCCAGGACTGGCTGATGGATGCCGAAGCGCCCCTGACCTGGCGCATGCAGAAGGACCGCGCGGGATCGGGTGCCCTCGGCGACATCGGCGCCCACGCCGTGGACCTCTCGGAATACATCACGGGTCTCCGGCTCGAGAGCGTCTCGGGGGTGATCGACACGATCGTCAGGGAGCGTCCGCTCCCGGGCACTGCCGACCGGTCCCTGAGCCTGTCGAAGGGCGGAACGGCCTCCGACGAACGAGGCGAGGTCACGGTCGATGACGTCGCCCTCTTCAACGGCCGATTCTCGAACCCCTCAGGCGGGTTCGGCGCGCTCGGCTCCTTCGAGGCGACCCGTTTCGCCACCGGGCGCAAGAACGCGCTGTGCGTCGAGGTCTCCGGATCGCTCGGCGCTCTCTCGTTCGATCTCGAGCGCCTCAACGAGCTGCAGTTCTACGACGCGACGCTCCCCGCCACCGAGCAGGGCTTCCGCACGATCCTCGTCACCGAGCCGGACCACCCCTACCTCGCGCCGTGGTGGCCGGCCGGCCACATGCTCGGGTACGAGCACGGCTTCTCGCACCAGGTGGTCGACCTGATCGAGGCGATCGCCGCCGGGGAGCAGCCGCGCCCCTCCTTCGAGGACGGCCTGCACGTGCAGCGGGTGCTCGATGCGGTCGAGCAGAGCTCGCTCTCGGGCAGCGCCTGGATCCCCACCGCCGGATAGCCCGCGGCCGGCCCACGCCGGCATCCACACTCTTCTCCTGAAAGGCAACCACCATGTCCGACAACGTTCACGACACCGGCGCGACCTCGCGCCCGATCACCCTGTTCACCGGCCAGTGGGCCGATCTTCCGCTCGAAGAGGTGGCGCGCCTCGCCGCCGGCTGGGGCTACGACGGGCTCGAGCTGGCCTGCTGGGGCGACCACCTCGACCCCTGGCGCTGGGACGACGACGAGTACGTGCAGGGTCGCCTCGACCTGCTCGAGCGGCACGGCCTCAAGGTCTGGGCCATCTCCAACCACCTCAAGGGCCAGGCGGTCTGCGACGACCCGATCGACCAGCGTCACCGCGACATCCTGTCCGACCGCGTCTGGGGCGACGGCGACCCGGAAGGCGTGCGTCAGCGCGCGGCCGAGGAGATGAAGAACACCGCCCGCCTCGCCGCGAAGCTCGGCGTGAAGACGGTCGTCGGCTTCACCGGCTCGAGCATCTGGAAGTACGTCGCGATGTTCCCGCCGGTGTCGCAGGAGGCGATCGACGCCGGCTACCAGGACTTCGCCGACCGCTGGAACCCGATCCTCGACGTGTTCGACGAGGTCGGCGTGCGCTTCGCGCACGAGGTGCACCCGAGCGAGATCGCGTACGACTACTGGACGACCGTGCGCACGCTCGAGGCCATCGGGCACCGCCCCGCCTTCGGCCTGAACTGGGACCCGTCGCACTTCATGTGGCAGCAGCTGAACCCGGTGGACTTCATCCTCGAGTTCCAGGACCTGATCTATCACGTGGACTGCAAGGACGTGAAGCTGAACGTCGGCAACGGCCGCAACGGACGACTTGGATCGCACCTCGCGTGGGCCGACCTCCGACGCGGATGGGACTTCGTGTCGACCGGGCGCGGCGACGTGCCGTGGGAGGCGTCGTTCCGCGCGCTGAACAGCATCGGCTACGAAGGACCGATCTCGGTCGAGTGGGAGGACGCGGGAATGGACCGCCTGCTCGGCGCACCGGAGGCGCTCGAGTTCGTGAAGCGCAACGCCTTCGCGGCGCCCGCGGCGGCCTTCGACGCGGCGTTCTCCACGCGCTGACTCAGACAGAGGGGGCTGCGGATGTCGGGTGAGGAGGTGTCGCGTTCGCCCGGGACGACCCTCGATGTCGTCCGCCGGCAGAACCTCACCCAGGTGCTCCGGCTGGCGCACCGCGACGGTCCCATCTCGCGGGCGGAGCTCACCCGTGCCACCGGGCTCAACCGCTCGACCGTCGGCGGCCTCGTCTCCGAGCTGCGGGCGAGGGGACTGGTGGAGGAGAGCGAGCCGCACCCCACGCGCAAGGTCGGCCGGCCGAGCCCCATGGTGGTCGCGGCGGATGATACCGTCGCCATCGCCGTGAACCCCGAGATCGATGCCGTCGACGTCGGCATCGTCTCGCTCGGCGGGCGGGTGATCCGGCGGGTGCGCTACAAGAACGAGCGCATCCCTACACCCACGGAGTTCGTGAACATCGTCTCGGCGATCGTCGACGGCATGCGGCCGGAACTGGACGCGTCGTACCGCACGCTCGGGATGGGGCTCGCGGTGCCGGGGCTGGTCCGCCGCGAGGACGGCCGGGTGCTGCTCGCCCCGCACTTGGGCTGGCGCGAGGCGCCCGTGAGCGCGATCCTCGCGAAGGTGACCGGGATGCCGGTGGTCGCCGGCAACGATGCGAGCTGCGGCGTGGTGGCCGAGAGCGTCTTCGGGGCCGCCCGCGGCGTGGACGTCGTGGTGTACCTCAACGGCGGTGCGAGCGGCATCGGCGGGGGCATCGCGCAGGGGGGCACCCTGCTGATGGGCGCCGGCGGCTACGCGGGCGAGTACGGGCACACGCTCGTGGAATCGGCGGGCGCCGCGTGTCATTGCGGGGCGATCGGATGCCTCGAGACCGAGGTGCGCCGCGACGCGCTGCTCCGGGCGGTGGGCCTTGACGATGCGGATGTCGACCGCCTGCCGGCCGCGCTGGCGCTCGCCTGGCGGGAGCCGGACAGCGCGGGAGCACGGGAGGTCCGGCGGCAGGTGGCATACCTCGGCATCGCGCTCCGCAACATCGTCAACGGGCTGAACCCGCGGCGCGTGGTGCTCGGGGGGTTCCTCGCGACGCTGCTCAAGGTCGTCGGCGAGGCCGGCATCGCGTCGCACCTCGGGGTCGCCCTGCCAGGAGCGCGGTACGACGTGGGGTTCGTGGCGGCGACGCTCGGACAGGACGTGCTGCTGGTCGGGGCCGCGGAGATGGTCTTCGCCCCGGTGCTCGAGGACCCGACGCTGATGCCGCTCGAGCTCGAGCCGGCCACGGTCTAGCGCCCGGCCCCTGTGCGCGGCTTCAGGCGATGTGCGCCAGTTCAGGCCGCTGGCGCCCCGATCGTCCTGATCCCGTGCCCATCACCTGACCCGGTGCACATCCCTGATGCGTCGGACCCCGCGTCCGGCTCAGCTGCGCGCCGGGGTGCTGGCGCGCACCAGCACGTCGAGGGGCAGGGGCGCGGCGTCGCCCGTCCACTCGTCCTCGATCACCGCGCGAAGGGCGCGGTAGCCCAGATCCTCCAGGGGCACGTGCACGGTGGTGAGGTCGGGGCGGACGTCCCGGCTGGTCGGGATGTCGTCGAAGCCCGCGACCGCGATGTCGGCCCCGGGTTCACGGCCCGCGTCGCGGATGGCGGAGAGCGCACCGATCGCCACGACGTCGCTGACGCCGAAGACCAGGGTGCCCGGCTCCACTCCCTCCTCCAGGGCCTCGGTCATCAGGGAGTACCCGGCCTCCCGCGCGAAGCCGCCGCGCAGGATGTTTCGCACCCGCCCGCCACCGGAGACGAAGCCGTCGGTGAAACCCGCGATGCGGTCATCCGAGGTGCGCACGCCACTGCTCGCGCCGAGGATGATGGCGTCGCGATAGCCGAGGCCCGTGAGGGCGGCGCCGAGGGCGCGCGCCCCACCGACGTTGTCCACGGCCACCGATCGCACATCGCCCCCACCGGGGCCGAGGGCGACGACCCGCCCGCCCATGGCACCGAAGGCGTCGAGCTCGGCTCGGACGCCGTCGCCGTCTTCGTCCTCGGTCCGGGATGCCGCAAGGATCAGCCCCTGCGGGCGCTGGCCCCGGAGGGCGCGGACGAGCCGGGCCTCGCGCTCGGCATCCCGTTCGGTGATCGCGATCGTGACGACGAGACCCGCCTCGTCGGCGCCGCGGGCCACGCCGGCGGCGAGCTGCCCGAAGTACGGGTCGGCGATGTCGGCGACAAGCAGAGCGATGATCGCGGACGTCCCGCGCGCGGTCGCCTGAGCGGAGAGGTTCGCCGTGTAGCCGAGGCGCGCGGCCGCCTCTTCGACGCGTTCGCGGTAGCTCTCGGCCACCTTCCGTGCGGATCCGTTGAGCACGCGGGAGGCGGTGGCGAGCGAGACGCCGGCTTCGCGGGCAACATCGTGCAGGGTCGCCGCTGACCGATGCTGATTTCCCGTGTCATCCGTCACAGCCGAGAGTCTAGGGCCCGGAAAGCGATTGCTGCGCCTTGCGCGCCGCCGGTGAGGATGCGAGACTGGAGGCGCACCGGGCAAGCGCTTTCCCATCAAGCCGACGGTGGCGATCTCTCCTTCGCCAGAGTGCGCCGTCGTCGCCGCGAGGGTCTGCGCCGACCACCGACGTTCACGCCACCGGAAGAGAGTCATGACCATCACCTCCGCCATCGTCGGCACGGGCGCCATCGCCCACGCGCACGCCGAGGCACTCCTCCACCTCGGCGACAGCCAGCCGGGCTGCACGCAGCCCGAGGGCGCCCGGCTCGTAGGAGTCGTGGACCTGGACCCCACCCGAGCCCGGGACTTCGCCGAGCGGTTCGCGGTGCCCGCGACGTACGGGAGCGTGGCCGAGCTGCTCGAGCAGACGCGACCCGACTACGTGCACATCTGCACCCCTCCCGGTTCGCACGTGCCGCTTGCCATCGAGGTGCTGCGCGGCGGGTCGGTCCCGATCATCGAGAAGCCCCCGGCGCTGTCCCTCGCCGAGCTCGACCGCCTGCATACCGTCGAGCTCGAGACGGGCATCAGCGCCATCGGGCTCTTCCAGCAGCGATTCGGCGCCGGTGCGGAAGCCCTGCGCTCGGCGCTCGCAGAGGGTCTGCTCGGACGTCCCCTGGTGGCCGTCTGCGAGACGCTCTGGTACCGCGACGAGGACTACTTCGCCGTGCCGTGGCGCGGCAAGTGGGATGTCGAGGGCGGCGGGCCGACCATGGGGCACGGCATCCACCAGATGGATCTGCTGCTCTCGGTGCTGGGGCCGTGGTCCACGGTCCGCGCCGTCGCCGCTCGGCAGGCCCGCACCACTCAGACCGAGGACGTCTCGGCCGCGATCGTGACATTCGAGAACGGGGCGATCGCCACCGTGCTCAACTCCCTTGTGTCACCGAGCCAGGTCTCGCGGCTGCGTTTCGACTTCGAGAACGCGACGGCCGAGCTCGTGCACCTCTACGGCTACGACGCGGGCAACTGGAGCCTCACCCCGGCGCCCGGCTCGGAGGCACTGGCCGAAACGTGGGCCGAGCGTGCCACCGGCGTCCCGAGCGGTCATGCCGCGCAGTTCGGCGCGATCGTCGCAGCACGCGAGGCCGGCACGCCGGCCCCCGTCACGATCACGGATGCCCGCGAGACCCTGTCGCTGGCGGCGGCGCTCTACGCCTCCGCCTTCACCGACACCACGATCGCGGCAGGGGACATCGGCCCGGGGCATCCGTTCTACGAGAGCATGGAGGGCACGGGCGCACCCTGGGCCGCTGTGTCTTCGGCGGCTGCAGCCGCGCCGTCGGCAAGGCGGGAGGCGCGATGAGCGGCTTCAGCATCGTCCACGAGCTCGATCGCAGCGTCTCCGTTCGGCTGGACGGCGTGGAGCTCGCCGAGTACGTGTACGCGCCCGACACCGTGCCGCTCGAGTCGCCGAAGCCCTACCTGCACCCGCTCCGCACCCGCGCGGGGCACCTCGTGAGCCTCTTCCGCCCGCACGATCACGTGTGGCACAAGGGCATCGCGTGGTCGCTGCCTCATGTGGGCACCGAGAACTTCTGGGGTGGGCCGACCTTCGTGCGCGACCGGTTCTACGTGCAGCTCGAGAACAACGGACGCGCCGAGCACGCGGAGCTGACCGAATTGCGGGCGGATGCCGACTCTGCCGTTCTCGCGCATCGCCTGAGGTGGATCACCCAGGCCGGCGTGCACATCATCGACGAGACCCGCAGCCTGACGGCGACGCTCCCCGATGCGGGCGTCGCCGCGGGGGCATGGGTCCTGACCTTCGAGTCGCGCATGCGCAACGTCGGCCCCGAGGATCTGTGGATCGGATCGCCGACCACCAGGGGCCGCGAGAATGCCGGCTACGGCGGGCTGTTCTGGCGCGGACCCCGATCGTTCACCAACGGCCGGCTGCGCACCGTCGACGGCGACGGCGGCGACGAGCTCCGGGGCACCCGGCACGCCTGGATGGGATTCACCGGCCGGCACGACGGCATCGATGAGGCATCCACTCTGGTGATGGTCGATGACCCCGGCAACATCCATCACCCGCCGCAGTGGTTCGCGCGCACCGAAGAGTTCGCGTGCATGTGCCCGGCGCCGTTCTTCTCTGAGGAGGTGCTGCTCGCGCGCGGCGAAGAGGTGACCTTCCGCTATGCGGTGGTGATCGCCGACGGCTCGGCCCCCGGCGCGGAGGTCGAGGCCCTGGCGGATCAGGGGCTCGCGGCGCTCATCGGCAGCGAGGCGGCCGAGCGCGACGAGAGCAGGGTGTCGGTGTGACCGACGTCGTGTTTCCCGGCGGCACGTCGGTGAGCCGGCTGCGCGTCTACGACGACGCCGTGCCCGCCGGGTTCGGCGTCGGTCCGGACGGCCTGCCCGGCGGCACCCCGCATCTGCACACCGTGTCGACGGAGGCCTACGTCGTCACGGCGGGCTCCGGATCGCTTCAGACCCTCGACCGCACCGGCTACCGCGAGCACGACCTGGCACCGGGCGCGACCGTATGGTTCGCACCCGGCACGATCCACCGGGTCGTCAATGGCGGCGGCCTCGAGGTCGTCGTGATCATGAGCAACCGCGGCCTGCCCGAGGCGGGCGACGCGGTGATGACGTTCGCCGACGAGGTGCTCGCGGATGCCGAGCGGTACGGCGAGGCGGCACGGCTGCCGGATGCCGCGCCCGACCGGTCCGCGGCCGCAGAGGCCGCCCGTGCCCGGCGGGACGCCGCCGTGCGGGGCTTCGTGGCGCTGCGGGCGGCGGTGCAGGGCGGCGACCTCGCCCCGCTCGAGCGCTTCTACGAGCGGGCCGCGGCGCTCGTCGCTCCGCGTTCCGTCGAGTGGTCGCGGCTGCGCGAGGACAGCGTGCTCGCCGACGCCCGCCGCGGCGAGCAGCTGCTGGCCGAGATCGCCTCCGGATCGGCCGCGCTGCTGGGCGCTGCGGAGCCGCGCTCCAGCTCCGGCGCGGAGGGCGAGCGTCGCTTCGGGATGTGCGGCCTGCTGCGCACCTACGACGTCGACTGAACGTGCTGCCCGGAAGCCCTGACGAAGACAGTGCGGCCGAACTCGGCGCGGGAGCGATCCGCGCGAGACAACCGAACCGATGAGGGAGACTGACCGGATGCCGCACGCGATCGTCGCCGCAGGAACGGGCCGTTACTCGGACCCCTGGCACCCGTTCGTCTCCACCTCGCGCCTGATCGCCGAGGCGCTCGAGGCCGATGGCTGGACCGTGACCCTCGAGGACGACCTGGACTCCGCGCTCGCGGGCCTCGGGGGCGCGGTCCTTCCCGACAGGGCGCTCGATCTCGACGGCGCGGACCATTCCGACGGCTCGGTCCTTCCCGAGGGCGCGCCCCTTCCCCACGGCGTGGTCCTTCCCGACGCCGAGCCGCCCGACCTGCTGGTCGTGAACGCGGGCGACCCGTGGCGGAACGGCGAGACGGGCCACGGTGCTCCGGATGCCGCGGTGGCAGGACTGCGTGCCGCACTCGACCGTGGCATCGGCATCCTCGCGGTGCACAACGCGGTCTCGACGCTGCGCGACTATCCCGAGTGGCGCTCGGCGATCGGCGGCGCGTGGATCGAGGGGCGGTCATTCCATCCGGAGATCTCCGAGGCGACGGTGCGCGTCCTGGCGCGGCATCCGGTCACCGCACGTGTCACCACCGGCGAGACCGGCGCCTTTCGGCTGTTCGACGAGCGTTACACGGACCTGGCGGTCGACGCCGACGTCACGGTCCTCGCGGTGCACGAGCACGAGGGCCGGACGCATCCGCTGGTGTGGACGCACGAGTACGGTGCGACGCGCGCCGTCGTATCCGCCCTCGGGCATGACGAGCGGTCCTTCGCGTCCCCGGAGCACGTCGACCTGCTGCGCGGCGCCGCACGTTGGGCCGCGCGGTTGGATGCCGAGGGCTGAGCGCCGGGTCGGTTCAGCAGGGCGTCAGCGCCCCAGCGGCGCGAGGTGCGGGCTGACCGCCGCGCCGAAGGCCGCGGCCGTGCGGCGTACGACCTCGTCGTGCGGGGTCGCCCAGATGTCCTCGTTGAACAGCTCGACCTCGATGTCGCCCGTGTACCCGGCATCCACCACGGCGCCGGTCAACGAGCCGAAGTCGATGACCCCGTCGCCCGGATAGTGCCGGCTGAGCAGCACGTCGGCGGCCAGCGGGGTCTTCCAATCGCACACCTGGTAGGTCGCGATCCGGCCCTCGCGGCCCGCTCGCGCGATCTGTGCGAGCACGTCCGGATCCCACCAGATGTGGAAGGTGTCGACGGTCGCTCCGACCACCGACGGCTCGAAGTCCGCGGCGATGTCCAGGGCCTGGCCGAGCGTCGATACGACCGCACGGTCGGAGGCGTACATGGGATGCAGCGGCTCGATCGCCAGCGTGACGCCGGCGGCCGCGGCATCCGGAACCAGCTCCCCGATCGCGTCGCGCACCCGCCGGCGCGCGCCGATCAGGTCGCGCGAGCCCTCGGGCAGGCCGCCGGCGACGAGCACGAGGATCGCCGTGGATCCTTCCGCGCCGGCCGCGGCCAGGGTCGCCGCCTCCTCGATGGCGCGACGGTTGTCGTCGATGGCAGCGCGTCGGGCGGGTCCCTCCGGGAGCGTGAAGAATCCGCCGCGGCAGTGCGTCGTGAAGCGCAGACCGGAGGCCGCCAGCAGCTCCGCGGCGGTCTTCAGGCCGACCGCCTGCACGGGCTCGCGCCACAGGCCGATCGCCTGCACGCCGGCTTCGGCGGTGACCCGCAGGGCGGTGGCGAGGTCGGCGTACTTGATCGTCGCCTGGTTGATCGAGAGGCGGGGATCCGGCCGCGAAGCCGTGGCTGCGCTCGTCGTGGCCGTGTCTGTGCTTGTCGTGACCGTGTCTGTGCTTGTCGTGACCGTGTCTCCGGCGGTCATGCGTCCACTCCGTTCAGGCGCAGCAGGCCGTTCCAGCGCTCGGCCGCCAGCTCCGGGCGCTCGAGCGCCTGCGAGGCGTTGGCGAGGCGGACGATCTCGCTGAGGTGCGGGAGACTCCGCGCCGAGTGCAGGCCGCCGACCATCTGGAAGGCGCTCTGGTGGCCGTTCAGCCACGACAGGAACGCGACGCCGGTCTTGTAGTAGAACGTCGGGGCGGCGAAGACCTGCCGGCTGAGCTCCTCGGTCGGGCCCAGGATGCTGAGGTACGCGTCGGGGTCGTTCGCGTCGAGCGCCTGGATGGCCGCCGAGGCGACGGGCGTGAGAGCCGCGAATGCGCCGAGGAGCGCGTCGGAGTGTCCCCGCTCGGCCGCGAGGGTACCGGTTGCCGTCGAGTGCACGGCTTCGGCGCTCAGCGAGCCCGTTCTCTGGGCGGCATGCCGTGCGCTCGACCCCTCGACAGGCTCGGGGACCGTTCCCGTGGCCGGAAGCGAGTCTCCGCCGATCAGGCCCACGTAGTTGAAGTCGTCGCCGGTGAACATGCGCACCGATTCGGGGAGGCGCTCGCGCACCGACACCTCGGCCGCGGCATCCAGCAGGCTCATCTTGACGCCGGCGATCTTGTCGGTGTTCTCCGCGATGACCTCCAGCAGCACCTCGGATGCCGCGGGCCAATCGCTCGAGCCGAAATAGCCGGCGAGCACGGGGTCGAAGGCCGTTCCGAGCCAGTGCAGCACGACGGGCGTGGTGGCCGCCGAGAGCACCTCGCGGTAGACGCGGCGGTAGTCGTCGGCCGACGTCGCCGCGCGAGCCAGGTGGCGGCTGGCCATGAGCACAGGGCCCGCCCCCTGCTCCTCGGTGAAGTGCAGCTGCTCCTTATACGCGTCGATGATCGCGTCCAGGCCGATGAACTCCTCATCGACGTGGTCGGTGTTGACGCCGACGACAACCGAGCCGCCCTCTTCGCGGGCGACCTCAGCGCTGCGGGCGATCAGCTCCCGCGTCGCCGTGGCGTCCAGGCCCATGTTCCGCTGCGCGGTGTCCATGGCGTCGGCGACTCCGAGACCCCACGAGTACACGTGGCGGCGGAACGCCAGGGTCGAGTCCCAATCGATGTCGGCCGGGCTGCCGGGGGTGTTCTCGCCCCACGCCACCGGCACCACGTGCGCGGCGGCGTACGCCACGCGGCTGCGCAGCGTTGCGGTGGGCTTGGAGAACGAGGGCGCCGGGGCGAGTTCGATGCGGGTCGTGGCGCCCGAGACGTCGAGGAGCGTGAGTTGCCCGGTCGCTGAGCTCTGTCGAAGCATCAACGTCAGCCCAGCGCGAGCTTCGGCAGTTCGACCTTGCGGCCCTCGCGGCTGGACTGCAGGCCGGCCTCGGCCAGCAGCACGCCGCGCGCGCCGGAGAGGAGATCGAACTCGTAGTCGGTGCCCTCGACGACCGACACGAGGAATTCCTCCCACTGCTGCTTGAAGCCGTTCTGGAAGATCTCGTTCGTCGGTACGTCGATCCAGTCGGCGTCGTAGTCGTGGTCGTCGGCCAGATCGGGGTTCCAGACCGGCTTCGGGGTGGCGTTGCGGGGCTGGATCTTGGCGCCGAACAGGCCGACCACGGCCGAGCCGTGGGTGCCGTCCACGTGGAACTCGACGAGCTCGTCGCGGTTCACGCGGACGGTCCAAGAGGAGTTGATCTGGGCGATGACGCCGTCGGCGAGCTCGAAGATGCCGTAGGCGGCGTCCTCGGCGGTGGCCGTGTAGTGCTCGCCCTTCTCGTCCCAGCGGTCGGCGATGTGAACGGCTGCCTGTGCGTACACGGTCTTGATCTCGCCGAACAGGTTCTCGAGCACGTAGTTCCAGTGCGGGAACATGTCGACGATGATGCCGCCGCCGTCCTCGGCGCGGTAGTTCCAGGAGGGGCGCTGCGCGGGCTGCCAGTCGCCCTCGAAGACCCAGTAGCCGAACTCTCCGCGGACGCTCAGGATGCGGCCGAAGAAGCCCGAGTCGATGAGGCGCTTGAGCTTCTGCAGGCCCGGAAGGTAGAGCTTGTCGTGCACGACGCCGGTCTTCACGCCCGCGGCGGCGGCGAGGTTCGCCAGCTCGAGGGCCTCGTCGACGGTCTCGGCGGTGGGCTTCTCGGTGTAGATCGTCTTGCCGGCGGCGATCGCCTTGCGAAGCGCCGAGGAGCGGGCCTTCGTGACGAGGAAGTCGGCGTAGATCTCCCAGCGGGGATCCGCAAGGGCCGCGTCGAGGTCGCTCGTGTAGTCCTCGATGCCGTGCTGGGCGGCCAGTTCGGCGAGCTTGGCTTCGCTGCGGCCGACGAGCAGGGGACGCACCGTGACGCGGGATCCGTCCGGCAGCACGACGCCGCCCTGATCACGGATGGCCAGGATGCTGCGCACCAGGTGCTGCCGGTATCCCATGCGGCCGGAGACGCCGTTCATGATGATGCCGATCTCGCGGGTGCTCGGCGCGGGGGCGGTGGATGCCGGGGCCGGGGCCGGGGCGAGGATGGTCGTCTCTGACACGGTCTTTCCGTTTCGCTCGGTGCGTTCGTCGGTGTCCCGAAGTGATCGGGTAAACGCTTTCCGAATAGTTTCGCACGTGGCGAGGCCATCGCGCAAGCGGCGGTGGAGACGGCGATGCGGGGCGGCTCGCCGGACACGAAGGTCTCGGCGCCGGCAGCGCGCGGCGCGCACCGTTACCGGTTCGCAGGTCGGGTTGCAACCCCGCCCTGCTCGGGAGCTCCTCGGGTTAGCCTCCACGAATGAAGGCAGAAGACATCCGGTGGAACGAACCCGCCCGAGCCAAGATCCTCGACGATGCGGACGCTGTGCTGCGGGAGGCGGTGGTGGACATCGCCCGGTCGCAGAGCGGCATCTCGTCCGACGACGCGTTCGTGGAACTCAACCGGCGCATGAAGGACCGCTTCATCGACTACGAGCCGGGTCCGGATATCCGCAAGTATGCGGACGCGATCGCGGCGGGCGAGATCGAAGACGCTCAGGACTGACGGAACTGGAAGACGCTGAGGGCTGACGGAACTGGAAGACCCTCAGGACTGACGGAACTGGAAGACGCTCAGGACTGACCGGACTGGAGGACGCTCAGGACTGACCGAGCTGGAACAGGCACACAACCGCAGCTCACGTTCCGCCTGTCAGAACGGCGGCGGATCCCCGGACGGCATGAACCGCACGACCGGCACCGGGGTGTCTGTGTAGTGACGACTCGCGGGGCTGGTCCATTCGAGCACTCCGCCGGCAAGTTGTCGCACCGTCCACCGGGTCGCGTGCTTCAGCGTGTGGTGGCGCCTGCACAGGTGCGTGAGGTTTGCTTCGCACGTCGCGCCACCGAGCACGGCGTCGTGACTGTGGTCGAGATCGCACCGGTGAGCCGGCATCCGGCATCCGGGGAACCGGCAGTGCTCGTCGCGGACGCGGAGCGCGCGCCTCAGGTCTTCGCTGGGGCGGTAGCGATCGACGGCCAACACCGCACCCGTGACCGGGTGGGTCATCACGCGGTCCCAGCCGGTCGCACCGCCGGCGAGGACCCGCGCCGTCTCGGCGTCGATCGGCCCCGACCCTGCGAGCGTGGCAGCGGCGCCCGAGCGCCCCGCCAGAGTGAGGACCGGAACGGTCACCTGCACGGTCGCACGGATCGCACCGAGGGCCGTGGCTGGATCGTCGATCGTGGGGCTGCCTGTAAGCAGCAGGTCGCAGAGGATGTCGGCGCGAAGCTCGTCCATCGAGCGGTCGTCGACTGGCTCGGGGTCATGCTCACCCGGCGGCATCGCCGACGCGCGGAGTGGCTCGGCTGGGCCACCGGTCGCGGCGTCCGGCTCGTCGTCGCGTGAGCGCGCCGCCTTCACGGCGCGCGCCTGCTCGCTCAATCGGTCGTGGATTCCCCGTGCCAGCACGGCGGGGAGGGTCGCGATCAGTTCCGCCATGCCGTCGGGCAGGTCATTGATCACGACCGCGCGGGCGACCCTGGCACCCTCGTGCCGCTCGTCGACGGAGCGAGGATGAAGCCGGTCGGCGACGATGCGCGCGACCGGCCGCAGCCGTCCCGGCGTTTCCCGCTCCGCGCGGGCGAGCACCGCCACCTCGTAGGCACGACGAGCGTCCTGGTCATCGATGTGGAACCCGGCATCGACGATCACCTTGACGTGTCCCGAGGCGATCGTGCCCTCACGCCACGCAGCCAGCGTCCGCGGAAATCCGTCGACGAGTGTTTCGGCCTCGTTCACCTGCCGCTGCATGCTGCGTTCGCTGACCCGCACCGCTGTGGCGAACTCGGCGACCAGGGATCGCATCTCCATCTCCCGCGCACGAGCCACCGCACTCGGCTCGCCCGCCACGCGCAGTGATGCGAGCTTCGCCGCGCCGGCCAGCGCCTCCGCTTCCTGCGCCTGAAGAGCAGCGATCGCCGCCCGCCCCGTGACCACGGAATCGACGAGAACCCCAATGGCCGCATCGTATGAGTGGCTCGAGATTCGAAGACATGTTCTCATCTTCGCATCGGCCTCCGACATCCGGCGCTAGCGGGAAACGTCCTGGGGACAACCTCGCGGCATTCGCGTCTGTGCAGGAGACTCGGGCCTGCGAGACCCACGCAAGACATCCGACTCAGCAGCGCTCCCGCTCGGATCGCGCACCGTCTGATCGCGTGGCAACTCGCTGGGGCGGCCTCAGCCCACGCGCGGCCCGGGATGATTCACGAGGCGCGACACGGCCCGCGCCGCCCTAAGACCAAGCCCGCGGCCGACCACCAGAACCGCCGCCGACCTACCCCAGCCGCAGCGCCACCCACGACACCGCCGGCATCGTCACGCGCAGCACGCCGTCCGCGATGGTCGCCTCTGCCGGACGGGGCGCGACCCGCTCCGGATCCTCGAGGGTGTTGGCGGCGTAGATGTCATCGTCCGCGATCAGGTGCGACTCCCGCACCGACAGCCCTGACCCGAGGGCGGTCACGTCGATCTCCAGGACCTGAGGATCGGACAGCGAGCGGTTGACCAGGAAGACGCTCGTGCCGTCGTCATCCACAGTCGCGACGCCGTTGATGGTGCCGACCTCTCCGAAGCGCTCGCTCGTGAACGTCGGCGACTCGATGGCGAGCCGCACCGCGTGTCGGCCGGCGAGGCGCGAAGTGATCGAGAAGGGGAAGAAGGTCGTCTGCCGCCACGCACCGCCGCCCGGCTCGGTCATGATGGGCGCGATCACGTTGACGAGCTGGGCCAGCGATGCCGAACGCACGCGGTCGGCGTGCTGGAGCAGGGTGATCAGCAGATCGCCGAAGACCACGGCATCCAGCACGTGGTACTTCTCCTCGAGCAGCCGCGACGCGAGCGGCCAGTCATCGAGCTGCGGTGCCGGGGCCTCCACACCCTCCGGAAGATGCAGGTACCAGATGTTCCACTCGTCGAACGAGATCATCATGCGTTTCGTGCTGTCCCGCATCGCCGCGACGTGGTCGGCGGTCGCGACCACGCTGTCGATGAAGCGCGACATGTCGACGGCCGAGGCGAGGAACTCCTGCGCCTTGCCGTCGTGCTCCTGGTAGTAGGCGTGGCAGGAGATGAAGTCGACATCGGCGAACGTGTGCTCGAGCACCGTCCGCTCCCACGAGCCGAACGTCGGCATTGCGCGCGACGACGACCCGCACACCACGAGCTGCAGCTCGGGATCGAGCATCCGCATGGCCTTCGCGGTACGCGAGGCGAGCTTGCCGTAGTCCTCCGCGTTGCGGTGACCGAGCTGCCAGAACCCGTCCATCTCGTTGCCGAGGCACCACATCTGCACCCCGAACGGCTCCGCCCTGCCGTTCGCCACCCGCTGGTCCGTCAGCGCCGTCTGCACGGGCAGGTTCGCGTACTCGAGCAGGTCCAGGGCCTCCTGCGTGCCGCGTGTGCCGAGGTTCACAGCGAGCATCAGGTCGCTGCCGATCTTCTCCAGCCACGACGAGAACTCGTGCAGCCCCACCTCGTTGGTCTCCGTCGAGTGCCATGCGAGGTCGAGCCGCCGCGGGCGCTCGGACACCGGACCCACACCGTCCTCCCACCGGTACCCCGAGACGAAGTTGCCGCCGGGATAGCGGATGGTCGTCACGCCCAGTTCCTGGACCAGCTCGATCACGTCGGTGCGGAAGCCGTCCGCGTCGGCAGACGGATGCCCGGGCTCGTAGATCCCGTCATAGATGTGCCGTCCGAGGTGCTCCACGAAGCCGCCGAAGATGCGGCGGTCGATGTCTCCGATGGCGAAGCGGGGGTCGAGATGCGTCCTGGCGATATCGGTCATGAGCGTCCTTGAAAATCGGAATCGAAAGGGTCGAGACTATCGCCGTCCGCGCCGCCTCGGCAGCGGACGGGCGGAGAGCTCCGTCATCGAGTCGCGACGGCGTCAGCGCGTTCGGTGCGGGCGGATGCCGTCTCGGGCGACAGCGCGAACAGCACACTCCGGGCGTCCAGCCGGCGGCCACCGATGTCGACGCCGCTCTCGGCATCCGTTGCGTCGACTTCGATCCAGACGGCCTCGTCGCCGTGATTGATCAGGGTCACGAGATCGCCGCGGCGGGCGACCTCCACGTCGGCCGGCAGATCGGCCACCACGGGGGTGACCCCCGATGCGTCGACAACCGCTCCAGCCAGCGCATCCAGGCCCGCCGCATCCGGCATCGTCGTGACGTACCAGGCCTCGCCTCTGCCGTAGGCGTGCCGTGTGACGGCAGGGAGACCCGCCGACGGGCCGTCGGTGAAGCTCGCGACGACGTCTGCCCCGACGGCCTCGACCACCTCGGCGACAAGTGTTCCGCGCACGGGCGCGCCGTCAAGCACGAATCCGGCCGAGCCGCCGTGCTCGCCGCGCGCCGCGGGCCCGCTCTGCGCCCCGACGCCCATGCCGCTGGCCGACCCGCCGTGTGCGCCGGCAAGAGCGCCGAAGTTCTCGAGCCGCACGCCGAGCACCGGCCCGAGTTGCGCGAGGAAGCCGCCGGCGCGGAACTGGTCGTGCTCGTCCACGACGTCGGTGAACGGGCCGGCGAGCAGCGTGCCGCCGCCCTCGACGAAGCGCGTCAGCGCCGCGGCGCCCTCTTCGCGCAGCAGATAGAGGGCCGGCGCGATCGCGAGGTCGTAGCCGTCGTCCACGCGCTCGGGAGGAATGACGTCGACCATGAGGCCTCGTTTGTGCAGCGCCCCGTACCACTGCAGCGAGAGGGCGAGATAGTCGATGTCGACGGGGTGATCGCGTTCCTCGACCGCCCACCAGTTCTCCCAGTCGAAGACCAGGGCCACGCGGGCGTCCCGACCGGGCGCCGGCAGCGAGAGCGACCCGAGGCGGGAGCCGAGCTCGGTGACCTCCCGCCACGTGCGCGTGTCGGTGCCGGCGTGCGGGAGCATCGCGGAGTGGAACTTCTCGCTGCCGGCACGGGACTGCCGCCACTGGAAGAACATGATCCCGTCGGCTCCGCGGGCGATGGACTGGGCGGTCTCGACCAGCAGCACGCCTGGTGCCTTGCCGGGGTTCGCGGGACGCCAGTTCACGGCATCCGTCGCCTGCTCCATCAAGATCCAGGGCACGCCGGGCTTCAGCGAGCGGATCAGATCGCGCTGGAACGCCGCATCCCGCACCCGGTCGGGGTTGGCGGGGTCGGGGTAGCAGTCGTCGGCGATCACGTCCATGAACGGCGCCCACTTGCTGTAGTCGGCGGGCTTGAACGGTCCCATGAAGTTGGTCGTGATGGGCTGCGTCGCACCGGCCGCCAGCAGGATCTCGCGCTCCATCAGGTAGCACTCGAGCAGCATGTCGGACGTGAAGCGGCGGAAGTCGAGCATCGACGACGGGTTGTGGCTGTAGGGCGCCTTGCGCGGCGGGAAGACCTCGTCGAACGAGCCGTAGCGCTGCGACCAGAAATTGGTGCCCCACGCCTCGTTGAGGCGCTCGGTCGTGCCGTACCGCGCTCGGAGCCATCCGCGATACGCGTCGCGTGCGGCATCCGAGTAGTCGGCCCACAGGTGGCAGCCGAACTCGTTGCCCACGTGCCACATCACGACGGCGGGGTGGTCGACGTAGCGTTCGGCGAGGCGGCGGACCACCTCGCCCGCCAGGCGCCGGTAGGTCGGCGACGACGGCGCGAAGTGCTGCCGGCTGCCGGGCCAGTAGGAGGCGCCGCTCTCGTCGGCGGGAAGCGTGTCGGGGTAGCGCGCGCTCACCCACGGCGGGGGTGAGGCGGTCGCCGTCGCCAGATTCACCTGGATGCCGCCGGCGTGCAGCTTGTCGATCACCCGGTCGAGCCACTCGAAGTCCCACACGCCCTCGGCCGGCTGGATGCGCGACCACGCGAAGATGCCGAGGCTCACGATGTTCACGCCGGCCTCACGCATGAGGCGGACATCGTCGTCCCAGACCTCTTCTGGCCATTGGTCGGGGTTGTAGTCGGCGCCGTACAGCACAGAAGACTCCTTGGTCTGAGTGGGGATGGGTCAGGTGAAGGGAGGGGACGAGTCGAGCGGCGACTACGCGCGAGTGCGCCGTGCCCGCGCCGGGATGGCGACCGCGGCGAGGGCGGCGCAACCGAGCGCCGGGATGATCAGCGGCGGAAGCGCCCACGTGAGGACCACCACGAAGACCGCCGTGGCGGCGAAGTAGAGGGTGCCGGGGATGTCGCCTCGGAGCGTGCGCGGCACGGACCGAACGGCGCCGCGCCAGCCTTTATGGGGCTCCGCCCCAAACCCCCGGCTTGCTGACGCGCGCCCTATATGGGGCTCCGCCCCAGACCCCCGGCTTGCTGACGCGCGCCCTATATGGGGCTCCGCCCCAGACCCCCGGCTTGCTGACGCGCGCCCTGTTTGGGGCTCCGCCCCAAACCCCCGGCTTGCTGACGCGCGCCCTTTATGGGGCTCCGGGCTCCACGCGCCTGCGGCCGCGAGCAGCGACACGCCGACGGCGGCGAGGCCGACCCAGCCGAAGATCGCGATCGCTGCGCCGCCCGGCAGGAGTCCGGAGTCCGCCAGGTCGACATCCAGCAGCAGGATCGCCGTCAGCACGAGCGCAATCACGCCGACCACGAGCCCCCCGGCGAGCGCGGCCCGCAGGTCGCGCCAGAAGGCGAAGAGGGGCGACGCCTCGGCGGCGATGTAGCGGCGCAGGTGGCGGATGCCGGCGGCCAGCGCGGCCGGAAAGGTTACGAGCGGCAGCGAGACGAGCGTCACGAGCAGGCCGATGAGCAGCACCTCGCCGAGGAGCGCGAACCTCGCGGTCGCCCCGGGGAAGCGCGCCGGCGGACGCTCGTGGAGCGTCGGGCCGCTGCCCGACAGGTCCGCGCGCTTGGCGGCGCGTGCTTCTCGGCGGTCGATGGCCATCGTCAGCCCTTGAGTCCCTGGGTGGCGACGCCGTCGACGAGGAAGCGCTGGAAGACCAGGAAGAAGAGGAGCACGGGAAGGAGGGCGAGGAAGGATGCCGTGACGGTGGCTCCGAAGTCACTCGTGGTGCTCTGGTCGTTGTAGAGGCGCAGCGCGATCGGGAGCGGATAGTTCTCCGGACTCGTCAGGTAGAGCAGTGGCCCGAGGAAGTCGTTCCATGCCCAGATGAAGGAGAAGATCGCGCAGGTGATCAGGGCGGGCTTGATCAGCGGGAGGATGATCGACCAGAAGATGCGCAGGTGACCCGCGCCGTCGATGCGGGCGGCTTCGTCCATGTCACGCGGCATCTGGCGGATGAACTGCACGAGCAGGAAGACGAAGAACGCCTCGGTCGCCAGGAACTTCGGCAGCAGCAGCGGAATGAACGTGTCCACCAGCTCGAGCCGGTTGAACAGGATGTACTGCGGGATGATCAGCACGTGGAACGGCAGCAGGAGCGTGCCGATCATCGCGGCGAAGAGGATGCCGAGGCCCTTGAAGTGCACCCGCGCGAACGCGTACGCGGCCAGGGCGGAGGAGAACACGGTGCCGATGACCGAGACGACGGCGATCAGCAGGGAGTTCGCGAAGAACCGCCACATCGGCACCCCGGCGATGCCCTCGGACACCTTGGCGTAGTTCTCCAGGGTCGGGTTGTTCGGAAGGAGACCCATGTTCGACCCGAACTCGCCGTTCGGCTTGAAGGTGGACAGGAACAGCCACAGCAGCGGGTAGAGCACGACCGCGGTGACGGCCAGCAGCACGACCAGCCAGATCACGGTCTGCCAGGTCTTGCGCTTGACCCTCCGGGGGCGTGCGGTTTCCTTGGGGTCCGGGTCGACCTGGTTCTCGACCTGGACGAGCGCGGCCTCGGAGAAGCTTGAAGTGGTCATCGGGTGTCTCCGGAGTAGTGCACCCAGGAGCGCTGGGTACGGAAGAGGATGAAGGCGATGATGGCGACGACGACGAGCAGCACCCACGCCATGGCGGCTGCGTAGCCCATCTGGCCGTCGGAGAAGCCCCGCTTGTAGAGGTACAGCGTGATGTAGTTCGTCATGCCGGCGGGACCGCCGGAGCCGTTCGAGATGATGTATGCCGACGCGAACACCTGGAAGGCGCCGATCAGGCCGAGCAGCAGGTTGAAGAAGATCACCGGTGAGAGCATCGGCAGGGTGACCGCCCGGAACCGGTGGAACGCTCCGGCGCCGTCCATCTCCGCCGCCTCGTACAGCTCCTTCGGGATCTGCTTCAGGCCGGCGAGGAAGATCACCATCGTGGCGCCGAACATCCACACCGCCAGCAGGATCATCATCGGCACCGCGAGGTCGGGATTGCCGACCCACCCGCCGATGTCGATCCCGAAGAGGCTCAGGGAGCTATCGACCGGCCCGTTGTCGGAGAACATCGCCCGCCACACGATGGCCACCGACACCGAGGCCCCGATGAGCGAGGGGGCGTAGAACGCGGAGCGGAAGAACCCGCTGCCCTTGTCGCGGAAGTTCAGCAGCATCGCCACAGCCAGCGCTGCGGCGAGGGTGATCGGGGTGCCGACCAGCACGTAGATCAGGGTGATCTGCGAGGACTGGATGAAGTTGGGGTCTTCCGTGAACAAGCGGACGTAGTTGTCCAGGCCGATCCAGCGGGGGTCGGAGAAGATGTCGTACCGGGTGAAGGACAGGTACAGCGAGTACAGCATCGGGCCGACGGTGAGGCCGATGAAGCCGATCAGCCACGGGAGAAGGAACCCGTACCCGGTCAGCGTCTCCCGGCGTTCGCGCCGCTTCAGGCCCGGCCGTCCTGCGTCTTCTGCGCGCCGTCTGCGCAGCAGGTTCTTGCGCGAGGAGTCTTCCCCGGTGACGATCACTCTCGTCGCTGTCGTACTCACGTCGGTCTCCTGAACGTTGGGTGGAGGTTCGGGGCGGGGCCCGGGCGTCGCCGCCCGGGCCCCGGGTGTCCTACTGGCCTAGGACGACGTCCATCTCAGTGAAGAACTCGCTCACGGCCTCGTCAACCGTCATGGTGCCGAAGTTCAGCTCGGTGCCGATCTGGCGGAACTTCTCCTCGAGCGTGCCGTAACCCACGATCGGGACCGGGGGAGCGTCGCCGAGACGGTCGGCGATGGATGCCTCGTAGTCCTTCACCTGCTGGCTGAGCGGGTCGAGCTCCGCGGCCGCGAGCGCCGTCTCGGAGGCCGGGAGGCCGCGGTTGGTGCCGAAGATCTCACCGGACTGCGGCGAGTTGACCAGGAAGTTGACGAGCGTCGCCGCTGCCTCGGGGTGGTCGGTGTTGGCCGAGATCGAGTGGAGCATCGAGGGCTTGAGGTACAGGTCCTTCGCGCCTTCCTCCGTGACGGGCGGCTCGATCAGACCCAGCTCGGTGTACTCCGCTCCGAGGCCGGCGAGGTAGCCGGCGCCGAAGTTGTCCCACGTGAGCTCGCTGGCGGTCAGCGCGCTGTCGAACGCGCCCTTCGGGACGACTTCCTCCACCCGCTGCTGCGGGATGCCGATGCCGTCCTCGCGGATCGGTGCGCCCTGCTCCCAGAACTCGGTGAGGCGCTCCTCGTCGAAGCCCGGCTCACCGTCCTCGGTGAAGAGGTCCTTGCCCTCGGCGCGCAGCTGCAGCTCGAAGTTCTGGATGCGGCCGGTGAAGTCGCTGCCGCCCCAGAACGCCCCGCCGGCGCCGTCGGTGACTTCGCCCATCCATTCGGTGTAGTCCTCCCAGCTGCCGCCCTCGAACTGCTCGACACCGGCGGTCTCGAGAAGCTTCGTGTTGGTGAAGAGACCCCACGCGTTGGTGGACGTGGCGATGCCGGTCGTCTTGTCGTCTACCACGCCGATGTCGAGGATGTTCTCCGGCAGCGGCTCGGTGTCGATGATGTTGCCGAGGTAGGGCTCGAGATCGAGCAGCAGATTGTTCTGGGAGTACTGACGCAGGTACGAGTAGTCGAACTGCATCACGTCGGGCAGGTTCTTGCCGGCCGCCTCGGTCTGGCGCTTCTCCCAGAACTCGGGGAACGCGAGGAACGTCGAGTTGACCGTGATGTTCGGGTACTCCTCGTTGAACGCCTCGATCGCCTGGTTGTACAGGTCGGCGCGGATGTCGTTGCCCCAGAAGGCGAGGTCGAGGGTGACCTCCTCGTCGGGATCGAAGGTGGCGGCGGGCTCCGCCGCGTTGTCGCCTCCCGCGCATCCCGCCAAGACCAGTGCGGCTCCCGCCGTGAAGGCCATTGCAGCAATGGCCCGCTTCTTGCTGAACATCTTCGTCCTCTCTGACGTCCGCGTCCGAGTCGTGAGCCGGCGAACGTTCGTTGTTCTTTCGTGCGATTGACGGCGTTCCTTGGTGACTGGAAAGCGCTTGCCCATCACCGTACCCGACGGGAAAACGTTTCGCAAGAGTCAATCGCGTAACGGTGCGCGAGCGGCCGAATGTGCCGGTCAGCGCGCGCAGAGAAGCGTGCCGTCGCACACGGACAGCCGCGCGACGTGCACCGCACTGAGCCTGGCATCGGCGTCCTCGCTGGTGCCGAGCTCCGATCCGTCCCACCACGGATGCGTGAAGTAGTACAGGCGCGCGTCGTCCTCCGTGACGACGACCGAACCGTGGCGACCGATCTGGATGCCGCGCTCCGGCGGCCCGGAGTCGCCGAGGATCACATTCTCCGGCCCGCCCTGCCGTACCCACTCCACCGCATCGCTCGAGCGGTGGACCGCGATTCCGCGCCACTCGTCCGTGATGATCCACCACCACCCTCCCAGGGCGAAGACGTACGGGCCCTCGTGCGGTCTGCCGCCGATCGCCGTGCCCTCGAGGCGCCATGAATCGAGGTCGGGGGAGACCGCCACGCGCGTCACCGACCCGGCCGCCTCGTCCTTGAACCACAGCCGCCAGCTCCCATCGGGACAGCGCGCGACCGCCGCGTCGATGACCCGGTCGCTGCCGAGCTCGAGCGGCCCGCGCCTCTCCCAGTGCGTCAGGTCGTCCGAGACGTACTCGATGATCCGCCGGTCGTGACCGTCCCACCGGTCCGGGATCCCGTCGATCTGCGTGAGGTACATGCGCCAGCGAGGCCTGTCGCCGGCGACCGTGTCGTCCCGCACCACGTCGGGCGCCCAGTGCGTCTCCGCGATCTCCGCGGGGAGGGCGCCGGCGCGCAGCGACAGGCCCGCGTCACCGGGCTCGAGGGTGTCGGGCTCGAGGGTGCCGGCGTACGACCACGAGTACCCGTCCTCACCGCGGGCGACGCCGATCCGGCTGCCGTGCACCCACGCGACGCCCGGGCCGGGATCGGGATGCGTCGCCCGGCGCTGCGTGTAGAACATCCACCATCCGCCGTCCACATCGCGGACCACCGTCGGATCGGTCGCGCCGTCGTAGACCGGGTCGCGGTACACCTCGCCGGGAGCGACTCGGCGATCGGTCACGGCGTCGTGCTGGCGTGGCGCGGATGCCGCGGTGAAGGCACGCCGGTCATCCCGCCGCCGCCGCGCCGTTCTGGGTGGCGTGCAGGTGCGCGTAGCGCCCGCCTCGTACCAGCAGCTCGTCATGTGCGCCGACCTCCACGATGCGACCGCCCTCGAGCACGACGATGCGGTCCGCACTGCGGATCGTCGAGAGCCGGTGTGCCACGACGAGGGTCGTGCGGCCCTTCATCAGGCGCGAGAGTGCTTCTTTGACAAGCTGCTCCGACTCCGGGTCCAGCGCGCTCGTGGCTTCATCGAGCAGCAGGATGCGTGGATTGCGCACCAGGGCCCGGGCGATCGCCAGCCTCTGGCGCTGGCCGCCCGAGAGCCGCGCGCCGCGTTCTCCGACGATCGTGTCCCACCCGTCCGGCTGGGACGCGACGACATCGAGCGCGTTCGCATCCCGCAGCGCCTGGTGGATCGCCTCGTCCCCGAGCTGGGGCAGGCCATACGCGATGTTGTCTCGGATGCTTCCCTCGAAGAGAACCGAGTCCTGGGGCACGACCGACACGAATCGGCGCACCGTGCGGAGGTCCAGCTCCTGCATGTCGCTTCCATCGAGGAGGATCGTCCCCGCGGTCGGACGAACGAAGCCCAGCACGAGGTTCAGCAGCGTCGACTTGCCCGAACCCGACGATCCGACGAAGGCCACTGTCTCACCCGGTCGGATCTCGAAGGACACATCGTGCACCGCATCCACCGCCGAATCCCGGTACCGGTGGGAAACGGAGCGCAGCGTGATCTCGCCGGCGACCCGGTCGACCCGGCGCTTGCCCTCGTTCTGCTCGAGGTCCGGCTCCTGCAGCACCTCGGCGATGGACCGGACGGACTCGAGCCCGCGGGCGCCGACAGGGATGAGCATGAGCAGCTGGGTGAGCCCCTGGGTGAGCAGGGCGAAGTAGCTCGAGAGCAGCACGACCTCCCCGGGGGTGATCGGCACGATGCCGGTCAGCGAGAAGACGGCGGCGAGGCCCAGGCATCCGACACCGAGCAGCTGCATGCCGACCCACGAGATCGACGCGACGTGCCCGTTCAGCATGTCGAGGTGGAGCCCGGCTCGCCGCACCTCGTCGGCGCCGTCCGAGACGCGGCTCACCGCCGTCTGCTCGAGGCCGTGCGCGCGGGTGACGGGGATCAGAGACGCCATCTCGCCGACGCGGCCGGCGAACGCCTCCACCTCACGCCGGAACACCTCGTTGCGCGCGCGCGACCGCCGCGCCATCCCCCAGCGGAGGAGCAGGGCGAACGGCACCGTGAGCGCGTACACGGGCAGGAACTCCGGCACGACGACGGCCGTCATCACGATGGCGCCTGTGAGCACCATCACCGACGACAGCAGCGGATGCGTGACCTGCTGCAGCATCAGCTCGACGTTCTCGACGTCACGCACGACCTTGGTCTGCACCACCGACGAACTCGCACGCGTGTGATATCCGATGGAGAGGCTCTGCAGCCGCGCGGCGAGCGCGTTGCGCAGGCCGGCTCCGGTGTCACGGACGACGGTCATGAAATTGCGCGTGTACAGGATGTGGTTCGGGTAGTTCTGCAGCAGCAGCACGATCGCCACTCCCAGCCAGACGAGCACCGACGACACCGCGCCGCCGTCCGCGACGATGTCGATGATCGCGCCGGTCACGACCGGGAGGAACCAGAGCGGGATCTCCTTCATGGCGAACGCGAGGATGGCGACGGTCATCCGGCCGGGACGCCGGGCGAGCAGGCGCAGCACCGACCGCGCGGGATGGGCGCCGTCGACGACATCCGCGGTACGGGTAAACGCTTTCTCGCTCATGGGACAATCGTACCGAGCGCTCCGGAGCACGAGACCGAAATGCGCGATGAACGACGGAGCCGCAGGATCAGCCGACGGTGGATGCGCGGATCACCAGTTCCGGCTGGAACACGACCTGCGTGACACCGTCGAGATCGCCCGCGATGTGGCGGAGCAGCAGCTCGCCCGCCCGCTTCCCCATCTCCCGCGCCGGCTGCCGGATGGAGCTCAGCGGCACAGCAGCGATCGAGGCGAACTCGATGTCGTCGTAACCGATCACAGCGATGTCCTCCGGCACGCGCACGCCGGCGCTCACCAGTCCGTGCACGACGCCGCACCCCATGTGGTCGTTCGTCGTGATGATGCCGTCCGGCCGCTCCGCGGCATCCAGCGCGGCGATGCGGGCACCCAGCTGCTGGCCCACCCTCGCGGTGGTCCGCTCGCACCACGTGACATCCAGCGTGACCTCCGGATGCTGCGCGACCGCTTCGCGGGCGCCTTGGAGGCGTTCACGCACCTGGCGCACCTCTTCGCGAGCCCCGAGAAAGGCGAGCCGGCGCCGGCCGATGTCGATGAGGTGTCCCGCCGCCATCCGGCCGCCGGCGATGTCGTCGAGCGACACGGAGGGCAGCGCGCCGGAATCATCCATGGTGTCGACGAGTACGACCGGGATGCCGCGCGCGCGCAGCCGATCGATCCACGGTCCGGTGTCGCCGAACGGGGTCACGAGAGCGCCCTCGACCTGCACGCGCTCGAACAGTTCGAGGTGGTCGCGCTCCTTCGTGACGTCGTCATCACTGTTTCCGACCAGCACCCGCAGGCCCGCGACGGCGACGGCGTCTTCGGCTCCCGCCATCAGTTCGGCGAAGAACGGGTTGGCGATGTTGATGACCGTCATCCCGAGCAGCCCGCTGCGGCGGACGCGCAGCTGCCGTGCCGCCTCGAGGGGGACGTAGCCGAGCTCGTCGGCGGCCAGCCGCACTCGGGCGACCAGCTGCGGGTTCACGCCGTCGGGCCGGTTCAGTGCCTTCGACACCGTGCTGATCGAGACGCCCGCCTCGCGGGCGACGTCTCGGATGCCTGTGCGTTTGGTCATGGTGCTCCTGCGATCATCATGCCCCCGATTGCAGAACGGCCGCTCGCGGCTGCCGGGCGTGGGCCGGGAGTTGCCGCCTCCGCGGACGAGCGCCTAGGCTGGGAAAGCGGTTTCTCACGTCCGCGATCCTACCCCGACGAAACGAGTTCTCGATGTCGAACGAACCGGCACGCCGCCGCTACGCGCTCGTGGGAACGGGCTCCCGTGCTCGCATGTACCTGCAGGAGATCGCCGGTCCGCACGCCGCCTTCGCCGAACTCATCGCGATCGCCGATACCAACCCCGGGCGGGCCGCGCTCGCCCGTGACCTGGTCGTAGCGAGGGGCGCCGCGGCGCCCGCCGTCCTCGATCCGGCCGAGCTGCCCGCGGCAGTGCGGTCGGAAGGCATCGACGCCGTGATCGTGACGACCCCGGATGCCACCCACGCCGACTTGGTGGTCGCGGCACTGGATGCCGGCGCCGACGCCATCGTCGAGAAGCCGCTGACCACCACCGTCGAAGGGGTGCGCCGCATCGCCGAGGCGGCGGAGCGCACCGGACGCTCGGTGACGGTCACCTTCAACTACCGGTACTCGCCGCGCAACACCGCGCTGAAGAGCCTCATCGCATCCGGCGAGATCGGGCGCGTCACGAGCGTGCACTTCGAGTGGGTGCTCGACACCGCCCACGGCGCCGACTACTTCCGCCGCTGGCACCGCGACAAGACCAACTCCGGCGGGCTGCTCATCCACAAGGCGTCGCACCACTTCGACCTGGTCAACTGGTGGATCGACGATGTCCCGGCTCGCGTCTTCGCCTCGGGCGGCCTGCGGTTCTACGGCGACCGCAACGCCGCCGAACGGGGTCTCGGCGAGCGCCCCGAGCGCGGATCCGTCGATTCGCCCCTTCAGGACGCATTCAGCCTCGACCTGCGGAGCGAGCCGTCGATGAAGGCGCTCTACTACGACCAGGAGCAGTACGACGGCTACCGGCGCGACCAGGACGTCTTCGGCGAGGGCATCACGATCGAGGACAACCTGGCCCTCGTCGTCGATTACGCCTCCGGTGCCTCGATGTCGTACTCACTCAACGCGCACTCGCCGTGGGAGGGGTACACCGTTTCCGTGAACGGCACCAAGGGCCGGGCCGAGCTCACGGTCATCGAGCGTGGCGCTGTGCTCCTGGGCGAAGACGGACGGGTGCTGATCGATCCGAGCGCGCAGCCCGAAGGCGTCGAGAGCGACCGGACGCGCCCGATCTCGGAGCGGCTCGTGCTGCAGAAGCACTGGGAGACCGCCGTCGAGGTTCCGATCCCGGAGGGGGAGGGCGGGCACGGCGGGGGCGATGCTCGCCTGCTGCGCGATCTCTTCGAGGGCGTGGACGATGACCCTCTCGATCACACGGCATCATGGCGGGATGGCGTTCGGTCCGTAGCAGTCGGGCTCGCCGGCAATCGATCGCTCGAGACCGGGCAGGCGGTCACGATCGCCGACCTCGACCTCGGGGTCGCCCTGTAGCCGGCGGCTCGCATGATCGTCATCGTCGTCGAGGGGGAGAGCGATCGCGCCGCCGTCGAGACGCTCGGCGCCCGGCTCGGCCTGGCGATGCCTCCTGTCGTGGCCCTCGGGGGGTCGAAGGGCGCCCGTCGGGCCGCACAGGATCTTGCGGGAGCCCGGCTGCTCGGTCTGGTCGACGCGGCCGAACGCCGGGACTTCGAGCGTGTGCTCGATGCCGTGTTCGTCTGCGAGCCGGACCTGGAGGGGGAGTTCGTGCGCGCGCTCGGCATTCACGGCGTCGAGTCGCTGATCGCCCAGCAGGGCGAACTCGAGTCGTTTCGCCGGTTGCAGCAGCAGCCGGCGCAGCGCGAGCGCACGCCCGAACAGCAGCTGGCGCGCTTCTTCGGCGGCCGCAGCGGCAACAAGCGCCGCTACGCGGAGCTTCTGGCGTCCGCCCTGCCGCTGGAGCGCATCCCGCCGCCCATCGCGCAGTTGCTGAGCGCTTTCTGAGCGCCAGAGGACCCCTCTGAGACCATCCGTCAACCCCTTGCCCTGACGATGCCCACAGGGGTGTGATGGAGTTCCACCCGCGCGCACCACAGTCGCCGCGGGCCATTGTGAAGGAGATCATCATGGGTGCAGACGACAAGATCAAGAACGCTGCTCAGGACCTCACAGGCAAGGCCAAGGAGGGCCTCGGCAAGGCGACCGACAACGAGCGCCTCGAAGCCGAGGGCAACGCCGACCAGACCGAGGCGAACCTCAAGAAGGCCGGCGAAGACGTGAAGGATGCCTTCCGCTGAACCACCGACGAAACGGCCGGGACGACCTCGTCCCGGCCGTTTCGCTGTCGGGGAGGTTCTTCGGTGCCGTCGGCTTTCCGGGCGCGTAGTCTGCGGATATGACGAGCGATCCAGGAGACGACCAACCCGTCGAGAACGACGGCGCACCCACCGGTGGCGACAAGACGACCGAAGACCAGTTGGAGGCAGACAACGCGGTCGAGGAGGACATGCTCAAGGCCCTCGACCCCGACGCGCCGCCCGCCTGATCCGGGCGGGGCCGCAGCGCCCGATCAGACCATGGCCGGGAGCCCTGCTTCGACTCAGGCGAGCTCGTAGGCCTTCCTGAGCCACCTGAGCAGCTCCTCGTCCACCTCGTCGATCGAGGTCACAGAAACGTTGTGCGTGCACATCCCCGTTGCGGCCTTCAGCCTTTCTGTGGGCGCTGTGCCCCTCACATTGATCCCCAGCTGAAGCCTCTTGGCGCTCGCCGGCTCCACAAGAGCGAACTGCTTGGACCGACGGAGCGAGACACTGGCCCTCTTCGGACGCACGTCGACGTCGTCGCCGAACTGCCGCACGGCCGAGATCACGGCTTCATAGAGGGGACGGAGGCCGGCTCTCGGACCGGCGTATTGGGCATCGACGAGGTCGTCGTCCGAGGTCGCCGCATCCCTTGACCGGTACTGCAGCACGATGCCGTTCGCGTATCCGTGGCTCACGCCGTGTCCGCCTTTCAGGTACGCCACCATCTCGGCGTGCTTCTCCAGGCCGGCGTGGCTGAGCACCGCGTACCACTCCTCCAGCGACTTGCCGGTGTTCTTGGGCAGATTGTCGATCATCGACTGCGTCGCGGCGTCCACGACCTGAGTGTAGGAGCGTCGTTCCAGCATGTCCATGACGGCGCATTCGACCTCGACTGCAGGACTGCTTCCCCCTCTCCCGACCGGGTGCGACGTGCGATCACTACTGGCTGTCGGCGAGATGTCAAGCCCTCCCACGGCGCCTCCGGGATCGGGTCGAATGGAGGAGTACCGATCGAAACCGAAATGAGGAGTGACTCCATGGCGCAGATCATCGAAACCATCGACGTAGACGTTCCCGTGAGCACGGCATACAACCAGTGGACGCAGTTCGAGAGCTTCCCGAAGTTCCTCGACGAGGTGGAGTCGATCACGCAGATCGATGACACGCACACCCACTGGAAGATCAGCGTCGGCGGCCAGAAGCGTGAGTTCGACGCCGTCATCACCGAGCAGCACCCGGATGAGCGCGTCGCCTGGAACAGCACCGGCGGCGAGACCGAGCACGCCGGCGTCGTCACCTTCCACAAGCTGAGCGACACCACCACCCGCGTCACCGTCCAGCTAGATTGGGACCCCCAGGGACTCATCGAGAAGGTGGGCTCCCTGGTGGGTGCGGGTTCGCACGCGGTGAAGAAGGACCTCAAGAACTTCAAGGAGTTCATCGAGTCCCAAGGCGTCGAGACGGGCGCCTGGCGCGGAGACGTCCCGGCCTAGCGGACTTTCGGGGGTGGCTCAGCGCGCGTCGACCACGCTGACACCGAGCCACTCCCCGAGCTCATCGAGCTCCGCGCGCACCATTTCGTCCTCCTCCGGCTCGAACGGAAGGAACTCGTGCACCGCATTCACGCGGAGCACCTCCCGTTCCCTGTCGACCTCGGCATCCAGCATCCCCACGAAGCGGTCGCCCAGCAGGATCGGGTGGGCGAAGAAGCCGTACCGCCGTTGCGGCTTCGGCTTGAACTGCTCGAGCACGTACTCGAACTCGAAGACGTCCCGCAGCCGCGGACGGTCGAAGAGCATCCCGTCGTAGGGGTTGAGGAACGCGACCCGACCGCCGTCGTCCTCATCGAGGGCGGCCACGGCATCCGGATCCACGCGCCACTTGGTGCGCATCCCCTCGATCGTCGCCGGCTCGCCCGCCTCGCCGACGGGCGTCCAGGGTGACTTCTGCTTCGCGATGCCCGCTGCCTGCAGCCTCCTCTCATCGAGCAGCCGCGCAGCCTCGTCTTCGTCGTACTCCGGGAGATCCCGGGGGTAGACACGCTCCGCAAGGTCCCAGATGCGATGCCGGCTCTCGCGGCCCGAGATGGCGACCACGCCCTGCCGCATGAGGAAGTCGAGCATGTGCGGCACCTGGTTCGACCCCGACCAGCCGTCGGGGGCCCTGCTGACCTGCGCGGTGTCGGGGATCTGGCTCGCGAGCAGTGGGCCCTCGGCGCGGAGCCGGGCCACCACATCGGCGCGGAATCCGGCGTTCGCCTCCAGCCACCGCCGGCTGCTCTCGCGCCGCGGCCATCCGCGCATCGCCGGCAGCATCAGCGGGAGCAGGCTCGCCGGACGAAAGGCGCCGTCGTACTCGAAGAGCAGCCGGTCCATCTCGACCGCCTTGATCAGCTGCCCCGACTCGTACGACCAGCCGATCCTCGACCACAGCACGGTGTGCTCGCAGGGGGCGATGGTGGCAGTCGGGTCGATCTTGACGGCGCCCAGCTGCTCGGCGACCTCCACAACGTCGCCCGGGCGGTCGGCGTCCAGCAGCTGCGCGCGCACGGCGATCCGCCGCGCCTGATCGAGGGTGAGACGATGCGTCACCCGTCGAGGTTAGAGCACGCCTCCCCCGCGGCGCGGACTCAGCCCACGCGTCGGCCGCACATGCCGCAGACGCCGGTCGCCGAGATCTCGACGTAGCAGTCAGGGCACATCGCGCGCACCCTGTCGCTCGACGCGACGCTGCGCGGCGCAGGCGCGCGTCGCGCGACGCGAGCGGCCGCTGGCTTCGCCGTGGCAGCGGTCGGCGTCGAGTGCTGCTGCACCGCCGGCAGGTGCGGCCGGCAGTAGAACCGGACGTAGCCGGCGTGATCGTTCGGATGCCGGTGCTTCACCGCCCACAGCTCGGTACGGGGACGCAGCTCCGACGCCGTGCCGCACGTGAAGCAGCGCGTCGGTTCGCCGGGAACGAGGTCGGCGACGAGCATGGGGGAGTCGAACGCGATCGACTGACGCCAATCGGATGTCGTGGTGATCTTCATGGGGGTGTCCCTCCTGGATCCCCATGAATCCTACCCGCGCCGGCCGGGCATCACCCGGGGTCATCCTCCGGCCAGGCCGCGCATCGGGTCGGTTCCTGGCAGGAGCTGGACCTGAGTAGCGCTCGAGCGCGCGGATCGGTTTGCTCAGCGCTGAGATCTGCCGGTCTTCTCCTGCAGGCGCTCGATGTGCTCGGATGCCTCGGCCTTTGTCAGGTCGGCCGAGATCTCCTCGCCCGCCTCGCGTGCCAGAGTGTCGAGGTAGCTGCGCTGCGCCGCTGTCATCGGCTCATCACCGGTGACCCACTGCGACGGGTCCTTGGCTGCGGGGTTGTCTGTGGGCTCGGTCGCACCGAGGACCTCGCCGGAGTTGTTCGATTCGGACATGTGTTCGACGATAGTCCGCCAGACCGACACCCCGGTCGGGGTTGACAGAGGGGCGGCGAGGTGTCAGGTCATCAGAGCCCACCGAAGGCGCTCCGCCTCAGCCCGCGGAGGGCGCGCCGCCTCAGCCGGCGGAGCGGCGCTCGATGGCCCGCTCCGCCGCCCGCACCACCCACCGCTCCTGCCACGGGGTCTCGACCGCTCGGGCGCGGTAGTGCTCCCGCACCCATGCAACGGCCCGATCCGGCTCGACGCCTGCCAGCGCCGCGAGCACGGCGAGCCCCGCACCGGTGCGGCCCGTGCCGCCCGCGCAGCAGAGCTCCACGCGCTGGTCCGCCGCCCGATCGTAGGCTTCGCAGAGTGCGCGCATGGCATGGGGGGTCGACAGAGGGACGCAGAAATCCGGCCATCGCACGAATCGATGCTCCCACGGGCCCGGATGGACGGTCCGGCCCAGCAGGTACACCCCGAACTCGGGAGTCTGGAAGTCGCTCCCCGGATGTGCATGGAGGCCGCGCCCGCGCACGAGCCGGCCGTCAGGCAGCTCGACCACGCCGACTCCCGGTTCCCAGTTCGTCACGCTCGAGATGCTACGCGGCGCCCCCGTCGTTGTGAGGCCGGGGGACGCTGAATAGCCTTTGGTCATGTCAGATCAGAACAGTGTCGACGTGGTGCTCGCCCTGATGACGGCGTTCCGCGAACAGGACCGCCCCAGGGCCGAGGAGCTCCTGGCCGACGACTTCGTGTTCACGAGTCCCCAGGACGATCACCTCGACAAGGCGACGTGGCTAGAGCGATGCTTCCCCACCGCCTCTCACTTCGATGCGCCGTCGCAGACCCTGCAGATCGCAGACGTCGACGGGGTGGTGCTGCACCGCTACGAGTACCGCGTCGACGGGGTTCGATGGCGCAACGCGGAGGCCTCCGAAGTCGCGGACGGCAAGGTGAAGTCCGTCGAGGTGTACTTCGGCGGCGCGGTGGACCCCCAGAGCTGACCGAGCGGCGCCCGGGGCCGGCGCGGAGCCCCGCGCCGAGTCCTCGGCAGGGCTAGAGGCCCTCGGCGATCTCCCGGATGACGGAGAGCCGGCGGTCCCACTCGGCGCCGATGGCGTCGAGCCGACGCGCTGTGGCGCTCAGCTGCGATCCGAGCACCCGGTACTGCACTTCGCGCCCGACACGGACCGGCTCGACGAGCCCCGCCTCCTGCAGCACGGCGAGGTGTTTTGCGATCGCCTGACGGCTGACCGGGAGGCGCCCGGCGAGGGCCGACGCGGACGCGTCGCCCTCACCGAGTGCCGCCAGGATGCTCCACCGCGTCTCGTCGCCGAGCGCGGCGAATACCGGCACGAGGGTGCCCGTCGTCACGCGGCGCCCTCGAGCAGGGCGACCAGCTTGTCGAGTTCGGAGTTCCAGCCCTCGCGGTGGCTCTCGAGGTTGGCGGACGGGTCGGACGTGGTCTCGAAGCCGGTCTCCACGACGGTGAGCCGGGTGCCGTCCGGGACAGCCTCGAGCGTGAAGGTGAACACGGTCGAGTGCTCGGGGTCGACCTCCTCTGCGAGGTTTCCGAGGGCGTCGTCGTTCCCCCAGCGGTACGAGATCGAGCGCGGAGCGTCGATCGCCTCGATGCGCAGCGGAACCGCGCCGTAGTCGGGGAACGTCAGGGTCCCCGTGGCTCCGACTCCGGCGCCGTCGAGGACGGCGACGCCGAACCACTTCGAGATGTGCGCCGGTTCGGTGACGGCGGACCACACGGCCTCGACCGGCGCGGCGATCTTGATGGTGCGCCGCACGGTGAAGCCGCTCTGGTCGATGGTCGACGGATTGACTGTCATGCTCATGATTGTTCTCCTCAGGTCGGGAAACTAACTGCAACTAAATAGTTGCACAAGAAGAACAAGACTGCAACCCACAGGTTGCATCACGGCGGGCCGGTGGAGGGGAACCTAGCCGCCCAGCGCCGCGCTGACCACCGCGCGCGCCTCTTCCTGCACCTCCCGCAGGTGCGCTTCGCCTCGAAGGGACTCACCGTAGAGCTTGTAGACGTCCTCGGTGCCGCTCGGCCGCGCCGCGAACCACGCGTGCTCGGTCTGCACCTTGAGCCCGCCGATCGCGGCACCGTTGCCCGGCGCGTGCGAGAGCTTCGCGGTGATCGGCTCGCCGGCGAGTTCCGTGGCGGTGACGGCTTCGGGGGCCAGCTTGGCGAGCTGGGCCTTCTGCGCCGGGCTCGCCGGTGCGTCGACCCGCTGGTACGCGGACGACCCGAACCGGGCTTCGAGATCGGCATACAGCTGCGACGGGGTCTTCCCTGTGACCGCGAGGATCTCGGCGGCAAGCAGGCACAGCAGGATGCCGTCCTTGTCGGTCGTCCAGACGGTGCCGTCGGTGCGGAGGAACGACGCTCCGGCGGACTCCTCGCCGCCGAAGGCGACGGAGCCGTCGAGCAGGCCAGGGACGAACCACTTGAAGCCGACCGGCACCTCGAGCAGCCGGCGACCGAGGCCCTCCGCCACGCGGTCGATGATCATCGACGAGACGAGGGTCTTGCCGACCGCGGCATCCGGCGACCAGCCGGGGCGGTGCGAGAACAGGTACTCGATGGCCACGGCGAGGTAGTGATTGGGGTTCATCAGCCCGGCATCCGGTGTCACGATGCCGTGGCGATCGGCATCCGCATCGTTGCCCGTCAGGATGTCGTATTCGCTCCGTCGTGCGACCAGCGAGGCCATCGCGCTCGGTGACGACGGATCCATCCGGATCTTCTCGTCCCAGTCGAGCGTCATGAATCTCCACGTCGGATCGACGTCGGGGTTCACGACGGTCAGGTCGAGGCCGTAGACCTCGGCGATGAGGGCCCAGTACTCGACGGATGCGCCTCCCAGCGGGTCGGCACCGATGCGCACTCCCGCCTTCTTGATCGCCTCGACGTCGATGATGCTGCCGAGGTCGCGCACGTAGGCGTCGCGGAAGTCGTAGTCGCCGAGGGTGTCGCCGTCGATGTCGGCGTAGCGCACGCGCTTCACGCCCTCGAGCCCGGCCGCGATCAGCTCGTTCGCGCGGTCGGCCACCCATCCGGTCGCGTCGGTGTCGGCGGGTCCGCCGTTCGGCGGGTTGTACTTGAAGCCGCCGTCTCGCGGCGGGTTATGGCTCGGTGTGACCACAATGCCGTCCGCCCGGCCGGCGTCATCCAGTGCCCGGCCCTTGTTGTACGTCAGGATCGCGTGACTCAGCGCGGGCGTCGGCACCCAGGAGTCCCGGGAGTCGACGCGCACGTCCACGCCGTTGGCGACGAGCACCTCGATCGCGGTGCGCTCGGCCGGCAGCGACAGCCCGTGGGTGTCGCGGCCCAGGAACAGCGGACCGCTGATGCCCTGCGCCACCCTGTAGTCGACGATCGCCTGGGTGGTCGCCAGGATGTGATCTTCGTTGAAGCTGGTGGAGAGCGACGACCCTCGGTGGCCGCTCGTGCCGAAGGCGACGCGCTGCTCGGCGACCGCGGCATCCGGCTTTCTGTCGTAGTAGGCGTTGATCAGCTCATCGATATCGATGAGGTCCTGTGGTTCTGCTACCTGTCCGGCACGAGAGCTCATGCCTCCAGTCTTACAGTGCGAAGCGGCTCGGGCACAGGGTGGCGTCAACTCTCGCCGGAGTGGTAGGCGCCCGGCGCGGGCGGACCCGGGGGCGGACGGCGAGCGGATTCCGCGGCGATAGGCTGAAGCGCGTGACGAGTGAGCCCGAGATTCCCGCACGCCGCACGTACAGCTTCCTCGGACCCGCCGGCACGTTCACGGAGGCCGCCCTCGCTCAGGTGCCCGAGGCGCGCGGCCACGACTGGCGGCCGGTCTTCAACGTCGGCGAGGCGCTCGGCGACGTCATCCAGGGACGCAGCGACGCCGCCATGATCGCGATCGAGAACTCGGTGGACGGCGGGGTCTCCACGACGCAGGACGCGCTTGCCACGATTCCCGGGCTGCGGATCGTCGGGGAGTACCTCGTGCCGGTCAACTTCGTGCTCGTGGCCCGACCCGGCACCGCCCTCTCGGATGTGACGCTGATCGCGGCGCATCCGGTCGCCTACGCGCAGTGCCTGCAGTGGCTCACCTCCACGCTGCCGGAGCACGCGCACATTCCCGCGGCGAGCAACGTCGCGAGCGCGACGGGCCTGCTCGACGGGACGAACAACGCGGATGCCGCGATCGCACCGCCGTCGATCACCGAGCACCATGACCTCGCCGTGCTCGCGACCGAGATCGGGGACAATCCCAAGGCCGTGACGCGGTTCGTTCTGGTCAGCCGGACGGCGCCTCCACCGGCGCCGACCGGGGCCGACAAGACGTCGCTCATCGTCGAGCTGCCGGAGGACCACCCCGGTGCCCTGCTCGAGCTGCTCGAGCAGTTCGCCACGCGCGGCATCAACCTCAGCCTGCTGGCCTCGCGGCCGATCGGCGACGAGCTCGGCCGGTACCGGTTCGTCATCGACGCCGACGGGCACATCGAGGACGAACGGATGGCCGATGCCCTGCTCGGGCTTCGCCGGTTCAGCCCGAAGGTCGTGTTCCTCGGCTCGTACCCGCGCGCGGACCGGGCCGTTGTGCGGTACCCGGAGCGCTACTCCGACGACGTCTTCGTCGAGGCGCGGGACTGGCTGCGCGGCCTGCTCAGCGGCGAGCCCGAGGCCTGAAGCCGCGCGCGCGAGTTCTGCGCGCAGCCCGAAGCGTGCGCGCAGCCGTAAGAGCTGCGCTCCGCGGCCTGGTCAGCGCCCGCGCTGCACTTCCCTGCACGGGCGCCGCGAATTGACGCAGCGCGCGGCAAGAACTGCAGCGCGAAGCGAAGGGGTCGGTCGAGAAGTGCAGCGCGCGGCGAGAAGTGCAGCGCGCGGGGAGAACTGCAGCGCGCGGCGAGAAGGGCCGCGCGAAGCGCGAAGCGCGTCTCAGGCGACGAGCAGTTCGAGGGTCTGCAGGCGGCCCGGCGAGGCATCCATCGGCTCACCGTCGAACGAGCCGGCGACCGGCGAGACCATGACCTCGTCCACGCTGTGCGCGGCGGCGAAGTCCGCCACCTGCGCCTGAACGTCCGGACCCGTGCCCACGAGCCACCGGCTGCGCGCGGACTGCATGATCGATTCCGCGAGCGCATCGCCCTCGGCCGCCATCGCCGCCCGCGCCTCCTCGACGGTCTCGAGCGCGGTCAGCGGCTTGTTGGTGCGCAGGCGCGCCATCATCCGCAGCTGCGGTACGGCGCGGGCCTCGGCCTCCTCTGCGGTCGGCGCCGCGACCGCGTTGATCGTCAGGAACGTGCGCGGCTCGAGCAGCTGCTCGCTCGGGCGGAACCCGCTGCGATACAGCTCGAGCGCGCGCTCGAGGCCCTCGCCGGAGAAGTGGTTCGCGAAGACGTAGGGCAGACCCATGGATGCCGCGAGCTGCGCCGAGTAGTCGCTCGAGCCCAGCAGCCACACTTCGGGTGCCCCGTCGGCCGATGGGGTGGCGTGCACGCTGTACTCGCCGCCGCTCGAGAACCGCACGGTGGCGCCGTCGGGCGAGACCAGCCCGAGGATGTCGCTGATGTGCGACGGGAACCGCTCCACATCCGAGGTGGTGCCCGACATCCGGAGCAGCTGCGTGATCACCGGGTCGCTGCCCGGGGCGCGCCCGATGCCGAGGTCGATGCGGCCCGGGGCGAGCGCCTCCAGCGCGGCGAACTGCTCGGCCACGACGAGGGGGGAGTGGTTCGGGAGCATGACTCCGCCGGAGCCGACCCGGATGCGGCGGGTGCGGGCGGCAGCGGCCGCGATCAGCACCGGGGGAGTCGTCGACGCCACCGCCGGCATGTTGTGGTGCTCGGCGAACCAGTACCGCCGGTAGCCCAGAGCGTCGGCGCGCTCCGCGACGGCCAGCGAAGCGGCGACCGCCTGCGCGCTGGTCTGCGCCGTGCGCACCGGCACGAGGTCGAGGACGGACAGGGCGGGCGCTGGTGCAGAGGTCATCGCTGAGGGCAACCGCGACCGAGCCTCCGGGTATTCCCAGCTCGAGCGGCTCCCGCGTCTACGGCAGCCGCGGCGTGTAGGCGACGAGCAGCCCGCGCTTGTCGCGCATGGCGCCGGCGATGACGAGGATCACATCGATGAGCCACCAGATGCCGAACCCGCCGAGGGTGAGAAGCTTCAGGATGCCGGTGCCGACCTTGCCGAGGTAGAACCGGTCGATGCCGAGCTCCCCGAGGAAGATCGACAGCAGCAGGGTCGCCAGCCACGACTTCGGGCTGACCTGTTCGGCTCCCGGCACGGCGTAGGGCTGAGGCACGGCGAGGGGCTGAGGGACGGCGTGCGGCTGCGGGACGGCGGGCTGGTAGGCGGGGGCTTGCTGCGACATGGCGATCCTGTCATCGGGTTCGGGTGTCCTCCGAGCCTAAGAACGCACCTTCCACGCCGCACGGGGGCTGGCCCCCGGATTCAGGCCCCTGCCCGCCGGACCACCTCGTACGCGGCGAGCGCCGCCTTGCGCGACGCCGCCAGGTCGACGATCGGATCCGGGGCCTCACCGCTCAGGTGCTCCGGCGCCCACCGCTTCACGTAGGCACCGTCCGGGTCGAACTTCTTCGCCTGCACCTCGGGATTGAAGATGCGGAAGTACGGAGCGGCATCCGCGCCCGATCCGGCCACCCACTGCCAGTTGAACGGGTTGCTCGCGCCGTCGGCATCCACGAGGGTGTCCCAGAACCACTGCTCGCCGAGCCGCCAGTCCAGAAGCAGGTTCTTCGTGAGGAAGGATGCCGTGATCATGCGCACGCGGTTGTGCATCGTCCCCGTGGTCCAGAGCTCGTGCATCCCGGCGTCGACGACCGGGATTCCGGTGCGTCCCTGCTGCCACGCCCGGAGCTTCGTCTCGTCGGCCGGCCGCCACGGGAACGCGTCGAACTGCCGGCGCCAATTGCGCGTCGCGAGATCGGGGAAGTGGTACAGCACGTGCGCGGCGAACTCACGCCATCCGAGTTCGCTCAAGAAGCGGCTCACGCTGTCGCCGTCGGCACCGGATGCCGCGACGGCATGCCATGCCTGGTACGGGCTCACCTCGCCCCAGCGCAGGTGCGGCGACAGGCGAGAGGTCACCCGGTCGGCCAGGGTGTCTCGCCCCGCGGCGTAGTCGCCGAGGTCGTCGGTGAGAAAGGCCCTCAGCTGCTCGCGTCCGCCGCGCTCGCCGGGGGTCCACAGCTCCCGCAGGCCGCCGGCCCAGTCCGGACCTGCCGGCCTCAGGTCCCAGGTCTCGAGCGCGTCACCGGGGACGGCCGGCGCCCCCGTGAGCTCCGGCTCCGGCAGCGGATGCCGGGGCTCGGGCAGCGCGCGGCACGCCTTCCAGAACGGCGTGAAGACGGAGAAGGATGTGCCCGAGCCGGTCTGCACCGTCCACGGCTCGAAGAGCAGCGAAGCCGCGAACGATGCGACATCCAGCCCGCGCTCCCGCAGCTCGGCCTTCACGGCGGTGTCGACCTCGCGCTCCGCGCCGCCGTACCGCCGGTTCCAGAAGACCGCCTCCGCCCCGATGGCCGCGGCGACCTCCGGCACGATCGCCCCGGCCTCGCCGCGACGCAGAACGAGGGCGACCCCTCGTCCGGCGAGCTCTCCCCCGAGGGCCTCCAGCGACCCGTGCAGCCACCAGCGCGACGCCCCGCCGAGGGGGCGGATGCCGGGCGAGGCCTCATCGAGCACGTAAAGCACGACCACCGGGCCGCGCTCCGCGGCGGTGGACAGGGCGGGGTTGTCGGCGATCCGCAGGTCATCGCGCAGCCACACGAGGCTCGGGGCACTCATGGCTTCGATCCTGCCATCGGCCATCGCTACCCTGGGCCGATGGACACCGAGATCTTCTACGTGCTCGTCGGAGCGGTCGCCGTCGCCGCGGTGGCTCGCTGGCGGGGATGGCCGGCGCCCCTGCTCGTGACCGTGGTGGCGCTCGCCGTGTCATACATCCCGGCCGTCCCCGACCTCGAGATCGACGGCGAGCTGCTGCTGAACCTGGTGCTCCCGCCGCTGCTCTACTCCGCCGCGCTCGACGTGTCGTTCGTCAACTTCCGGCAGAGCCTGCCGCAGATCCGCCGGCTCGGAATCTGGCTCGTGCTCCTGACCGCGCTCGCCGTCGGGGCCGTCGCATTCGTGATCATGCCGTCGCTGACCCTTCCCGGCGCCCTGCTGCTCGGCGCGATCGTGGCGCCACCCGACGCGGTCTCCGCGGCATCCATCGGTCGTCGTCTCGGGCTCCCGCGGCGGATCATGACGGTGATCTCGGGCGAGAGCCTCATCAACGACGCCACCTCGCTGACGCTGTTCCGCGTCTTCGCGGCGATCCTCGCGGGTGCGACCGTCACCGTCCTCCAAGGGGTGGGGCAGTTCCTGCTGGCGGTGATCGTCGGGGTCGCAGTCGGTCTGCTCTTCGGCGTGCTGCTGAACCTGATCCGCCTGCGGCTGGCCGACCCCGTCGTCGTCGGAACCTTCGGGCTCCTCGTGCCGTTCGGTGCCTACGGCATCGCCGAGCACCTCCGCGGCTCCGGTGTGCTCGCGGTCGTCGCGATGGGGCTGTATGTCGGGTACCAGGCCCCGCGCACGAGCTACGCCACGCGGCAGCAGGAGCGGCCGGTGTGGCTCTCGATAGACCTGCTGCTCGAGAGCTTCGTCTTCGCCCTGATCGGGCTGCAGCTCCCGGGGGTGATCACCGAACTCGCGACGGGATCCGAGTCGGTCATCCTTCAGACGATCCTGCTCTCGATCGCCGTGCTGGCGGTCGTGCTGCTGGTGCGGCCCGTCTTCGTCTTCGCGAGCTACGCGTGGGGGCAGTGGTCGCAGACCAGGCGCGTAGCCCGCTGGCGTGCGCGGATGACCGCCCTGCCCGACGACGACGCCCGTCGCCGTGTGCGCCGTGGCGCGCCCGTGCCCACGGAAGCGCAGATCCGGATGCGGATGGAGCCCGTGCTCTCGCGTCAGGACCGCGTGGTGGTCTCATGGGCGGGAATGCGCGGAGTGGTGACCCTGGCCACGGCCGCCGCCATCGCCGACGTCGCCCCCGGCTTCCCCGAGTCGGCCGCGCACGCCATCGTGTTCGTCGCCTTCGTCGTCACCGTCGGCACCCTGCTGCTGCAGGGGCTGACGCTGCCCGTGCTGATCCGCCGCCTCGCCGTCGCCGACGCCGACGAGAAGGTCGACGACGCGCGCGAGCTCGACGCCGTGCGCGCGCGCACCAACGAGGAGGGTCGCGCCTACCTCGCCGCCAAGCGGGAGGAATGGGAGGAGCGCTTCGGCGCGGGCTTCTCCGACCGCTTCGACCGGCTGGCACGCTCGCTGACCCGGCTCGAGACCGACTCGGAACGCGCTCAGGATGCCGAGCTCGGCGCCGCGCGCGACTCGGATCCGGGGCATCCGGCGCCCAACTATGCCGACTTCGCGTCGCTCTCGCGGGGCTGGCTGCAGGTGCGCCGCCGGGTCGTCCTCGAGGAACGCGACGCGGGCAATCTCAACGAGGAGGTGATGCGCGAGCTGATCGTGGCGATGGATGCCGAGGAGCTGGCGCTCGATACCCGCGGTGGGCTGCGGGGAGGCGACTCCCGCGCGTAGGCTCCGGGATCAGGTCGCTACCCCGGCATGACGCGGAGTGCGAGCCGTTTGCATCCGCTTGCAAGTTCTTGCGTACACTGACGACATGTCGAAGCGACTCGCCGAGGTGGCGCGCAAGGTGGGGGTCAGCGAGGCGACCGTGAGCCGGGTGCTCAATGACAAACCCGGCGTGTCAGAGGCGACCCGACAGGCGGTGCTCACCGCGCTGGACGTGCTGGGGTACGAGCGGCCGACCAAGCTGCGGGGCGAGCGGGCGCGACTGGTGGGTCTCGTGCTGCCGGAGCTGACCAACCCGATCTTCCCCGCGCTGGCCGAGATCGTAGGCGGGGGACTCGCCCAGAACGGCTACACCCCGCTGCTCTGCACGCAGAACGCCGGCGGCATCACGGAATCGGACTACGTGGACCTGCTGCTGCAGCAGCAGGTGAGCGGGGTCATCTTCCTCGGCGGCAACTACAGCCAGGGCGATTCCCCGCACGGCCACTACGCGCGCCTCCGGCAGGTCAAGCTCCCGACCGTGCTGGTGAACGCGCGCGTGGACGACATCGCATTCGCCACGGTGTCCACCGACGACGCGGCCGCGGCCGAGCAGGCCGTGTCGCACCTGCACCAGCTGGGGCACCGCCGCATCGGCATGCTGATGGGGCCACTCGATCACATCCCGTCTCAGCGCAAGCTGGCCGCGGCGCAGCGGCTGCTGGACTCCCTCGGCTCGCCGATCGACGAGGGCCTCGTCATCCGCGGTCTCTACTCGCTGGAATCCGGGCAGGCCGGCGCCACCCGCCTCTATGCGGCCGGGGCCACGGCCATCGTCTGCGCGAGCGACCTGCTCGCCCTCGGTGCCGTCCGCGCCGCGCGTCGCGCGGGGTTGCGCGTGCCGCACGACGTGTCGGTCGTCGGCTTCGACGACTCGTCGCTGATGAGCTGCACCGAGCCGCCGCTCACGACGGTGCGCCAGCCGATCGAGTCGATGGGAAGGACCGTCATCGACCTCCTCCTCGCTCAGATCGCCGGCACCACCGAGGCGGGAGACGAGCTGCTGTTCGAGCCCGAACTCGTGCTGCGGGCGTCGACGGGCCCGGCACCGGCCTGACGGACGGCTTCGACGGCGTCGGCGGCTTGGGCGGCTTGGGCGGCAAGGGCCGTCCGACCCGACGCGCCATCGCGCGCGAGACAGCTCACATGCGCCGAGGCGGACGGCGCATGCGGATGCCCCGGCAACGCAAGCACACGCAATTTGCTTGAGTTCGTTGCATTCTTGCGTCATACCCACCATAAAGCTACTGTGATCTCACAGCCCCGAGCACTGGAGATCCGTGGACAGCGACGTCCTGACCCGCAGCGGCCGCGCCGATGACGCGGCATCCGACCGACGGCGCCCCTCCGCGCCGACCGATGGCGCGACGACGCCGCGCGAAGGCAGCGTCTCGCCGCCGCAGGACGATCCGCTCTGGTGGCGGTCCGCGGTGATCTACCAGGTCTACGTGCGCAGCTTCGCCGACGGCAACGGCGACGGTACGGGCGACCTGGCGGGCGTCCGGGCGCGACTGCCCTACTTGAAGGACCTCGGCGTCGACGCCATCTGGTTCAACCCCTGGTACCCGAGCCCCATGGCCGACGGCGGCTACGACGTTAGCGACTACCGCGACATCCACGAGCAGTTCGGCACGCTCCATGAGGCAGAGGCGCTCATCCGCGAGGCCCTGGCCCTCGGCATCCGCACCATCATCGACGTGGTTCCCAACCACATCAGCGACCAGCACGAATGGTTCCAGGCGGCTCTCGCCGCCGGACCGGGGAGTGCGGAGCGCGAGCGATTCTGGTTCCACCCCGGCAAGGGGGAGAACGGCGACGAGATCCCGACGCGCTGGGTCTCGAGCTTCCAGGGCGAGACCTGGACCCGCACGACCGATCCCGACGGATCGCCGGGCGAGTGGTATCTCCACATGTTCACGCCGGAGCAGCCCGACCTGAACTGGAATCACCCCGACGTGCGCCGCGAGCACGAGGACGTCCTGCGCTTCTGGTTCGACCGCGGCGTCGCCGGCGTGCGCATCGACTCGGCCGCGCTGCTCATCAAGGACGCCGATCTTCCCGAGGTCGGCGAGAAGCTCGACCACCCGACGGAGGACCGCGACGAACTGCACGACGTCTACCGCTCGTGGCGCGCCATCGCCGACTCGTACCCGGGCACGCGCGTGCTCGTCGGCGAGATCTGGGTACCGGACATCGAGCGGTTCACCGCCTACCTCCGCCCCGACGAGATGCACACGGCGTTCAACTTCGACTTCCTCGCCCGCCCGTGGAACGCCGCTTCGTTCCGGGCGTCGATCGCGTCTACGCTCGCGGCCCACGCGCCCGTCGGCGCGCCGAGCACATGGGTGCTGAGCAACCACGACGTCACACGGCCGGTCACCCGGTACGGTCGCGAAGACACCGCGTTCGCGTTCCTGAAGAAGCGGTTCGGCGTGCCCACCGACCCGAGCCTCGGACTCGACCGGGCGCGCGCCGCCGCGCTGCTGGTCGCCGCCCTGCCGGGCAGTCTGTACATCTACCAGGGCGACGAGCTCGGCCTCCCGGAGGTCGAGGACCTGCCCCCGCAGCTGATCGAGGACCCGATGCACTATCGGTCGGGCGGAATCGATCCGGGGCGGGACGGATGCCGCGTGCCGCTGCCGTGGTCGGGGCAGACGGCTCCGTTCGGGTTCGGACCCGACGGCAGTCGATCCTGGTTGCCGCAGCCCGTGTTCTGGGCGACCCTCACCGTCGAGGCGCAGTTGGCCGATCCTACCTCGACCCTCCATCTCTATAAGCAGGCCCTTCGACTGCGGCGGCAACTGCCGGAACTGGGCGATGGCGACCTCGAATGGTGGGATGACGCGGTGTCCGGCGCCCCCGGGATGCTGGCCTTCCGACGTGGCGACGGCTTCGCCTGCCTCGTGAACACCGACGAGGACCCCGTCGCCCTGCCCGCCGATCACGAAGTGCTGCTCGCCAGCGCCCCCGTCCAAGACGGTCGGCTGCCGGGCAACGCGACCGCATGGCTTGCATCCCGCACCACCCACCCCTCGAGGGAGCCCGCCGCGTCGAGAGGCTGACGCGGTCCCTCACCATGAAAGGAAAGACGATGAAGTCACCAGCAAGGGTCCTGCTCGCCGGTGTCGCCGTGGCAGCGACCGTCGGCGCACTCGCCGGCTGTTCCGCCGGCGACAGCGGCTCGGACAGCGACAAGACGGAACTGCGGGTCGCGACCTTCCCGCCGGGCGCGGACGCGGCGGCCTACGAGGCGTTCGCCGCACAGGAGAAGCAGTTCGAGGAGGAGAACCCCGACATCGACATCGTCGGTGTCGAGTACGAGTGGGAGGGACCGACCTTCGCCGTGCAGCTCGCCGGCGGAAGCCTTCCCGACGTCTTCACCGTGCCGTTCACCGACAGCAAGACGCTCGTCGAGAACGGCCAGCTCATGGACGTCACGGAGGAGATGGAGGAGCTCGGCTACACAGACAGCTTCAACCCGATCATCCTCGACGGCGTGACCGACTCCGACGGGAACATCTACGGGTTCCCCCGGCAGGCCTACGCCGCCGCTCTGCACTACAACCGGGACCTCTTCGAGCAGGCAGGGCTCGACCCGGACAGCCCGCCGAAGACCTGGGACGAGGTGCGGGAGGCGGCCATGGCCATCACAGAGGCCACGGGCAAGGCCGGCTACGCCCAGATGGCCATCAACAACACGGGCGGATGGCAGCTGACCTCTCAGACCGCGGCACGAGGCGGCCGCACGCAGATCGACAACGGCGACGGCACCTACGAGTCGACGATCGACAACCCGGCGACGAAGTCCGTGCTGGAGTTCCTGCACGCGCTCAAGTGGGAGGACAACTCCTTCGGGTCGAAGGTTGACCTCGACTGGGGGACGATCAACCAGGAGTTCGCCGCGGGCAACATCGGCATGTACACATCCGGGTCCGACATCTACACCGCTCTCGTCCGCGACTTCGGACTCGACCCCGACGTGTACGGAATGACGGTCGTACCGCTGGAGGGCGACGAAGCCGGAACCCTCGGCGGCGGCGACATCGCGGTGATGAGCCCGAAGATCGACGATGAGACCAAGGCTGCCGGCGTCGCCTGGATCGACTGGTACTACATGCAGAAGCTGCTGGACGAGGATGCCGCGGTGCAGGACGCCAAGACGCTCAGCGAGTCCGACCAGGCCGTCGGAACGCCGCTGCTGCCGGTGCTGAGCCGTGAGCTGTACGAGCAGTCCCTGGTCTGGATCAAGGACTACATCAACGTGCCGGTCGACCAGATGAAGCCCTTCACGGAGGGCATCTGGGAGCAGACGCCCGTCGGCGAGCCCAAGGGCAAGACGCAGGAGATCTACGCCCTGATGGACCCCATCGTGCAAGCGGTGCTCACCGATGAGAACGCCGACATCGACGCCCTCCTCGCGCAGGCGGATGCCGACGCGCAGGCGCTCCTCGACGAATAGGCCTACGCGCGCTAAGAACAAGGCAGGTGGATGCCGCGGCCTCGCGCCGCGGCATCCACCGCACCCGGGAAGAGACTCATGAGTGTGATCGACAGGGCACCGGCCCCCGCGCCGGCGGGCGGCGACATTCCGCCGCCGCCCGTCCCCGCGCGGCGGAGGGCGCGACGGACCCCCGCGACGTGGGTGCGCGGCGGCGGCCTCTCGAACCTGCTCTTCCTGCTCCCGATGCTGTTCGTCTTCGGCCTCTTCAGCTGGTCGCCGATCGCGCAGTCGGTGATCATGAGCTTCCAGGAGACGAACCTGGTCGACGCTCCCGAGTGGGTCGGCCTGAGCAATTTCGTCCGCGTGCTCGAGGATCCCCTCCTCGGCAAGGCGGTGCTGAACACCGTCTACTTCGCGGTGCTCGCGCTCGTGCTCGGCTTCCCCCTGCCGCTGTTCATGGCGGTGCTGATGAGCGAGGTCAAGCGGATGAAGGGGCTGTACAGCGCCCTCGCCTACCTGCCCGTCGTCGTTCCGCCGGTCGTGGCGGTGCTGCTGTGGAAGGTGTTCTACAGCGCGGACCCGAACGGCGTCTTCAACACGATCCTCGGCTGGGTCGGCATCCCGGCCCAGCCGTGGCTGCAGTCCCCGGCCACCGCTATGCCGTCGCTCGTGCTCGAGGCGACGTGGGCCGCCGCCGGCGGAAGCATCATCATCTACCTGGCGGCTCTCCTCGCCGTGCCGCCGGAGCTCTATGACGCCGCGGAGGTCGATGGCGCCGGCATCCTGCAGAAGATCTGGCACGTCACGCTGCCGCAGCTGCGCGGCATCCTCTTCATCATGCTCATCCTGCAGGTGATCGCGACCGCGCAGGTCTTCCTCGAGCCGTTCCTCTTCACCGGCGGCGGACCCAACAACGCCACGAAGACCGTTCTGCTCCTCATCTACGACTACGCCTTCCGCAACAGCCTCGGCGGCAACTACGGCATGGCGACGGCGCTGTCGGTGATGCTCGCGATCTTCCTCGCGGCGCTGTCGTGGGCCTACTTCCGACTGACGAACCGGTGGAGCACCTGATGACCACGACCATCTCGCAGACGACGTCGAGGGAGGGGCTGCGCGACTGGATGGCGCGCCGCCGTCGCGGTGCGTCCGGGCCCGCCGACGACGAACGCGACCGCAGCATCGTCTCCCCCGCCGAACGCCGACGCCCCGGGACCGTCGCCGGCATGTCGCTGGTGCACCTGTTCCTGCTGGTCGGACTGGTGATCGCGGGGCTCGGCCCGATCCTCTGGCTCGCGAAGTCGGCCATCACCCCGACGCAGGACACCCTGTCGCAGCCGTTCGCGCTCTGGCCGAACGGCATGGACTGGGCGAACCTCTCCGTCGCCTGGAACGACATCGAGATCTCCAAGTACTTCGCGAACACGGTGCTCATCGCACTCGGGGCGTGGTTCTTCCAGCTGCTCGTCGCGACGACCGCCGGCTACGCGCTCTCGGTGCTGCGCCCGAGGTACGCGCCCATCCTCAACGGGCTGATCCTGATGACACTGTTCATCCCGGCCGTCGTTTTGCTGGTACCGCTGTACCTGACCATCGTCAATCCGCCGTTCCTTCCCGATGACGCGACGCTGCTGAACAACTGGGTGGCGGTGTGGCTGCCGATGGCGGCCAACGCCTTCAACATTCTGCTCGTCAAGCGCTTCTTCGACTCCCTGCCCCGCGAGGTCTTCGAGGCGGCACGCACCGATGGCGCCGGGCCGTTTCGACTGTTCTGGTCGATCGTGCTGCCGATGTCCAAGCCGATCCTCGGCGTCGTCTCGGTCTTCGCGGTCATCGCCGCGTGGAAGGACTACCTGTGGCCGATGCTCGTGCTGCCCGACAAGAACTGGCAGCCCCTGTCCGTGCGCCTGCCGGCGGTGCAGTCGCAGACCGAGCTCGATGTGTTCCTCGCCGCGCTCGCGATCTCCACCATCATCCCGATCGCCATGTTCCTCGTCTTTCAGGGCGTCTTCCTGCGTTCGGCGGGACTCGGCGGAGCGGTCAAGGGGTGACAGTATTCCGTTTCGATCACGGGGGCCCGAGAAGGTGCCCGAATGGATGCGCTCGCCGGAGCGCGCGGCGCTAGATTGACCGCATGACCGCCAAGCGCAGCATCCTCGCCCTCTCTGCCGGCATCGCCCTCGTCACGCTTCTCTCGGCGTGCGCATCGGGCCCGAGTACCGCGGGATCCACCCCCTCATCCGCTCCTTCCTCCTCCGCATCCGCCTCCGGCGAGGAGGTCGAGGTCGAAGCCGCCTGGCTCAACGGAGGCACGATGATCGGCCTCGTCTCCTACGGCAGCTCCACCTGCGTGCCGACGGTCGACACCGTCGAGGTGGCCGATGGCGGCACCCTCTCCGTGACTCTCGCCGATCCCGAACCCGACACCCCCTGCACGATGGACTACGTCCCGCGCGTCACGCTCGTGGACGTGCCCGCCGACGTCGACCCGTCGCAGGATCTCAAGGTCGAGGTGACGGGCGACGGCTTCACCGCCACCGCCGAGCTCGACGGCATCGAGGTCGGAGAGGCTCCGGACGAATACGGCCCGACCGCCGGTTGGACCGGCGAGGACGACTCCTTCGTGATCCTGACGTGGGGCAGCTCGACCTGCGCCCCGGTCATCGAGAGCGTCGAGCCGACCGGACCCGCGGAGGTCACGGTGACCTTCATGACGCCGCCGGCCGACCAGGTCTGCACGATGGACATGGCGCCGCGGGGCACCCTCGCCACGGTCTCCGGCCTCGAGGCCGACTCAGGGGTCGAGCTCGTGCTCACGGGCGGCGAGTTCACCGGCGCGCGCGTGGTGATCCTCGGCGAGAAGTAGCCCGCGCGCGCGACCCCGCGCGCCCCTGCCACCGGCACGAACTTCGGAGAATGTCGCCAACCTCGGCCGATTGCACCGGAAACCTCCGAGGACGGTGACATTCTCCGAACTTCGTCGCATCTCAGCCCGGACCAGACCGCTCCGCACAGCCGACCGAACAGCCCGCCTCCAACGACGAGGCAGGCGACGGGGCCGGATGCCGAGACGTCACGCGTCGCTTGGCGCTATGCCCAGGGCGAACAACGGGATTTCGGCATCCACCCGTCGTTACCCTCGATACAAGGCGCCCCCGCAGAGCGCCTGGAGGAGTTCGCGATGTTTGAGAGATTCACCGACCGTGCCCGTCGCGTGGTTGTGCTCGCCCAAGAAGAGGCGAAGATGCTCAACCACAACTACATCGGCACCGAGCACATCCTGCTCGGGCTGATCCACGAGGGCGAGGGCGTCGCCGCAAAGGCGCTCGAGTCCCTCGGCATCTCGCTCGATGCCGTCCGCGAGCAGGTGCAGGACATCATCGGCCAGGGCCAGCAGCAGCCGACGGGGCACATCCCGTTCACGCCGCGCGCCAAGAAGGTCCTCGAGCTGTCCCTGCGCGAGGCGCTGCAGCTCGGCCACAACTACATCGGCACCGAGCACATCCTGCTCGGGCTGATCCGCGAGGGCGAGGGCGTCGCCGCACAGGTGCTCGTCAAGCTCGGGGCCGACCTGAACAAGGTCCGCCAGCAGGTCATCCAGCTGCTCTCCGGATACCAGGGCAAGGAGCCGGCCGCCGTCAGCGGCGCGGCGCACGACAGCACGGCGGGCGCTCAAGGAGGATCGCAGGTGCTCGACCAGTTCGGCCGCAACCTCACGCAGGCCGCACGCGACAACAAGCTCGACCCGGTGATCGGGCGCGAGAAGGAGATCGAGCGGGTCATGCAGATCCTCTCTCGTCGCTCCAAGAACAACCCCGTGCTGATCGGTGAGCCTGGTGTCGGAAAGACCGCCGTGGTCGAGGGCCTCGCCCAGGCCATCGTCAAGGGCGATGTGCCCGAGACGCTCAAGGACAAGCAGCTCTACTCGCTCGACCTCGGGTCGCTGATCGCCGGTTCCCGCTACCGCGGTGACTTCGAGGAGCGCCTGAAGAAGGTCACCAAGGAGATCCGCACCCGCGGCGACATCATCGTCTTCATCGACGAGATCCACACCCTGGTGGGTGCGGGTGCCGCGGAGGGCGCCATCGACGCCGCATCCATCCTGAAGCCGCTCCTCGCTCGAGGCGAGCTGCAGACGATCGGCGCGACGACGCTCGACGAGTACCGCAAGCACTTCGAGAAGGATGCCGCTCTCGAGCGCCGCTTCCAGCCGATCCAGGTCGCCGAGCCGAGCCTGCCCCACGCGATCAACATCCTCAAGGGGCTGCGTGACCGGTACGAGGCTCACCACAAGGTGCAGATCACGGATGGCGCCATCGTCGCCGCCGCCAACCTCGCCGACCGGTACGTGAGCGATCGGTTCCTGCCCGACAAGGCCATCGACCTGATCGACGAGGCCGGCGCACGCCTTCGCCTGTCGATCCTCTCGAGCCCGCCGGAGCTCCGTGAGTTCGACGAGAAGATCGCGAACGTGCGTCAGCAGAAGGAGCAGGCCTCAGAGGACCAGGACTTCGAGAAGGCCGCCGCCCTCCGCGACGAGGAGAAGAGCCTCCTCGCCGAGCGCCTGCGCCTGGAGAAGCAGTGGCGCTCCGGCGACGTAGCGACCCACGCGGTCGTGGACGAGGGCCTGATCGCCGAGGTGCTCGCCCAGGCCACCGGCATTCCGGTGTTCAAGCTGACCGAGGAGGAGTCCAGCCGGCTCGTCTTCATGGAGAAGGCGCTGCACCAGCGCGTCATCGGTCAGGAGGAGGCCATCGCGGCCCTCTCCAAGACGATCCGCCGTCAGCGCGCCGGCCTCAAGGACCCGAAGCGTCCCAACGGCTCGTTCATCTTCGCCGGCCCCACGGGTGTCGGAAAGACCGAGCTCGCGAAGGCGCTCGCCGAGTTCCTGTTCGACGACGAGGGCGCGCTGATCTCCCTCGACATGTCGGAGTTCGGTGAGAAGCACACCGTCTCGCGGCTCTTCGGTGCCCCTCCGGGATTCGTCGGGTTCGAAGAGGGCGGCCAGCTCACCGAGAAGGTGCGCCGCAAGCCGTTCAGCGTCGTGCTCTTCGACGAGATCGAGAAGGCGCACCCCGACATCTTCAACTCGCTGCTGCAGATCCTCGAAGAGGGTCGGCTCACGGACGGTCAGGGCCGCGTGATTGACTTCAAGAACACGGTCATCATCATGACCACCAACCTTGGCGCGCGCGACATCGCGGGCGGCCCGGTCGGGTTCCAGGTCGAGGGCGACAGCGCGACGTCGTACGATCGGATGAAGGGCAAGGTGCAGGAAGAGCTCAAGCGGCACTTCAAGCCCGAGTTCCTCAACCGCGTCGATGACATCATCGTGTTCCCGCAGCTGTCCAAGCCCGAGCTGATCCAGATCGTCGACCTGTTCACGAAGCGCCTCGGCGAGCGTCTGCTCGACCGCGACATGACGATCGAGCTCACGCTGCCCGCCAAGGAGCGCCTCATCGAGATCGGCTTCGACCCGGCTCTCGGCGCTCGGCCCCTGCGCCGCGCGATGCAGCACGAGGTCGAGGACCGCCTGTCGGAGCGGATCCTGCACGGCGAGCTCAACTCCGGCGATCACATCACCGTGGACGCCGTGAACGGCGAGTTCGTCTTCGAGAACGGTCCCCGTGGTCAGAAGGTGGCCGTGGGCATCACGAGCGGCGCCGAGATCAGCTCGTCGCCCGACCTCGCGGTCGCCAGCGGCGAGTAGCACTGCGGGCCGTGGCCTGAACGAACGAAGACCGGATGTCGCGACATCCGGTCTTCGTCGTTTCCCCCCCCAGCGATTCCGGATGCGCACGCGGCTTAGGCTGGAACGATGAGCACATCCCGCGCAGCTCGCGAGCCGCAGATCGAGGACTCGGCCGCGTACCGCGTCCGCCCTGCGCGAAGCGCGGACGTGCGCGGCATCCAGTCCCTGCTGGCGCCTTTCGTCGAGCGCCGGATCCTCCTGGGCAAGGATCTCGTGGTGCTCTTCGAATCCGTGCAGCAGTTCGTGGTCGCCGAGACGTCGGACGGCCGGCTGATCGGATGCGGCGCATTGCACGTGATGTGGGAGGACCTGGGCGAGATCCGCACGCTCATCGTGCAGGACGAGTGGCTGCATCACGGCGTCGGACGCGAGATCGTCGAGGCCCTGGAGGGGAACGCGCGGACGCTCGGGCTCTCGAGGCTGTTCTGCCTCACGTTCGAAGTCGACTTCTTCACGCGGCGCGGGTTCACCCCGATCGGTGAGCAGGTCGTCGACCCGGACGTCTACTCCCAGCTGCTGCGCAGCCCGGATGAGGGCATCGCGGAGTTCCTCGACCTGGCGCACGTCAAGCCGAACACGCTCGGCAACACGCGGATGCTCAAGCGCCTCTGACGCCGGCGCCTTCCCGGCCCGTCATTCAGGCAGCTCGGCCTCCCCGGCCTCCGCGTCCGTCACTCGGGCAGCTCGGCCTCCCCGGCCTCCGCGGGTGGAATGTCGGGCAGCCCGTCATCCTCCGCCTCCGCGGGCGGGATGTCGTACGCCCACGACGGCGCGAGCGCCTTGATGCGCGCCTGCCGCCACTGCCACATCCCCCAGAGCACCGGCCAGAGCGCGGGTGCGGCGGTGCCGCCGATCACGAGCCGATCGCGCCACAGCGTCTTCTCCGGGTCATCGGGCGCGGGGGCGACGGCGATCTGGTGGTCCCAGACATCGAGCGCCGCGAGCGGGCCGGTCAGCGGGATGCCGCTGTCGCGGAAGATGCGCACCGGTCCTTGCCGGTCGGTGGTGAAGCGGTCGCTCGCGTGGATGAGCTGCCGCCCGAGGGGCAGCGCGCCGCCGACGCTCATGCCCACGGCGACATCCGCGCCGGACTCCCACCGGGTCGGGAAGCCGTCTGCACCGAGGGGCTCCATCTCGAGGAAGGGGCCGTAGAGCTCGGCCACCGCCCTCGGCGAGTGCAGGGCCCGCCATGCGGCATCCGCATCGCAGTCGATCACGAACTTGAGCATGACGCGCATCCCCCCATCCTTGCATCCGGGCCCGCTGGCGAGGCCTTCCGGGCTGCCAGTGCCCGCCATTTAGGCTGTCCGGGTGGACGCGACGCCTTTCGATCAGCAGACCTACCAGGTGCGACTCGAGTGGGGCGTCGCGGGGCTTGCGCGCCTCGCCCCCGCCGACGTGATCGTCGTCGTCGACGTGCTGCGCTTCTCGACGAGGGGGACGGATGCCGTGGCCGCCGGCGACGCGTTCCCGCTGGATGACTCCTCCCACGCCGTCTCGATCAACGGCGCCGCCGTGAGTGCCGCGGCCGCGCGCACGGACGCGCTCGTTCTGCTCGGCTGCCTGCGCAACGCTTCGTCCGTCGCCGCGGCCGTGCTGGCCGAGCAGGAGCGACGAGGCGACCGGACGAGCGTGGCGATCATCGCCGCCGGCGAGCTGACGGGACGCGATGAGGACGCGTCGCTGCGCTTCGCCATCGAGGATCAGCTCGCCGCCGGCGCGATCATCGAGGCGCTGGGCGCGCGGGGGATCGACCACACGTCGCCCGACGCGGCCGTGGCGTGCGAGGCTTTCCGGGGCCTCGGCCGCGCCGTGCGGCACCTGTTGACCGCCAGCGGCTCGGGGCGCGAACTCACGGCGACGGGACGGGCCGATGAAGTGGCCGCTGCCGCCGTGCTGGACGCGACGGACGCCGTGCCGGTGTTCGTCGAAGGCGCCTTCGTCGCCTACCCCGCCGCGCCTGACGGGGCCGCTCACCGGACGGGTCTCAGCGGGACCGCTGAGCCGCCAGTCGAAGTGCGGGAGTGATCTCCCGGCGCGTCCAGGCGAAGACGAAGCGCTCGTCGAAGCGACGGGCGCACTTCGCGCACGACGTCGATCGCGTCGGCTTGCGATGCCGGTAGGCGACGTGTGCGGAGGGGCATACCCCCACCCACGGCGCGAGCTCGGTCGCGGTCTCGCCGTCGTGGGTGGTGCCTCCGACGTACCCGAGGTCGCGCGCGATGGCCTTCCACTTCGGACCATGTCCCGCCTTCGCCCCGGCCAGCGCGTGCGCGACCTCGTGCAGCAGCGTCTGGTGGTTCGTGTCGTCGTCGTAGCGCGCGGCGAGGTAGCGCGACACGCTGATGCGCTTGCTCGTGTAGTCGCAGAGCCCGGCCCGGCGTTTGGCGTGATCGAAGGCGAACGACCAGGAGTCGTCGAGGTGGAGCGCGATCAGGGCATCGGCCCACGCACGAACACGGTGCAGTTCTGTCATGCGGAGAACTTAGAACACAGGTACGACAGTCGGTGCCCGGTGGCGGGACCCGCTCAGCTCGCCACGCTCGTCTGGGCACGGCGGCGGTCCGCCGCATCGATCGCAAGCAGCGACGACTCCAGCTGCTCGTCGGTCGCGCCCGACTCCTGCCGGAGGAAGAGCGCGCGCTTGAAGTCCATGCGGGCGTCGTCGAAGTCGCCGGCATCGAAGCGCACCTTGCCCCGGTGCTGGTAGGCGAAGGCGGCGATGGCCGCCCAGTTCTGCCCTTCGGCCTCTTCGGCGCACGTGGTCAGCTCGTGCTCGGCCGCCGCATATGCACCCCGCGCCTGCTGCACCGACGCGTGCAGGATGCGGGAGCGGAGCAGGTCGCGGCGCGTTCCGGCCATCCGGGCGACCCGCACCGACTGCTCGCTGATCACGAGGGCGTCCTCGAGGCGGTCGAGCACCTTCAGCAGCCACACGCGCTCGAGCAGGGCCGGCAGCGAGCGCTGCTCGCCGATCTCCTCGAGGCGCGCCTTGCACTGGCGCTCGTCGATCTTCTCGCGCAGTGTCTCCGGATCGTATCCGTGGATGTAGCTCACCGGGACTCCTCTCGCCGCGGGCGGTTCGCCTCCCCAGTCTGCCCCGAATGCGGCGGCGTTCCGAAGAAGGCGCGCGGGATGTCGAGACGCCGGTGTCGTCATCGCTCGAAAATCGACGCCTGGGGTCTTGGGGAGGGGACGGCATCGGCATCCGTGATCACCCGCGCACCGCGCGCGAAGGCGTCCAGTTCGGCGCCCATCGCCACCTTTGCCGGGTGCGGGCCTGCCGCCATGAGCCGGGGGAGCCACTCCGTGGGCAGCGGCGCGGCGGACGCGGCGATGACCAGGTTGCCGAAGCGACGGCCCTTCAGCACCTGCACCTCGGCGAGCACGGCGACGTGCTCGAGCACTGCGTGGATCGTCGCGACCTGCCGACGCGCGAACGCCAGGCCGGGGCCGTCGGCGACGTTCACGAGCAGCACGCCGTCGGGCGCCAGCATCCGCGCCGCCACCGTGTGGAATTCCACCGAGGTGACGTGCGCCGGTGTCTGCGACCCGGCGTACACGTCCGAGACGAGCAAGTCCACCGAACCCACGAGTCCAGGAGGCAGCCTCTCCAGCACCGCCCTCGCATCGCCGACCCGCACGCGGATCGACGCGCCCTTGGGCAGCGGCAGCGCGGCGCGCACCAGTTCCACGAGGGCCGGTTCGAGCTCGACGACCTGCTGCCGGGAACCGGGGCGGGTCGCCTCGATGTAGCGGGGGAGGGTGAGGGCCCCGGCGCCCAGGTGCACCGCGGTGAGCGGCTGACCCGGCATCCGCAGGCGGTCGATGACCGCCCCCATGCGCGCGACGTACTCGAAGTGCAGGTGCGTCGGATCGTCGAGGTCGACGTGCGACTGCGGAGTCCCGTCGACGTCGAGCTCCCAGCCGGACGTGAAGCCGGAGCGCACCACCCTGGCGATGGTGCCGTCGGACAGCCGGACCGTGATCGGGTCTTCCTGCCGCGCTCTGGCCATGGATCCACGCTATCCCGCCAGGATGAAACACGATCGAGACATAGGTGTAATGCCCTCACGGGCGCGGGCCGGATAGCGTCGAGGGATCACCCACACCGAGTGACGGGCCCGACCCGGGCCCGCATCCGACGATGGAAGGTTCACAGCAAATGCAACACTCACGAATCCGGCGAGGCGCTCTCGCAGCGATCGCCGGAGTATCGATCGCGGCGCTCGCCCTGGCGGGCTGCGCGAGCGAGCGGGGCGACGGGGGCGGCGACGCCGATGCCACCGACGCGGCGGTCGACGGCACGTTCATCTTCGCGGCGTCTGCCGACCCGGCCAACCTCGACCCCGCCTTCGCCCAGGACGGCGAGACGTTCCGCGTCTCGCGTCAGATCTTCGAGGGGCTCGTCGGCACGGAACCCGGAACCGCAGACCCCGCGCCGCTGCTGGCGGAATCGTGGGACTCGGCCGAGGACGGCATGTCGCACACCTTCACTCTGAAGGAGGGGGTCACGTTCCACGACGGCACCGACTTCACCGCGGAGGCCGTCTGCTACAACTTCGACCGCTGGTACAACTGGACGGGCCTTGCCGCCAGCGAGGCGCTGTCGTACTACTACGGCAAGCTCTTCCGCGGCTACGTCGAGACGCCGGATGCGGCGGTGTACAAGTCGTGCACACCCGACGGCGACTACTCGGTGACGATCGAGCTCAACCAGCCCTTCGCCGGCTTCATCCCCGCGCTCTCCCTGCCCGCCTTCGCGATGCAGAGCCCGACGGCTCTCGCCGAGTTCGACGCCGACGGCATCGGCGGCAGCGAAGAGGCGCCGACGCTGTCGGAGTACGGCTCCGGTCACCCGACTGGCACCGGTCCCTACAAGTTCGACGAGTGGGCACCGGGCGAGCAGCTGAAGCTGAGCGCGTACGAGGACTACTGGGGCGACGCGGGTCAGATCGACGAGATCATCTTCCGGGTGATCGATGACCCGACCGCACGCCGCCAGGCGCTCGAGTCCGGTTCCATCGACGGCTACGACCTGGTCGGCCCCGCCGACACCGGCGCCCTCGAGGAGGCCGGGTTCACGATGGTCTCGCGCCCCCCGTTCACGATCCTCTACCTGGCGTTCAACCAGGCCGTTCCGGCGCTGCAGGACATCCGTGTGCGCGAGGCCCTCTCGTACGCGGTCGACAAGGACGCGCTCATCTCACAGGTGCTCCCAGAGGGCACCGAGAAGGCCACGCAGTTCATGCCGGATGTCGTCAACGGCTGGAACCCGGATGTCACGACGTACGAGTACGACCCCGAGAAGGCGAAGTCGCTCCTCGCGGAGGCGGGCTACGACGAGTCGAACCCGCTGACGCTGGAGTTCAACTACCCGGTCGACGTTTCGCGCCCGTACATGCCGGACCCGGAGCAGATCTTCACGGTGCTCTCGTCACAGCTCGCCGAGGCGGGCGTCGTGACGAACCCCGTGACGGATGCCTGGAGCCCCGACTACCTCGACAAGATCACCGGAACGCCGAACCACGGCATCCACCTGCTCGGGTGGACGGGCGACTACAACGACACCGACAACTTCGTCGGCGTCTTCTTCGGTCAGCCGTCGGCGGAGTGGGGCTTCGACAACCCCGAGCTGTTCGCCGCCCTGTCCGAGGCCCGCGGGGTTCCGAACCTCGAGGAGCAGACGGCGCTGTACGAGGACATCAACCAGATGGTCGCCGAGTTCATCCCCGGCGTGCCCCTGGCGCACCCGGCCCCGACGCTCGCATTCGCGAAGCGCGTCGAGAGCTACCCGGCCAGCCCGGTCAATGACGAGGTCTTCACCGACATCGTCCTGACTGAGTAAAACGCGGCACGTGCCGTAATGTGCGGTGCGGGGACCTGGCCATCAGCCGCGTCCCCGCACCGCACACCGTCCCCGACACCCCTGGGAGAAATCCGCTTTGCTGCGCACCATCGGCAACAGGCTGCTCCTGCTCATCCCCACGCTGGTCGGCCTCAGCATCCTGCTCTTCCTGTGGGTGCGCGCGCTGCCGGGCGGTCCGGCCGTAGCCATCCTGGGCGAGAAGGCGACGCCCGAGGCCGTCGAGCGCATCAATGAGCTCTACGGGTTCGACGAACCCGTCTTCGTGCAGTACTTCACGTGGCTCGGCCGGCTGCTCACCGGCGACTTCGGCAGCTCCATCGAGACCAGCCGAGCGGTGCTCGATGAGTTCGTGCGCCGTTTCCCCGCGACGCTGGAGCTGTCGATCGCCGCACTGATCTTCGCGATCGGCCTCGGCATCCCGCTGGGCTACATCGCGGCCCGCCGCCACGGCCGTTTCACCGACCACGCATCGGTCGTGGCGAGCCTGGTCGGAATCACGATCCCCGTCTTCTTCCTGGCGTTCATGCTGAAGTACATCTTCGCCATCCAGCTCGGGTGGCTGCCCTCCGACGGACGCCAGGACCCGCGGATCGATGCGACCCATCCGACGGGCTTCTATGTGCTCGACGGCATCCTGACGGGCGAATGGGATGCCGCGTGGGACGCGATCATCCACCTCATCCTTCCTGCCCTCGCCCTGGGTACGATCCCCCTCGCGATCATCGTTCGCATCACCCGCGCATCGGTCCTCGAGGTGCAGAATGCCGACTACGTGCGCACCGGCCGGGCCAAGGGCATCAGCCAGGGCACGTTGCGCAACCGCTTCATCATGCGCAACGCCCTGCTTCCGGTGGTGACCACGATCGGCCTGCAGACCGGTCTCCTCATATCGGGCGCGGTGCTCACCGAGAAGGTCTTCGCCTGGCCGGGAGTCGGTTCGTTCATGGCCGACGCCATCTACAACCGGGACTTCCCCGTGCTGCAGGGATTCATCATCTTCATCGCGATCCTCTACGCGCTCATCAACCTGACCGTCGACGTCTCCTACAGCTTCATCGACCCGAGAGTGAGGGTGTCATGACGTCCGCCATGCTTCCCCCCGCACCGATGGGCGGGCCGGTCGATGACACCTCTGTCGATGACCGGGAGTTGCTGCGGGCACAGTCGCCCGGCGGCTTCTGGCGCGATGTCTTCAAGAGACTGCGCCGCAACCCGACCGCGTGGATCGGCGCCGCGATCGTGTTCGTGTTCGTCTTCGTCGCCGTCCTGGCGCCGTGGCTCGCTCCGTACCCCGAGACGGCGCTGCCCGGGGCGAGGTACATCACCCCGACCAACATCCCGGGGCCGGGCGAACTCCCGCAGTTCCCTCTCGGGCTCGACCGCTTCGGCGGCGACGTGCTGTCCAAGCTCATCTGGGGCGCCCGGGCGTCCCTCGTGATCGGCGTGGTCTCGACCGCGTTCGGTCTCGTCGGCGGGATGCTGCTGGGGCTCCTCGCGGGGACGTTCGGGGGCTGGGTCGACAACGTCATCATGCGCTTCGTGGACATCCTGCTGTCGGTGCCGAACCTGCTGCTCGCCGTGTCGATCGCCGCACTGCTCGGTCAGTCCCAGTACGCGGTCATGATCGCGATCGGAGCGTCGCAGGTCCCGATCTTCGCCCGCCTCCTCCGGTCATCGATGCTGCAGCAGAAGAGCGCCGATTACGTGCTCTCGGCGCAGACGCTGGGGCTCGGCCGGGGCACCATCACGATGAGCCACGTGCTGCCGAACGCCATCGGCCCGGTGATCGTGCAGGGAACCCTCACGCTCGCGACCGCCGTCATCGACGCCGCGGCGCTGTCGTACCTCGGCCTCGGCGGCGGGCGCCCCGAGACCGCCGAGTGGGGGCGCATGCTCACGTACGCGCAGGCCGAGTTGGCCATCGCCCCCTGGCTCGCGTTCCTCCCCGGCATCTGCATCGCCCTGACCGCACTCGGCTTCACGCTGCTCGGCGAGGCGCTCCGCGAGGCGATGGATCCCCGCACGCGGGCGCGCTGACATCCGACCCCTCCGTCGACGCTCGAGAATGGGTGCGGCGCCCCGGACTCGCCGCCGCGCGCTGATTCTCGGACGGCGGACCGAGTCTCGACGCGAGCAGGAAACCAGGCAACGCCCGGCTTCTCGGGGGTGGTTCAGCCCGCGATGCCGAGTTCATTGCCGGGGATCGAGGCGAGGAGCCCGCGCGTGTACGGGTCGCGCGCGTTGGTGAAGATCTCCTCCGAGGTCGCGGCCTCCACCAGCACGCCGTCCTTCATCACGCAGACGTAGTCGCTGATCAGCCGCACCACGGCGAGGTCGTGCGAGATGAACAGGTAGCTCAGGTTGTACTCGCGCTGCAGGTCGCCGAGCAGGCGCAGGATCTGGTCCTGCACGAGCACATCGAGCGCCGAGACCGGCTCGTCGCAGACGATCACCTCGGGGGAGAGGGCCAGCGCCCGCGCGATCGCGACGCGCTGCCGCTGGCCGCCCGACAGCTCGGACGGGTAGCGCCGCAGCATCGATGCGGGCAGGGCCACGTCATCCATCAGCTGCCGCACGCGCGCGGACCGCTCCTTCGAAGAGCCCCGCTTGTAGAACGCGAGGGGTTCTTCGATGAGCCGCTCGATCGTGAACATGGGGTTCAGCGACGAGTACGGGTCCTGGAAGATCGGCTGCACCTTCTGGCGGAACTCCCGCTGCTCGCGCCGGTCGAGGGTCTGGATGTCCTGGCCCTCGAAGAGGATGCGTCCGCTGGTCGGCTCCACCACCTTCAGCAGCATGCGCGCCGTGGTGGTCTTGCCCGACCCCGACTCGCCCACGATGGCGACCGTCTCACCGCGCGGGACCGCGAGTGACACGCTGTCGACGGCGACGAAGTCCTCCTTCTGGCCGCGGACGGGGAAGACCTTGGTCACGTCCTCGTACTCGACGACGTAGTCGACGGATGCCGGCTCCGCCGTCGCCGCGGGGCCGGCGGCGTCCGCCGCCGCAGGGCGGGTCGTGGCGGCCGGGACAGCGGGTTGCGCCGGCGCGGCGGCAGCCGAATCCGGAATGACGGACTCCAGCCGCGGCGCGGGCCGGAAGGCCTCCGGGCGCAGGCGCACGGCGGCGACGGAGGGCGCCGCCTTCACGAGCGACTGCGTGTAGGGATGCTGCGGGTCGTTCAGGATCTGGTCCGCCGGACCCTGCTCGACCACGCGGCCCCGGTGCATGACCACCACGCGTCTGGCCCGCTCAGCGGCGAGCCCCAGGTCGTGCGTGATGAGGAGCACCGACGTGCCGAGCTCCTCTGTCATCCGTCCGAGCTGGTCGAGGATCGTACGCTGCACCGTCACGTCGAGGGCGCTCGTCGGCTCGTCGGCGATCAGCAGGCGGGGCTTGCACGCCAGCCCGATCGCGATCAGCGCTCGCTGCCGCATCCCGCCCGAGAACTCGTGGGGATACTGCTTCGCCCGCTCCCGTGCGTTCGGAAGCCCCGCCGCCTCGAGCGTCTCGACCACCTTGTCATCGACGTCCTTGCGCGTCGCCAGGCCGTGTGCGAGCAGCGTCTCGGCGACCTGCGAGCCGATCTTCGTCACGGGATTCAGATTCGACATCGGATCCTGGGGCACCAGGCCGATCTGGCGCCCGCGGATCGCCCGCATGTCCGACTCAGGCGCCCCCACGAGCTCGCGGCCGTCGAGCGTGATGCTGCCGCGGGCGACGCGGCCGCCGCCGGCGAGCAGGCCGATGATGGCCATGGCCGTCGTGGACTTGCCCGACCCCGACTCTCCCACGATGGCGAGGGTCTCGCCGCCGGCGATCTCGAGGTCGACGCCCTCGACCGCGTGCACCACGCCGTCGGTCGTTGCGAAGTCGACGGCGAGATCCCGCACCGACAGCAGTGTCGTGGAGGCGGGCGCCGGGCCCGTGCCGATCGGAGTCATGCACCCCATCCTGCCCTGCGCCGGGGCCCGGGCGCATTTCCGCGCGGCAGCCTTTACCGACTCGTGACGACCTCGGGTACCGACTCTCAAGATCCTCGTGTCCGGGGCTACCGTGGACCCATGGCAAGTGGGGCCGCGCTGGAGGCGACACCGTCGATCGACCTCAACAGCGACCTCGGCGAGACCTGGAACGGCGAACCGACCGCCGACGACGAGGCGATGTTCGCCGTCGTCTCGAGCGCGAGCATCGCGTGCGGCTTCCATGCCGGTGACGAGCCGTCCATGCGGGCGAGCGTCGAGCGCGCGTCCCGGCTCGGCGTTGCGGTGGGGGCACATCCCAGCTACGCCGACAGGGAGGGCTTCGGGCGCCGCGACCGGAACCCCGAGCCCGGCGTACTTCGCACCCAGATCGCCCAGCAGCTCGACGCGCTCGCGGCGGCCGGCGCCGACATCCGGTATGTGAAACCGCACGGTGCGCTCTACAACCGCATCGCGGTGGACCCGGTGCAGGCCCGTGCGGTGGCCGAGGCGATCGCGGGGTTCGCCCGGGCCGCGGGCCGGCCGCTCCCGGTGCTCGGGCTCGGCGGCGCCCTCGCTGAGGCGGCCCATGACGCCGGCCTGCCCTTCGTGCGCGAGGCGTTCCTCGACCGCGCCTACACCGCGGGGGGTGCGCTCGTGCCGCGGAGCCGAGCCGGTGCGGTTCTTCATTCCGTCGAGGTCGTGACCGCGCGCGCGCTGCGCCTGGTGCGCGAAGGCGTGATCGAGTCGATCGACGGCGCGCTCGTCGAGGCGGATGCCGCATCGCTGTGCGTCCACGGCGACACCGCCGAGGCGGTGGCGATGGCTCGCGCCGTGCGCGCGGCGCTCGAGGGCGAAGGCGTGGCTATCCGGGCCCCGTGGCGCGCGTCAGCAAGCCGGGGGTTTGGGGCGGAGCCCCATAGAGAGGCGCGCGTCAGCAAGCCGGAGGTTTGGGGCGGAGCCCCATAGAGTGGCGCGCGTCAGCGAGCCGGGGGTTTGGGGCGGAGCCCCATAAAGAGGCGCGCGTCAGCGAGCCGGGGGCGTGGCTATACGAGCCCCGTGGGGAATACCGCCGCTAGGGTCGAGACGAAGAGCGCTGCTCCCGAGCGAACGGACCGACCATGACGAACGCATCTTCCACCGGAAGCCCCGACGGCAGGGACATCGTGCGCCAGGTCGCGGTGATCTCCTCGGTCGTGTTCATGGTCATCGCCGCCTTCATCGGCAGCGGAGCGGCCGGTGGAACCCCGATCCAGGAGGCTCTCGGCGGCGCGCTCGACTCGGATGCCTCGTACCTCGCACCCGCGCGGCCGGCGTTCACCATCTGGAGCGTCATCTACGGCGGCCTCATCCTGTACGCCATCTGGCAGGCGCTCCCGGTGCAGCGCGCCGCGCGCCGCCAGCGGCTGCTGGGCTGGTGGATCGCGCTGACGGCCGTGCTGAACGGCGGATGGATCCTGGTCGTGCAGTTCGGGACGCTCCTGCTGAGCGTCGTGACGATCATCCTTCTGCTGGCCGTGCTCGCGTTCGTCTGGCGGCGCACCGTGCTCACCAGGGAGCCCGGGGACGGCGTGCTCGACAGCGTGCTGATCGACGGTGTCACCGGGCTGCACTTCGGCTGGGTGACGATCGCGACGGTCGCGAACATCACGGCGCAGCTCACGCAGGTCGCCGACGACGGGTGGGCGGATGCCGCCGGCTTCTGGGGTGTCGTGGTGCTGCTGGTGGCGCTGGCGATCGGCACCGCGATCTCGGTGTGGAGCAAGGGGCGCATCACACCGGCCCTCGCGATCGCGTGGGGCGTGCTGTGGATCGGCGTCGGCCGCATCGCCGACGAGCCCCGGCAGACGGCGATCGGGGTGACGGCGATCCTCGTCGCCGTGCTGCTGTTGGCCGTGCCCGTCGCCATCACCGTCGCGCGGAGGGTGCGCGGCGTGGCGCCCGCCCGCCTCTGACCCGAGCGAACGAACCGTTCAGCTATCCGCCCCAAAGCCGTGTCCGACACCACCGACCCGCACACGACGCCGCGCCTGCTGCCGATGGGCGACCGGGCGCTGCTGGCCGAGGTCGGCTCGCTCGAGGCCGTACTGGCGCTGCGGGCCGCCCTCGCGGCATCCATCCCCCCCGGAGTCCTGGACATCGTGCCGGCAGCCCGCACGGTGCTCGTGCACCTCGACCCGGCGCTGCTTCCGCTGCCGGGCGCCCGGTCGTGGGTGACGGGAGCGGCGGCGGGAGCTCCGGATGCCGGTGGCCCGGCGGTCGCACCGACGGAGGTGACTCTCGACATCGTGTACGACGGGCCGGACCTCGCGGACACCGCCCGGCTGCTCGGCCTCAGCGCCGAGGCCGTCGTGCAACGCCACCGCGCGGCCGAGTGGACCGTCGCTTTCGCGGGCTTCGCGCCAGGATTCGCCTACCTCGTGAGTCGCGACTGGCGCTTCGACGTGCCGCGCCTCGACACCCCGCGAACGCGCGTTCCCGCCGGCGCCGTCGGGCTCGCGGGCGAGTTCACAGGTGCGTATCCGCGGGAGACACCAGGAGGATGGCGCCTGATCGGAACGACCGCGGCGCCCCTCTTCGAGCCTGGCGCGGAGTTCCCGGCGCTGCTGACCCCCGGTGCCCGGGTCAGATTCGCCGCCGGTCGTGCCCGTGCGTCCGCCTCGGGGGCGTCCCTCTCGGGGGCATCGGCCTCGGGGGCGTCCGTCCCCGGAGCATCCGCGTCGGGAAGGGAACTCGCCGGGTCGCCGCCCCTCAGGACTGCGACCTCCGGGTCGCTCGAGGCGGAGGAGTCGCTTCGTCTCGGCGGGTTCCGCGTCCTCGAACCCGGGCTGCTCGCGACGATCCAGGACCTCGGGCGCCCCGGCCGGGCGTCGCAGGGCATCGCCCGCTCGGGTGCGCTGGATCGGGCGGCTCTGAAGACGGCGAACAGGCTCGTCGGCAACCCGGAGGGCGCCGCCGGGGTCGAGGTCACGCTCGGCGGGTTCCGGGCGAGCGCCGACAAGCCCGCGTGGATCGCCGTTGCAGGCGCCTGGGGCGACATCCGCATCGACGGCCGCCGCATCGACCCCTACGTCGCCCACCCGTGGCCGGCCGGTGCCGAACTGCACATCGACTGGTTCGTCCACGGTGTGCGCGCCTACCTGGCCGTGCGGGGCGGAGTCGACGGGCCCTCCGTCGCCGGTTCCCGCTCGACCGACGTCCTGGCGCGGCTCGGCCCCCCGGCCCTGCGGGCGGGGCGGAGCGTCGGCGTGCGGGCGGATGCCGTCGACCCGGTGCCCCCGGCAGACGTCGCGCCGTGGGGCGCGCCTCCCGACGAGGAGGTCGTCGTCGAGCTCGCCCCCGGTCCGCGCGCGGACTGGTTCTCGGCATCCGCGCTCGCCTCGCTCTACGAGGCCGTCTGGATGGTCACCGACAAGGCCGACCGGGTGGGCGTACGCCTTGAAGGGCCTCCCCTCGAGCGGGTCGGCACCGGCGAGCTGCCGAGCGAGGGCATGGTGCCCGGCGCGATGCAGGTGCCCCCATCGGGATCGCCCACCGTGCTGCTGGCCGACGGTCCCGTGACCGGCGGCTACCCCGTGATCGCCGTCGTCGCCGACGGCTCGCTCGATGCGTTCGCGCAGCTGCGGCCAGGCACGCGCATCCGATTCCGGCACGCGCACGCGCGCTGAGCCGCCGTCACCAGTGCGCGAGCAGCGGATCCGCGTGCTGGCGATCGAGCTCGGGCAGCGCGAGCGCGACGGCCTCGGGCACCGTGAGCTCCTCACCCGCGCGCTCACCGGCCGCCACCCCCTCGGGGTCGCGCTCGCGGAGCCGCGCGAGATATGGCGTGTGAACGGTGAACGCCTCTACGTCGAACACGCCGATTCGATGGCGGATGCGGGCGGCCGCGACGGAAAGCGCTCCGGCCCGCCGTGCGTCGTCGCGGGCGGCAGAGACGGCGCAGAGGCCCTCCAGTCCGTAGGCGACGCCCTCGTCGTAGTGCAGCCGGATCGAGAGCATGAGCGTCTGGATGAACTCTTTCTCCGCGCCATCGACGTCTCCGCCCAGGAACTTGAGCCGTGCGCGCAGGTTGCCGGCCACCGAGGTGTTGAAGAGGTCGTTTCCCGCCACCGCGACCGTCGTTGCCCGGTCGAAGTGCGCGAACGCCTCGTCGGTGCGGCCCTGCACCCACGCCAGCCGCCCGAGCGAGACCTCCGCGAGCGCCTCGGCCCAGCCGTTGCCGAGCGCACGCAGCTTGACGGACGCGCGCAGCAGCTCCTTCTCGGCCTTCTCGGCTCCGGCCGCCGAGTACTGCACGCGCGCGGTCGCTCGAGCCGCCAGGGCCATCGCGGCGGCGTCTTCGTCGCCGGTGTCGGTGAACAGCCGGACGGTCTCCCCGAGCCCGGCGATCACCTCCTTCGACGGCCGCTGCCACATCTCGCCCCAGAGCGCGAGGAACCACGCCACCGCTCGGGTGTGCTGCGTGATCGGGCGATCCTTGCCGAGCAGCTCCAGCATCCACACCCGGACGCCGCCGAACAGGCCCGCGATCCACCAGTAGACCAGCAGGCTCCAGGCGAAGTCGGCCGCGTCATCCAGGCGGTCGGTGTAGACGAGGTGACGGATGGCTGCACGGAGGTTGGGCAGCTCGAGGCCCAGCTCGCCGACGGACTCCAGCTGACCGACGCCGCGGAGCCCAGGTGCCAGCCGGGCGACCAGGGCGCGGTAGTAATCGGCGTGCGCGGCGCGCACCTGATCCGCGTCGCCCCGCTCCTTGAGGCGTCCCAGCGCGTACTCCCGCACGATGGCCAGCAGCGAGAAGACGGACCGGCCCTCGACGTCGGTCTGCTTGACGAGTGATCCGTCGACCAGGGCCGCCAGCCCGTCGATGCCGTGCCCGTCCCAGGAGCGCCCGATGCCGAGCGCCTCTACCGCATCGATCGTGAAGCGGGTGGCGAAGACGCCGAGATCGGTGAGCATCTCCCGCTGGATGTCGGGCAGCAGGCTCACGCTCCAGTCGATGGTCGCACGCATCGTGCGGTGGCGCTCCGGCAGATCGCGCACCGCCGCGGTCAGGAGGGGAAGGCTGCGCTCGAGGCGCTTCGCGATGCCCTGGGGGGTCAGCAGACGCACCTTCGCGGCGGCCAGCTCGATCGCCAGCGGCAGGCCCTCCAGCCGACGACAGATGTCGGCGACGGCGTCGGCGTTCTCCTCCGTCAGCTCGAACCCCGGTTTTGCGGCGCGCGCCCGGTCGATGAACAGGGTGCACGCCGCTGACCGGCGCGCCCGTTCGATCGACGTCGGCTCGCCGGCCGCAGGGAACGGCAGAGCCGGGACCTCGTAGACCCGCTCGCCGCGGATGCGCAGCACGGTCCGGCTCGTCACCAGGAACCGGGCCAGCGGGGCGACCGTGTACAGCCTCACCAGCACGGGGGCGACATCCACGATCTGCTCGAAGTTGTCGAGCACGAGGAGCACGCGCCGTCCCTCGAGCGCTCGCGAGATGCGCTCTTCGAGCACCGCCTCGCCGTTGTCGCGGATGCCGAGTGCGAAGCCGATCGTCGGCAGCAGCAGATCCCCCTCCAAGACACCCTCGAGGGGGACGAAATAGGTGCCGTCCGGGAACAGGTCCTCCGTGGCGAGAGCCGCCTCGATGGCCAGCCTGCTCTTGCCGATGCCGCCGGGGCCGATGAGGCTGATCACGCGGTCCTCGCCGCGGGCGAGCATCTCGCGCACCTGAGCCAGCTCCGCTTCGCGACCGATGGTCGTGGTGTACAGCGAGGGGACGCGGGCGACCAGGGATGCCGCCGACTCGACGCCGTCGGCGCCGGCCGACCGCGAATCGTCGAAGCGCTCGGCGAGCAGGGTCGCGAGGTCGGCGGCGACCTGTCGCTCGAGGTCCTCGGCGTTGCGGAAAGGGAGGTACGCGGCCGTGTCGTCGGAGCGGATCCGGTCGATCAGCTCCGCGAGGCGTGGATCACGCCCGTCGGAGGCCTTGATGTAGATCAGCTTCGGCATCGAGGCGGGCGCGAGGCGGTATTCGTCCTCAAGGCCCGAGATCTCCTCACCGGGTGCGACCCACCCGTAGCTGTCGGCGTAGATCCCTATGAACACGTCGCTCTGCGCCAGGTAGGAGCGGTAGAGCTCTCGAGGCGGGTGCGGGCGTGCGCCCAGCTCGAACATGACGGGAGCGAGTCCCATCCGCTCCACGGCGGCACGAACGGCCAGCCGTTCGTCTGCCAGCTCGCGCAGGGTGGAACTGATGAACACCCGGATCCGCTGATCGGGAGTGCGGATCGCAGGGTATGGGCCCCCGGTCATGACGACATCATTGCGCGCAGGACCGGATCTCTGCCACAGTATCGGCGGATTTCGCCGTTTCGGTCGCGGTTATACAGCAGGATCCAAAACTCGTCAAGAACCGGACTGGACACGGCGCGTCATCCGGCATATAGTTGATGTTTGCGCTCCTAGATTCCCCCTGCCCTCATATGGTGGTCGGCTGTGCCTGCGCGCCCCCGTTCGAAAGAACGGCGTGTGACACGTAGGCAACCGGGGAAGAATCGAGCATCCCACCCCGACGACAAGGAATCACGAGCCCTGCACGGGCTCATGGAGGTTATTCCCTTGGCTGCTGCGCGCAACGCATCCACCACCATCAAGAACGGCCGCGGAGCTTCCCGCCTCTCGTTCGCCAAGATCTCCGACACGCTGACGGTCCCCGACCTGCTGGCGCTTCAGACCGAGTCCTTCGACTGGCTGGTCGGCAACGAGGCCTGGAAGGCCCGCGTCGCCGACGCGAAGGCGATCGGCCGCACCGACGTGCCCGAGATCAGCGGTCTGGAGGAGATCTTCGAGGAGATCTCCCCGATCGAAGACCTCAGCGAGACGATGCAGCTCTCGTTCACCAACCCCTACCTCGAGCCGGAGAAGTACTCGATCGAGGAGTGCAAGGAGCGCGGCAAGACGTACGCCGCCCCCCTGTACGTCGAGGCCGAGTTCATGAACCACCAGACCGGTGAGATCAAGACCCAGACGGTCTTCATGGGCGACTTCCCGCTGCAGACCGGCAAGGGCACGTTCATCATCAACGGCACCGAGCGTGTCGTCGTGTCGCAACTGGTCCGCTCGCCGGGCGTCTACTTCGACAAGACCCCCGACAAGACGTCCGACAAGGACATCGTCTCCGCTCGCATCATCCCGAGCCGTGGCGCATGGCTCGAGTTCGAGATCGACAAGCGCGACCAGGTCGGCGTCCGCATCGACCGCAAGCGCAAGCAGTCGGTCACCGTGTTCCTCAAGGCCCTCGGCCTGACGAGCGAGGAGATCCTCTCCGAGTTCGCCGGCTTCGTCTCCATCGAGGAGACCCTCGCCAAGGACACGATCCTCTCCAAGGAAGACGCGCTCCGCGACATCTACCGCAAGCTCCGTCCGGGCGAGCAGGTCGCCGCCGAGGCCGCCCGTGCGCTGCTGGACAACTTCTACTTCAACTCGAAGCGGTACGACCTGGCCAAGGTGGGTCGCTACAAGATCAACCAGAAGCTCGGCCTCGACGCACCCCTGTCGGCTTCGGTCCTGACGACCGAGGACATCGTCGCGACGATCAAGTACCTCGTGCGCCTGCACCGCGGCGACACGACCTTCGACGGCATCCGCGCCGGCAAGCCGGCCGAGATCCGCCTCGACACCGACGACATCGACAACTTCGGCAACCGCCGCATCCGCGCGGTCGGCGAGCTCATCCAGAACCAGGTGCGCACCGGCCTCAGCCGCATGGAGCGCGTCGTCCGCGAGCGCATGACGACCCAGGACATCGAGGCCATCACGCCGCAGACCCTGATCAACGTGCGCCCCGTCGTCGCCGCGATCAAGGAGTTCTTCGGAACCAGCCAGCTGTCGCAGTTCATGGATCAGAACAACCCGCTCGCGGGCCTGACCCACAAGCGCCGCCTCTCCGCGCTCGGCCCCGGCGGCCTCTCGCGTGAGCGCGCCGGCGTCGAGGTCCGTGACGTCCACCCCTCGCACTACGGCCGCATGTGCCCGATCGAGACCCCGGAAGGCCCGAACATCGGCCTCATCGGATCGCTCGCATCGTTCGCCCGCATCAACGCCTTCGGCTTCATCGAGACCCCGTACCGCCGTGTCGTCGCCGGTCGCGTGACCGAGGACATCGACTACCTGACGGCGTCCGAGGAGGACGACTTCATCGTCGCCCAGGCCAACGCGCCGCTCAAGGCCGACGGTCACTTCCAGGAGGCCCGCGTCCTCGCCCGCAAGAAGGGCGGCGAGGTCGACCTCTTCCACGCCGACGAGATCGGGTACATGGACGTCTCGCCGCGCCAGATGGTGTCGGTCGCGACCTCGCTCATCCCCTTCCTCGAGCACGACGATGCGAACCGCGCCCTGATGGGTGCGAACATGCAGCGCCAGGCCGTCCCGCTGCTGCGCAGCGAGTCGCCGGTCGTCGGCACGGGCATGGAGGGCTACGCCGCCATCGACGCGGGTGACGTCGTCACCGCAGAGAAGGCCGGCGTCGTCGCATCCGTCTCGGCGGATGTCGTCACCATCCAGCTCGACGAGGGTGGCACCCAGGAGTACTTCCTGCGCAAGTTCGACCGCTCCAACCAGGGCACGAGCTACAATCAGCGCGTCATCGTGAGCGAAGGCGAGCGCATCGAGGCGGGCGAGGTCATCGCCGATGGCCCGGCCACCGAGAACGGTGAGCTGGCGCTGGGCAAGAACCTCCTCGTGGCGTTCATGACGTGGGAGGGTCACAACTTCGAAGACGCGATCATCCTGAGCCAGGAGCTCGTGAAGGGCGACACGCTCTCCTCGATCCACATCGAGGAGTACGAGGTCGACGCGCGCGACACCAAGCTGGGCAAGGAGGAGATCACCCGTGACCTCCCCAACGTCAGCCCCGAGCTGCTGAAGGACCTCGACGAGCGAGGCATCGTCCGCATCGGCGCCGAGGTGCGCCCCGGCGACATCCTCGTCGGCAAGGTCACGCCCAAGGGCGAGACCGAGCTGTCGGCCGAGGAGCGCCTGCTGCGCGCGATCTTCAACGAGAAGAGCCGCGAGGTCCGCGACACGTCGCTGAAGGTGCCCCACGGCGAGCAGGGCACGATCATCGCCGTCAAGGAGTTCAACGCCGAGGACGGCGACGACGAGCTCGGCTCGGGCGTCAACCGCCGCGTCGTGGTCTACATCGCCCAGAAGCGCAAGATCACCGAGGGCGACAAGCTCGCCGGCCGCCACGGCAACAAGGGCGTCATCGCGAAGATCCTCCCCGTCGAGGACATGCCGTTCCTCGCGGACGGCACGCCAGTCGATGTCATCCTGAACCCGCTCGGCATCCCGGGTCGAATGAACTTCGGCCAGGTGCTCGAGACCCACCTCGGGTGGATCGCGAAGCAGGGCTGGAAGGTCGATGGCAAGCCGGCGTGGGCCAAGGGCCTGCCGCAGGAGGCCCTCGAGGCCGCCCCCGGCACGAAGGTCGCCACCCCGGTGTTCGACGGCGCGGCCGAGGCCGAGATCGAGGGACTCCTTGACTCGACCAACGTCACCCGCGACGGCGAGCGCCTGATCGGCTCGAGCGGAAAGGCCCTCCTGTTCGACGGCCGCTCCGGTGAGCCCTTCCCGGCTCCCGTCTCGGTCGGCTACATGTACATCCTGAAGCTGCACCACCTCGTCGACGACAAGATCCACGCGCGTTCGACGGGCCCGTACTCGATGATCACGCAGCAGCCGCTGGGTGGTAAGGCGCAGTTCGGTGGCCAGCGCTTCGGCGAGATGGAGGTGTGGGCCCTCGAGGCCTACGGCGCGGCATACGCGCTCCAGGAGCTCCTCACGATCAAGTCCGACGACATCCTCGGCCGCGTCAAGGTGTACGAGGCCATCGTCAAGGGCGAGAACATCCAGGAGCCCGGCATCCCCGAGTCGTTCAAGGTGCTCATGAAGGAGATGCAGTCGCTCTGCCTGAACGTCGAGGTCCTCTCGGCCGACGGCACGGCTGTCAACCTCCGCGACACCGACGACGACGCCTTCCGCGCCGCGGAGGAGCTCGGCATCAACATCTCCACCCGGTTCGAGTCGTCGTCCATCGACGAGATCTAAGCCCGGCCCAGACACAAAGATTCGACACAGGAGAACACGTGCTCGACGTAACAACTTTTGACGAGCTTCGCATTGGTCTGGCCACCGCCGACGACATCCGTCGTTGGTCGTATGGCGAGGTCAAGAAGCCCGAGACAATCAACTACCGCACGCTCAAGCCCGAGAAGGACGGCCTCTTCGGAGAGCAGATCTTCGGGCCGAGCCGTGACTGGGAGTGCGCCTGCGGCAAGTACAAGCGCGTCCGCTTCAAGGGCATCGTCTGCGAGCGCTGCGGCGTGGAGGTCACCAAGTCCTCCGTCCGCCGCGAGCGCATGGGCCACATCGAGCTGGCGGCGCCCGTCACTCACATCTGGTACTTCAAGGGCGTCCCGTCGCGCCTCGGATACCTGCTCGACATGGCGCCGAAGGACCTCGAGAAGGTCATCTACTTCGCCGCGTACATGGTCATCTCGGTCGATGAGGATGCGCGTCACCGCGACCTCGCGACCCAGGAGAACAACATCCGTCTCGAGCTGAAGACGCTCGGCGACCGGCGCGACTCGCGCATCGCCGCCCGCCTGCAGAAGCTCGAGGAGGAGCTCGCCGTCCTCGAGGAGGAAGGCGCCAAGGCCGACCAGAAGAAGAAGGTCAAGGACGCCGCCGAGAAGGACATGTCCCTCATCCGCAAGCAGGCGGACGAGCAGATCGGCAAGCTCGAGCGCGTGTGGGAGGACTTCCGCACCCTCGAGGTCGGCGCCCTCAAGCCCGAGGACGACGTCTTCCACGAGCTGCAGGACCGCTTCGGTCAGTACTTCGAGGCCCACATGGGTGCGGAGTCGATCAAGCGTCGCCTCGAGGCGTTCGACCTGCAGGCCGAGTCCGACTCGCTGCGCCTGCAGATCTCCGAGGGCAAGGGCCAGCGCAAGATCCGCGCGATCAAGCGACTGAAGGTCGTCAACTCGTTCCTCACGACGGGCATGTCGCCCGCCGCGATGGTGCTGGATGTCGTCCCGGTGATCCCGCCGGAGCTCCGCCCGATGGTGCAGCTCGACGGTGGCCGCTTCGCGACCTCCGACCTGAACGACCTGTACCGCCGGGTCATCAACCGCAACAACCGCCTCCGTCGCCTGATCGACCTCGGTGCCCCCGAGATCATCGTCAACAACGAGAAGCGGATGCTGCAGGAGGCCGTCGACGCGCTGTTCGACAACGGCCGCCGCGGTCGTCCCGTCACCGGAACAGGCAACCGTGCCCTCAAGTCCCTGAGCGACATGCTCAAGGGCAAGCAGGGTCGCTTCCGCCAGAACCTGCTCGGCAAGCGCGTCGACTACTCGGGCCGTTCGGTCATCGTGGTCGGCCCGCAGCTGAAGCTGCACCAGTGCGGTCTGCCCAAGCAGATGGCCCTGGAGCTCTTCAAGCCGTTCGTGATCAAGCGTCTGATCGACCTCGGTCACTCGCAGAACATCAAGGCCGCCAAGCGGGCCGTCGAGCGCACCCGTCCCGAGGTCTGGGACGTGCTCGAGGAGATCATCCGCGAGCGCCCCGTGCTGCTCAACCGTGCGCCCACGCTGCACCGCCTCGGCATCCAGGCCTTCGAGCCTCAGCTCGTCGAGGGCAAGGCCATCCAGCTGCACCCGCTCGTCTGCGCCGCGTTCAACGCGGACTTCGACGGTGACCAGATGGCCGTGCACCTGCCCCTGTCGGTCGAGGCCCAGGCGGAGGCCCGCGTGCTGATGCTCGCGTCGAACAACATCCTGAAGCCGTCCGACGGCCGTCCGGTCACCCTGCCGTCGCAGGACATGATCATCGGCCTGCACCACCTGACCACGGTCAAGGACGGTGCGATCGGCGAGGGCCGCGCGTTCGGCTCGGTGTCGGAGGCCATCATGGCCAAGGACGAGGGCACGCTCGACCTGCAGGCCAAGGCGCGGATCCGCGTACCGGGGCTCACGTTCCTCGAGGGCGAAGCGCCCGACGGGTACGAGCGCCACGGCCTTCTCGACGCCTCGCTCGGTCAGGCCCTCTTCAACGACACGCTCCCGAAGGGCTACCCCTTCGTGCGCGAGGTCGCCGACAAGGGCAAGCTGTCGCAGATCGTCAACAAGCTGGCCGAGGAGTACCCCAAGGTCGAGGTCGCGGCGACGCTGGACCGCATCAAGGACGCCGGGTTCCACTGGGCCACGCGCTCCGGTGTCACCGTCGCCCTGAGCGATGTCCTGACCCCGCCGAACAAGGCCGAGATCGTCGCGGGCTACGAGAAGCAGGCCGCGAAGGTCCAGTCGCAGTACGAGAAGGGTCTGACGACCGACTCCGAGCGTCGCCAGGAGCTCATCAAGATCTGGACCGAGGCGACAGACGAGGTCCAGGCCGCGATGCGCGCCAACTTCCCCGAGGACAACACCATCAACCGCATGGTGTCGTCGGGTGCACGTGGTAACTGGCTGCAGATCCGGAACATCGCCGGTATGCGAGGCCTGGTGAACAACCCCAAGGGTGAGATCATCCCGCGTCCGATCATCTCCTCGTACCGCGAGGGTCTGTCGGTGGCGGAGTACTTCATCGCGACGCACGGTGCCCGCAAGGGTCTGGCCGACACGGCACTCCGTACGGCCGACTCGGGCTACCTCACGCGTCGTCTCGTGGACGTCTCTCAGGATGTCATCATCCGCGAGGATGACTGCGGCACGACCAAGGGTCTCGAGCTGCCGATCGCCGCACCCGCGGCCGACGGCTCGCTCCGCAAGGACGACAACGTCGAGAACTCGGTGTTCGCCCGCACGCTCGCGGCGGATGTCGTGGATGCCTCAGGCGCCGTGCTCGCGGTCGCCGGCGACGACGTGGGAGATGTGCTCATCAACCGCCTCGTCGAGGGTGGAATCGAGACGATCAAGGTGCGCTCCGTGCTCACCTGCGACTCGGCCGTCGGCGTCTGCGCGCAGTGCTACGGCCGTTCGCTCGCGACCGGCAAGCTCGTCGACATCGGCGAGGCCGTCGGCATCATCGCGGCGCAGTCGATCGGTGAGCCCGGCACGCAGCTGACGATGCGCACCTTCCACACCGGTGGCTCGGCCTCGGCCGATGACATCACGCAGGGTCTTCCCCGCGTGCAGGAGCTCTTCGAGGCCCGCACCCCCAAGGGCGCGTCGCCGATCGCGGAGTCGGACGGTCGCATCACGATCGATGAGACCGACCGCGCGAAGAAGGTCATCCTGACGCCCGACAACGGCGACGAGCCGCACGTCTATCCGGTGCTGAAGCGCGCGACGCTTCTCGTCGAGGACGGCCAGCACGTCACCGTCGGTCAGCCGCTGCTCGTCGGCACGCTCGACCCCAAGGAGGTCATGCGCGTCATGGGTGCTCGTGAGGTGCAGCGCTACCTCGTGGGCGGCGTCCAGGGCGTCTACCGTTCGCAGGGCGTGCCGATCCACGACAAGCACATCGAGGTCATCGTCCGTCAGATGCTGCGCAAGGTCACCGTCGTCGACCACGCCGACACCGACCTGCTCCCCGGTGAGCTGGTGGACTTCAAGCGCTACCAGGCCATCAACCGCGAGACGGTCGCCGAGGGCAAGCGTCCCGCGTCGGGCCGCCCGGAGCTGATGGGTATCACCAAGGCGTCGCTTGCGACCGAGTCGTGGCTCTCCGCCGCCTCGTTCCAGGAGACGACCCGCGTGCTGACCCAGGCGGCGATGGACGGCAAGAGCGACCCGCTGGTCGGCCTCAAGGAGAACGTCATCATCGGAAAGCTGATCCCCGCCGGCACGGGCCTTGCGAAGTACCGCAACGTCACGGTCGAGGCGACGGAAGAGGCGAAGAGCGAGCGGTACCCCAACCGCATCTTCGCGTCGGACGGCGCCTACAGCGAGGCGGACCTGAGCTACGTCGACTTCGACAGCTTCTCGACCGACGACTTCACGCCGGGCACGTACAACTGATCCGCGGGTCCTCGGCGAGGACCCGTGGAACCGAAGGGCCCTGGGAGCAATCCCGGGGCCCTTCGGCGTTCCGGGAGGGCGCCCGCTCGGACCGGCTCTACCGTGGTGGGAGGAGGCTCCCATGGCCCGCATCGGCGGACGCAACACCGGAATCGCGCTCGTCGCGGGGCTGATGTGCGTGAGCGTGCTCGCGGGGCTGGCCTACCTGGCCGCGCCCCTGGCACCCGCGACCCTGGAGTGGATCAGCGTCAACGTCGACCGCGCCATCTGGCGGGAGTGACGGCACCCGCACTCATCTCACGGCCAGATGTGGTCCACGATGCTGCCCGTATAGCCCGTCGGAGCCAGGTTCGAGTAAGTCGTGTCGATCAGCACGTCGTCCCTGAAGTAGAGCGTGCGCCCGTCGGTGACGGGATACTGCGGATTCGGGAACTCCTTTTCGCACCGGGTGCCGTCATCGGGCGTGTAGCAGATGAACCCCTCGTCATCGGCGAGGGCGTTCAGCATCTCGAGTGCCGGACCGCTGTTCATCCGCGTGATCTCCGTCTTCAGTCCCGCGGTGCCGGCCGCGGGGTCGGCCCAGATGCAGATCATCTCGCCGTCGGCCTGCGGCCCGGAGTTCCCGGCCGCGGGATCGTTGAGCGGCGTGGCGCCGAGCTGCGCCAGCACCTCCGCCGACAGCATCGCCCGGCAGTCGGTGGGGATCACCACCAGCGGCTTCGGCGTGGTCGATGGCGCCGGCGTCGGCATCGGCGTCGCTGTGGGCGAACCAGCGGCACCCGGCGCCTGCGAGTCGACCGGCGACGGCGATCCGCTCCGACTTCCTCCACCATCCGAGGCGCATGCCGTGGCGGCGGTGAGGACGAGGGTGAGGCCCGCGAGGGCGAGCACGAAGCGGACGGGACGTCGTCGTCCGGAGGGGGTGCCGATCATGGGCTCACAGTAGCGCCGGGGGATGGCGGCATCCGGAAGAACCGCGGCGACACACGGCGGCACGCCTCCCGGAACGGCGCCGGAGCGCGGGGTACCCTCGCAGGGCGGGGACGTTCCCCGCGTGAGGAGTGCGCCCCGATGAGTGATCCCCAGGCTTCGAAGCAAGAGGCCCCGGTCGGCGAGCCCGTCGCAGAGCCGACGCACACAGACGACGTGGTCGACCGCGCGAACGGCAGCCTCGCAGAGGCCGAGGCCGCACGCGACGGCGTCCCCGGAGACGCCTCACGCGATGACACCTCCGTGAGCGCTGTACCGGCCGAGCCCCTGCACGAGAGCGCCGAAGAGCCGGTGGCCGAGGCCTCCTACGGGCCCGATGCCGGGGCAGACGAGCGCGATTCCGTTCCTGGGCACGACGCCGACACGGCCGTCGTCGCGCCCGCATCCACCAGCTCCACGAGTGGCGATCAGGACGACGTCCCCTGGTACGACCGACCCGAGCACCTGCAGCCGGCCGGCGCCACGGCTCCGATCGCCGACGACACACCGACGACCGTCGCTCCGATGGCGGGCGCCGCGGCGGCCGGCGCCGCAGCGGGCGGCGCGACCGCCGGCGAGCCCGTGTACGGGGAGTCCCCGTACGCCACGCCCGCCCCGCAGCCGATCTTCGTGCAGGCGCCCGAGGCTCCGCTGCCGCGGGGCAACCGCGCCGCTGCCGGCGCGATCGGTCTGCTCGCCGCTCTGTCGTTCGCGGTGCTGCTGCTGCTCGCCTGGATCGGCTTCGGCCTCATCAACGGCGATGTCTCCACCGAGGGGCTGGTCGACGCCACCCTCGCCGCCCTCACCACGTGGGCCTTCTGGGTTCCGGTCGTCGTCTTCTTCATCGCCTTCTGGCTGCTGGGCGCCATCATCAATCGCGGTCGATGGGGCCATTGGGTGGTCTGGGGCCTCCTCGTCGGCGTCGCCTCGTACGTGGGATACATCCTCGGTCAGCTCTTCCAGGCGCCGTTCTGGATGCTGAGCGCTCGAGAGGGCGCCGAGCTCGTCGAGGACCGGCTGCTCGCCCCCTTGGCGATCGCGGCCTTCGTGATCGGGCGCGAGCTGACCATCTGGTTCGGGGCTTGGGTCGCGGCGCGGGGCAAGCGCGTGACGGAACTCAACATCGAGGCTCAGCGCGAGTACGAGCGCACGCTCGAGGCCGGCCCGAAGCTCGTTCGCCAGTAGTTCGCGGGAAGGCACGCACACGTCCGAGCAGCCTCCTCAGCCGAGCGGCGGGCTCGGATGGCCGGCGCTGCTGGCCCTCTCCGCCGTGGGGTACGTCGCGCTGGTCATCTTCGGCCTGGGGATGACGAGCCTTGCCACGAACACCGACGTCATCGACACCCCCGGCCTGAGTGCGGTGCCGGGCGTCGCCGGCATCGTCGTATCGGCCGCCGGCTTCTCCGCCGTGCTCGGCGCGGGACTGAGGGTGCCGCATCCGTCGTTCTACACTGCGCTCTGGGCCGCCCTTGCCGCCGCCGTCGCCTACCTCGCCGGTGTCTGGATCGCCGCCGTGACGTCCGGAGTCGATACCGCCATGGCCGCGTCGGTGGTCGGCCGCCTGGCGGTGGGCTGGGCGGCGCCCGTCCTGGCCGTCGCCGCCTTCGTCACCGCCTGGGCGGCGATCGCGGTTCTGCGCACGCGAGCCCGCCCGCCTCGATGGCCGTGGGAGCGCAACGACACCGAGGGCTGAGCACCGTCAATACGTCCGGATGCCGCGGAATTCCGCGTCGGCGGCACTACGGTAGGGGGATGGAGCGGTCGCTCGAGACCCAAGTCAGCCAGGCCGTGGACGCCTGGCTGAAGTGGCTCCCCCGCTGGGAGCCGGCGACCCACCGCGGACGCATCGCCCCCTGCCGTCGCTGCTTCGGGTCGCCCGTTCTCTCGGCGGCCGGTCTCGGCGCCGACGTTCCGCACGGGGTGCAGCACGGGCTCTCGACGCGCATCAAGACGATCGTCGATCATTCCGTCGCCGACTACACGGCCCGCAACCTGCCGATGCTGCAGGCCGAGCTCGATCAGCAGGCGGCCCGCAACCGCGCCCGCAGCTATCGTCCCTCCGAGGGGCTCGAGCCGGAGTTCGAGGGGCTTCCGCTCGACCCGGATCCGGTGCCGGGTGCCCCGTTTCTCTTCACGATCTCCGGCCTCGCCGACGCGGCGGACGCCGACGTGCCCGACCTGCCGCCGCTCAGCGACGACGCCAAGGCCGCTCTGCGCCAGGAGGTCGGCCTCGCGGACGACTACGCGAACATGGTGGGCCGCGAGGTCTGCGCCGTGCTGCTGCACCACCGCCTGCGCATCCAGGCCGCCATCGCGCAGTATGTGGAGCCCCAGATCGAGGCCATGCTGCAGGAGCTCGCCCAGACGCTCGATGCGCCGTTCGATCAGAACGACCCACCGCCCGTCCTCTGACGTATCCACAGGCGGGCACCGGCGCTGGGGCGACGCTCAGGACTGCTTGTTAGCATGGGCGGAGCCCTGCAGCTCCCGTCGATGGTGCCCGGACCGGGGCCCGATCGTGTCGACGCCGAGGCAAGGAGTGGGAGTGGCAAAGCGCCTTCCGTCAGCCCCTCCCCTCGTGCCTGGTCTCAGTTATGTGCGGCCGCTCGGCTCGGGCGGATTCGCCGATGTGTTCCTCTACGAACAGGACATGCCGCGCCGCGCCGTGGCCGTGAAGGTGCTGCCGGGCGACCTGCGCGACCCCGACCTGGTGCGCATGTTCAACGCCGAGGCCGACGTGCTCGCGCACCTCTCCGCGCATCCGTCGATCGTGACGGTGTACCAAGCGGGCATCTCGGCCGACGGCCGCCCGTACATCGTCATGGAGTACTGCCCCGGATCGCTGGCCCAGCGCTACCGGATCGAGCGCCTGCCCGTGCCCGAGGTGCTCACGATCGGCGTCAAGATGGCGAGTGCGCTCGAGTCCGCGCACCGCGCCGGGCTCATCCACCGGGACGTGAAGCCCAGCAACATCCTGGTCACGAGCTTCGGCGTGCCGGTGCTCGCCGACTTCGGCATCGCATCCTCGCTGGCGCGGGCCTCCAGCGACGAGGTGTTCGCGATGTCGGTGCCGTGGAGCGCCCCGGAGGTGGTGTCCGAGCAGACCTCGGGCACGATCGCGAGCGAGGTGTGGGGGCTCGGTGCGACCGTGTACTCGCTGCTCGCCGGCCACAGTCCCTTCGAGCGGATGGATCGCGGTCAGAACACGCGCGACCATCTCCGCCGGCGCATTCTGCGCGCGGCATACACCCGCATCCCGCGTCCCGACGTGCCCGATGCCCTGCAGGAGGTGCTCGCGGTCGCGCTCAGCCGCGCACCCGCTGACCGTCACCCGAGCGCCCTCGCCTTCGCCGAGAGGCTGCGCGAGGTGCAGACCCTGCTCGGGCTGCCCCCGACCCCGCTCGAGGTCGCGGTCTCGGAATGGGCTCCGCGGGATGCGGGCATCGACTTCGCCGACGCGGGGATGCGCGGGCCCGCGCGCACGAGCGTGCCGCACGACACCATCCGCAAGTCCGCGCCCTTGCCGACATCCGCAGGCGGCCGCCGCGACGCCGAGCCCGACTGGCCGGCCGCGGTGGCGACCACCCCGAGGCGCGCGCGGCAGTGGGCGCTGATCGGCGGCCTGGTGGCGGCGCTGATCCTCAGCATCGCGACGGCATGGGTCGTGCTCACCGGCGGGGTGCTCTGATATGGCTCGCCGTCGCGCCGTCGTCGCGGTGCTCGCAGGTGTGACCGCCGTCGCAGCGGTGATCGGCGTGAGCGCGGTATGGCCCGGTCTCGATGCCCGGCGCACCGCCCCCGTCGACACATCCGTGTGGGCGCTGCAGACCTCGGAGGGCCGCCGGTACGCCCGCGTCAACACGGCCATCGACGAGCTCGACACCGTCCGCAGCGTCAGCAACCCGACATCCATAGCCCAGTCGGGGGACGGTGCCTACCTCTTCTCCGAGAGCTTCGGGCGCCTTACCCGCATCGACGAATCCCTGCCCATCGACCTGGACGAAGAGGCGCTCCGCAGCTCGCCGACGACGCCGGCGGGCACCGTCTCGGTCGCCGTGGCGGGGGACTACGCGGCCTACCTCACCGACTCGGGCGCCGTCTTCGCCGGCGCGCTCGCCGACGACGACCCCGTCCAGGTCGACCCCTATTCGGCCGAGGACGATGCCGATGCGCCCGAGTACACCGCCGATGCCATCGAGGTCACCCCCGACGGCGAGCTGTTCAGCTATTCGTCGGACGACGGCGCCGTGATCCGGTACCGCATCGCCGATGCGCGCGTGCAGGAGCGCGACGAAGTGCCCGACGGCCCGAGCGGTGCCGGCGCGGCGCTGGGGGCAGCCGGCGACGGATGGGTGCTCGTCGATGCCGATGCGGGCCTGCTGTGGCGGGTCGACGGGAACGGGCCAGCAGATCTGGATTCCGCCTCGCCCCTCGCGCTGTCGCAGCCGGTCGCGGTGGGTGAGGCCGTTTACATCGCGGACGACGTCGGCATGCTCCGCGTTCCCCTGGACGGCGGCGACGTCGAGCGGGTGGCCGGAGGCGAGGTCCGGACGTTCGGCCAGCCGGCCCGGCCCCTGATCCTCGAGGGAGAGGTGTACGGTGCGTGGCTCGGCCAGGACGCGGGCGTGCTGTGGCGGTCGGGCGGCGGCGAGTCGACGCTGGACTACGGCGGGCAGCAGCTGCAGGACCCTCGGCGACCCGTGTTCACCGTCTCGGGGTCGACCGCGATCCTCAACGAGACGCGCTCCGGCTGGGTGTGGAGCGTGCCGGAGGGCGAGCTGATCCCGTCCAGCCAGAACTGGGGGCTCGAGGACTCGGCCGACACGGAGGCGGAGCCCAGCGACGTGCAGGCGGAGGTGCTGCTCGATCCCAAGCCCCCGGTCGCCGAGGTGGACGCCTTCGGTGTGCGGGCGGGGAGCCTGGCGACGCTGCCCGTGCTGCTGAACGACCACGATCCGAACGAGGACGTGCTGAGCATCGATCCCGCGTCCGTTCTGGGGCTGGATCCGGACTTCGGCACGGTGACCATCACCGACGGCGGAGGGAGGCTGGCCGTGCAGCTCGCGCCGGATGCCTCCGGCTCGGCCACGCTCTCGTACCGGGTGACCGATGGGACGAGCGCGGACGGGCTGACCTCCGCGCCCGCCGCCATCACGCTGAGCGTCGTCCCCGATGCCCGCAACTCCGCGCCGGCGTGGTGCGGCACACCGGGGTGCCTCGCCGAGTGGCCGACCCCGGAGGTGCAGCCGGGGGGAACGGTGTCCGTCCCGGTGCTCACCGGATGGGTGGACCCCGAGGGTGATCCCCTCATGCTCCTCTCCGTCGGGAACGACTCCGGTGTGGGGGCCGTCGCATCCACACCGGCCGGTGAGATCGTCTACCAGCACTCGGTGGCCTCCGATCCCGGCCCGGAGCTCGTCGAGTTGACCGCCACGGTCGCCGACACGCAGGGGGCCGTGACGACCCGCCCCCTCGTCGTACGGGTGACGGAGGATCCGGAGGTGTCGGCCGAGTCCTTCACGGTCGTGGACACGCTCGGCGGCGCGCTCAGCGTGGACGTCGCGCCCCACGTCACGGCCACGGCGGGCACCCTGCGCCTCTCGTCGGTCCGGGTGCTCGACGACGCGTCGGTGGAGGCGGTCGCCGCGGCCGGCGGAACCGCGTTCGACGTGTCGGCGAAGACACCGGGCACCTACCGCATCAGCTACACGGTGACCGACGACGTCAGCCAGAAGACCGCGACCGCGACCGCGCGGGTGACCCTGCTGCCCCAGGAGGCTCCGGCACAGCTCGCGACGGCCCCCGTGATCGCGTTCGTCCACCCGAGGGAGGACGCGACGATCGACGTGTTCGCCGCGGTGGCGAACCCCACGCGCCGGGTGCTGCTCCTGAGCGGGGTGGAGGCGGATGCCGCGGAGGGCGCGAGCCTGCAGGTGGACACCGTCGGGCAGAACTATCTGCGCGTGACCGGATCGACGGCGACCGGTGCCCCCGGCATCCTGGGCACCGTGCACTACATCGTCAGCGACGGCACCGACGATGCCGGGTCGAGCGTCCGGGGCGAGGCGACCGTCTACCTGCTGCCGCCGGCCCCCGAACTCGCGCCGATCGCGGTGGATGACACGGTCGTGGTGCGCGCGGGCGCCCAGGTCGATATCCCCGTGCTCGAGAACGACGTCGCGCCCTCCGGCACGGCGATCACGCTCGATCCCGCATCGGTGGGAGCCGACCGGAGCGACTCGCTGGCCTTCGCGTCAGGCGGGATGATGCGCTACCTCGCGCCGACCGAGCCCGGCGTGTACCCGATCGAGTACTCCATCTACTCCTCGGGTTCACCGGCGCTCGCCGACACGGCGACGGCCCGCGTCACGGTCGTCTCGGACGAGTCGAACCGGGCGCCGCGGCCGGAGACCCTCGAGGGTCGCGTGCTCAGCGGACAGGCGACGAGGATCCCCTTCGACGGTTTCGGGGCCGACCCGGACGGGGATGCGGTCGAACTCGATCTGATCACCACCCAGCCCGAGAGCGGGTCGGCCGCGATCTCCGCGGACGGCGAGGGAATCCTCTACACGAGCGCGCCGGGCGAGCGCGGCCAGGTGTCGTTCCGCTACCGCGTGACCGACCTCGCCGGTGCCACCGGCGAGGGCACCGTGCGCGTCGGTGTGCTCGGCGGCGAGGCCAATCCTTCGCCGGTGACGTTCACGGACTACGTGTACGTGCAGGCGGGCGCCGGCAACTCCGTGCGCGTGAGTCCGCTGGCGAACGACATCGACCCCACCGGCGGAGTCCTCGAGCTGGGCGACGTGCGCCCCGACGCGCCCCAGCTGCTGGATGACGGCTCTCCGAACCGGCAGTACCTGCAGCTGCAGCGTCGCGTGGGCGACGCGGTCGGAGCGACGATCGAGATCGAGGCCGGAGAGACTCCCGGCACGATGTCCTTCCTCTACGACGTGGTGAGCGAGTCCGGCAACACGGGGCGTGGACTCATCGTCGTCAAGGTTGTCCGCGAGGCGGTGCCGGACTACCCCGTCGTCGCCGACACGGTGCTGACCTCCGAGACGCGCGAGCGGTTCGCGCGGGGGGTGGATGTCGTCAGCGGCAAGGTCTCGTGGACCGGTGGCGACATCGATGACCTGACACTCCGGGCGTGGGGGTCGCCGTCGGGCGTGCGCGTGCAGGGTCGCGAGCTGGAGGGCACCCTCACGGGCAGCGCACGGATCATCCCGTTCGAAGTCGCCGGCACCGGCAGCGACGGCGAGCCGGTGAGGAGCTACGCGTTCCTCCGCATCCCGGCGGCCGGCGACGTGGCGCTCGCACTGCGCGGCGGGATCCCGCCCCAGGAGGTCGGTGAGGGCGAATCGATCGCCTTCGACCTCGACGACCTGGTCGCCGTGCCGGCGGGGGAGAGCCTCGAGGTCGGACCCGAGGTCGCGGCATCCGGTGCGAGGAGCGAGGCCGTCTGCGCGGCCGACGGGGGCACCGCCGTGCGTTACGACGCCGGTCTCGGCGCCCCCTACACCGATGCCTGCACGGTGCCGGTTCGCATCGAGGGGCAGGATGACTGGACCTACCTGTCCGTACCGGTCCGCGTTCGTGCGCTCGACCCCCAGCCGCAGCTGCAGCCGGCCTCTCTCTCGGTGAGCCCGGGTGAGAGCGCCACGTTCCCGCTCGCCGACATGACCACCTGGGAGCGCGAGGTCGCCGATGAGAGCATCGCCTACAGCGTCGACTTCGCGGGCTCGGTCTTCTCGACGGCGGTCGAGAATGGCGTGGTCACGGTTTCGGCGGGCGACCGCGCCGTTCCGGGCACCGAAGAAGCAGCGCTGGTCGGTGTCGTGAGCCACGACGGCGTCGCGCCCGCGAGGCTGACCCTCCGCGTCGGGCCCGCACCCAGCGTGCTGCCCCAGGGCGGCACCATCGCGCAGCAGTGCTCGCAGGCGGCAGGCTCATCGTGCGAGGTCCGCGTGATCGGCGCACCCGGCGAGGTCAACCCGCTCCCCGGCACCCCGCTCGAGCTGACCGCCGTGCGCCCGACGGGCGCGTGCACCGGCGTCTCGTTCGAGGTGGTGTCGGCCTCCACGGTCCTCGCGTCCTGGGCGCCCGACGCCCCCGGTGCGACGTGCACCGCGGCCTTCTCCGTGCGCGATGCGCAGGGACGGGGCACGAACGCCGAGCGCGACGGCTCGCTGCTGCTTGATCTGCAGGGCTATCCCCGCGGCCCGGCATCGCTTCGTCAGACCGACTACGGCGACGGCGTCATCACGCTCCGCGTCGATCCGGGCGAGGCCCGGCTGGCGTATCCGGCGCTCAGCGGTTTCGTTCTCCGGTACGAGGGAGCCGTCGTCGCCGACTGCACTCCCGCGGGCGTCTGCCCGCAGATCGCGGCGCCGAACGGCGAGGAGCGCACCTACTCCGCCGTCGCGGTCAACGCCCTCGGCGAATCCACCGCGGCGGTGACGACCACCGCCTGGGCGTACGACGTGCCCGCCGCCCCCGCCGCCGTGCTCGCGGTGCCGGTCGTCACCGGCGGCGAGGGCGGCCTCATCGCCGTGCGGGTGACGGGCGTGGATGCCGCGGCCACCGGCTTCCTCGAGCTCGCGAGCCCGATGGGCGACCTGGTCCGGGTGCCCGTCGACCCGGGTCGCGACACCGTCGACATCGGCCGTTACCGCATCGGCTCGAACACGTCGAGTCCGCTCACCGTCACCCCCGTCTCGAGGTACCAGGTGCCGCCAGGGTTCACCGGCGCGGTCTCCGGTGCGGCCGTGACCATCTCGGCGAACGGCATCGGCCAGCCGACCTCCCCCACGCTCACGCTCACCTCGGTCTCCAACGGCGACGGCACATCGACCGTGACGGCATCGGCGGCCGCGGGGTCCGGTGGGGACGGGTCGGAGACGCTGTTCGGCATCGTGCGCGCCGACCAGAGGTGCGATGCGCGAGCGGCGGGCGGGACCGCCGTCTTCGGCGCACTTCCCGATGGCGAGGTCTACACCTTCGTCGCGTGCGCCGAGTCGTGGTGGAAGGGTGAGCGATACGGGCGCAGTACTGCGACCGCAGAGGTCCGAGCCACGCAGAGCGCCGCGCCCCCGGCCGGCTGGACGTTCGTCGTCGACGAGACCCCTACGGTGTCGGGCCCCGAGGCACGCTGGATGATCCGCGACACGCCCACATCGCCCGAAGCCACCCCGCGGTACAACACGGTCGAGTTCGCTGGTGGACCGACATCCAGCGTGTACGACAGGGACCCCGAGATGCGGGTGCGCTACGTGCACCAGTCGTGGGGCCCCACGACCGACTGGGCCCGGGTCGTGCCGGCAGCAGGCTCCGCGCCCTATCAGGTGCGGGCATCCTGGGCGGTCGCGTCGTGCACCGCCGGTTCGCCACTCGTGGCCACCGGGCGCTCCACGCCCGACACCGGCGGCCGCCAGGCGACCTTCATGTTCGGCACCGACGGCGCGCGCTACTACGATGCCGCCGGGCAGCGACTCGAAGTCGACTCCGACACCGGCCTGGTGCCGGCGGGTGCCGTGCGTGTCGACGGCATAGGGGTGACGGTGGACTGGAGCGATCAGAGCTGGGGCCTCTCCCCGGCGAGCACGTCCTTCGGCGGCCAATGCGATCCCGGCCCGCCCGTCGAGGCGGTCACGCCGTGACGGCCGTACGACCCGCGGCCACCCCACCGCAGAACCGCCCAGGAGGGCCACCGATGACCATCTCGCAGGACCAGGCGACCAGGTTCGCGACGACGTTCGCCCAATTGGCCGACAACGTCGAGCGGGCCGTGCTCGGCAAGCGACACGTGATCGAGCTCGTGCTCACCGCGATGCTGAGCGACGGCCACGTGCTCCTGGAAGATGTGCCGGGTACCGGCAAGACGTCTCTGGCCCGTGCCCTGGCGCAGTCCGTCGAGGGTACGAACACGCGCATCCAGTTCACCCCCGACCTCCTGCCCGGCGACATCACGGGCATCACGGTGTACGACCAGAAGACCGGCACGTTCGAGTTCCACGCCGGCCCGGTGTTCGCGAACATCGTGCTCGCCGACGAGATCAACCGGGCGAGCCCCAAGACCCAGTCCGCGCTCCTCGAGGTGATGGAGGAGGGGAAGGTCACGATCGACGGGATCTCCCGCGCCGTCGGCGTTCCGTTCCTCGTGATCGCGACGCAGAACCCCATCGAGCAGGCGGGCACCTACCGGCTGCCGGAGGCGCAGCTGGACCGCTTCCTGATGAAGACGTCGCTCGGATATCCGGATCACGCCGCCACCCTCCGCATCCTCGACGGGGCGGCGGTCCCCACGGCCGACCTGGCTGCGGTCGTCAGTCCGCAGTCGATGGTCGGGATGGCGGATGCCGCACACGATGTCTACGTCAACGCGCTCGTGCTGGACTACATCGCCCGGCTCGTGGATGCCACGCGGTCGGCCGACGAGGTGCGCCTCGGCGTCAGCATCCGCGGTGCGCTCGCTCTCACCCGCTCGGCGAAGACCCGCGCGATCTCCCGTGGTCGCACCTACGCGACCCCCGATGACGTGAAGGCCCTCGCGGTGCCCGTGCTCTCGCACCGGCTCATCCTGCACCCGGAGGCCGAGTTCGACGGCGTCACGCCGGAGGCCGTCATCGGCCAGGTCCTGCTCGATGTTCCGCCGCCGTCCCAGCGCGAGGCCGTATGACGACCGACGCCGAACCGCGCCTGACCCGCCTCGACGCCGCGTCGGCGGCGACGGCCCACACCCGCGTGACGACGGCGTCGCGCGGGCCGCTGGTGCGCGGTCTGGTGGCGCTGCTCTCGGCCGCCCGTCGCACGCGCGACGGAGTGGATGCGGCCGTCGACTGGGTCGGCCAGGTCGTCACGCCGGCCGGCTGGCTGGTGCTCGCCTCGGCGACCATCGGGGTGTCGGTCGGGTGGATCTTCGGCTGGGTGGAGTGGCTCGTCGCCGGATTCGCCGCCGTGATGCTGCTCGCGATGAGCATCCCCTTCCTCTTCGGCGCTCGCGCCTACGACGTGGCGGTGCGCCTCGATCACGAGCGGGTGGTGGCGGGGGGCGAGGTGGCCGGCGAGGTCGAGATCCGCAACCGCGGCGCGCGCGCGACTCTGCCCGGACGGATCGATCTGCCCGTGGGCAGCGGCCTGGTGGAGCTCGGCGTCCCCCTCCTGCGGGCACGGCATGTCGTGTCGCAGCCCGTGACGATCCCGACACCTCGACGCGGGGTGCACACCGTCGGCCCACCGACATCGGTGCGCACCGACCCGATCGGCCTGCTGCGACGCGAGCACGCGTGGCCCGACGTGCACGAGCTGTTCGTGCATCCGCGAACCGCCGCGGTCCCTTCCACGAGCGCCGGCCTGGTGCGCGACCTCGAGGGCAACCCGACCCGGCGCCTGGTGGATGCGGACATGTCGTTCCACGCTATCCGGCCGTACACACCAGGCGATTCCCGGCGCCAGATCCACTGGAAGTCGACGGCCAAGACCGGCCAGCTGATGGTCCGCCAGTTCGAGGAGTCCCGCCGCTCCCGCATGGCGGTCGTGCTCAGTCTCGCCCTCGATGACTACGCCGACGACGACGAGTTCGAACTCGGTGTGAGCGCCGCGGCGTCGCTCGGCGCCCAGGCCATCCGCGACGGACGCGATCTCGACATCGTCACCGGTGCGAGCATCCCGCGCGTGGTGAAGGGCAGGCTCCGCGCCATCCAGAACCTCGAGGCATCGTCGCCGCGCGCCCTGCTCGACGGCTTCTCGGCCCTGGAGGGCCTCGAGCACACGATGCCCGTCGAAGAAGTGTGCCGGCTCGCCGTGGAGGCATCCGACGCGCTCTCCATCGCCTTCGTCGTCTGCGGGTCGAAGGTGGGGCTGACCCGCATCCGGCAGGCAGCGCTCGCGTTCCCGGCCGACACCGCGGTGCTCGCCGTCCTCTGCGACGAACGGGCACACCCCCGCGTGCAGCCGGTCGGCTCGCTGACCCTGCTCACCATCGGTCTCATCGATGACCTTCCGGCGCTGCTGCTGCGCGGGGTGCAGTCGTGAACGCCCGCAAGCGGCTCCCCGCCCGCATCGTCGGCGGTGCGCTCTACGTCGGCGCGATGGTTGTCGTCGCGGCGAGCGCCGCCTGGCCGATCTACCGCTCGGGCTGGTACCTGCTCGTCGTGGCGTCGGCCGCGCTCACGGGAGCGGCGCTGGCGCTCGCATCCCGCCGCTGGGCGTGGTCGGGCATCGTCACGGGCGTCGCAGCGGCCGGCGCGACGATCGTGCTCGGAGTGCTCGTGGCGGTGCCGGCGAGGTGGTCCGACCCCGCACGGCTCCCCGCCGCCCTCGGCGATGTCCTTGTGGGCGCGGTGACCGGATGGAAGGACCTGATAACGGTCGAACTGCCGGTCGGGTCGTACCGCAACCTGCTGGTGCCCGCACTCATGGTCTTCCTGGTCGGCACCCTGCTGGCCCTGCGCCTCGCCTGGGCGCGAGGCCGCGTCGCGGTGGCGGCCACCGTGGTCTGCATCGCGATGGTCTTCTTCGGACTCGCGTTCGGGCGCCCGGTGACGAGCGAGGCGCTCCGCATCGGAGCGTGGCTCGTTCCCGCCCCGCTCGAAACCGCCGTCGGGGCATCCGCGCTGCTGTGCACGCTCGGCTGGATGGCGTGGCGCTCGCAGGACGAGCGCCGGCAGGCGCTGCTCCGAGCCGCCGCCGCCACCGGGGTCCGCGTCTCGCGGCGACGGTCATCGTCGGACCGGCGACGGGCGATCCTGGCCGCCGGCATGCTGGCGGTCGCCGTCGTCGTCGCCGCCGTCGCCGGCCCCCTGGCCGCCGCCGGCCAGTCCCGCGAGGTGCTCCGCTCCGGCACCGGTCCGGAGCTCGTGCTCACCCAGGCGACCAGTCCCCTCTCCGGATACCGCGCGCATTTCTCCGACGACGCGCTCGACGAGGTGCTGTTCCGTGTCGACCCGGTCGGCACGCCGCCCGAGCGCATCCGCGTCGCGACGCTCACCTCGTACGACGGCGAGCTGTTCCGCGCTCTGGACGTCGCCTCGAGCACCGCCGACGCGCGCTTCACCCGGGTTCCCTCGCGCCTGGCCCCCGTGCCGGGCGAACCGGTCGGCGTGCGCGTCACGATCGATCGGCTCCGCGGGATCTGGATGCCCACGGCCGGGCAGCTGACGCAGGTCGCGTTCGAAGGAGCGGCTGCCGGCGCTCTCGCCGACGGCTTCTACTACAACCGCAGCACCGCGGCCGCCGTGGAGATCTCGGGGGGCGGCCTCGCGGAGGGCGACACGTACACGCTCGAGGCGGTGGCGCCCGACGTCCCGGCTCTCGCCGATATCACGGCTCCCGGGGTTCCGACCAGCGACGTCGAGCCTCCGGCCAGCCTGCTCACCTGGCTCGAGGAGCAGGATGTTCCGGCAGACGGGAGAGGCCTGGAACGCGCGATCACGCTCCTCCGCGAGCGGGGATACCTGAGCCATTCGCTCACAGCACCCGGCGGCGACGCCCCACCCGAGTGGGCGAGCGAACTGGGCGACTACTCATTCCAGCCCAGCGCGGCCGGCCACTCCCTGGCTCGCATCGACGCACTCTTCCGGCAGCTGCTCGATCGGCAGACGGATGCCGCGGCCGACGGCCCGGACTCGTCGCTGGTCGCGGCGGTGGGGGACGACGAGCAGTTCGCGGTCGCCGCCTCCCTTCTCGCCGGCCAGCTGGGCTTCCCCTCTCGCGTGGTGGTCGGCGTGCGCGTGGAGCCGGAGCCGGAGGCACCCGGCGCCTGCCCGGACGGCCGGTGCCGCGGGCGCGACCTCTCCGCCTGGATCGAGGTGCAGTCCGCGGAGGGCGACTGGGTGCCCGTCGACGTGACGCCGCAGCACACCGTCCCCATCGACAGCGATGCGCGCCGCCAGCGCGACCCGGAGAACGTCACCGAGGTGCGTCCGGAGACGGCCGAAGAGGTCGTCGCGCCGGACCCGATCCAGCGCGACACCGTGACGGATGACCCCCAGGACGAGGCGCCGCCCGACCTCTCGGTGCTGTGGACGGCACTGCGGGTGGTCGGGGTCACGGCGCTCGTGCTCGCCGTGGGCCTTGGCCCCTTCCTCCTCGTCATCGCGGCCAAGGCGATGCGCCGTCGATCGCGTCGCGGTACGGCAGACGTCACCGATCGCTTGGTCGGGGGATGGGACGAGTACGTGGATGCGGCCATCGACCATGGGCTCCCCGCGCCGGTCGCCGAGACCCGCACCGAGCTCGCCACGAGGTATGCCACCCCCGCGGGCATCGCACTGGCCGAGAGGGCGGACCGCACCGTGTTCTCCGGCGAACGCCCCACCGACGACGACGCCGCCCGGTTCTGGGCGCTCGTCGACGAGGAGCGCCGGCGATTCAACAGGCACGCTTCGATGTGGCGCCGGCTGGGCGCAGCCGTATCGTTGAAGTCGTTCGTGCGCTTCGTCGCGCCGAGCCCGGCGCGTGGACGCATCCCATCCGCCGCGCGCAGTGAGAGGAGGATGCGGCGTCGCCCCGAGAACGCCGCGCGCACACCATGAATGATCCCGTCGCCTGGATAGTCGCATCCATCCCCGTCGCTCTCGCCCTCTACCTGTGGATCGCAGCGAGCCTGTCGGCCGTCTTCCGCAAAGCGGGGGAGGAGCCGTGGCAGGCGTGGGTGCCGATCCTCAACGCCATCGTCCTTTTGAGGCTGGGTGGGATGTCGGGCTGGTTCCTCCTGCTCGCGCTGGTCCCGATCCTCGGGACCCTCGCGCTGCTCGGCGTCTTCATCATCGCGTACGTGCGTCTGAACCGCTCGTTCGGGGTGGGGCCGGGCATGACCGTCGTCGCCGTCCTGCTGTTCCCGGTCTGGACGAGCATCCTGGGCTGGGGCCCGGCGCGCTGGCTCGGGGATCGCCGGGACTCGGCGGGCGGGCCGATGCGGCGCGGCGAGGCCGACTTCCTCGATGCTCGCGTCACGGGGCGGTCCGGCGGGGCCCAGCCTTCGTACTCCCCCGTGTACAGCCCCGCCCCGATCGACGGGACCGCCCCCGTGAGCCGTTCGCAGTCGCCGAACTCGGCCGAGCCGTTCGTGCCTCCGCGGCCCCCTGCGCCCGCGGCCGCCGGCGGACCCGTCGGCGGCCGAACGGCCTACGCGGCTTCCGCCCGGCCCGGTGACGCACCGGCCGAGCAGTGGTCCTTCGCGCCACCGCCCGCGGTCCAGTACGACAGCGGTCCGCCGGGCACACCCACCTTCCGCTCCACCGCGGTGGGGGTGAATCCCGCCTTCGAGGACATGGATGACGACGGCACGGGTGGCGCGCTGTTCGCACCGACGCCTCCTGTCTCCTCGGTTCCGCGTCTCGAGGGCGACGGCATTGCCGGCGGCGACGGTGCGGAGGGCGACGGTGCCGCCGGTGCCGACCGGTGGGCTCCGCCGGCCGCCGCAGCGCCCGTGGAAGCGCCCGTGCCGATGCGGCGGGCGTCGTGGGCCCCGAGCCCGGGGGAGCGCGTCAGCGAGCCGGGGGTGTGGGGCGGAGCCCCGCGAGAGCAACGCTTCGACACGTCGGCGGAGGTGTCGGCCGTGCACGGAGCGCCGACGCTCGGCGAACCCCTCGCGGCGCGCGGGTCGGTGTCGGCCCAGCACGACGTTCCAGAGCTCCCCGACGCGGGGTCGGCGTTCGATGAGACGATCATCGCCGTCAGGCGACGTCCGACATGGATGCTGACACCGCCCGTCGGCGCGCCCATCGCCGTCACCAGCGACGCCCTCATCATCGGCCGCCGGCCGTCGGCCGACCCCGACTTCCCGGACGCTCAGCTCGTGCCGATCTCGGACGAGACGCGCACGATGTCCAAGACGCACGCCCGCCTCGAGCTGCTCGACGACGAATGGGTGATCGTCGATCTCGATTCCACCAACGGGGTGGTGCTGTTCCGCGACGACGGCACCGAGACCGAGGCCACCCCGGGTGTTCCGCAGCCCGTCGGCGAGCGGTTCCTCCTCGGCGACGCAGAGCTGCGAATCGCGAGGGCGGACACTCGGTGACAGGCGATGTCGCCGAACCCCCGCCCGAGTGGGACGGCGAGGCGACGGTGCCCGCTGCGCGCGATGCGACGGTGCCTTCTGCTCGCGAAGCGACGGTGCCTTCTGCTCGCGAGGCGACGGTGCCTTCGGCCAGAGTCGCGTCGACCGCGGAGCCGACGGATGACGACACCGTCGTCGTGCGGCGGGGAGCGGCATCCGCGGAGCGCACCACCCCGGTTGACGAGGACGCGCGCGACCCATCGGCGCGTGCGGCCTCCAGCCCGGACGCCGACCGGCTGCGGACGCCGTACGCTCCCCGCACCGCGCCGGTGCTCGCATCCCGCTCACCGCGGCCTTCCCCGCCCACGGGGCAGGCCGTCGACCGCGAAGCGGTCGCGCGCGGCATCCGTCGCAAGGCACGCCGTCAGGCGGCCGCCTTCGCGACCGCGGGAGCGGCGATCCTAATCACCGCCGGCACGCTGCTCGTGGTGATGGTGTCGAGCGGCGGCTGAGGCGCAGCGGACGGCATCCGCTCGTTTGACCGAGTTGCCCGCTCGGAGTATCATTGATCGGGTGTGCGCCCACGCGCGCCTTGCGCTGTGCCTCGGCACGCAACGGGACGTCAGCGCCGCATCTCGGGGACATGCCTGCGAACAGGACACCCCCACGGCATATCCACCACACAACCCGCGTCACTCATTGTGCCCGCGCCGGTGGATCAACGTGAACCCGAACGCAACGGATCGAAAGATCCGAACCGTCGGGGAGAGACCACGAACGCTGTCACCGTGCAGCACAACAAGGAGAGAACGTGCCAACCATTCAGCAGTTGGTTCGCAAGGGACGTACGCCGAAGGTCAGCAAGACCAAGGCGCCCGCCCTGAAGTCGAACCCCCAGCAGGCGGGCGTCTGCACCCGCGTGTACACGACCACGCCCAAGAAGCCGAACTCGGCGATGCGCAAGGTCGCCCGTGTCAAGCTCCGCAACGGCACCGAGGTCACCGCGTACATCCCCGGCGAGGGCCACAACCTCCAGGAGCACTCGCTCGTGCTCGTGCGCGGCGGTCGTGTGAAGGACCTCCCCGGCGTGCGCTACAAGATCGTCCGCGGCGCCCTGGACACCCAGGCCGTCAAGAACCGTAAGCAGGCTCGCAGCCGCTACGGCGCGAAGAAGGGTTAAGGAACATGCCTCGTAAGGGACCCGCCCCGAAGCGCCCGGTCGTAAACGACCCGGTATACGGCGCGCCGATCGTCAGCCAGCTCGTCAACAAGATCCTCGTCGACGGCAAGAAGTCGCTCGCCGAGTCGATCGTCTACACCGCCCTCAAGGGCGTCGAGACGAAGAACGGCCAGGACGCCGTCGCGACCCTCAAGAAGGCGCTCGACAACGTGCGCCCCACCCTCGAGGTGCGCAGCCGCCGCGTCGGTGGCTCGACCTACCAGGTGCCGGTCGAGGTCAAGCCTCACCGCGCCAACACGCTCGCCCTGCGCTGGCTCGTCAGCTACGCCAAGGGCCGTCGTGAGAAGACGATGACCGAGCGCCTCCAGAACGAGATCCTGGATGCCTCGAATGGCCTGGGTGCCGCGGTGAAGCGCCGTGAGGACACCCACAAGATGGCCGAGTCGAACCGCGCCTTCGCGCACTACCGCTGGTAATCCCAGCCGCGCTTCGACGGGCTCAGCGACCGGGAGACCGGTCGCGGCGACCGAATCGGTCGTGGCGACCGAATCGGTCGTGGCGACCGAACAGGTCCCTGAGCCCGTCGAAGGGCCCCGCGACATCCGCACAACACAAGTAAGGAAACACGCCCGTGGCACAAGACGTGCTCACCGACCTCACGAAGGTCCGCAACATCGGCATCATGGCGCACATCGATGCCGGCAAGACGACGACGACCGAGCGCATCCTGTTCTACACCGGCACCAACCACAAGATCGGTGAGACCCACGACGGTGCGTCGACGACCGACTGGATGGAGCAGGAGCAGGAGCGCGGCATCACGATCACGTCTGCCGCCGTCACGTGCTTCTGGGACAAGAACCAGATCAACATCATCGACACCCCCGGCCACGTGGACTTCACGGTCGAGGTCGAGCGTTCGCTCCGTGTGCTCGATGGTGCCGTCGCCGTCTTCGACGGCAAGGAGGGCGTCGAGCCCCAGTCCGAGACCGTCTGGCGCCAGGCCGACAAGTACGACGTCCCGCGCATCTGCTTCGTCAACAAGATGGACAAGCTCGGCGCCGACTTCTACTTCACGGTCGACACGATCATCAACAAGCTCAAGGCCAAGCCGCTGGTCATCCAGCTGCCGATCGGTGCCGAGAACGACTTCGTCGGCGTCGTCGACCTCGTCGAGATGCGCGCGCTGGTCTGGGCGGGCGACGCCAAGGGTGATGTCACCATGGGCGCCAAGTACGACATCCAGGAGATCCCGGCCGACATGGCCGACGTGGTCGCCAAGTACCGCGAGCTGCTGCTCGAGACGGTCGCCGAGTCCGACGAGGTGCTCCTCGAGAAGCACTTCGGCGGCGAGGGACTCACCGTCGCCGAGATCAAGGCCGCCATCCGCAAGATGACGGTGAACAGCGAGCTCTACCCGGTGCTCTGCGGCTCGGCGTTCAAGAACCGCGGCGTGCAGCCGATGCTCGACGCCGTGATCGACTACCTGCCTTCGCCGCTGGACGTGCCCGCCATCGAGGCGCACGACCCGAAGAACGAAGAGATCGTCATCCCGCGTCACGCCGACCGCGAAGAGCCGTTCACGGCCCTCGCGTTCAAGATCGTCACGCACCCCTTCTTCGGTCGACTGACCTACATCCGCGTCTACTCGGGTCACCTCGACTCGGGCGCGCAGGTCGTCAACTCGACCAAGAGCAAGAAGGAGCGCATCGGGAAGATTTTCCAGATGTACGCGAACAAGGAGAACCCGGTCGACTCGGTCACCGCCGGTCACATCTACGCGGTCATCGGCCTCAAGGACACCACCACGGGCGACACCCTCTCCGACTCCCAGCACCAGGTCGTGCTCGAGTCGATGACGTTCCCCGAGCCCGTCATCGAGGTCGCGATCGAGCCCAAGACGAAGGCCGACCAGGAGAAGCTGGGTCTCGCGATCCAGAAGCTCGCCGAGGAGGACCCGACGTTCCGCGTCGAGCAGAACTCGGACACCGGTCAGACGGTCATCAAGGGCATGGGCGAGCTGCACCTCGACATCCTCGTGGACCGCATGAAGCGCGAGTTCCGCGTCGAGGCGAACGTCGGCAAGCCGCAGGTGGCGTACCGCGAGACGATCCGCAGGATCGTCGACCGTCACGACTACACGCACAAGAAGCAGACCGGTGGCTCCGGCCAGTTCGCGAAGATCCAGTTCGCCCTCGAGCCCATGGACCTCGGCGCCGAGACGACGTACGAGTTCGACAACAAGGTCACGGGTGGGCGCATCCCGCGCGAGTACATCCCCTCGATCAACCAGGGCTTCCAGGACGCCATGAATGTTGGCGTGCTCGCCGGCTACCCGATGGTCGGCGTCAAGGCGATCCTGCTCGACGGTGCGGCGCACGATGTCGACTCCTCCGAGATGGCGTTCAAGATCGCCGGCTCCATGGGCTTCAAGGAGGCGGCTCGCAAGGCCAGCCCCGTGATCCTCGAGCCGATCATGGCCGTCGAGGTCCGCACGCCCGAGGAGTACATGGGCGACGTCATCGGCGACCTGAACAGCCGTCGCGGTCAGATCCAGTCCATGGAGGATGCCGCGGGCGTCAAGGTCGTGCGCGCCAATGTGCCGCTCTCCGAGATGTTCGGCTACATCGGCGATCTGCGCTCCAAGACCTCCGGCCGTGCCGTCTACTCGATGGAGTTCGACAGCTACGCCGAGGTTCCCAAGAACGTCGCCGAAGAGATCGTCCAGAAGAACAAGGGCGAATAGCCTTCCCGCCGGTGCCCACCGCGCTGTGGGCACCGGCATCCACAACTTCACAGATTCGCATCACCTCTCTCTACTAAAGTAGAAACCAATCCCCGTAGAGAACCGGTCGCAATCCAGCGCCCGGAGCATCTACACGAATGTCCTAGGAGGACCCAGTGGCTAAGGCCAAGTTCGAGCGGACCAAGCCGCACGTAAACATCGGAACCATCGGTCACGTCGACCACGGCAAGACCACGCTCACCGCTGCCATCTCGAAGGTGCTCGCCGACAAGTACCCGTCGGCCACCAACGTGCAGCGTGACTTCGCGTCGATCGACTCGGCTCCGGAAGAGCGTCAGCGCGGCATCACGATCAACATCTCGCACGTCGAGTACGAGACGCCGAAGCGCCACTACGCGCACGTCGACGCCCCGGGTCACGCCGACTACATCAAGAACATGATCACCGGCGCGGCTCAGATGGACGGCGCGATCCTCGTGGTCGCCGCCACGGACGGCCCGATGGCCCAGACCCGTGAGCACGTTCTGCTCGCCAAGCAGGTCGGCGTGCCGTACCTGCTCGTCGCGCTGAACAAGAGCGACATGGTCGACGACGAGGAGATCCTGGAGCTCGTCGAGCTCGAGGTTCGCGAGCTGCTCTCGAGCCAGGACTTCGACGGCGACAACGCCCCCGTCGTCCGCGTCTCGGGCCTGAAGGCGCTCGAGGGCGACGCCGAGTGGACCGAGAAGATCGTCGAGCTGATGGAAGCCGTCGACGAGTCGATCCCCGACCCGGTGCGTGACAAGGACAAGCCGTTCCTCATGCCCGTCGAGGACGTCTTCACCATCACCGGCCGCGGCACCGTCGTGACGGGCCGCGCCGAGCGCGGCACGCTCGCGATCAACTCCGAGGTCGAGATCGTCGGCCTGCGCCCGACGCAGAAGACGATCGTCACCGGTATCGAGATGTTCCACAAGCAGCTCGACGAGGCATGGGCCGGCGAGAACTGTGGTCTGCTCCTTCGCGGCACCAAGCGTGACGACGTCGAGCGCGGCCAGGTCGTCGTCAAGCCCGGTTCGGTCACGCCCCACACCAACTTCGAGGGCACGGCGTACATCCTGTCCAAGGAGGAGGGTGGCCGTCACAACCCCTTCTACACGAACTACCGCCCGCAGTTCTACTTCCGCACCACGGACGTCACCGGCGTCATCTCGCTGCCCGAGGGCACCGAGATGGTCATGCCCGGCGACACCACCGACATGACGGTCGAGCTGATCCAGCCGATCGCCATGGAAGAGGGCCTCGGCTTCGCGATCCGTGAGGGTGGCCGCACCGTCGGCGCCGGAACGGTGACGAAGATCATCAAGTAGTTCTCGCAGTTCAGAGGGGGTCGGACCGAATGGTCCGGCCCCTTTTGGCGTATCCAGTGAGAAAACTCTCATCTTGACCCAACCTTGACAGCGCGATAGATTCGCAAGACGCGTCACCTCTCAGGTTTCTCACAGGTGCATGCACGTATTACGAGGCCGCCACGATCCCGGCGACCGCGCATCTTCGACGGCGAGAGTGGCGTTTTCATGGCCAGTAGCAACGGCGTTCAGGGTTCCTCCGATTCGACGCGCAAGGGGTTGCGGCAGCGCCGCACCAGGGACCGTGAGCTGGTGGTCCGTCATCGGTGGTTTGCGGGTGGAATCGCCACGATGGTCACGGCCGCGCTCCTGTTCGGCGGCGTGACCGCGCCCGCGGTGGCCGACGAGGTTCCCTCGCCGGCTCCCACCGACTCGTCCGCGCCCACGCCTGCGCCGGCGGAGTCGAGCCCCCCGGCCGACGAGGCGGCACCGCCGGCCGAGAGCCCCGCCCCTGTCGAGGAGACGGCTCCGCCCGTCGAGGACGCCACGACGCCCGCCGACGACGCGACCGCGCCGGCCGGTGACCCCGCCGACACACCCGCCCCGATCCAGTCCGACGCATCGGATGCGACGACTCTGGACGCCGCTGACGAGCCTGACGTCGGAATCCTGACTGTTCCGGACCCCGGTCCGACGACCGCCGTCATCACCGTGAAGGTCGGATCCGACCGCTCGGGTATCACCGGAGTCACCCCGCTCGCAGGGGTCGTGCTGCTGCTGAACACCGGCACCGGTTCTCCGAGCGGCACTCGGCCGGACGGCGTGGCCGGCGTGGCTGACGGGTGGGCCAAGTGCACCTCGGACGCGCAGGGCGACTGCTCGTTCACCGTTCCGAACACGCAGGCCGCCGGGGGTGGCAACCCCGCAGGCGTCAATCGCGACGCTCGCTACTGGGTCGTCCAATCGGGCGTACCAGCCGGCTATTTCGCCAACCCGGTCCTTCGCACGGGCGACGCTTCGGGCGCCGGAACCGCGACGCCGTACCAGTTCCGCACCGGCCAGCAGCTTCGTGCGAACAACGTCTATTCCTCCCAGGACGCGAACGACTTCATGCTCTCCTCGGGTGCCACTCCGACCGCATCCGGTGGCATCTGGCAGCAGTCCCGCGTCAACCCCACCATCGCGCAGTCGTGCGGTATCAACGTCGCGCTGATCCTCGACCTGTCGGGATCCGTCGCACCAACACTCCCGCAGCTGAAGCAGGCGGCTGACACCTTCGTCGACGCCCTGCAGGGCACGCCCTCGCGGATGGCCCTGTTCTCGTTCTCGACGGCGACTCCCGCGATCGGCGCCACCCAGAACTACCCCGCCCTCACCTCGGTGTCGACGGCGGATCAGGCGACGAACTTCAAGAACCGCTACGCAGCATGGACCGCGAGCGGCTACACCAACTGGGACCGGGGGCTTGGAGCAGCAGACGCGGCGAACAGCCCCGTGAACGACTTCGACCTCGCCGTGGTCATCACCGACGGCAACCCCACCGCCTACAACCAGCCCGCGCAGGGTCTCGGTGGCAACCGCTTCCGCGAGATCGAGAACGGCATCTTCTCCGCCAACGGGTTGAAGCAGGGCCCCGACGCAGCGCCCGCGCCGACGCGGGTGCTCGCCTTCGGCGTGGGCGCTGGGGCCACGGGGACGTCGACCGCGCTGAACCTGCGAGCGATCTCCGGCCCGACCGCCTACAACGGGACGAACGTCAACGACGCTGACTACTTCCAGACCACGGACTACCCGGCCGCCGGCGAGGCGCTGCGCGATCTGGCCCTCGGCAACTGCGAGGGCACCCTGACCGTCACGAAGCAGATCGTTCCGAGCACGGCCCCCGCAGGGAGCATCGACGGTGCGGTCGCGGCAGGCGCAGGATGGGAGTTCACGACCGCCAGCAACACCGCGGGCGTCACGACGCCGGCGCCGGTGCAGACGACGACGGCGGACGGCACCGGGGCGGTGAACTTCCCGCTCACCTTCGCGGGCGGTGTCACCAGCGGCTCGCTCACAGTGGCGGAAGCGCAGCAGACGGGCTTCACCCTCCAGCCAGTCGGCGGGTTCAACGCCACGTGTCTCAACATCACGGCCGACCCGAACACCCCCGTACCCGTGACCAATACCGGAGCTCTCGGGTTCACGGTGAACGTGCCGAGCTCCGTAGCGGTGAGCTGCACGGTTTACAACCGTGCACCTGTTCCACCCGCGGACCTCACCGTCGACAAGAACTGGATCATCAACGGAGTCCCCTACGCCAACGGCGCTCAGCCCAGCGACTTCTCCGCGCAGCTCCAGCTGACGGGACCGGGTGCCGCCGGCGCGACCGACCAGGGGTGGGGCGTCACCCGCACCGGGTACGAGCAGGGTGACACCGCCACGATCTCCGAGCTGCAGCCAGTGGGCCTTGTCGACCCGACCATGTGCACGAACAGCGCGACGGTGACCAATGTCAATGGAGCTGCTACCAACAGTCCGCTGGGTGCCGGGTATCAGCTGATCCTGTCCGCCGGGCAGAACACTGCAACCATCACGAACACGGTCGTGTGCCGCAGCACTCTCACGCTCGTGAAGCAGGTTCAAGGCGGCGCAGCAACTCCAGACAGCTGGACGCTGAATGCGCAGTTCCTGGCCGATGCGCCCGTGCCGGCCCCGGCCCTGCCCGGATTCGACGGACCTACGGGTACGACCGATGATGTCACGCCGAACGCGCGCTACCAGCTGTTCGAGGACGGCGGCGACCCGCGCTACGTGCAGACGGATAACCGCACCAGCCTGCAGTCCAACCCGCTCTCGACCGGGTCGGCGACGTGCATCCGCGTCAACGCGGACGGCACGCCGTTCCCGAACAGCGGCTACTCCGACGGCATCAACGGCGGCGTGAACGTGCCGCTCGGCTACCGCGTGGCCTGCACGTTCGTGAACCAGACCGCCTCGCTGACGCTCCTCAAGAACGTCGTGAACGACGACGGCGGGACGGAGTCCGCGAGCGCATGGGATCTGACGGGCACGCCCGCGCCGCTGACGGGTCTCACCGCGTCGACGGTCGTCGGGTCGGAGACGCCGGTTGCGGCCAGCACGTTCCAGGTCCGACCGAACCACGTGTACACGCTCACCGAGTCGGACGTCACGGGGTACGAGTTCGCGAAGCTGCAGCAGTTCGTGGGCGGAGTGTGGGTCGATGTGGTGGCCAACGCGGACCCGGCGCTGTATCCCCAGCAGGACGCCGACGGCGACTGGCAGGTCACCGTCGGCCCGCTGAACCAAGCGGTGTACCGGTTCGTCAACGATGACTTCTTCGACGACGTCGGGATCGTGAAGACGGCGACCGGCCTGCCGGCGGGCGGCTCGGTGGAGCCGGGAGACTCGTTCGACTATGTCCTGACCGTCACGAACAACGGATCCCGCGCCGCAACCAACGTGCGGGTCACGGACGACGACCTCAACGATCGCCTCGAGATCACCGGTCTGACGGTGACTCCGGCCCTCACCTGGGGTCCCCTTCCCGGCTATGCGGGCAACGTCGTCGATCTGACGATCGACTCGCTCGCTCCCGGGGCTTCGGCGACCATCACCGTCTCCGTGACCTTCCTGGCCGCTGACGCCCCCCCGGTGGTTCCGTCGGGAACCGATCCTGACGCGATCCCCGAGCCGCTCGACCCGCTGGAAAGCCTCGCGAACACGGCGTGCGTGGAGGCCGACTTCGACGGCGATCCGACGAACGACTGTGACGACCTGGAGATCCCGGTCCGCGATATCGCGGTCGTGCTCTACACGCGCTGCGTGGGCGATGCGCCGCTGCTCGGCTGGGTCGCATCCAAGTCGGCCGCCCTGTCGGACGAGGCGTTCACCTTCCTTTGGACGCCGGGTACGCCTGGCAATCCCGCGCCGGCGGACACGGATCCCGCGCAGGTGCTGATCGAGCAGCCTGACACCGCAAACACGTGGAGCGACGAGATCGAATGGGTCGGAACGGCGTTCACCCCGTCGGGGGTGAGCCTCGACTACCCGGGCTGGCGACCCATCGAAATCTCCGACGTGATCCCGGGGTCCAGCCCGCTGAACTTCTACATGCCGGGGACCGGGCTGCCGATGACGCCGCAGGAGAGAGCGGACAACGTCTTCAACGGCCTCATCCTCGACCCGTCGGAGCTCAACTACGCATGGCGCAACCCGACCACGGCGACCATCTCGGTCAACCCCGAGATGACGTTCGAGGTCGAATACCCCGATGCGACGCCGGAATGCTTCGTCGCGCGGCACACCGAGGTGCAGGTCGAGAAGACAGCCAGCGTGAAGAGCACCGACCCCGGCAAGTCGTTCACCTACACCCTGGCGGCCCAGAACGTCAGCGATGACTCGGCAGCCGAAGGCGTCGTCATCACGGACGCCATTCCCGCGGATGTGAAGATCACCGACGTCTCCTGGCCGGGAGAGGGCAGTGCGACTGCGTTCCCGAACTGGTCGACGTGCGGGGTGACGGGGCAGAGCGCCTTCGGCTACGGCGGAACACTCAGGTGCGAGCTGTTCGGGGTGCTGCAGCCCGCTGGTGCCGGCTTGGGCACGTCGGCGGCGCCGACGATCACGCTGGCGGCCACCGTGAACCCGGGTTCGGCGGCGATGGTCGTCACGAATGTCGGCGTCGTGGACTACTACACATTCGGGGATCCCGGAGACCCGGGACGGGACACGGACGATGCCGTGGTCACGCTCGGCGGCTTGCCGGCGACGGGTGGTGGGGTGTCGATTCCGCTGGTGACGTTCGGCATCCTGGCGCTCCTGGCAGGACTGAGCGCACTGGTCGTGTCGCGCACAAGGCGAGGACGACCGGACACGGGTTCGCTGCTCGGTGAGTGAGTGACGTCGAAGGGGCGGTCGCCGCACGGCGACCGCCCTTTCGCGCACCGGCTGTGCGATCCTGTGAGCTTGCCCCGCAACACGCCGTCGCGACACGCCCGGGTTTGCATGGTGGTTCTGCGCATGGCAAACTAGACAGGTTCCACATTCCGGTGGCCGCTGTGCTGTGCAAGCGCGGCGTGTACCGGATCACTGCCAGGGCAGTGCATAGGCGGCGCGAGAGCGCGAGGTCCTAGGCCGCGGGCAGCAAGAACAAAGCCACAACCGACACCCTCCTTCCGGGAGAGACTTCCGCGTGCGGGGGAGCCGGTTGCCGAGAGCCCCGCGGCGCTCGGATTGACAGCAGAACAGTGGTGCAGCAAACGAGTGCACTGGCGCGCGAGCGCCACCATGCGTCCGATGCCCCCGAAGTCCCGAGCTTGTCGGAGGACCGGGCCGGTATGACGCGAGAAGAGAGAGAGCAGACAATGGCGGGACAGAAGATCCGCATTCGCCTGAAGTCGTATGACCACGAGGTCATCGATTCGTCGGCGCGCAAAATCGTCGACACCGTGACCCGTGCGGGCGCGACCGTCGTCGGTCCCGTGCCGCTTCCGACCGAGAAGAACGTCGTGTGCGTCATCCGGTCGCCCCACAAGTACAAGGACAGCCGCGAGCACTTCGAGATGCGCACCCACAAGCGTCTGATCGACATCGTCGACCCGACGCCCAAGGCTGTCGACTCGCTGATGCGCCTCGACCTCCCGGCCGATGTCAACATCGAGATCAAGCTCTGAGGTTCGACATGGTTGACATCAACTCCAAGATCTCCAAGGGACTGCTGGGCACCAAGCTCGGCATGACCCAGGTGTGGAACGAGAACGGCAAGCTCGTTCCCGTCACCGTCATCGAACTCGCACCGAACGTGGTCACGCAGATCCGTACGCCCGAGAAGGACGGCTACAACGCCGTGCAGATCGCGTACGGCCAGATCGACCCGCGCAAGGTGAACAAGCCGCAGACCGCCCACTTCGAGGCAGCCGGCGTGACCCCCCGTCGTCACCTCACCGAGATCCGCACCGCGGATGCCGCTGAGTACACGCTGGGCCAGGAGCTCACGGTCGACGCCACGTTCGAGGCCGGCCAGCTCGTCGACGTCGTCGGCACGAGCAAGGGCAAGGGCACCGCCGGTGTCATGAAGCGCCACAACTTCAAGGGCGTCTCGGCGTCGCACGGTTCGCACCGCAACCACCGCAAGCCCGGTTCCATCGGTGCCTCGTCGACGCCCAGCCGCGTCTTCAAGGGCATGCGCATGGCCGGCCGCATGGGTGGCGAGCGCGTCACCGTCCTCAACCTCACGGTGCACGCCGTCGACGCCGAGAAGGGTCTGCTGCTCGTCAAGGGCGCCGTCCCCGGTGCCCGCGGCCGCATCGTCTACGTCCGCAACGCAGTGAAGGGGGCCTAGTCCATGGCTGACCAGACTCTTGCGCTTGACGTCCGCGGCACCGACGGCAAGAAGGCGGGCTCGGTAGAGCTCCCCGCCGCGGTGTTCGACGCCAAGACGAACATCCCGCTGATCCACCAGGTCGTCGTCGCGCAGCGCGCGGCGGCTCGCCAGGGCACGCACTCGACCAAGCGTCGCGGCGAGGTCTCCGGCGCCGGCCGCAAGCCCTTCAAGCAGAAGGGCACGGGTAACGCCCGTCAGGGCTCCATCCGCGCGCCGCACATGACGGGCGGTGGCATCGTCCACGGTCCCAAGCCGCGCGACTACTCGCAGCGCACCCCCAAGAAGATGATCGCGGCCGCCCTGCGCGGCGCGCTCAGCGACCGGGCCCGCGGCGAGCGTCTGCACATCGTCGATTCGTTCGGCATCGAGAACGCTCCCTCCACCAAGGCGGCGGCCACGTTCCTCGCCGGCGTCGGCGCCACCAAGCGCGTTCTCGTGGTCATCGACCGGGGCGACGAGATCACCGTCAAGAGCGTTCGCAACCTCTCGTACGTGCACGTGCTGCCCTTCGACCAGCTCAACGCCTACGACGTGCTCGTCTCGGACGACATCGTCTTCACCAAGGCCGCTTTCGACGCGTTCGTCGCATCGAAGGCCGTCACCAGCCAGGAGGTCTCCGAATGAGCACCGACTCCGTCCTGCACACGGCTCTCAACAAGGACCCGCGCGACGTCATCCTGAAGCCGGTCGTGTCCGAGAAGAGCTACGGGCTCATCGACGAGGGCAAGTACACGTTCCTCGTGGACCCCCGCGCCACCAAGACCGAGATCAAGCTCGCCATCGAGAAGATCTTCGGGGTCAAGGTCGCGTCGGTCAACACGATCAACCGCGTCGGCAAGGCCCGCCGCACCCGCTTCGGCACGGGAAAGCGCAAGGACACCAAGCGCGCGATCGTGACACTCCGCTCGGGAACCATCGACATCTTCACGGCAGTCGGCTGACGGTCGGGACGAAGGACTAAACAATGGCTATTCGCAAGTACAAGCCCACGACCCCGGGTCGCCGCGGTTCGTCGGTGGCTGACTTCGCCGAGATCACACGATCGACGCCTGAGAAGTCGCTGCTGCGCCCGCTGCCGAAGACCGGTGGCCGCAACAACCAGGGCCGCATCACCACGCGCCACATCGGCGGTGGCCACAAGCGCCAGTACCGTGTCATCGACTTCCGTCGCAACGACAAGGACGGCATCGACGCCAAGGTCGCTCACATCGAGTACGACCCCAACCGCACCGCGCGCATCGCGCTCCTGCACTACGCCGACGGCGAGAAGCGCTACATCCTCGCGCCGAACAAGCTGTCGCAGGGCGATGTCGTCGAGTCGGGTTCCGGCGCCGACATCAAGCCGGGCAACAACCTGCCGCTGCGCAACATCCCCACGGGTACCGTGATCCACGCGATCGAGCTCCGCCCCGGCGGCGGCGCCAAGATGGCCCGCTCGGCCGGTGCGTCGGTTCGCCTCGTGGCGAAGGACGGCCCGTACGCGCAGCTGCGCCTCCCCTCGGGCGAGATCCGCAACGTCGATGCCCGCTGCCGCGCGACGATCGGCGAGGTCGGCAACGCCGAGCAGTCGAACATCAACTGGGGCAAGGCCGGCCGCAACCGCTGGAAGGGCATCCGCCCGACCGTCCGCGGTGTCGCCATGAACCCGGTCGACCACCCGCACGGTGGCGGTGAGGGCAAGACGTCCGGTGGACGTCACCCCGTCACCCCCTGGGGCCAGAAGGAAGGCCGCACCCGTCACGCCAACAAGGAAAGCGACCAGTACATCGTGCGTCGCCGTACCGCCGGCAAGAAGCGCAAGTAGGAGTAGAGGAAGATGCCACGCAGTCTCAAGAAGGGCCCCTTCGTCGATGACCACCTGCTTCGCAAGGTAGTCACGCAGAACGAGGCGGGATCCAAGAACGTCATCAAGACCTGGTCACGCCGCTCGATGATCATCCCGGCCATGCTGGGTCACACGATCGCCGTGCACGACGGGCGCAAGCACATCCCCGTGTTCGTGACCGAGACCATGGTCGGCCACAAACTGGGCGAGTTCGCGCCCACCCGCACCTTCCGCGGCCACGAGAAGGACGACAAGAAGGGCCGTCGCCGCTAGGCGACCGAGGAGGAGAGAGAAATGGTGGAGTCCATCGCACGAGTGCGACACATCCGCGTGACCCCTCAGAAGGCTCGTCGTGTCATCGCGCTCATCAAGGGCAAGCAGGCCCAGGAAGCACTGGCGATCCTGAAGTTCGCGCCGCAGTCCGCGAGCGAGCCGATCTACAAGCTCGTCGAGTCCGCGATCGCGAACGCACGGGTGAAGGCCGACAAGGACAGCGAGTACCTGGACGAGCGCGATCTCTTCATCGCGAACGTCTACGTCGACGAGGGCACGACGCTCAAGCGTTTCCGCCCCCGCGCACAGGGTCGCGCGTTCCAGATCAAGAAGCGCACGAGCCACATCACGGTCGTGCTGGCAACACCTTCGGTCCCTGAGCTTGTCGAAGGGTCGACAAGCTCAGCAGCCGCAGGCACCAAGACCAAGAAGGCGAGCAAGTAATGGGACAGAAGGTAAACCCGTACGGCTTCCGCCTCGGCATCACCACTGACCACGTGTCGCGGTGGTTCTCGGACTCGACGAAGCCCGGACAGCGCTACGCCGACTACGTCGCCGAGGACATCAAGATCCGCAAGCTGCTGCAGACGACGCTTGACCGCGCCGGCGTCAGCAACATCGAGATCGAGCGCACCCGCGACCGCGTCCGCGTCGACATCCACACCGCCCGCCCGGGCATCGTGATCGGTCGTCGTGGAGCCGAGGCCGAGCGTATCCGCGCCGACCTCGAGAAGCTCAGCGGCAAGCAGATCCAGCTGAACATCCTCGAGGTCAAGAACCCCGAGGCCGACGCCCAGCTCGTCGCCCAGGGCATCGCCGAGCAGCTCAGCGCCCGCGTGGCGTTCCGCCGCGCGATGCGCAAGGGCCTGCAGGGTGCTCAGCGCGCAGGCGCCAAGGGCGTCCGCATCCAGGTCTCCGGCCGCCTCGGCGGCGCCGAGATGAGCCGGTCCGAGTTCTACCGCGAGGGTCGTGTGCCCCTGCACACGCTGCGCGCGAACATCGACTACGGCTTCTACGAGGCGAAGACCACCTTCGGCCGCATCGGCGTGAAGGTCTGGATCTACAAGGGCGACCTCACCAACAAGGAGCTCGCGCGCGAGCAGGCCAACGCGCCGAAGTCCCGCGGTCGTGACGACCGTGGCGACCGCGGCGACCGTCGTCCCCCGCGCGGCCCCCGCAACGAGGCCCCCGTGGCAGAAGGAGCGCCGGCGTAATGCTGATCCCCCGCAAGGTCAAGTACCGCAAGCAGCACCACCCCGGCCGTTCGGGTCAGGCGACCGGTGGCACCGAGGTCAGCTTCGGTGAGTTCGGCATCCAGGCCCTCACGCCCGCTTACGTGACGAACCGTCAGATCGAGTCCGCTCGTATCGCGATGACGCGTCACATCAAGCGCGGTGGAAAGGTGTGGATCAACATCTACCCCGACCGTCCGCTCACCAAGAAGCCGGCCGAGACCCGCATGGGTTCCGGTAAGGGTTCGCCGGAGTGGTGGGTCGCAAACGTCAAGCCGGGTCGCGTCCTCTTCGAGGTCGCTGGCGTCAACGAGGAACTCGCTCGTGAGGCCCTCACCCGTGCCATTCACAAGCTGCCCCTGAAGGCACGCATCATCAAGCGCGAGGAGGGCGACGCGTAATGGCGATCGGCACCAAGCAGCTCGCCCCGAGCGAGCTCGACACGTTCGAAGACCAGCGCCTCGTCGAGGAGCTGCGCAAGGCCAAGGAAGAGCTGTTCAACCTGCGCTTCCAGTCGGCCACCGGCCAGCTCGAGAGCCACGGCCGCATCCGCGCCGTCAAGCGCGACATCGCGCGGCTCTACACCGTCATCCGTGAGCGCGAGCTCGGCATCCGTGCCACGCCCGCCCCCGTGGAGACGGCGACGAAGGCGAAGAAGACGAAGGCCAAGAAGGCGGATGCCGACGAGGCCGTGAAGGAAGAGGCCGAGTGATGGCTGAGACCACTGAGAAGAAGGCTGCGGCCGCCGAGAGCGTCGAGGCGCCCGTCGTCGAGTCCGGTCATGAGTCGGCCGCCCACGACGTGCGCGACGTGAGCGCCCGCGGGTACCGCAAGGCCCGCCGCGGCTACGTCGTGAGCGACAAGATGGACAAGACGATCGTCGTCGAGGTCGAGGACCGCGTGAAGCACCCTCTCTACGGCAAGGTCATCCGTCGCACGTCGAAGGTCAAGGCCCACGACGAGCAGAACACCGCCGGCATCGGCGACCTCGTGCTCATCAACGAGACGCGTCCGCTGAGCGCCACCAAGCGCTGGCGCCTCGTCGAGGTCCTGGAGAAGGCCAAGTAGGCCCCGGCCCGCTTGCCCTTAAGGAGTAGAAGTGATTCAGCAGGAATCCCGCATCAAGGTCGCCGACAACACCGGCGCGAAGGAGCTGCTCACCATCCGCGTGCTCGGTGGTTCACACCGCCGCTACGCCGGTCTCGGTGACACCATCGTCGCAACGGTCAAGGACGCGATCCCCGGCGGCAACGTCAAGAAGGGCGATGTGGTCAAGGCCGTCATCGTCCGCACCGTCAAGGAGACACGTCGTCCCGACGGCTCGTACATCAAGTTCGACGAGAACGCCGCCGTGATCCTGAAGAACGACGGGGAGCCCCGCGGCACCCGCATCTTCGGACCGGTCGGCCGCGAGCTTCGTGACAAGAAGTTCATGAAGATCGTCTCGCTGGCACCGGAGGTCATCTAGTCATGGCGAAAATCAAGAAGGGTGACCTCGTTCAGGTCATCTCGGGCGCGAAGCCCGAGCGCGGCGGCGACCGCGGCAAGCAGGGCAAGGTCCTCGAGGTCCTGACCGAGCAGAACCGCGTTCTCGTCGAGGGCGTCAACTACGTCACCAAGCACACCCGCGTCGGCCAGACCCAGCGCGGCACCAAGACCGGCGGCATCGAGACCTTCGAAGCCCCGATCCACATCTCCAACGTCCAGCTCGTGGACCCCTCGACCAAGAAGCCGACCCGCGTCGGCCACCGCGTCGAGGAGAAGACGAAGGACGGCGTGAAGCGCACCGTTCGCGTTCGCTACGCCAAGAAGTCAGGTAAGGACCTGTGATGAGCACCACGACTGCCGCGCCGGCTGGCAAGATCCAGCCGCGCCTGAAGCAGAAGTACCGGGCCGAGATCCAGCAGAAGCTGCAGGACGAGTTCGGGTACGTCAACGTCAACCAGATCCCCGGCATCGTCAAGGTCGTCGTCAACACCGGTGTCGGTGAGGCTGCCCGCGATGGCAAGGTGATCGATGGCGCCGTCGACGACCTGACCAAGATCACGGGCCAGAAGCCCGTCGTGACCAAGGCCCGCAAGTCGATCGCCCAGTTCAAGCTCCGCGAGGGTCAGCCCATCGGCGCGCACGTCACGCTTCGCGGCGACCGCGCGTGGGAGTTCCTGGACCGTCTGACCTCGCTGGCGCTGCCGCGCATCCGCGACTTCCGTGGCCTGTCGCCGAAGCAGTTCGACGGCAATGGCAACTACACGTTCGGTCTGCAGGAGCAGGCGGTCTTCCACGAGATCGACCAGGACAAGATCGACCGGGTCCGTGGTTTCGACATCACGATCGTCACGACCGCGAAGACGGATGACGAGGGCCGCGCGCTACTCCGTCACATCGGCTTCCCGTTCCGCAGCGACGACGCCCAGGCGTAGTCGCACACCCGCCGCAAGGCACCCACCACCACAGGTCGCCGGCCTCGGAAAGGCCGTCGAAACCTGGTGAACGAAGGATAGAACCATGACAATGACAGACCCGGTCGCAGACATGCTGACCCGTCTGCGCAACGCGAACTCGGCGCATCACGACTCCGTGAACATGCCGTCGAGCAAGCTCAAGTCGCACATCGCCGAGATCCTCAAGCGTGAGGGCTACATCGCCGATTGGGCCGTCGAAGACGCCCGTGTCGGCCAGAGCCTCACCCTGACGCTCAAGTACGGCCCGAACCGCGAGCGGTCGATCGCCGGCATCAAGCGCGTCTCGAAGCCCGGCCTGCGCGTGTACGCACGTTCGACCGAGATCCCCCGTGTTCTCGGAGGCCTCGGCGTCGCCATCCTGTCCACCTCCTCCGGTCTTCTCACCGACCGTCAGGCCGAGCAGAAGGGCGTAGGTGGGGAAGTCCTCGCCTACGTGTGGTAGTCAGCCATGTCTCGTATCGGACGTCTTCCCATCGACATCCCCGCCGGCGTCACCGTGTCGGTCGAGGGTCAGGATGTGGCGGTCAAGGGCCCCAAGGGTGAGCTCGCGCTCACCGTTGCCAGCCCCATCGAGGTGAAGGTCGAAGAGGGCCAGGTGCTCGTCACCCGTCCCGACGACGAGCGCGAGTCGCGTTCGCTGCACGGCCTCACCCGCACGCTCATCAACAACAACATCATCGGCGTCACCCAGGGCTACACCAAGGGCCTCGAGGTCGTCGGCACCGGTTACCGTGTGGCCCAGAGGGGCAGCTCGGTCGAGTTCGCCCTCGGCTTCTCGCACCCCGTGCTCGTCGACCCGCCCGCGGGCATCAGCTTCACGGTCGAGGGCAACAACCGCCTGACCGTGAGTGGCATCGACAAGCAGGCCGTCGGCGAGGCGGCCGCGAACATCCGCAAGATCCGCAAGCCCGAGCCCTACAAGGGCAAGGGTGTGCGGTACGCCGGCGAGGTCGTTCGTCGCAAGGCCGGAAAGAGTGGTAAGTAACCATGGCTGTCAAGTCGAAGTCCGACGCTCGTTCGCGTCGCCACGCACGCCTTCGCAAGAAGGTCGTCGGCACCGATGCGCGTCCGCGTCTCGTCGTGACCCGCTCCGCGCGTCACGTGTTCGTCCAGCTGGTCGACGACGCCAAGGGGTTCACCCTTGCATCGGCGTCCACCCTCGAAGCGGACCTGCGTTCGTTCGACGGTGACAAGACCGCAAAGGCCCGCAAGGTCGGCGAGCTCGTCGCCGAGCGTGCGAAGGCCGCCGGCATCTCGGATGTCGTGTTCGACCGCGGTGGCAACCGCTACGCGGGACGTGTCGCGGCGATCGCCGACGGCGCCCGCGAAGGGGGGCTGAACCTGTGAGTGGAGCAGTGGATAACGTGAGCAACGGAGAGACAGAAGTGGCAGGCACTGCCGAGCAGACTGCGCCCGAGGCGCAGGCCGCAGCCGAGACCCAGCCGGAGCGCGAGCCCCGCCGCGGTGGTCGCGAGCGCAACCCGAACCGCGACCGCGGTTCGCGAGACGCCGACAAGAGCCAGTTCCTGGAGCGCGTCGTCACCATCAACCGCGTCTCGAAGGTCGTCAAGGGCGGTCGTCGCTTCAGCTTCACCGCACTCGTCGTCGTCGGCGACGGAAACGGCGTCGTCGGGGTGGGCTACGGAAAGGCTCGCGAGGTTCCCCTCGCGATCTCGAAGGGTGTCGAAGAGGCCAAGCGCAACTTCTTCCGCGTGCCCCGCGTCGGCGTGACCATCCCGCACCCCGTGCAGGGTGAGGCCGCCGCCGGTGTGGTGCTGCTGCGCCCCGCGGCCGCCGGTACCGGTGTCATCGCCGGTGGTCCGGTCCGCGCCGTGCTCGAGTGCGCCGGCATCCACGACGTGCTCTCGAAGTCGCTCGGTTCGTCGAACACGATCAACATCGTGCACGCGACGGTCGACGCCCTGAAGCAGCTCGAGGAGCCCCGTGCGGTCGCCGCTCGTCGCGGTCTCGAGTTCGACCAGGTCGCACCGCCGCGTCTCGTTCGCGCGGAGGCCGACGCTGTCGCCGCTGCCGCCCAGAAGGTAGGTGCCTGATGGCTGACCGTCTGAAGGTCACGCAGATCAAGTCCAAGGTGAGTGAGAAGCAGAACCAGCGCGACACGCTGCGCAGCCTCGGTCTCAAGCGGATCGGCGACTCGGTCGTCCGTCCCGACGACGCGCAGACGCGCGGTTACGTCAAGACCGTCGCCCACCTCGTGAAGGTTGAGGAGATCGACTAATGGCCGACAAGGCTGAGAAGAAGACCGCCGTCCCGGCGGAGGAGAAGGCCCCCAAGGCGACTGCCAAGAAGGCTTCGGAGAAGGCCGCCGACAAGGCGCCCGCCAAGGAGCCGGCCGCCAAGGCCGACAGCGCGGACAAGGCCGAGAAGGCCCCCGCCAAGAAGGACGCGGCGAAGAAGGGCGACGCCCCCGTGGCGCGCCCCGGCGTGCTGAAGGTCCACCACCTGCGTCCCGTCCCCGGTGCCAACACCGCCAAGACCCGCGTGGGTCGCGGTGAGGGCTCCAAGGGCAAGACCGCCGGCCGTGGCACCAAGGGCACGAAGGCCCGCAACACGGTGCGGGTCGGCTTCGAGGGTGGGCAGATGCCGCTGCACATGCGCACCCCGAAGCTGCGCGGGTTCAAGAACCCGTTCCGCGTCGAGTACCAGGTCGTCAACCTCGAGAAGCTGGCCGAGCTCTACCCGCAGGGCGGCGACGTGACCGTCGGCGACCTGGTGGCCAAGGGCGCCGTTCGCAAGAACGAGAAGGTCAAGGTTCTCGGTACCGGAGACATCGCAGTTAAGCTGAATGTCGCAGTTGACAAGGTCTCCGGCTCTGCCGAGCAGAAGATCGTGGCAGCTGGGGGCTCAGTAGGCTGAGCTTTCGGGTGAATCCCGTGAAGCTTCCTGAGCGGCCGGAGTGCGAAACTCCGGCCGCTCAGAGAGCCACCCGCTCGTCCGTCAGGAGGCACGTTTTTGTTTAGCGCTATCGCGCGGATCTTCCGCACCCCGGACCTCCGTCGGAAGATCGGTTTCACTCTGGCGATCATCGCCCTGTACCGACTGGGCGCGCACGTCCCGGCTCCGTTCGTGGACTTCCCGAACGTGCAGGAGTGCATCGGCGCCAGCTCGACCACCGATGGTCTGCTCTCACTCGTCAACCTGTTCTCGGGTGGCGCGCTTCTCCAACTCTCGATCTTCGCTCTGGGCGTCATGCCCTACATCACGGCGACGATCATCACGCAGCTGCTGCGCGTGGTCATCCCGCACTTCGAGACCCTCTATCGGGAGGGTCAGGCGGGCCAGTCGCGTCTGACGCAGTACACCCGTTACCTCACGATCGCGCTGGCGCTCCTGCAGTCGACGACGCTCGTCACCGTCGCCCGCAGCGGCCAGCTGTTCGGCAACACCGGCATCCCCGCGTGCGATCAGCTGCTCACCAACGACGTGTGGTGGGCGCAGCTGCTCATGATCATCACGCTGACCGCCGGCACGGGCCTGATCATGTGGTTCGCCGAGCTCGTCACCGAGCGCGGCATCGGCAACGGCATGTCGCTCCTCATCTTCACGTCGATCGCCGCCACCTTCCCCGGTGCCATGGGCGCCATCTGGGCCGCCCGCGGCTTCGAGGTCTTCCTCCTCGTGCTCGCCGTCGGCATCGTCGTCGTTGCGCTCGTGGTCTACGTCGAGCAGTCGCAGCGCCGCATCCCGGTGCAGTACGCCAAGCGCATGGTCGGCCGCCGCACCTACGGCGGCACCAACACGTACATCCCGATCAAGGTGAACATGGCCGGCGTCGTGCCCGTCATCTTCGCCTCGTCCCTGCTGTACATCCCGGCCCTGCTGGCGCAGTTCAACCAGCCACAGCCAGGTGAGCAGCCGGCCGGATGGGTCACGTGGGTGTCGCAGTACCTCACCACGGGCGACTCGCCCGTGTACATGGCGGTGTACTTCCTGCTCATCATCGGCTTCACCTACTTCTACGTCGCGATCACGTTCAACCCGGTCGAGGTCGCCGACAACATGAAGAAGTACGGCGGGTTCATCCCCGGCATCCGTGCTGGTCGTCCCACGGCCGAGTACCTCGACTACGTGCTCACCCGCATCACGCTGCCCGGCTCGATCTACCTCGGCCTCATCGCCCTGCTCCCGCTCATCGCGCTGGCAGCGGTGGGCGCGAACCAGAACTTCCCGTTCGGCGGGGCGTCCATCCTGATCATCGTCGGCGTCGGCCTCGAGACCGTGAAGCAGATCGACGCCCAGCTTCAGCAACGGCACTACGAAGGCCTCCTGCGATGACGGTTCGGCACGCTCAGCAACCCGGGCAGGTCAAGGCCCCGACGGCCGCCAGGCTCCTGATCGTCGGGCCGCAGGGCTCCGGCAAGGGAACCCAGGGTGTCCGCATCGCGGAGGAGTTCGGCATCCCGGTGGTCTCCACCGGCGATGTCTTCCGCTCGAACATCGCGGAAGGAACGCCCCTGGGCAAGCAGGTCAAGGAGATCGTGGACGGGGGAGACCTCGTCCCCGACGAGCTGACCAGCGAGATCGTGCGCGATCGCCTGTCGCAGGACGACGCGGCGCACGGCTTCCTCCTCGACGGCTACCCTCGCAACACCACGCAGGTCGGTCACCTCGAGGACTTCCTCGCCGGGCGGGGCGACGCACTGGATGCCGTGATCGAACTGGCCGTGCCTCGCGAGGAGAGCATCGAGCGCCTCAAGCTCCGCGCCGCCGAGCAGGGCCGCACCGATGACTCCGAGGCCGCGATCGCGCGCCGGCTCGACATCTACGAGCGGGAGACCGCCCCCATCCTCGCGGCCTACCGCGAGCAGGGGATCGTCGACACCGTCGACGGCGTCGGCTCGCTCGATGACATCACGACGCGGATCATCGCGGCGCTCGAGGCCCGCGGGCTCGTCCGCCGGGCCGCCGCCTGACGTGCTCCGTCGCTCGATCTACAAGTCGCCCGCCCAGCTGCGGTCGATGGTCGAACCCGGCCTGATCACCGCCGCCGCGCTGGACGCGGTGCGCGCGCTGGTCGCCCCCGGCGTGACGACGATCGAACTGGATGCCGCGGCATCCGCCGTCATCACCGGCCGGGGCGCTCGGTCGAACTTCCAGCTCGTGCGCGGCTACCGCCACACCATCTGCGCCTCGATCAACGAGCAGGTGGTGCACGGGATCCCGGGCGACCGCGCTCTTGAGGCGGGCGACATCGTCTCGATCGACTGCGGGGCGGAGTTCGCCGGCTGGAACGGCGACTCGGCGGTGACCTTCGTGCTCGATGACCCGACGCGGCCCGAACTGGTCGCGGAGCGACGCGAGCTCTCCCGCGTGACCGAGGGGTCGCTCTGGGCGGGCATCGCCTCGCTGGCATCGGCGGCGAACGTGGCGGATGTCGGTGCCGCCGTGCAGGGCTACATCGAGGATCAGCCGGGCACCTACGGCATCCTGCGCGAGTATGTCGGCCACGGCATCGGCCGCAAGATGCACGAATCCCCGTCCGTGTTCAACTACCGGGTCTCCGATCCGGGGCCGGAGGTGCGGCCGGGCCTCGTGCTCGCGATCGAGCCCATGGTCGTCGCCGGAAGCGACGCGACGTTCGTGGAGGACGACGACTGGACGGTCTCGACCCTCGATGGATCCGTCGGCTCCCACTGGGAGCACAGCGTGGCCGTGCACGATGGCGGGATATGGGTGCTGACGGCGCCCGACGGCGGGGCAGCGGGGCTGGCGCCGTTCGGCGTCGTTCCGGCTCCCATCCAGTGATGGCCGAGACGACGGCGGCGAGAATGAACGCGTTGAACAGCAGAGCGAAGGTCGGATAGCGATGGTAGCCAACGGACGCAAGACGAACTGGTTCGCGATCTGGGTGAGCGTGGCCGTGGTGGTGGTGCTGGTCGTCGTCGGCATCGTCGTGGCCGTGGTGAACAACCAGGCGACGGCGCCCGGCGAAGCGCCGTCGGCGTCGAACATCGACTCCGAGACCGGGGCGATCCACGTGGGCGACGGGCCGGACACTCTCGCCACCTACATCGACTTCATGTGCCCGATCTGCAACAGCTTCGAGCAGACCTACGGACCCACCATCGACGGGCTCATCGACGACGGCACCATCACCCTCGACATCCACCCCATATCGATCCTCGACCGCGCGTCGCAGGGCACCCAGTTCTCGACGCGCGCCGCCAACGCCATGTACTGCGTGGCGGTGGCCGACGCGGACGCGTCGCTGCCCTTCATGAAGGCGATGTACGAGAACCAGCCGCCCGAGACGACGCCCGGACTGAGCAACGAGGAGATCCTGGCGATCGCCGACGGCGTCGGGGTCACCGACATCGACGCGTGCGTGAACGACGGCACGTACTCGAAATACGTCACCGACATGACGCCGCTGACACCCGTGGCGCCCGGCGCCCAGAGCATCGGCACTCCGACGGTCGTGCTGAACGACGAGGTGCTCACCCTCACCGGCGACCCGCAGGCGGACCTCGTCGCCCGCCTTCAGGGCTGACGCCGGGCGAGACATCCACGCGGGCGAACTCGGCGACACGTGGCCGCGCCGCCGAGTTGCCGAGGCATCCACTATCACGTACTATTGATCTTTGGTGCCTTGCGCCTCTTTCGGCGTGTCCGCGGATTCGATCCGCGGAAGTCGGCACCACAAACCCAACCCACCGCAGACCGACCGGTCTGCACAAGCGTTAGCGAGTGTATGGCGAAGAAAGACGGTGTCATCGAGATCGAAGGCACTATTTCAGAGGCGCTGCCCAACGCGATGTTCCGCGTCGAGCTCTCCAATGGACACAAGGTGCTCGCCACGATCTCAGGCAAGATGCGGCAGAACTACATCCGCATCATCCCGGAAGACCGCGTCGTCGTGGAGCTCAGCCCCTACGACCTCACGCGCGGACGAATCGTCTACCGCTACCGCTAGACCGGTCGAGAAGTAACGGCCCGTGATCCGGATGCCGCGGCCCACCGCCGCGCATGCGCACGGGCACGAAGACAGCGATAAGGAAACATCATGAAGGTAAACCCCAGCGTCAAGCCGATCTGCGATCACTGCAAGGTGATCCGCCGCCACGGCCGCGTCATGGTCATCTGCAAGTCCAACCCGCGCCACAAGCAGCGCCAGGGCTAGACCGCCCTTCGACAGGCTCAGGGACCGGGCTGTTGCTCAGGGATCGGGCTGTTGCTCAGGGACCGGGCGGTTGCTCAGGGATCGGGCTGTTGCTCAGGGACCGGGCTGTTGCTCAGGGATCGGGCTGTTGGTGAGCCTGTCGAACCACACAACTCAACACATACACGGCAGTTTCAGAACCCGCTCTCCACGTGAGCGGGGGACACCCCGGGCTGGAGGCCCGGGCACCGATTCTGCTCCACACCTCCACACCACTCCCAGGAGAACCGCATGGCACGTCTTGCCGGCGTCGACATCCCGCGCGACAAGCGCGTGGTCATCGCCCTCACCTACATCTACGGCGTCGGGCGCACCCGCTCCGTCGAGATCCTCAAGGCCACCGACATCAGCCCCGATGTCCGCGTCAAGGATCTGACCGACGACCAGCTCATCGCACTTCGCGACAACATCGAGACCTACAAGGTGGAGGGTGACCTCCGCCGCGAGGTCGCCGCCGACATCCGCCGCAAGGTCGAGATCGGCTCCTACGAGGGCATCCGCCACCGTCGCGGCCTCCCCGTGCGCGGTCAGCGTACGAAGACCAACGCCCGCACGCGCAAGGGTCCCAAGCGCACCGTCGCCGGCAAGAAGAAGGCGCGCTAGGCCTCCGCCTGCGCTACAGGATTCAGGAGAACCGCACATGGCTGCACCCAAGACCGCCGCGCGCAAGCCGCGTCGCAAGGAAAAGAAGAACATCGCGCTGGGCCAGGCCCACATCAAGTCGACGTTCAACAACACGATCGTCTCGATCACCGACCCGTCCGGCGCTGTGATCAGCTGGGCGTCCTCCGGTGGCGTCGGCTTCAAGGGCTCGCGCAAGTCGACGCCCTACGCCGCCGGCATGGCCGCGGAGTCGGCCGCCCGCCAGGCGCAGGAGCACGGCGTCAAGAAGGTCGACGTCTTCGTCAAGGGCCCGGGTTCGGGCCGCGAGACGGCGATCCGCTCGCTGCAGGCCGCCGGCCTCGAGGTGGGCTCGATCAACGATGTGACGCCGCAGGCGCACAACGGCTGCCGTCCCCCCAAGCGCCGCCGCGTTTGATCCCGGTGCGAGGGCGTCCGCCGCAGGACGCCTTCGCCCGCAGGCCCGCGCGCTCGCGCGAGCCGGGTCGCGCAGCGACCACTACGACATCCGGATGACTCGGCACGAGACATCCGCCGACGAAAACTCAACACCTCACATCACGCAAGTGTCATATAGCGGGCACTTGATCGAAAGGAACACATAGTGCTGATCGCACAGCGTCCCACACTCACCGAGGAAAAGATCGCGGAGTTCCGCAGCCGGTTCGTCATCGAACCGCTGGAGCCCGGCTTCGGCTACACGATCGGGAACGCGCTTCGCCGCAGCCTCCTCTCCTCCATCCCCGGCGCCGCCGTGACGAGCATCCGTCTCGACGGCGTGCTGCACGAGTTCAGCACCATCCCGGGCTTGAAGGAGGATGTCACCGAGATCATCCTCAACATCAAGCAGCTCGTCGTCTCGAGCGAGCGCGACGAGCCCATCACCGCCTACCTGCGCAAGACGGGCGCCGGCGAGGTCACGGCTGCCGACATCTCCGCCCCCGCCGGTGTCGAGGTGCACAACCCCGACCTGGTCATCGCGACGCTGAACGACTCGGCGAAGTTCGAGCTCGAGCTGACGATCGAGCGCGGCCGCGGCTACGTCTCCGCCACGCAGAACCGCAACGAGTACGCCGAGGCCGGTCAGATCCCGATCGACTCGATCTACTCGCCGGTGCTCAAGGTCAGCTACCGCGTCGACGCCACGCGCGCCGGTGAGCGCACCGACTTCGACAAGCTCGTGCTGGACGTCGAGAGCAAGGCCTCGATCTCCCCGCGCGACGCCGTCGCCTCGGCCGGCCGCACGCTCACCGAGCTGTTCGGTCTCGCCCGCGAGCTGAACGTCGAGGCCGAGGGCATCGAGATCGGCCCCGCGCCGGTCGAGACCGTCCTCACCAACGAGCTGTCGATGCCGATCGAAGACCTCGATCTCTCGGTCCGCTCGTACAACTGCCTCAAGCGCGAGGGCATCAACACGGTCAGCGAGCTCGTCGCCCTCTCGGAGACGCAGCTCATGAACATCCGCAACTTCGGCCAGAAGTCGGTGGATGAGGTCCGCGACAAGCTCATCTCGCTCGGTCTTTCGCTCAAGGATTCGGTGCCCGGTTTCGACGGCGCCCACTTCTACGGCGGATACGACGACGAGACCGTCTGAGCCCCTCTTCCCACTTTGATCCTGGAGACATCCGAAAATGCCTAAGCCCACGAAGGGTCCCCGCCTCGGAGGCGGCCCCGCACACGAGCGCCTGCTGCTTGCGAACCTCGCCGCCGCCCTCTTCACGCACCGCTCGATCACGACGACCGAGACCAAGGCCAAGCGCCTGCGTCCGCTCGCCGAGCGCCTGATCACGTTCGGCAAGCGCGGCGACCTGCACGCCCGCCGCCGGGTGCTCGCCGTGATCGGCGACAAGGAGGTCGTGCACGTTCTCTTCACCGAGATCGCGCCGCTCGTCGCCGACCGCGAGGGTGGCTACACCCGCATCACGAAGATCGGCAACCGCAAGGGCGACAACGCCCCCATGGCGGTCATCGAGCTCGTGCTCGAGCCGGTCCAGCCCAAGGCGAAGTCGGCCAAGAAGACGGCTGCGGCCGCTGCCGCCGCGGCTCCGGCCGCTGTTCCGGCCGCTGACGCTGCTTCGGATGACGCCGCTTCGGACGAGGTCGTCTCGGACGACGTTGCTACCGACGAGGCTGCTGCCGAGGCTCCCGAGGCCGAAGCGGCCGACGCCGCCGAGCCCAAGTCGGAGTAGTTCTCCTCGCATCTGCGCACCGCGAACCCGCGGCCACGCCTTCGGGCGGGCCGCGGGTTCCGTCGTTTCCGGGGTGCCGGCGGGCGGTGGTGCCGGGCTCGGCGGTGCGTCGGCGTGCACAACGGCGGGGATCCTCGGCGGGCACAACGGCGGGGATCCTCGGCGACACGCCGGGTGATGGATGCCGCGGCCGGCGTGTCGGTGCCGAAATCCGCCGTTGTGCACGGGCGAGCGCCTGGGATCGCCGGTCCGTTCCACCCGCGGCCACGCCTGTGGACCGGGCTCGGCGGTGCGTCGGCGTGCACCACCGAGCGTCGTCGTGCACAACGGCGGGGATCCTCGGCGACACGCCGGGTGATGGATGCCCCGGCCGGCGTGTCGCGGCCGAAATCCGCCGTTGTGCACGGGACCGGACCGGCTCGACGGATCCGAAGGCGCCCAGGGCCCGCCGAACCGCCGGAGGCGGGGACCCTGCGAAAAGGGCGCCGCGGATAGGCTCGTCGCGTGACCGAGAGCGAGCTTCTGCCCCTGGATCAGCGCATCTCCGCCCCCGAGCGCCCGACCGAGCCCCGGCATCCGGATGTCGCCCAATGGCGCCCCGCGACGGAGGACGACATCGACGCGCTCATGGTGCTGATGCGCGCGCTCGACACCGCGGATCACCCGACGTGGACGACCGCCCGGGAAGAGGTGGCCGACCAGTTCGACACGCCTTTCATCGATCCCGCCGTCGACTCGCTCATCGGGCTCGACGGGGACGGGCGCATCGTCGCGCTTGCCTGGGCGGAGCTGGCCCCCGGACGCGAGACCCGCGTACAGGCCTACGCGTTCGGCGGCGTGCACCCCGAACTGCGCGGGCGCGGAATCGGCCGACAGGTCATGGAATGGTCGGCGCAGCGCTGCCTGCAGCGCATGGCTGAGACCAGGAGCACCCTGCCCGCCTGGCTGATGACCTATGCCGAAGAGACCAACGTGGCCGCGATCCGGCTGGCGGAGCGCCGGGGAATGCGGGTGGAGCGGTACTTCACCTCGATGGAGCGCGTCCTCGCCGACCCGATCCCCGACATCCCGATTCCTGACGACGTGCGCGTGATCGGGTACACCCCGGCCCTCGCCGAGGCCGCCCGCTCCGCCCGCAACGACGCCTTCCGTGACCACTGGGGGAGCCAGCCCAGTGCTCCGGAGCGCTGGCAGCAGTTCGTGGGCGGTGAGCTGTTCCGTGACGACCTCTCGTTCGTGATCATCGAGAGGGCGGATGCCGGCGGCACCGGTGTCACGGACGTGCTCGGCGTCCCGGTGCGGATCGTCGCCTTCGCCCTCGGCTCGGTGAACGAAGAGGACTGGGAGGTGCAGGGCTTCTCCAGCGTCTACATCGACCTGATCGGCGTCGCTCGCCATCGTCGCCGCCAGCGACTCGCGCCGGCCGCGATCGGCGCTCTCCTGCGCGCGGCGCGCGACGCGGGGCTGGATCGGGCGATTTTGGATGTCGACACGGCGAGCCCGACCGGTGCGCACACGCTGTACGAGGGGATGGGATTCCGACCGACGGAGCGCACGGTCGCCCTCGTCGAGGAGTTCTGACCGCGAACCTGCGCCATCCATGCCTCTGCGGGTATGAAGCCGGCGTCGCTCGCCCCTGAACGCCTCTCGACGGGCGATCCCGTGCGCATCCCGGTCTCAGACGACCGCCTCGACCACCTCAAACACCGGCGCGCCTCGTATGTCACGAACCGCACGCGCCTCTATGCGCACGGAATCCCGGACCGCTATCCTGAGCGCATTCCGGCATGAGCCGGCGGCGAATGACCTCGGCTGCGGGGCCGGTCATCGAAGCGTGGGATCGGGAGCGCATGTCCGGAACGGACACGGCGGCGGCACCCGCCGAATGGGTGGGCGTTCCGCGCGCGCGGCGGCGTCCCGGACTCTCGATCTACTCCATCCTGCTCATGATGCTGCTCTTCGTGAGCGTGCTCTCCAGCATCGTCGTGGGCGTCATCGGCTACATCAACGGCACCGAGGCGCTGCGCGCCATCGCCTACGAGCGCCTCGTCGAGATCCGCGAGAACCGCGCGCGGGAGGTGGATGAGCTGTTCACGTCGATCGAGAACTCCGTCCGTCTCGGTTCGCTGAATGCGACCAGCATCCAGGCCGCTCGTGCGTTCTCGGACGGCTTCCGCGAGCTGCAGAGCGCCGAGCCGGATGCCGCGGCATCCGCAGAGCTGACCGAGTACTACCGCGACGTGTTCGCTCCGCAGCTCGCCGAGGTCAGCGGCGAGGAGGTGGACGGCGACGCGTTCGTTCCCCAGTCGCCGGCTCAGGCGTACCTGCAGGAGCGGTACGTCATCCCCTACGACACGTGGGAGGAGGCGATCCAGGTCGATGATGCCGGCGACGGCAGCGCGTGGTCGGCGGCTCACGCGCAGTATCACGAGTACTACCGCGCCATGACCGAGCTGCAGCGCTTCGAGGACGTTCTGATGCTCGACACCGAGGGCAACGTCATCTACACCGCCTTCAAGGGCGTCGACCTCGGCACCAACCTCTTCGACGGCCCTTACCGGCTCACGAACCTCGCCGATGCGTATCGCGAGGTGATGAGCGCGAACCTGGTCGGCAACGTCGTCTTCGAGGACTTCGATCCGTACAATCCCAGCCTCGGGGCGCCATCCGGCTGGGCCGTCACGCCCATCGCCGAGAACGGCACGATCATCGGGGCGCTGGCCATCGAGCTGCCGATCGACCGCATCAACGAGGTGATGACGGTGGGTGAGGAGTGGCAGGACAACGGGCTCGGAACCACCGGCGAGACCTATCTCGTCGGCGAGGACACCCTGATGCGCAGCGTGTCGCGGTCGCTCCTCGAAGACCCGGAGGCGTACGAGCGGGCGGCCGTCGCCGCGGGGCTCTCCCCGGATGCCGCCGCCCTGGGCGTCGCCGACGGCAACACCCTGCTGCGCCAGACCGTCTCGACGGAGGCCGTGACGAAGGCGCTCGCCGGCGAGCGGGGCACGACGGTGACCCCCGACTACCTGGGGCGCGACAGCCTGACCGCATACGCGCCGCTCGCCATCGACGGCTTGCCCTGGGCCATCGTCGCCCAGCAGGCAACAGCCGAGGCGCTCGTGCCGGTGGAGGACTTCACGCGCAACCTCATCCTCTCCACCGCCGGGATGATCGTGTTCGTCTGCCTGCTCTCGCTCGTGCTGGCGCAGGTCTTCGTTCGACCCCTTCGCCGCCTGAAGCTCGCCGCCCACATGATCGCGGGCGGGCAGGAGGGCGTGCAGGTGGATGCCGGATCCAGCGACGAGCTCGCCGATGTGGCGACGGCGTTCAACGACATGAGCCGCAGCCTGCAGGTCAAATCGAGCCTCATCGAGCAGCAGGAGAAGGCGAACGAGCGACTGATCCTGTCGTTCATGCCCGAGGGGATGGCGAGCAGGTACAAGGGAGGCGACGACGCGATCACCCAGGACAGCGACGACGTCACGGTGATCTTCGCCGACATCATGGGATTCGAAGAGCTCGCACTCTCCATGACGAGCGAGGAGTCCATCGCCCGGCTGAACGACCTCATCCGCACCTTCGACGAGGCGGCGGAGCGGCACGGCGTCGAGCGGGTGCGCACGACGCGGCAGAGCTACCTGGCAAGCTGCGGCCTCGGCACTCCGCGCGTCGACCACGCCCGCCGCGCCGTGGAGTTCGCGCTCGAGCTCAGCGAGATCCTCGAGCGCTATTCCAACCAGCAGGGAGTCGAGCTGGGACTTCGGGCCGGGCTCGATTCGGGGAAGGTGACGAGCGGGCTGATCGGGCGGGCGCGCGTGGTCTACGACATGTGGGGGGATGCCGTGAATCTGGCATTCCGGGTGCAGGGGGAGTCGGCTGAGGCCGGCATCTACGTCACGCAGCGGGTGGCCGACCGCATCCCCGACAGCCTCGTGCTGCAGCCGGCCGGCGACGTGGAGACCCAGACCGGCACCCAGCGCGTCTGGCGGGTCGAGTCCCCCGCGGTGATGGTGGAAGGCTGAGGATGGCCGCGAGGGAAAGGTCATCGAAGAATGGCTGACATCGTGTCGCAGGCGTGGTTCTGGCCGGCCGTCTTCGTGTCGGTGGGTTTGCCGCTCCTGCTGATCGGCCTCACCGAGATGTACAACGCGCTCGTGCGCGGCGGCAGCCGGGCCGCGCCGATCGTGCTGATGGTGCGCAACTACCTCGTTCCGGTCGCGGCGATCATGGTGCTGATCAGCCAGCCGGGGGCGTGGGACGAGGAGCAGTCCTGGTTCAAGGTCTTCGCGACGATCTTCGGGCTGCTCGTCATCCTCGTCGTGATCAACGCGGTCGATCACCTCGTCTTCCACCGGGCGGAGAAGGGCTCTTGGCGCGACCGGTTCCCGACGATCTTCAGCGACCTGATCCGGTTCGTCTTCATCATCGTCGGGATCGCGCTGCTGTTCTGGTGGGTGTGGGGCGCCGATGTGGCCGGCGTCTTCGCCGCGCTCGGAGTGACGTCCATCATCGTCGGCCTCGCGCTGCAGAACGCGGTGGGCTCCATCATCTCCGGCCTGCTGCTGATCTTCGAGTCGCCGTTCGAGATGGGCGACTGGATCGAGACGAACGAGGACACCGGTTACGCGTACGGCCAGATCGTCGAGGTGAACTGGCGCGCGGTGCACCTCGACACCGGCAACGGCATCCTCGTCATTCCGACGGCCCTGCTTGCCGATGGCTCCTTCACGAACCTGTCGCGCAGCCCCGAGCCGTATCTGGCCAAGCGAGAGGTGGAGTTCGGCACGGATGACCCCCCAGGGCGGGTCCGGGAGCTGCTGGTGCGGGTGGCCCGTGACATCCCGGTCTCCTCGCCCGATCGGGAGCCGACGGCCGCGACGCTCGAAGGCTCGAAGTACTCGGTCGGTATCCCGCTGCAGAACCCCGGCGACCGTTCGGTTGCGCTGAATGCCTTCTCGACGCGGCTCTGGTACGCGGCCCGCAGGGCCGGGCTGCACCTCGACGGAGACGACACCGACGAGTGGCGCACGGCTGATCGGCTTCAGAAGGCGCTGCACCAGATCGCGCCGATCCTCGGGCTTCGAGGCGGCGAGGCCGATGCGCTCGCGAGCTCGGCCCGCCTCGAACGCTACTGCCAGGGCGAGGTGATCCTGCGACCGGGCACAGTGCCGGATGCGACCCGGTTCATCCTCGACGGCCGGGTGGTCCTCGGCATCCCGACCGAGGACCAGGGCTTCGCGCAGGTGACCACGCTCGGCCGCGACGATGCCATCGGCATCACCGCGCTCACCCGCACGACGACGATCTCTCGCGCGGTGGCTCTGAGCGAGGTGGATGTCGTGTCCCTGCCGGTCGCCATGCTCGATGAGATCGTGCGCGGGCACCCGCTTCTCGCGCGCGAGATCGTGCGTGAGAGCGAGAATCGGGTGCGGCTGGCTCGCGCGGCGCTCGCCGCGGTGGGAGAGGTGCTGCCATACGGGCGCAGCATGCTGGGGTGAGCCACCGAGCCGACCGGCGCAGCCCGCGACGCCCGCCAGGGGCTCGGTAGGCTGGCCCCGTGCGGATCCGGCTAGACATCGCGTATGACGGCACGCACTTCCGCGGCTGGGCCAGGCAGCCCGGGCTCCGCACGGTGCAGGGCACCCTCGAGCACGGCCTGGAGCGCATCCTCGGCTCCCCGGCGGCACTCACCGTCGCCGGGCGGACGGATGCCGGCGTGCATGCGCGGGGACAGGTGGCGCACGCCGACCTCGACGACGCGCAGGTCGCGCGCCTCAGCGCGACCCGGCGCGGCGACGCGGCATCCGACCCTCTGCGAGGCCTCGCGCGCCGCATGCGCGGCGTGCTCGGCGCGTACTCGGACGTCGCCGTCACGGCCAGCGGCCGGGCTGCCGCCGGTTTCGACGCGCGGTTCTCGGCCGTCTGGCGGCGCTACGAGTACCGCCTGGCCGACGGGGTGACCGGCTACGACCCGCTCGAGCGGCACCGCACGACGACGGTGCGTCCCGATCTCGATGTGGTGGCGATGGATGCCGCGGCCCGCTCCCTGATCGGGCTGCACGACTTCGCCGCCTACTGCAAGCCGCGGGAGGAGGCGACGACGATCCGCACGCTGCTGGAGTTCGACTGGCACCGCGATTCCGAGGGGGTGCTCGTCGCCAACGTGCGAGCCGATGCGTTCTGCCACAGCATGGTGCGAGCCCTCGTCGGGGCGTGCGTGGCGGTGGGAGAAGGACGGCTCGAGGTCCACGACGTCGCGGCCCTGCGTGACGCGGGCGAGCGGACCAGCGAATTCAAGGTGCTCGCGGCGCGGGGACTGACGCTGACGCAGGTGGGGTACCCGGATGACGCCGAACTCGCCGCCCGCGCGGAACAGACCAGGGCGCGGAGGCTCGCCGACTGATCGCCGACTCAGGCGTGCGCGATGCGCGCGGGGCTGGGCTCGGCGTCGATCATGATCGGCAGGTGGTCGGACCGTCCCTGCGGCAGGGTCGTGACACGCGCGATGTCGAAGCCGACGGACGTCGCGAAGTCGTAGTGCCCGCGGAAGAACTTGTAGCGCGTGTACGTGCGCGCGTCGCTCAGGGTCAGCTCGTACCCCTGATCGCGCACCTTCTGGCCGAGGTGCTCCTTGAAGACCGGATAGTTGTAGTCGCCCACCATGAGGGCAGGCAGACCCGGACCCAGCTGTTCCAGTTCGCGCAGGGCCGCCCGGATCTGGTGCCGGCGCAGTGAGTTCAGCGCCGTCAATGGCGCGGCGTGGAACGACGCGACGATGACGCTGCGGTTCTGATCGATGTCGTGCAGGCGGACGCCGAGCATGCGCTCGTGCGCGGGCTTCAGCACACGATCGTGGAGCGACTTCTTCAACGCGATCGCGCGGACCTCGCTCGCCCGATAGGTGTTCTCACGGTAGTAAAGTGCCAGCCCGAGCCGATTGCCCTGCGTCGAGTGGGCGAGCCGAAGCCCTGCGATGCCCTCGGGGAGCTCATTGGTGTCGCACTCCTGCAGGCACAGGATATCGGGCGCATGGCGCTCCGCCAGCCCGGCGAGTTCGTTGGCCGCGCGGTGCTTGCGCAAGTTGTACGAGATGACCTTCATTGCGAAACCAGCCTAGGGCGCGCGGGAGGCGCAGAGGAGCGCGCGAACTCATGCGAAGCGGATCCCCAGAGGACCCGAAGACGGCGGGCGTCTCCGGCGCTCAGGAAAACACCGACCCGCGGCGGTAGGATCCTGAGGACGAGCGGCGACGACGCGGCATCCCATCTGCCTTCGGAGGACCGCGTGACTCACCTGCACACCACTCGCGCGGGCCTGCAAACGCGTAGGGCCGTTTCCGCCGGCCTGCTCCTCGCCTATGGCGCGCTGCTCGCCGTCGTCGCGCTCTACCCGACCCCCGTCGACCGGCCCGTGTCGGGACTGCTGCAGGGGCTCGATGAGTGGATGCGGGGCAGCTACGACGTGCTGGAATTCACGTCGAACGTGGCGCTCTTCGTGCCGGTGGGCGTGCTCGTCGCCCTACAGCTTCCTCCCCGGCTGCGGTGGGCCGCCGTGCCGATCGGCGCAGCCGTGTCACTGGGCATCGAGCTGCTGCAGGCGGCACTTCTCCCCGAGCGCGTCGCGACGCCTTCGGATGTCTTCGCCAACACCATCGGGACCGCCGTCGGCGTGCTGCTCGTCGCCGTCGTGTCGCGGTCGAGGCAGAGGCGGCGTCGACCGAGCCGCTGAAGGGTGCCGCCCGCTACCCTTGCGGCATGGAGAACCCGACGGACTCCGCACGGTCGGTGTGGCACGACGGGACGGACGCGCTCGAGGTGATGCGCCGGCTCACCGGACGGCCGGTGTTGCAGGACCGGCAGTGGTCGGATGCCGTGCTCGCAGAGCTGTCCCGGCAACTCGATGACCCCCGGATCGTTCGGCGGGATCCGCAAGAGCGCCCCCTGCCCGGCGCCCCGGGCGTGCTCATCCCCGGCGGGCGCTGGCATGTCAACCTCTCGGCGATTCGCGGCCGTTGGCCCGAGCTCGCGCTGGCGGTGCTCGCCACTGTGACGACGCGCGATCCGCTGGTCGCGGCGGGCGCACTGGTTTCGCTGCGCCATACGCTCACGCAGCTCTCCGACGATGAGGCCGAGGTGGCCGCGACCCTGGTCCGTCTGGCCGAGGAGCGAGGAGGGTCGATCCCGCGTGCCGACCTCGAGGCGGCCTTTGCGTACGACCCCGCGCGCGACGGCGAGATGCCTCCGGGCATCCACCCGATAGACGCCCCGGCCGTCATCGGCGGGCTGCTGCAACGAGGTGTGCTCGCCGAGAAGGCCGGGAGTCTGTCGGTGCAGCTCTGAATCTCGCCGCACTCGCCCCAGGTCCCGGACTCGAGCGGGGCAGCCTTTACCTCTGTGAAACAGGCCATTCATTTGCGCTTGGTAGAGTTTCGGCATGCGGTCCACTCTTCTTGCCATCCTTCGCGCCCCGGCCGGCGCATCGAGGAGCCGTGACAGGTGACCGCTCAACTCCGATACTGCCCAGGAGTCCTGGACCACGCGCCCTTCTCGCCTGGCGCAGTCCTGGCCGGAACATAGCCTCTGCCGGCGTCTTGCGACGCCCGCCCGAACCATGTCCCAACGGCGGGACCGTCACGCCGAAAGGATAGACATCCGTGACTGAACTGAGAGGTCTCAGCTCAAGCGCTTCCGATAGGAGCCTGCCATGACGGCGGTGCAGAGCCTCGGTCGCACCGTAGGCCGGGGTGCCGTCGTCACATTCGGCGGCCAGATCGTGCGAATAGCGATCCAACTCGTCGGCATCGTGTTGCTGGCGCGGCTGCTCTCTCCTGCCGATTACGGCGTCACCGCGATGGTCCTCGCGATCGTCGGGGTCGGTGAGATCATGCGCGATTTCGGACTGTCGAGCGCGGCGATCCAGGCGAAGACGCTGACGGCGGGCCAGCGCGCGAACCTCTTCTGGATCAACTTCGGGATCGGAGCTGCGTTGACGGGCGCCGTCGCGGCACTCGCGCACCCGATCGCCGCATTCTACGGCGATGAGCGGCTCGTCCTCGTAACGCTCGCGCTCTCCACGACGTTCGTCCTCGGCGGATTCGTGACACAGTTCCGCGCCGACCTCACGCGAAACCTTCGGTTCGGACCTCTCGCGGCGATCGAGATTGCGGCCCAGGCAGCTGCGCTCGTCATTGCGCTCGCGCTCGCGGCCCTCGGCTGGGGGTACTGGGCGCTGGTGGCGCAGCAGGTGCTGCAGGTGTTCTTCCAGGCGGTGGCACTGCCGATCATGGGTGGCTGGTGGCCCGGCTTCCCTCGTCGCGGTGAGGAGATGAAGCCACTGCTGAAGTTCGGCGGCGGGCTCGTCGGCGCCCAGATCCTCACCTACGCGAGTCGTAACGTCGACTCGATCGTCATCGGCCGCGTCTTCGGCGCTCAGTCGCTCGGCTACTACAACAGAGCCTTCCAGCTGATGCTGCTTCCGCTCAACCAGATCAACGCTCCGTCGACGCGCGTTGCACTCCCGGCGCTCTCGCGGCTTCAGGATCAGCCCGCGAGGTACGCCGAGTTCATCAGCTTCGGCCAGATAGTCCTGCTGAACATCGTGAGCCTCGTACTCGGCTTCTCGGTCGCGCAGGCCACCGACATCATAGCCGTGGCGCTCGGTCCCCAGTGGGCGCCGACCGTTCCGCTGTTCCAGATCCTTGCCATCGCCGGCTTCTTCCAAGCGGCTGCGTTCGCGACGTACTGGGTCTTCCTCTCGCACGGCCTCACGGGGCGCTTTCTCCTTTACACCGTCTGGACCAGGCCGTTCGTCATCGGACTCGTGATCCTTGGCGTCTTGTGGGGCGTCGAGGGCGTTGCATTGGCATACCTGGTTACGACGGCCCTGCTCTGGCCGATCGGCATGCTCTGGCTGCGGGGTCGGTCGACCGCACCGCTCCTCCGCCTCTTCCTCAACGGACTTCGCACGCTTGCCGTCTACGGCGTCGCTGCGGTCGCCTCATACGCGTCGACGATGCTGCTGCCCGAGGCGTCGCCGTTCGTGCGCATCGGTGTCGGATTCGTGTCCTTGATCGCGGCGCTCGTGATCATGGCCGTCATCCTGCCCGCGTACCGACGCGACGTGCTGTCGATCATCGCCGGCCGGCGGTTCCTCGCCCGCGCGCGGCGGACCACCGACGATTCGGAGCCCGATCCTGCACGGGGGGATGCAGGATGACGCCCACGGGGGACGGTTGCGTCGCGTCGTGAACATGTTCGGACTGGGAGGCCGAGATGGGTAACACCGAAACCGTATGGCGCAGGATGCTCCGCACCGACGTCGGAAGGCGGGAGTGGGTGGACTTCGTCAAGGGGACGGCGATCATCCTCATCGTCGCCTATCACACGACACTGTTCCTGACGTCGATCGGGTTCGACGCGGCGGGGATCGGGCGGCTCAAGGTCGTGCTGGAGCTTTTCCCGATGCCGGCGTTCTTCCTGATCACGGGCGTGTTCCACAACCGCGTGGGGCAGTGGTCGTTCGCTGACGTCTGGAAGCGCCGCTTGCGTCAATACCTCTACCTGTACCTGCTGTGGTCCGTGATCAGATTCGTGCTGTACCGGCTGGCGCCGAATGTGCGCTCAGACGGTGCAGGATCGACGGCTTCCGATCCGCTCGCACTGCTCGGCATCCTGATCTGGCCGATCAGCTCGTATTGGTTCATCTACGCGCTCTTCATCTTCACGCTGGCACTCTGGCTCTTCCGCAAGGCCCCTCAGTGGGTACTGATCTCCATCGCGCTCGTGCTGTCAGTGCTGTCGTCGTCGGGGATCCTCAACGCGCACAATGTCGGCATCAACCGCATGACGGAGTACCTCATCTTCTTCACGCTCGGTGCCTACTTCAGCCGCAAGATCTTCGACCTGTTCGACGGGATGCGGTTGTGGCGCGCGATCGCGCTGGTGATCGGCTTCGCCGGTTTCGCAGCGGTCGTGACGCTGTTCCCGGTCCTGCAGCGAATCCCGGGATCGGCCTTCGTGGGCCAGCTGCTTGCGATCGCGACAGGGTTCGCACTCGCGTACTACCTTGTGCATCTCGTCTTCCTCAAGTGGGTCGTCTATGTAGGGCTGCGGACGCTCAACATCTACCTCGTCCACCTCTTCGTCATCGCGCTCCTCGTCGCTCCGCTGGCGTTTGTCCCGGTGCTCGATGAGCTCCCGGGGCGAGGGCTCCTCCTCATCGGCGTGCTCACGACGCTCGTCATCCTGCTGTCGATCCTCATCACGCGGTATCTCACGCGGTTCTCCTGGCTCTTCGTCTATCCCTTCACGGGGCGAAAAAAGGGTCGCGCGCGCGCGGCGCACAATATGGAGGCGGATGCCACGGCCGAGCGGGCGGCGCGAGCGCCCGAGGGCACGGGTCCAGAGCAAGACCCGCCACAGAGTCCGACAGGGAAGGTGGGAACGGCTTGAGGCTCGCGTGGGCGGACGTCGCGCGCGGCGGCGCGATGATCCTCGTCGTACTGGCACACGCCCTTCAGCTGATGAACGTCTATGGCTGGCACAACGGATGGCTCGACACGCTGAACCTGTACCTGACGGCGGTCAGGATGCCGCTGTTCTTCCTGGTTGCGGGCGTTTTCGCTGCCAACGCGATCCGCCGGACGTGGGGCGGCCTCTTCGCCACTCGTCTCGCGCTGCTGCTCTACATGTACTTCCTCTGGATGCTCATCCGCGCCGTGTGGTTCACGTTCGTGCCGTGGCCGCTCAGTGAGGTGCATCCGTGGATCGCCTTCGTGATATCGCCGATCTGGCCGACCAACGGCCTCTGGTTCCTCTATGCGCTCATCGTCTACCTTGTTGTCGGCAGGCTGACGCAGCAGCTCCCCGCGTGGATCCCGCTCCTTGCATCCGGTGCTCTGGGCGTGGCGGCAGCGATGGGTGTCCTGCCGACGGCGGACAACATCGTGTGGCGCTCGGTTGCGATGTACATGTTCTTCTTCCTGCTCGGCGCGCGGCTTCCGGAGGTGTGGCGATCCGTCGCGGCGCGCGCCAATCCGGTGCTGCTTGTCGCCGCTATCATCGCCGTGCCCGCCGCCATGGCGGCCTTCTCCTTCATTCCCGGCCCCGCGAGGGGGGTGGGGCGCATGGCTCTATCGGTGGTCTGCGTGACAGCGTGTCTGGTCATCGCCGCGATGATCGCGAAAGTGGGGTGGCTGTCCGCTCCCTTCCGGTACATCGGCCAGCGAACGATCGCCGTCTACGTCGCGCACGCGATGCTGCTGGCAGCAGTCGTGCCGCTCATTCCGGTGGGCGTCGTGTCCCCGGTTCTCGCCGCCGCCGCGCTGACGGCGTTCGGAGTCGGTGTGCCGCTCGTCCTCTATCGGTTGCTCGCCCCCGTAGGCGGCATATTCAACCTGCCCAAGCCGATCGCCCGAGCTCTCGATCCGCAGGGGAAGCGGTTGCTCGAGTGATGTGAACGACAAGAAGCTGCACTCAAGGCCGAGGGGATCCCTCGGCCTTGAGTGCACGTCGTCCAAGCAGCGTGGCTCTGCCTACGGCCGCCCCATCCCGAAGTACGTCCATCCGGCCGCTCGCCACGCTGGAGCGTCCAAGCAGTTGCGGCCGTCGACGACGATGCGCCCCGCCGTGAGCGAGGAGGCGTGCGCTGGCGAGAGCTGGCGTCGGTATTCGTCCCACTCCGTGACCACGACGACCGCGTGGGCTCCCGTGAGCGCCTCGTCTCGTTCTGCATAAGTGAGCTGAGGGTGCCTGGACCTGGCGTTCTCAATGGCTTCGGGGTCGGTCACGACGACGTCCGCCCCGAGTCCGCGCAGCTTGACCGCGACATCGAGAGCGGGGGAGTCCCTGATATCGTCGCTGTGCGGCTTGAAGGCAGCACCCAGCACGGCGATCTTCTTCTCGTAGACGTCGCCGTCGAGGGCATCGACGACGAGCTGAACGGCGCGGTCCCGTCGGCGAAGGTTGATGGCGTCCACCTCGCGCAGGAACGCGACGGACTCGCCGCGCCCCAGTTCCTCGGCGCGCGCGGAGAATGCCCGGATGTCTTTCGGCAGGCAGCCGCCCCCGAATCCGATGCCGGCGCCGAGGAATCGGCGACCGATGCGGGCATCGTGCCCGATCGCGTCGGCGAGCTCGGTGACGTCCGCGCCGGTCACCTCGGCGATCTCAGCCATTGCGTTGATGAAAGAGATCTTGGTCGCGAGGAACGCATTGGCCGCAACCTTGACGAGCTCGGCGGTCGCATAGTCGGTGACGATGAAGGGCGTGTCGGTCGCTATCGCGGTGTGGTACACCTCGCGGAGGACGTCGGCGGCCCGTTCACCCTGGGCGCCCGACGGAACGCCCGCGACGAGCCGATCGGGCGAGATCGTGTCTTGCACGGCCCAGCCCTCGCGAAGGAACTCGGGGTTCCACACGAGCGTTGCCCCCGTCGCCGCGACCCGCTCGGCGAGGATGGCAGCAGTGCCGACCGGAACCGTCGACTTGCCCGCCACGATATCGCCGGGCTTGAGATGGGGGATGAGGGCGTCGACCGCGGCGTTCACGTAGGTCAGGTCGGCGGCGTAGCCATCCTTCTGCTGAGGCGTACCGACGCCGATGAAGTGGACGGTCGCTTCCGCAGCCGCAGACATGTCGGTCGTGAAGCGAAGCCGGCCGGACGCGACTCCCTCCGTGAGCAGTTCGGGCAGGCCCGGTTCGAAGAACGGTGCCTTCCCAGCGGCGAGTGCTTGGATCTTCGGCTCGTCGACGTCGATCCCGACGACGTCATGGCCGATGGAGGTCATGGCGGCCGCGTGTACGGCCCCGAGATAGCCGCAGCCGATGACAGACAGACGCATGGAACTCCTTGGTGAATCGTTGTACTACCGAGCGCCTTCGCCCGCCTGATGGTTCATTCCTACCGCCTGGCTGTTACGGCGAGGTTAACGCGGCAGGGTGCGTTAGGGTGGGAGGGGAGGCCTCTGGCGGCTTCGCCCTTTTTGCAGAGGTCGGGTCAAGCCCGCAGTGCAGAACATTAATCCCGCCGAAACAGACACTTCACGGCGACTCTCTACGATTCTGAACATGAACCCGCACGTTCCCGGAGGCACCATCAACGGCTTTATGCGCACGGGGACCAGTCTGTGACGCCTCCATACCTCGTCGCCGGGCGCACGGAGTGGAACCACCGGCTCCGGTCGGCCGCGGTGTTCGTCGTGGCCGTCGCATTCACGGGTATCACGACCGTCGGCCTGCTTGCTACGGTCGAGCAGCCGTCCTATGAGCTTGCGCTGGCGATCCCGTTGCTGACGGTTCTCGTCCTCGGCGTCTTCCTCATGCCGGTGCACATGATCCCGGCGGTGGTCGGTGCGGTGCTCTGCGTGGTGCCGACGAGATTCGTTCCCAACGACGGGCCGTTCAACGCCCTGCCTCCACTCGCTCTGGTGATGGGGATCTGGGTACTGCGCCGAATCGTACTCGCCCACGGCGCGGGGCGTGCATCCCGCCTTCCACCGTTGTCGCGGATCGGCCCCCGTCTGGCCGTGTATACCTTCGCTGTCCTGCTCGTCGCGTGGCTCGGGGTTTCCATCCTGCGGTCGGGCGTCAACGAGACGACGGTCGGATGGACGCTCGCATTCGTGGTCAGCGCACTGGTTCCTCTCCTCGTGTTCGATGCGCGCCAGGAGGTCGCGCTTCTGCGGACGGTCCTCCTGATCGGCGGTGCTCTCGCGGGCGCGAACATCATGGTCGAGCTGGTGCTCGGGATGTCGCCCGTCTACGGCTGGCTGGGCGGTTCGCGGGAATTCGGCTTCGCGGTCTACCGCGCGCAGGGGCCATTCAGCCACCCACTGTTCGCTGCCGCCTTTCTCACCGTCCCCGCCATGCTCGGGATCGGCACGTGGCTGACTACAGGGCGCCGGTGGATGCTCCTCTGCGGCGGCCTGGCCGCCGGTGGGGTTCTGGCGACGGTATCGCGTGGCTCGATCGTCGCGCTGGGGGTGGCCGTCGGCGTTGCGGTGATTGCGGCGCCGTTCTTCCTGGGCTGGCGGAACGTCGGCCGGTGGTTTGTTTTCGTCGGCCTGGCCGGGCTCGGGGCCGTGGTGGCCCTCAATTTCGGCCCGCTTGTGGAACGTGCATCGTCGATCGAGTCGCAGCTGTCCGCCGGTGTTCGCGAGCGCGCGATCACCGTGGCGGTCAGCGCGGCTGAGTACAGCGACTGGTTCGGCACTGGGCCCGGAACCTCGGGCCAGACGGGACGCCTGTTCGACACCATCGTCATCGAGAACTCGCTTCTCCAGCTGCTCATCAGCATCGGCCTGCCTGGGCTGGTGCTGTTCGTTCTGTTCCTCTCAAGCCTCATCTGGAGCGCGTGGGCGCGCGGAGACCTTGCGGTTGGGCTCGCGATAATCGCGTACACCGTCTCCATCAGCAGCTTCAATTCGCTGGACGCGGTGCGGGGCATGCACATCGTGATCGGACTCCTGGTGCTTCTCGCCGTGCACGACTCGACACCGCGACCGCGCCCCGAAGAGTTCGAGCCGCTTTCCGCAGGCCGCGTGATGCAGCCGACCAGCGGGTGACTTCCCCCGATCAGCTCCCGCGCCGAACGGCGCCCACTTCGACCCAGAGGACTCCAATGATCGTTCGCCACGTCCGCCTCCGATACACCCTCCTCACCCGAGGAGTCTTCGATCACCTGGGAATCACCGAGCAGCGGGTCGCCTCGGCGCTCGAGGGCGTCCGGCGCGGATCCGCCCGCCATGTCCTCATCGCGCCACCCGGAGCCGGAAACATCGGCGACCAGGCCATGGTAGAGGCGTTTGTGGCGGCCGCGGACCGGCCGGTGACTGTCGTGACACGCGGTCCGAAGGACTTCACGCTCCCGGTCGATCTCGCCGCCGGCGCGGAGATCGTCGCCCTCCCCGGTCTGTTCTACGGGGCAGGCGGCGCTCACGCGAACGCCCTCGCGCGACTGAAGCTGCTGCTGACCGATGCCGCGACGGTGTCGATCGTCGGGGCCGACATCATGGACGGGGTGTACGTGCTGCGCAGCTCGCTCCGCCGCTCCGCGATCGCCGCGGGCAGTGCCCGCGCGGGCATCGACACGACGGTGCTCGGGTTCAGCTGGAGCGGAAAAGCACCCGCAGCGGCCCTGCGTGCGCTGCGCCGGGCGGGCGCGGCCGGTGTGCGCCTGCTTCTTCGCGATCCTGCGTCCGCTGCCCGAGTGCGTGACGCCGGCATCGGCGGCGTCGTCGAGACGGCTGACATCGTTTTCACCGACGATCGGCGCGACGACGCGAAGGCCGACGGCATCCTGAGGGGGATCGACGGTCCCTTCGCGATCGTGAACGTGAGTGGTCTGATCGCACGCACGGTCGATCAGGTACCCGAGTACACGGCGCTGCTGGACCACCTGCGCGCGGACGGATTCACCGTCGTCCTGCTGCCGCACGTGCTGCGCGACACGGCGGACGACCTCACTGCGTGTCGCGAAGTCTATGCAGCCAGCGGAGGCGAGGGAGTCCTGCTCATCGACGAGCAGCTTTCGCCGTCCACCATCCGTTCACTCGCGAATCGTGCATCGCTCATCGTCACGGGGCGTATGCACCTGGCCATCATGTCGCTGGCCCAAGGTACCCCCGCGATCACTCTTGCGACTCAGGGCAAGGTCGAGGGTCTGATGAAGCTGTTCGGATGGCCCGAGCTCTGCGTCGCACCCGGACCGGGGATGGGTGAGCGGATCTGGGCCGTAGCGAGCCAGGTGCTGGCGGCGCCGGACGCCCGCGACCGCGTGCAGGCGGGCGCCGCCCGCGCGCGTGCCTTGGCCGCCGCCAACATCGATCGGATCAGTGGGAACGACGCGCGGGAGCGCTACGCGGAGCGCAACGCGAGTCGCTGACGGCTCGGCGCCTCGCGATCGTCGAGCGCGTCGAGCCAGATTCGCTCCACACGGGGATACACCGACTCTGCCGAGTACTCCTCTTCGAACCGGGAGTGCCCGTGAGCCGCGACCTCCGCACGCCAGGTCGCGTCACCCACGGCCTTGCGGAGCGCCTCACCCAGCCCCGCGGCGTCGCCCGGCGGCAGCAGCACGCCCGCGCCCCCACCGAGCACAAGGGGGATACCCCCGACCTCGGTGGAGATCACGCACGCGCGACGCGCCATCGCTTCGAGGATGAACATCGGCATGGCCTCGTCACGGGAGGGCAGAACCGCGATCTCCGCGCGCTCGAGCAGCTCCATGAGTCGAGCATGCGAGACACTGCCGAGCCACCGCGTGCGCGGGAGCGCACGGTCGACCAGGTGCTCGTCGCGCACCGGACCTGCGACCACGAGCTCCCACTCCGGGTGCTCGTCCGAGACCTCGCGCCATGCCTCCTGCAGGACATCGATGCCCTTGCGGTGCGAGACGACACCTCCGAAGACGACCAGCTTCTCTTTCGCTCGCGGCGTCCCACTGGGGATCGCGTTGGGAACGAGCTCGATCCGGTCCGCCGGTACGTGGCGCGCACTTATGTCGCTGGAGTCCTGGGACAGTGTGATGACCTTGGTGCACGCTTGCAGCACTCGTGCGACCGAGGCCGGGTTGGAGCGCTCGTACTGTGCGTACTCGCTTCCGTGGAGGTGAGCGATCACGGGCAGGCCGAGGCGGTTGGCGTATCGCGCAACCAGGCCTTCGCGAAGGAAGGATCCTCGCTCGGAGAGATGCGTCACGATGACTGCGCGCTCTCCCCGTCGAGCGATTGCGCGGACGTTTCGGAGGGTCCGGACGAGGCGCCGAGCGGCCGTGATGTGGTCGCCCGGATCTCCTCGGGATTCGAGCACCCGCACCGAGACGTTCTCGAAGGGCCAGGCCAGATACGCGTTGATGACCTGGGTCATGCCGCCGGGGATGTCGCCCGCGCGGCCGACGTGATAGATGCGGGGCCGTGCGCTCGCATCGGGGGCCGGCGTGGATACGGATGCGGGCGCCTGGGCGATGGTGTCGTGGAAGCCCTGCTTGGTCGCACGAAGACGCTCACGCGCGAGCAGCAGCGCGCCGACCTGCTCCCGCCGACGGCGGGCGATCCGGACGATGCGGTCCGCCAACTCATCGCCCGTGAGGCCGGTGCTGTTGATGGTGAGGTCCTCGAGCCCGATCGTGGAGAAGTGGCGGGAGATCTTGTCAGAGTCATCCAGCTGCAGCCCCACGGCGCCGGAGCCCTCGGTCAGGCCCGCAATGAGGACGTGGAGCCGGTCACTCGCTACGACCGCGGTGCGCCGATAGACCTCGCGCAGCCGAGCCTCCTGCGGACCATGGCCGCGTGACTCCGGCCATGAGACGACTTCTGCCCCGCCCAAGTCGGCGGCGAGTCGATGGGAGCGCCCGTCGTCCACACTGACCTGCGACACGACGCAGATCCGGAGGTCGAGGGCGTCTGCGGCTGCACGGATGCCGGCGAACCACTCCCCATCGGGGTAGGGCCTGGGTGCGACCTCCGCGTCCGCCCGCAGGGAGACGACGAGCAGGTCGCGCTCGGCGCGGCCGTCGCCGAGACTCGAGACGAGTTCGTCGTCGGGCATGCCCTCGTAGAAGCCGAGATCGGGAGAAGCGGGCCCGTGGCCCAGGTAAGCAGCCGTGCGGTCGTCGCGCCAGCGTGTATAGCTGCTGAGGGCGTTGGACGGCCACATGAGCGCACGTGGGAACGGGGCGAAGTTGCGCGCTCCGACGCCGACTCGCGACACGGTCCCGCCGCGCAGCCGGACCAGCGAGACGGCTGGCAGCATCGTGACGTGCTCTTTCATGCCGATCAGCGTCAACTGAACTTCGCCGGGTTTGTAGACGGAGTGCGCCCGCCCGCGGAGAGCGGAGCGAAGCAGTGCCGCATACCAGCGCCCGAAGGACCGGTACACGTGATCCTCCGGCCGAAGGCCGAGTCCCTCATCGTAGCCATCGGGGGAGCTTCCGACATAGACGTGCAGCGTTCCTGCTGCGCGGGCCCAGTCCAGAAGCGGTCGCCGCAGGATTATGTCGCCGATGTTCTCGTACTGACCCCGTCCGACGGCGAAGATGTCACGGCTGGTCATCGGGGCCTCCTGCTGTGGGTCGGTCACTAGGCGGCGCCCGCTCGCAGCCCATCGACGATCCGACGCGACGCGGCCCTCTCGATGGCGGAGCCCGTCAGCTCCGGTCCGTCAACGGCGACGCCGATGTCGAGCTCATTCACGAGGCGTGCGATCTCTGTCTGGTGGTCGTCGACGTGCTCGCGGCGGTGAGCGCGGCGCACCGCTTGGACCGGATAGATGCCCATCCCGAGCAGCTCGAGGAGCGTGCCGACGCCGGCGTGCGTGACGACCGCATCCGCCTCGAGCGCGGTGCGCGCGAAGTCATCGGGAGACATGTACTGGTGGACGGTGCCCGGGAGGGAGTCGCTGCGATCCGTATCGCCCAGCTGCCACACCGTCTCGTCGTTCGCGTAACCGGTCCGAAGCATGGCGTCGACGACGGAGTCGAAGCGGTACCCCCGGATGGTACCGAGCGTGACGAACACCTTCCTCGGAACGGCCCTCGTCGCCGCAGGGACGCTGCGGAAGTCCGAGAGGACGCTATGCGCCGGCGCCCACCGTCCGCGGCTCCACTGCGGGTGAGGAGTGCGAAGGCGTACGCCGGGGACGAGTTCGAGGATGCGCCCCGTCGATGAGGGGCCGTGGACGCGGGAGACGCTCTCCACGTACGTCGCAGGAACGCCTGCCAGCACAGCGAGGGGAAGGGCTGCCACCGCCACAGCGGCGCCGGTGCTAACGGCGACCTCGAACGACTCGGCTTGGAGCGCACGGCGCAGAACCGGCATGGCGCGGAGCGTGCCTTTGAGGTCGCGAGGGCCGATATACGGAAGCGCGATCATGCGCCGGCCCTCCAGCAGCTCGCGACTCTGCGGTGTGTCGAAGGTCACCCAGAGGGACTCGGGATTCACACCGAGCTGCGCCTCGAGGCGGATGAGCTCTGACAGATGGCCGCCCGTCGAGCAGACGAGTAGGGCCTTTGCGCCCATCGGCGCGATCGAATCCGTCAGCATGCCTTCTCCTCGCCCGCAGAACATCGTAGGCCTCGGCACGCCGTCGGCGAGTCCTCCTCTTTATGACCAAGGCTAGTAGGGCAAGCCGTCGGTGCACAGTGGCTTGACGTGACCTTTTACCCGCCCGAAACGACCGTTAACGGCTCGTTCACGCGCCTAGACCCATGACATAGTTGGATGCTTACAGGTTAGGGGAAAAATATGGGGACTGTTAATCGAGGACTTCCGTCGACATCGCCGATGGTGTCGCGACGCGGATTCATCACGCTCGCCACGGGCGGTGTAGGCGCGCTGGCGCTCACCGCTGCCACCGGAGTGCCGGCGTTCGCCGAGTCGACTCCTACGCCCAAGCTGCCGGGCGAGTACTTCCGCAAGCCGAACCAGTTGACGGCTGCCGGCACGCTTTTCGACAACATCTGCGTGCGCATCAATGGCGATGTGGCGCGCATCCACGTCCCCCAGACGGTCAAGCCGTTCAGTGGCCAGGCGGTGCCGGTCGTGTGGTTCTACCACGGCGGCTCGAGCGATCACAACGCGCTCGACGGCGGCTTCAAACTGGTCTCCGCGGCCGTCGTCGACCACGGATGGGTGGCGATCTGCCAGACGGCGGGCGGCAACCTCTACTCGCATCCCACTGCCACCGCGCTTCAAGTCGCCGGCTATCAGTACATGAGCCAGACCTTCACAGTCAAAACCAACGTCCTGCGAGCGACCTCCGCCGGCGGCGCGCTCGCGACGGAGACTTACGCATCGAAGCTCATCCCATCGATTGCCGGAATGTACAGCGTGAACGGAACGTACGACATACGCGCTCACTACGACTCGGGCGGCCGGGCTCGCGACTCGGTCATCGCCGCCTTCGGGGACGACCCTGGCGCGATCGACGCAGCCAATCCCGCCCGTCACTCCGCTGCAGCGTGGGCCGGATCGACGATGCGTATCGTCGTGTCGCAGCCCAGCGAGACCGATCTGACCGTCCCGCCGGACGATCACGGGCTCGCGCTCCTTGCACTCGCCAGCCCCGTTGCCGCCGAGGCGACGATGCGTGCCCACACGAACGGCCACTCGACCCCCGGTTTCGCCCTCCCGGACTTCATCGCGTCGATGGAGCGGTGGGTCGGCGCCTCGTCCGGCGGCGACCGCACTCCGCCATCGGCGGCCATCGTCGCGCCCGTCAACGGTGCAGTGCTCAAGGGCTACGCCACGGTGACCGTCAACGCCACCGACAACGTGGGCGTGGTCGATGTCGGCATCTACCACGGTGAGTCCCGGCTCCTGACTCTGACCAAGCAGTCTGCGACACAGTGGGGCGCACGGATCTGGACGGTAGGGCCCCGGACTCCGAACGGCGATTACGTCGTGACGGCGCGCGCCACCGATGCGGCAGGCAATGTCGGTATCAGTTCGCCGATCAAGGTGAAGATCGCCAACTGAGTGCGGGCGTCTCGGCCCGCCGGTGGGCGCTTCAGCCTGCCGGCGGGTCGTCTTGGGGGTGCGTCGGTCGTGACAGGTGTGCCTCGATGACCGAGGCCTGCGACAGGGCGGTGTCGATGCCGACCGGCGAGAGGGGGCGCGGGTCGCTGCTCACGTACGCCAGAAGTGTGCCCACCTGCGTCGTGGAACTCGCGGCGAAGTACGTCACATCGAGCTCGTACTCGTCGGCGAGCGAGTAGAACTGATCGAAGAGCTCGTTCCACCCTGCGGCGTCCGCATCCGACTGGGCTCCGTTCGCGCCACCGGACGGCCATCCCACTTCCCCGACGGAGCATCTCACAGCCCACGCGCGGCACCAGTCGCCGAACGTCCGCAACCGGTCGAGCACGGGCGAGTAGTCCGTGCCGGGAACGAAGCCGGCGCCACGCTCGTTCGCGTAGAAGTGCTCCGAGTACATGACCTTGTCGAGAGGATCGATGACCCAGGGGCCCTGCCGTGCGATGGCCGCCAGTCGCCCACGTTTATCGCTCAGGATCCCCTCGACCCAGATGACGTGGTCATCGCCTGTGGAGCGGATGGCATCCACCGCGACCTGCGCGTATCGCTTGTACGTCTGCACGCCTACGGACCAGCGCGGCTCGTTGAAGATGTCGTACGCGGCGACCCGCTCATCGTCGCGGAACCGTTCGGCTATGGTCTGCCAGAGGTTGGTCACGTGCGCCTCGGTGATACCGTCGCCGCATCGGAGGCTCCCCTCGACGAAATCTCCGGCGCCCCACGGATACGTGCATCCGTTGTGAAGGTCGATGATGGTCCGGATGCCTGCATTCGCTGCTCGGTTCACCTGCTCGGCGACCACCTCGAGGTAGGCGGCGTCGATGGGCTGCTGAAGCCCGTCCGCGGCGTCGCCGCCCGGCGGGATCTCCTGGAGCCGTTGCCATGGCACGGCAAGGCGGATGATCGACACCCCGCGGGACGCGAGGAAGGCATAGCTCGAAGCGGGTTCCCCGAGAGTGGAGAGGTCGTCCTGCTTGCCGGCGAAGATGAGGCTGTAGATGTTCACCCCACGCAGGTAGTCGTGACCGTCGAGGTAACTTCCATCGCCGAATCGAAGTGTCTCGTCGACGCTGCGGGATCCGACGGCCCTCCCGCCGGAGGGATCGGTGCTTGTGGGCCGGGGAGTGGGCCGTGCCTGCTCCCCGGAGCCGCCGAGGAGAAGATCCCCGGTGGAGCTCGGCCAGAGCATCAATCCGACAGTCATCGCGATCGCAGCAGTGACGGCCAGCAGCACCGTCGCGCGAACTCCTATGCGTTTCCTAGCGCTCCGCAAGGCCATGGCCGTACTGCACGGCGCGTTCGAGGAGCGCGCCGCTGAATCGAGGGGTGAAGCGATCGATCCAGCCGCCGACGTCCGTGACCTTGATCTTCGATGCGCGCTCGACGGCGTCGGCAACGGAGAGCGGGTGGTCATCGAGGGCGAGCTCGCCCGTGACGCCCGGAATGATCGCATCAGCGACGCCCAGTGCCGTCGAGATCGCCGTCGCCGGCACGGCGCGTGAGGTCGCCTGGACCAGGTCCGCGCCGACGCCTTCGCTGCGGGACGGGAGGACCACGACCGATCCCGCGGGAAGCCGCCAGTCGTCCTCGCCGACATCGTGGCGGATCGAGAACGGAACCCCGAGAGTGTCGGCCAGCGTGCGGAGAGCGGCTTCGCGTGGGCCTCCGCGCAATGACAGCACCTCGCTCCGGATGCCGCGATCGCCGAGGGACTTCGCGGCGTGCACGACGACATCGGCGTCGGTGCGCGCCGTCAGCTCGCACGTCAGCACGAGGTGGATCGGACCGTCCCCCTCCGGCGGGCCGGCGAACGTGGCGTCCTCCCGGCTCTGCGCGAGAACGGGTCGCGGCACGACGAGGCTCCGGCTGGCGGGCACCCCGAACGCCGCGGTGAGCTCTGCAGCGATCGGATGCGAGGCGGAGATCGCTAGGTCCGCGCGTCGATAGGCTCGGCGGGCGTCGCGCACTTGCCGGCGTCGGGTGCGCGACTCGGAATCGAGGAAGAGGCTCAGAGGGTTCTCCTCCGTGACAACCGCAAGCGGCGGCGATGAGTGCCCATTCATGGCCTCCAGCACGACGAGATTCGATTCCGTGCGCACCCCGACGACGGCGCCGAACGCACTCGAGCCGATCAGCGCGCTGACAGCGCTGATCTTGGCTTTGTGCCCGTGCACCGCGGCGTTCTCGGTCACGTCGACCGAAGAATGCAACGACGACGAGACCGGCCCGGCCAGCAGAGGGATCGCGGTCACGGCGTACCCGGCGTCTGCGAACCAACCCATCCACGCGATCGACGGGTCGTCGTCACCGTCGCGCAGCGACGTGACGACGAACGCTATCCTGCCCTTGTCTTTCGATGTCACCGAAGTTCCCCCTGTGCCTTCCACCCTAATGTCCCCGAGTTCGCCCTCTTCGCCGCCCATGACCCGGTCACCCACTAGTACGCCCCGGGATGGACGACGCGGCGAACCTCACGGGGCGCAGAACACGTTCGTGACGCCACCCGCCGCCGCATCCACCCAGTTGTCGCACGACACCTGCGAGCCCGACGACGGACTCTGGATCCAGAGGCTCGTGCCGGGGGTGCCGCTTCCCGAATTGTCCCGGAAGATGTTCCGGTAGCCCCAGTTCCCGTCGCTCGAGACGAACGACGCGTACCCGTGCTTCACGGCGTTCTGGCCGGAGTTGCCGCTGATGTACCAGTCGTTGCCCGTCACCATGATCCAGGCGTTGGCGTTCGAGCCAGAGCTGTGCCCGATGACCGTGTTGTGAAGGATCGAGCCGTCGGAAGTGCCTTCCTTGGCCTCGATCCCCTCAGCACCCGTTGCCTTGACCGTGTTGAGCGCAACGGTGTTCCGATCCGAGCGGTCGGGCTGGCCGTTGGTCACCTCGGCCCATCGGCGTCCCGACGTACCGATGTAGATCCCCTCACCGTATGGCCGGTTCACGAGACCTGTTCGCTCCACGAGGTTGCCCACGACGTAGCTGTCGGTGGTGTGCCCGTAGAGATGGATGCCTTCGTTCCCCGTGTCGCGGACATGCAGGTCGGTGATCGCAACGTCGTTGCCGTACTTGACCATGACTCCCGCCAGGGCATTGGTCACCGTGAACCCGGTGACACGTGCATGACTGGCTGTGCCCAGGCGCATCGCGGTTCCCGAGAATTCCGAATCACCCTGTACCACGGCGGTCCTGGGCCCGCAGACCCAGATCGGAGCGGTCGCCGTTCCCGACGCCGTCAGTGCGAAACCGCCCCTGTAGGTGCCGGCGGCGAGGTGAATGACGGTGCCCGGACGTGCCGCAGCGAGGGCATTCGTAAGCTCACTGGCAGTGTGCACGCGGACTGTGGCGGCAGGGCAGTCCTCGATCCGGATCGGCAGGGACCTCACAGCGGGAGGTGATGTCTTCCTTCCGACCACGAAGGAGTCATGGTGCGTGATCGTGCCGCTTGAGTTCGCGTTCGACAAACCTGTCCCGGCGATCCGGATCGTGTGGATGTCGCCGTTGAGCCCGTCAGCCGTGAACGCCCGGATCTTCGTCGTCCTCGTACCCGAGTAGTTGTCGACGCGCTTCTGCCTGACGTCGTCCAGGTACACGTCGACGATGCCACCCGAGGTCGAGTTCCACGTGTACCAGGTGATGCTCGATCCACGGAACGTCAGAGTGGCCGAGGCCTTCCCGTCGGCGTAGCGGATGGCGCCGCCGCTCGAGCCGCCGGACTCGAGCGAGGCCCATGAGCCCGTGTACACGGTCGCACTCGAGGACTCTTCGTACGTCGCCGGTCCGACGATCGTGGCGGCGGAGGCGGGTCCCGCCTGAGTGACTCCTCCGAGGATCAGCAGTGCTGTGAGGGCGAGTGCGGTCTTCCGGTCGGCGCCTGGGCGTCGCATGTTTCCTCCGTGAATTGTCGATTCGGTCCCCAGACGTCAGTTGGGGGCTTCTTCGCAACCCACTTGACAAGTATGGTCCCAAGCGCTGTGTAGGCGAAAGAGCCAGGGACGGACGCGCACGCAGCCGAAACACAACGTCACGCGAACGTCACACGAACGTCACAAATCCAGCTATCTGTCAGCGGCTCGCAGCAGGGCGCGGTGAGCGGCGAGCGAACTCTTGGCGGTGAGCGCCAGCGCGAGGCGACGCGCGTCTCGCCGCTTCGCGAAGAGGGCTATGTCGGACCACGAGAGCTCGGATCGCCGATCAGCCAGGTGGCGTCGGCGCTCATTGTCAGGATAGGACGCGAGAAGAGCGTCCTTTATGCCCGACAGTTGGATGTAGCGGGCGCGGAAGTACCGGTAATCGTCCGTATCGACGAGTCCGATTCGGTCCGCGTCCGAGCGGATGCGGGAATCGATGAGTCTGAGCGACTCCGCCCGCGCCGAGGTCGAGGTGATGACGGAGCCTTGCCGGAGACGGTATTCGTACACCGGCTGATCGGTGAATCGCACCGACCTGGCGTACGACAGGGCATCCGCCACCATGATGAGGTCGGACTGCACCCGGGCGGGCGCGAACGACGCCTGAGCCATCACTTCGCGGCGGAACAGCTTGTTCCACAGGTGACCGGTGATCTCGCCGCGCAACAGCATCGCGAACGCGCCGGCGCCGTCCACGCCAGGGCTTCGGGGCGCGCGCAGGGGGCGTCGAGAGCCGTCCTGATAGTGGAACTCGGCATCGGCTACGACGATATCTGCGCCCTCTGCGGCGGCGACCAGCGTCTTGAGCGCGGACTCGGGCCAAGAGTCGTCCGCATCGACGAACCACAGGTACTCGCCGGTGCTCTCGGCGACCGCGCGTTCGCGGGCTCGGGCGACGCCACCGTTCTCGGGAAGGATGATCGCCCGGACGCGAGGCTCGGCGTCGGCGAGAGCCCTCGCCACGTCGGCCGTCGCATCGCCGGAGCCGTCTTCCACGAGGACGATCTCGAAGTTCTCGTACCGCTGGCGCGAGAGCCGCTCGACGCACACAGGCAAGAAGTCGGCGACGCGGTAGGCGGGGATGATGACGCTGACCTTCGGCGCGCTCACACCAGAGCTCCCTTTGCCTCCAGGCGCTGTCGCAGCTCACCCGTCACCGCTTCCAGTCGGGAGCGAGCCTCCACGACCGATTCGATGATCTCAGCGCGCCGTGCCAGTGCATCGCGCACGACGTCATTCAGCGCGGCTTCGTCCGGGATGCTTCGGCCGACGCTGGTGCGGTCGATCCCCACCGAGGTGAGGGTTCGCGTGACTTTGTCCATGCGTCCCGTGCTGAGAGCGATGGGGATAGCCCCCTCGGTGGCAGCGATCACGGCGCCGTGCAGCCGATCGGTGAGCACGAGCGCGGACTCGCGGTAGATTCCCCGCAGCCTCTCCTCCTGCCGCGCGTGATCGTCGTCGAGCCAGGTCAGTGCCTCGCAGCCGAGCCGCTGCGCAAGATCGAGTGTCACGGGACCGTCGCGCTCGATCTGCGCGACGACGATGGGCTCGAGCGCGAGCCTGTCGGCGAGGGTGCGGACCTTCCGGACCCACTCGTCATCCAGACGGTCCCGGGCTGCGTGGTCGAGGCTCTGTCGAACCGCTATCGCCATCCGCGGCCGAGGGGCGTCGGCATCTCGCAGCACCTCAGCGGATGATCCGAGGGCGAACGCCCAGTCGGGGCTGACGGACCCGAAACCCATGATCGCGCGGCTGTCGGCGTCGCGCCACGAGACCAGGTCGCAGAGCCGGACGATGGCGCCGATCGGCTTGCGCCACGCAGTCGATTCCCGCACGCCCACGCCGAGGTGCACCGCCGTGCCGCCGCGGACCTTGTTGACCACCAGCAGCGGCGCGAGCTTGAGGTAGCGCTTGGCGAAGGCCCGGTCGACCTCTCGTTCCCCCGTGTCGAAGGCGTAGACACCGCCTTTCATCAGGTCACGCGAAACGACCGATCGCCACTCGCCGTTGTCACGCACGGCGACGTCGTCCGAGTGCAGCCCCAGACCGCTGATGTACGAGTCGGGCTTGCCCCCGACGAAGACGCGCAATGGCGCGATCGTACGCAGGTGGTCGAGGAACCCGCGCCGGAGCACCGTGTCGCCGACGTTGTCCGTCTGTCCTACGGCTGAAACAAGGATCCTCACGCGGTCGGGCCTTTCTGCCGGTGTCCGTCAAGGTGATTCGAGATAGCCCGTTCGAGAGCGACCGTGAGCAGCCTGCCGCTCTCGTCTGTGGAGAAGCGCCGGGTCCAGTCGCCGACGTGGTGCATGGGAGTGTCGCGCGCGGCGAGAACGGCATCGGCGAGCGCCTCCGGAGTGCCTACAAGCGCCAGCTGCCCGCTGAAGCCCGGGATCAGGGCGTCCGCGACGCCGAAGGCATTCGACACTGCGACGCTGGGGATTCCCGCGTAGGCGGCTTCGACGAGCACGTTGCCGAATCCCTCTCGGTACGAAGGAAGGACGGCTACTGCGCCTGGAGGAGTGGCAGCGACCCAGTCGGGAACCCACCCAGGCGCCTCGAGCGGAACGCCGTGGGACTCGGCGTCTGCCGCCAGCCCTGTCATGCCACTCTGAGTTCCGAAGCACAGGATGCGCGCATCGATGCCTCGTTCGCGGAGGACGGCGGCCGCCGCGACGGCGAGCCCGACCCGCTTCTGCGGCACCAGTCGCATGGGCAGCGTAAGGCGCACGGGTTCGTCGCCGGTCGGTACGGGACGAACGAGCGAGCTGCGTGCCTCCGCGCGCTGACCGGCGGGATTGGGCACCGTCACAACGCGCGATCCGGGTACTCGATAGACGCTCACGAGCTCGGCGGCGACCGAGTGCGAGACGGCGATCGCGAGGTCGGCGCGACGGTAGAAGCGCAGGGCGAGCATCCGCTTGATGCGATCAGGAAGGCGCATCGGCTCGCCTTCGCGACTTGTGATGTTCCGCTCCGACACGATCAGCGCGGGGCGTCGCCTGCCCATGCAGGCAGCCAGAGCGAGAAGATTCGGCCACGACTGGATCGCGAGGACCACGTCCGTGGGCTCGCCGAGGAGGACCTTGCGAAGCGAGCGGATCGCCCGAGCAGGATTCCGTCCGTCGAGCGGGATGTGCCGCACCCCTTTCGGCGCCTCGCCGTTGTCGTGGATGGTGGTCGTGGCAAGCCGCACATCGAAACCGTGCGACGCGAGCCAGTCGGCCCAGGTGCGCGCAACGAACTCCGCGCCGCCGCCCGCGAACGACGTCGTCACGATCAGGATGCGAGTCGAGTCGTGCCCCCGGCTCACGAGCGCGCGGGCCGCAGGTCGCGGTACGCCGCCGTCGAAACGTCGGCGTCCGCGCCGGACCGTGCCGCATCGAGCACAACGACACCCAGCACCGAGGCATCCACGCCCTCGAGCGTGGTCTTCGCCGCCTGGAGCTGTGTAGGCGTGACACTGCCCGAGGTGACCGCGAGGAGGACGCTCTTCGCCGCGGACGCCGCGAAGAGCGTGTCGCTCAGCGGAAGCACGGGCGCCGAGTCGATCAAGACGATGTCATACGAGGCGGCGACCTCTCGGACGACGCTCGAGAAGCGAGCACCGGCGATGAGCTCGGCCGGGCTGTCCGTCGTCGTACCCGCCGGCAGCACGCCGATCCCGTTCACCTGCGTGATCGCGTCGCTCGCCGTCGCCGTCCCGGACAGGCACTGCGCAAGACCCGGACCATCGAGCCCGAGCGATGACGAGATCGAGCCGGAACGCAGGTTCGCGTCGATGATGGCTACCCGGGCGCCGAACTCCTTGAGCGTCAGCGCGAGATTGCTGGTGAGAGCCGACGAACGGTCCCGTGGCGTTGCAGCGGCCACCGCCACGACGCTGAGGTCCGCATCCGTCGAGTGGGCGAGTGTGGCTGCGATCGTACGGTACGACTCCGCGATCGCGCTCAGGGGATCGTCGAGCACGACGGTCGGCGAGTCGGACTTGGCGCCCACCGGGACGCTGCCGATGGCGCGCAGCGAACCGGACTCGGACGCAAGATCCGAGCCGTTGTAGATCTTGCGGTCGCGAAGCGCTGCGATCGCGATCCAGAGGATGCCCAGGGCGAAGCCGACGAACATGCCGAGTGCGATGTTCACCAGGAGATTGGGGGATGACGGGTCCTCGGAGGGCACCGGCTCCTCGAGCGACTCGATCCGCAGGGGCGGTACGCCTCCCGCCGTCGGCGTCTCCAGTTCGAGGACGACGTCGGAGAACGACGAGACCACGGCAGCCGACAATGCGGCTGCGTCATCGGCGTTGGGTGCAACGGCGGTGATCTGGAGCACTGCGCTGTTCACCGGAACCATGACGGTGATATCGCGGGCCAGCTCGTCCGCCGTCGTGTCGAGGTTGAGCTCATTGATCACTTCGTCGAGCACACGCTGCGACTTCGCGACCTCGGTGTAGGAGTACACCTTCTGGATGGCGAAGTTGTTCGCCTGTACGAGCTCTGAAGAATCAGCGCCGGCGGGCGCGTCGAACGCCACGAAGATCTGGCTCGTCGATTCGTACTGGGGAGTCATCAGCATGGTGGCCGCTGCTCCCGCCGCTCCGCCGAGGACGGTCAGGCCGACCACGACCCACCACCACTTTCGAAGAGCGCGGACAAGTGTCGTGGGGCTCATTGGCATTATCCGTTTCGCTTGATTCATGTCGTTCGTGGCGTGGAACCGAGGCTGCCTGCGGTCATCACGAGGGCGAAGTCACCGGGACGGTGCTGCGCTTACGTCCACGCTAGCCTCGCATTGTTGCGAGAGTGTTGCGACCGATGAGCGGCTGATGACGTTATGGCGACATCCGGTCGACGAGAAAGTCCCTGATCTGGACTCTCGATCCATTGTCTATGAGTTGCAGACCGTGCCGCTCGCCGTCGACGACGAGAAGCGTCACGTCGGCGCCGGCTTCGCGCATCGCCTGTTCGAGGGCCTCCGCCTGCTCGACAGGAATCACGTCCTCTGATCCGTGCACCAGCAGTGTCGGAGTGTCGGCGGGAACGTTGAACCGGGGCGAGGCGGTGACGGCCTGCGGGCAATCGTCGATGTCGTCGCACCCCAGGTATGAGAGGACGACCTCCTCGAGGGAGGGGTCAGGGTCACCCAGTGCGAGCGCCTCGGAGGTGAGGTCCCCGGCGGCCGACAGCGTCACCACCGCCGACACCGGCGACCCTGACTTCGCGAGTGCATCGGCGGCGGTCAGGGCGATGATCCCACCTGCGGAACTTCCCAGGAGCGCGATGTCGCCCGAGAGGTTGAAGCGGTCCGTCTGAGCTGTTTCGCGCAGCCAATCGACCGCTGTGGCGGTGTCCTCCGCCTGAGCGGGGAAGCTGGCCGGCAGCAGTCGGTAATCGATCGCGAAGGCGGCCAAGCCATCTTTTGCCAGCTCGCCGCACAGGCTGAGCATGTTGGAGCGGCTGCCCTCCTGGAAGGCGCCGCCGTGGATCAGGATCACCGCGGGGAACGGCCCCGCGGAGTCGTCTTTAGGAATGCAGGCATCCAGATCGAGGTCTTTCCCGTCAACCTGTTCGTACGCGATGGACTTCTCCACGTCGACGGTCACGCCGCCCGTGGTCGTCGCTCCCGGCGCGGGCGGCGAGCTCTGGCACCCCGCGAGGAGCACGGCGCTCACCAGCGCGACGAACCCGAGTAACAACCGGGTCCTCATCGGCGCCCACGATCCTTGGCGCCGGCGATCGCGTCGTGGTACACATCGCGGTGCAGCCGGCCGATCGCGACCCAATCGCGTCCGTCCAGCTTCGGACGTTCCTCCGAGCCCAGCTCGTCCGCGGCCGCCAACGCGCTCATCAGCACCTCCTCCGTGAGGTCTCCGTCGTACTGACGGACCCACGCGTCACCCACCTCGTCGGCAAGGGCGGAGTTGGATGGCGTGCGCGGGACCAGGATGGGCCGGTCGAGCGAGAGCGCCACGAGCGCGGCGCCGGAGTTGTGCATCTCGGCGTAGGGCAGAACCACCAGCGAGGCGGCGGTGATTTCACGGACCAGCACGTCGTCGTCGACGAATTCGAGCCGGCCCGACACTGCCTGGTGGGAGTTGATGAGTGCGCTGATGCCCTCCCGCAGCTCGCGGCCAGGAGATCCGACGATGCGCAGAGACGTTCCGGGGCGCTCGCGGCGCGCATAGAGCTCGATGAGCTTGTCGACGTTCTTGTACGGGCGGATCAGCCCGAAGTAGAGGATCCGGCCCTTCTCGCGCTCTGAGCGCGGGTGATGCGCGAACCGATCCCTGTAGTGCCCGTGGAGGATGGTCACGCCGTGCATCTGCGGCTCGAGCTGGGTCGTCGGGTTCAGCTTGATGAACACCGCCGTCCGGCGGTCGATCGCGTTCAGGAGCCGGCGCTCCGCGCGGCCGCCGTCCTCGTGGGGGTGCAGGTTGTGCACCGTGCGGACGATCGGGATGCGCCGCATCCGTGTCATCAGCAGGGTCGCCCGCATCGCCTGCCGCTTGCCGACCCGCTTCGAGAGCCGCTGGTCCCGCGTGAGGAACTCCGGCCAGTGCAGGTGCAGCACGTCGTAGTCGCCCTTGAGGGCCTTCTTCCAGGAGAAGTAGCGCACTTCGACGTCGTCCGGCGCCCCCTCGGTCATCTGATCGATGAATCTCGTCCGGCCATCGGGCGGGGCCAGGGAGTGCAGCACTCGAATTCGGTTCTGGGTCATCTGGAGCATCCTTCTGCAAAGGCCGTCAGATCGTCCGCATCCGGGCTGTCGCCGACTGCTGCTGTAACGGATGAGACGGTCTGACCGGAGGCTTCGAGCGCCGAGACGAAGGCGTTGGCATCCTCGGCGAGCAGGGGCGGACCATCGGGCACCACGACACGATACGTCATCCCGCTGGGCAGTGACTCAACGAGGAGAATCGGGTTGTCATCGGCACCGGGCTCTCGTCCCCAGGCATCCGCGATCCGGGGGCCGATCGCTTGGTTCTCGCCGACGAGCGCGGCGAGGTCGGTCAACGGCGCGGCGGCGTAGAAGCAGGTCACGCCTAGGTCGGGGTATCGAGCGAGCGTCGTGAGACCCGTCGTCGCGCCCATCCCGACGCCCGCGAGCAGCGCCGGCACCGGCCCGGCGGTCTCGACCGCCCACGCCTTCAACTGAGACAGCCCCTCGCTGGCGGCGGTCGAACCCCAGCTCTCGCCCCCGAGCACCCCCGTGGCGACGGCCCACCCGCTCCCGCGGAGTTCCTCCGCGGCACGCGTATCCAGCAGCGCCCGCGCGTCGTCCGTCGCGTCGGGCAGCAGGATCGCGATTCCGGCCGGTTCGCCCTGCGGCATCGCCAGCCACGCCGTTCCGCTCGGCAGGGTCGTCTCCTGGACCTCCGGCACCGCGGGCTCTGTCGTCTCGACGGTGTCCGCGGCCGGCGGAGTGATGGTCCGCGCGGGCGCCGTGGTATCCGAAATCGAAAAGGCGACGACGAGGATGATCGCGGCGCCGAGAAGCAGCCCGATGAACGCGCATACCGCGATCACGCGGTGGCGGCGCCTGATGCGGGCGGGCGTGGCGTCGGTCGGCGCGATCAGTCGCGAGGCGGTCGGGCCGCCGGGCTTGGAAGTCGGGTGCACCGTCCCGACCCTATCCCGCGGAGGTTTCGCAGGCGTTAACGGGCAGCGTCGCGAGTGGCGTTCCGACGGATGCCTCCGCCCGCTACTCGGCGGGCATCGGGAGCAGGTCCCCAACGATCGAGTCGACGCGCTCGCGGTAGGTGGACCCCTTCATGTCCGCTGCGGCGGGCCACTCCCGCATCCGGGTGACGAAGTCATCCCACGTGGACACCACGCGAGCCGGAACGCCGGCGACGACGCTGCCCGAGGGCACCGACCGGGTCACGACCGATCCGGCGCCGACGACGACGCGGTCACCGATCTCGACGCCCGGCATGATCGTCGCGCCGGCTCCGATGAACACGTCGCTCCCGATGCGGATGGGCGCGTACCGGTAGCGGCGGCCGCGCTCGTCGTTCAGGATCCATCCGGAGCCATCGTGCGTGACGAGCGAGACGCGACTGCTGACCGTGACTCGGTCGCCGATCGACACCAGCCACGGCTCGCTGGTGGCGACGTTGGAGAGGATGCGGCATCCGGTTCCGATCCGCACGCCTTCGCGTCTCGCCCAGCGCTCCCACCCGAGCTGCCGTTGCCTGATGCCACGAATCACCTTGCCCATCGCACTCCTCCCGGGTCACCCTCACGGCGTCCCGTTCACCGTACTCTTGCTCGAGGCGGCGACATCCTCGTTTCGGGCATTGAGCCCGACCTGACGCGGAGAATTTACACGGGCGAGCACTTCAGGTTCACACACGGCGGCTATCGTCGAATTGCACGCGCGATCGACGCTTTCCGGGATCGGTCGCGGGCCCGCGGCCAATCCCCGAACGCACGGGAATTGGGTCCGGCAGACTCGTGAAGGCCCCGGGTGAAGGAGTTCGTATGCGCATCGTGAGTGACATTTCGTACGGAAAAATCGTCGACGCCGTCGACCCCGCGCCGGGCGCACGGGGCGGTGTCGCGTCGTCGCTGCGCCTGTTCCGGGCGTCGAAGAGCGCCGACGCGATCTTCACCAACGAGGGCAAATGCACTCGACCGGGACTGATCGTGCTTGCCCTTCTCCTCTGGGTGTCGCGTCGCCGCAAGCTCGTGCTCTCGGAGTTCCTCCCGGGACATCTGACGGGGCTGAACGGCCGGGTCGTCACCGCCGCCTACCGTTTGCTGCTGCCCCGCGTCCTGCTGGCCGCACAAGTGATGACGCAATGGGAGCGGGACGATTATGCGGTGCGGTACGGGATTCCTCTCGAGCGCCTCAAGCTGATCCCGTTCTACTCCTACGACGATCGAGTCGAGCCGGAACCTCTCGCCTGGGATGCCAAGGAGCGCCACGGATATCTGTCGACCGGAAAGAACTCCTGTGACTGGGAGACGCTGATCGCGGCCGCGCAAGACGAGGACTGGCCGCTCACGATCGTGTGCCGCGGAAGCGAGCGCAAGAAGTATGAAGATGACGCGGCGGCCGCCGGGGTGACGATACGCAGCGACATCCCTCGAGCGGAGCATGACGAGCTGCTCGCATCCTCGGCGCTGCTCATCATGGCGCTCAAGGATCGTGCTGTCAGCGCCGGCCACGTCCGGCTGATGACGGCTGCCACGCACGGAGTGCCCGTGATCGCGAGCGAGATCCGGGGCATCGCCGGCTACGAGGAGCTGGCCGTCGCGATCGTGCCTCAACGCGACCCGGAGGCACTGCGGGCGTCCGTCGACGACCTGATGGGCAACCCCGACCACCTGGTGCGGGAGATGGAACGGGTTCGCGAGTATGCGCGTCGGCGACCGTACAGCGTGTACGAGGCGGAGATCGCCGCGCTGGTCGGCGACGCGGTACGCCAGCGGGCGTGATTCGAATTGCCGGTGTCGCAATGGCCGAGGTTCGTGGCAGACTGGACGAGCTTTCGCTGGTGCAAGGGCAAAGGTCTCTCGGAGGGGGCAGACCGGCGAAGGGCGACGTCACCGATATTCGTGCAGGCTCTCGGATATCGATGATTGTGCCGGTTGTAACAAGCCGGTAACCCATCGTTGGCAAAAGCCAGCCAAGATGCTTAATAGGAACCGTCTCTGGGGGGAGAAGGGGGTGAGCCTCCTGCCCGTCTGTCCATCCCCAGGGCCGAAGCTAATTCGGAAGTGGTGGTTATGGCAGTGACGATGGCAGTCGACAACGAGCGAGTCCGCGGCGGGTCGATCCCTCGGGTGGCTGCAGCGCCACGCCCGGCGCGGTGGGAGCGAAAGTACGTGCGCGCTCTGGTGAGCACCGACGTGCTCCTGCTCGCGACCGTGGGGACGGCGGTCATGCTGGCGGCGCCGCATCCCTCGGTCGTGGAGTCCACGCGGCTCGGCGTGACCATCCCTGTCGTGGGAATCGTCGCCGGCGTGGGAGCCGTCATCCTGGCGCTGCTCTCCCTCACTGGCAGCCGGGCGCCGCGGGTGGTGGGCGTCGGAAGCCAGGAGTATCGCGCCATCGTGCACGCGACGTTCCTCGCCTTCACGACGGTCGCGCTGCTCGCGTACATCCTCGGGATCGACGGCCTCCACTACATCCTTGCCTACGGCCTGGTGGCGACGACCGGCACACTCGTCTTGAGCCGGTGGGTCTGGCGACGGTGGCTGGTCGCCCAGCGCAGGCAGGGCAAGATGGCGAACCGCGTGCTGCTCGTGGGGTCAGAGGAGTCCGTCGCCGGTATCGCGCGGGATCTCCGGCGTAACCCGGCGGCCGGACTGCTGGTGGTGGGAGCGTGCACGCCGACGGGCCGAATCGCCGACGTCATCCCGGGCACCGACATCGCGGTTTCCGGTTCCGTGGACAACGTCATCCAGGCTCTTGCGCGGGTAGAGGCGGACACCGTGCTGATCACCAGCGCGAACGAGCTCAGCGCGGCGACGGTGCGAACCCTCAGCTGGGAGCTCGAGCCGGGGCGTCAGCACCTGATCCTGTCCCCGAGCCTGACGGACATCAGCGGGCCCCGCCTGCACGCGCGGCCGGTCGCGGGCCTCCCGCTCGTACACGTCGAGACGCCCCGGTACGAGGGCGGCAAGCTGCACGCCAAGCGCACTTTCGACATCCTGGCCGGGGCGGCCCTCCTCCTCCTGCTCTCGCCCGTTCTGATCGCCGTCGCGCTGGCGGTACGGTTCTCGAGCCCTGGTGGGATCTTCTTCCGTCAGGAGAGGGTGGGCCTCGGCGGGGAGCGGTTCAACATGCTGAAGTTCCGCTCCATGTACGTCGACGCGGAGGAGCGTCTCGCTGAGCTGGCCGAGGCGGAGCGTGACCGCGGCAACGACGTCATGTTCAAGATGAAGGACGATCCACGCGTCACGGGGATCGGACGGGTTCTGCGACGGTTCAGCCTGGACGAGCTGCCGCAGCTGATCAACGTGGTCCGCGGCGACATGGCTCTGGTCGGGCCGCGCCCGCCGCTCGAGCGCGAGGTGGAGCTGTACGCCGACACCGTACATCGCCGCTTCCTGGTGAAGCCTGGCATCACGGGGCTGTGGCAGGTCAGCGGGCGAAGCGACCTCAGTTGGGACGAGACGGTTCGCCTCGACCTGTTCTATGTCGAGAACTGGACGCTGACGGGCGACCTGACGATCCTCCTGAAGACCGTGCGGGCGGTGCTCAAGAGCCAGGGGGCTTACTAGCCGGTGCGAGCGATCGTGGCTCAGCCGCTGGTGTAGCCGGGATTGAACTCGTGGCGAAGCGTGTCCATCGCGTGCTCGTGCTCTCCCACGGCGGCCGCGCGCCCGAGCAGCACGGCGCTCGGAAGCGCCACGGCCATCCAGGTGGCGGTGGCGGCAAAGATCAGTACGAGGTTCATGTCGCTCTCCGTTGAGCCGGTGAATCGGTGCGGTGCGTGACGTCGGAACCCGTCTGGACCAAGACTAACAACGCGCGACCAGTTAACGGCAGGGGCAATATCAACCGATGTAGGCGCGCAGCGAGTCGAACATGCGGTTAATCGCTCTGCCGTATGTCGGATCCGCTGAAGCGGCATGCGCAATACCCCGCCGGTTTGGATGCCGCATCCGGATGCCGTAAGCTTGATCCTTGGTGCCCGCGCCCCTGCTGGCCGGTCACCGCGAACGTGAGCCCTCCACTGGTGTGTTTCGCCCTTCGCTCCTCGACAAGCTCGGGGACGGGGATGGAAACCCCCCGGAGCGGGATTCACGAACCTCTCCGTTCGAATCAAGAAAGCAGCACCATTGTGACGCGCACGTACACCCCCAAGGCTGGCGAAGCCCAGCGCGAGTGGCACATCATCGACGCAACAGACGTCGTGCTCGGCCGCCTCGCGAGCCACGCCGCCGTTCTCCTTCGCGGCAAGCACAAGCCGACCTTCGCCAACCACATGGACATGGGCGACTTCGTCATCATCATCAACGCCGACAAGGTCGCGCTGACGGGACAGAAGCTCCAGAAGAAGAAGGCCTACCGCCACTCGGGCTACCCGGGCGGCCTCAAATCGATCACCTACGAAGAGCTGCTCGCCAAGAACCCCGAGCGGGCCGTCGAGAAGGCCGTCCGCGGCATGCTCCCCAAGAACAGCCTTGGTGCCCAGCAGCTGCGCAAGCTCAAGGTCTACCGCGGCGCCGAGCACCCCCACGCTGCTCAGCTGCCCAAGACCTTCACCCTCGACCAGGTCGCCCAGTAAGCGCCTCCCAGACTGACTAAGGACACACTCGTGGCGAAGATCGAAGATTCCACCGACATCCCTCAGACGTTTACGACCGAGACCCCGGCCGACCAGGCCGTGGAAGCGGCCCCGCGTCCCGTTCTCAGCGTTCCCGGCGCAGCCGTCGGCCGTCGCAAGCAGGCCATCGCGCGCGTGCGCATCGTCCCCGGCTCCGGCGTCATCACGGTCAACGGCCGTTCGTTCGAGGACTACTTCCCCAACAAGCTGCACCAGCAGCTCGTCAAGGACCCCTTCACGGTGCTCAACCTCACCGACGCGTACGACGTCATCGCCCGCATCTCGGGTGGCGGCCCCTCCGGCCAGGCGGGCGCACTGCGCCTCGGCATCGCGCGCTCGCTGAACGGTATCGACGAAGAGAACAACCGCCCGACCCTGAAGAAGGCCGGCTTCCTCTCGCGCGACGCTCGCGTGAAGGAGCGCAAGAAGGCCGGTCTCAAGAAGGCCCGCAAGGCGCCTCAGTACTCCAAGCGCTAGTCGCGAAGGTTCCGATGCCGCTCTTTGGCACGGACGGTGTACGGGGGCTGGCCAACGGCCCCCTGACCGCCGACCTCGCACTCACCCTGGCCCAGGCGACCGCTGTCGTCCTGGGCCAGGGGCGTACCGCGGAGGCCCGTCGGGCCGCCGGCAAGCGCCTCACGGCCGTCGTCGCTCGCGATCCCCGCGTCTCGGGTGAGTTCCTCTCGGCCGCGGTGTCGGCCGGGCTGGCGTCATCCGGCGTCGACGTGCTCGACGCCGGCGTCCTTCCGACTCCAGCGGCCGCTTACCTGATCGCCGACATGGATGCCGACTTCGGCGTCATGGTGTCGGCGTCGCACAACCCCGCGCCGGACAACGGCATCAAGATCTTCGCTCGTGGCGGCGTCAAGCTCCCCGACGTGGTCGAGCAGCGCATCGAGGCCGCGCTCACTGCGCCCAAGCTGCAGCCGACCGGTGGGGGCGTGGGCCGCATCCGCCGATTCGCCGATGCGGAGGACCGCTACGTCGTGCACCTGCTCGGCTCGCTGCCGCACCGGCTCGATGGCCTGCACGTCGTGCTGGACTGCGCGCACGGTGCGGCATCCGGTGTGTCGCCCGAGACGTTCCGCGACGCCGGCGCACGCGTGACCGTCATCGGAGCGGACCCCGACGGCCTCAACATCAACGACGGCGTCGGCTCCACGCATCTCGACCAACTCGCCGTGGCGGTGCTGAAGCACCGCGCAGACGTCGGCATCGCGCACGACGGCGACGCGGATCGCTGCCTCGCGGTGGATGCCGCCGGTCGCGTCGTCGACGGCGACCAGATCATGGCGATCCTCGCGGTGGCGATGAAGAACCGCGGACATCTGGTGGAAGACACTCTCGTCGCCACCGTCATGAGCAACCTCGGCCTGCACGTCGCGATGCGGCAGCAGGGCATCCGTGTGCTGCAGACGGCCGTCGGCGACCGCTACGTGCTCGAGTCGATGAACCAGGGCGGCTACTCCCTCGGCGGCGAGCAGTCAGGCCACGTCATCATGAGCGAGTACGCGACCACGGGTGACGGCCTGCTCACGGGCCTGCACCTGATGGCGGAGATGGCACGCTCGGGCAAGAGCCTCGCCGAACTCGCGTCGGTCATGACCGTGTTCCCGCAGGTGCTCGTCAACGTCCGGGGCGTCGATCGCGCCGGCGTCGGCTCGGACGATGTGCTGGCCGCTGCGGTCGCCGACGTCGAGACCGAACTCGGCGACACGGGCCGGGTGCTGCTTCGCGCTTCGGGCACGGAGCCCCTCGTGCGGGTCATGGTAGAGGCGGCCGACGCGCACTCGGCGCAGTCCTACGCCGACCGCCTTGCCGACATCGTCAGCGACCGGCTCGCTCTCTAGGGTTTCGCTTGTCGCCTACGGACGATGGGCGTTCGACACCGCCGCATCCGTCGGCAGAGCCGAGCGGCGCATGGTCCGCTCGGCCCACGCCGCGAAGCCCCCGTAGAGGACGAGCGCCATGCACAGCAGCGCGACGAACCCCCACGCGGCGGGCCGTTCCCAGTGCATGTCGTCGCGGCGCACCAGGACCGCGAAGAGAAGGAACGCCAGGCTGACCAGCTGCGCCGCGTAGAGGGCCCGGTAGCTGCTCCATCGGCGATCCACGATCATGGCGACGTTGACGAATCCGGTGAGGCTGAGGATCGCACCGACGGTGCGGGCGGTCAGCGGCGTCAGATCCCAGCCCCAGAGTTCGATGAAGGCGGTAGGGACGACGAACATCGTCAGTCCCGTCACGGCGGCGATCGCACCGACCCCGACGAGGCACCATGCGAGCGGGGCCGGGATCTCCGTGTCGAGGGGTGCCGGCGTGCCGGGGTCGGCAGGGCGCTGAACGATCGCCGCCCACGCGACGAGGAAGGGGGTGGTGGCGTAGAGCGCCGCCCAGGCCACGAACGGAAGGTTCAGCGTGAACTTGTCCATGTGCAGAGCCGTCGCGATCCCGAGAAGGGTGGCGAACACGAAGACGGGCAGGAAGCCCCGGCGAACGCGGTGCCAGTCGCGGGTCAGGACGACGGCGGCGAAGAACACGATGCCGCCGACGTACGCGGCACCGAGCACCATCGCGGTGAGCGGCGGCGCGATCGGCCAGGCGAAGAACTCGGCCGTGCGGCCGGGAAGCAGGATCAGGATTCCGGCGGCGACCAGGAGGAAGGGCAGCAGCAGAACGGCCAGCCACCGAACGGGAAGCAAGATGCGGTCAGAGCCCGCGAGGGGCGGCCGTTCAGACTCGCGCATGATCGAGAACCTCCGCAATCGGCAGCGCGCGACCCCGGGCGGCCGCGGCGTCGAACTCGTCGCCCATGCCGGCGGAGCGGAGGGCTTCGATGGCCGGCCCGTGGAAGGAGAAGGCGGCGGCGTTGAACGATCCGGTTCGCTGCCGAAGCGACTCGGCAGCACCGGACAGCTCTCCCGCGCGCGCCGCGTCGCCGGCGCCCGCCGCGAGGGCGACGAGCCCCTCGAGCCCGTAGGCGACGCCCTCATCGTGGCCCAGGGATGCCGAGATCTCCAGTCCCCGAATGAAGTCGCCCTCGGCGCCGTCGACGTCTCCGCCCAGCAGGCGCACCCACCCCCGGTGGTTCAGCGCGATCGCCATGCCGAGCGGCTCCCCCTCGGCCGTCGCGAGATCGAGGCTCTCTTCGAAGCGGGATGCCGCGGCATCCACCTGCCCCGCCACGAGAAGCACCCGCCCCATCGTGACCAGCGACATGGCCTCGCCCCAGCGGTCCTGGGCGGCGCGGAAGCGAGTCAGGCTGCGCTCCAGCTCGGCGATCGCGCCCGGCACATCCGGAGTGGTGGCCGCGAGCCGGGCGAGGGCGGATGACACGCGCGCAAGGGCCTCGCCCGACGCGTCGCCGGATTCGCCGAACAGCTCGGCGCTCCGGGTGAGGCCTCCGACGAGGTCGACGTCCTGCTGCTGCCAGAACGCGATGGCCCGGGTGAAGTACAGCGCGATCGCCTCGGCGCGCGGAGAGAGCTGTTCGCCGCGGGCGGCCGCCTCATCCATCAGCCGCGTCATCCACGTGCGCACCTGCCCGAGCAGGCCGCCGAGCCAGAGGTAGAGCCAGAGCGACCACGCGAGATCGGTGGCGCTGTCCCACGCGGCCCGCTGAGTGAACCAGCCCACGGCCGAGGCGAGGTCGGCGCGCTGGATGTTGAGGGCGATCAGCCACCTCGCCTGGTCACCGCCCGCTCGGAGGCCGACTGCGGCGCTCCGGGCGAGGCCGAGGAAGTAGGCGGCGTGCGCGTCGCGGGCGGCATCCCACTCGTCCGGCGTGCTGAGCGCGGCCGAGTACGAGCGCACGGTGGCGAGCAGGCTGAACACGTCCTCGCCCTGCATGTCCCGCTGACGCACGAGACTCGACTCCACCAACGCGTCCAGCGAGTCCAGCGTGCCGTCGCCGACCAGCGCTTCGGCCGCCTCGAGGGTGAAGGGTCCCGTGAACACCGCGAGCCTGGCCAGAGTCGTCCGCGCCGAAGCCGGCAGCAGGTCGACGCTCCACTGGATCGTGCCGCTCAGCGTTCGCTGTCTCTCCGGCAGGTCCCGGGCACCACTGGAGAGAAGGCCGAGGCCGTCGGCCAGGCGCTCGAGGATGCTCTCGGGGGAGAGGCTGCGGACGCGCGCAGCGGCCAGCTCGAGCGCGAGGGGCACGCCTTCGAGCGCCCGGCAGATGCCCATCACCGCCGACACATTCGCCTCGGTCAGCTCGAAGTCGGGGCGGACCGCCCGTGCACGTTCGACGAAGAGCGCGACGGACGGCACGGCCGCCGCGGCGTGCGGCGACAGCTCGGCATCCATCGTCGGCACTTCCAGCGGCTGCACCTCGAATGTGCGCTCGGGCCGCAGGCGCAGCGGCGAGCGGCTCGTGACGAGCACCGTGAGGTCGGGCAGCGTCGAGATGAGCTTGATGACGACGGATGCCGCATCCAGCACGTGCTCCATGTTGTCGAGCACGAGCAGCAGCCGGCGCTGCGCCAGCGCGGTGAGGATCTTGTCCTGCAGCGGGCCGTCTCCTGAGTCCCGTACGCCCAGCTCGTGCGCGATGGCCGGCAGCACGAAGTCCGCGGAGCGCACCGCCTCGAGCGACACGAAGACGACGTCTCCCCCCTCCGCTGCCATTCCGCCGGCGATCTCGATCGCCAGGCGAGACTTGCCGATCCCGCCGGGTCCGGTCAGGGTGACCAGCCGAACGTCGCGTCGCTCGAGCAGCTCCCGGACGGTCGCGATGGCGCCGGCGCGTCCGACGATCGCAGAGAACGGGGCGGGAACATGACCCGCCGTGCCCCCGTCCTCCGGGGGCCTCTCCTCCGTCTCGGCGGACCGGCTCGCGTCGAAGCGCTCGGCGAGCATCACGGCGATGTCCGCGGTGATCAGCTCCCGCAGCTCGTCGGCGTCCGTGTACCTCTTGTAGGAGGTCTGATCGTCCTCACGCAGGCGGTCGAGCAGCTCCTCGAGGCGGGGCTCACGGCCGGGCGCCTGGTCCTTGACGTAGATCAGCTTCGGCAGGCCGGCGCTCAGGATGTACTCGTCCTCGAGGCCCGAAACCTCCTCACCCGGTGCCACCCAGCCGTAGCTCTCGCCGTAGATGCCGACGAAGATGTCGCTCTGCGCGAGGTATGAGCGATAGAGCGACCGGGGCGGGTGCGGCCGGGCGCCGAGCTCGAACATGATGGGTGCCAGATGCAGCGACTCGATCGCCTGGCGCGCCGCGCGTCGTTCGGTCTCCAGCTCTCGAAGAGTGGAACTGACGAAGACACGGATGCGCTGGTCGGGAGTGCGGATCGACACCGCAGGTGCGTCCATCTACGCAGTGTGGACCACGCAGGCCCGCCGCGTCCAGCCCGCCGTGCCGGTGGGCGTCTACGTGGGTGGCGCTGTCCACGAGAGCGACTCGATGTAGCGCAGCAGGACGCCTTCGCGCAGCGCCCACGGCGACACCTCGAGCTCGTCGACATCCATCGCCTTCATCGCCTGGTGCAGCACCACCGCGCCGGCGACGATCTGGAACGTGCGGTCGGGCGTGATCCCCGGCAGCTCCTGCCGCGCCTCCGCCGGGATGCGCGCGAGCCGGGGGATCCACGCCTTCAGTGCTGCCCGGGGCAGCACCATCCGCTCGATGCCCGACCAGCCGGGCATCGGGTAACCCGCGAGCTTGGCGAGGGAGCGGATCGCCTTCGACGAGCCGACGACATGGTCCGCACGGGGCTGCGACGCGAAGACGCGGGCGACGGGCGCGAGCAGCTCGGCCGCATGCGTTCGGAGTCCCTCGATCTGGGCCTCGCGCGGTGGATCATCCGGCAGGAACTCCACCGTCATCCGGCCCGCACCGAGCGGAACCGACTCGGCGACCGCGGGCAGCTCGTCCGAGCCCGCGGCCAGCTCCAGCGAACCGCCGCCGATGTCGAAGAGCAGGATCTGGCCGGCCGACCACCCGAACCATCGCCGCACCGCGAGGAAGGTGAAGCGCGCCTCCGTCTCACCCCCGAGCACCTGCAGCGGCTGGCCCAGCGCCGCCTCGATGCGAGCGATGACGTCCTCGCCGTTCGTCGCGTCTCGAACGGCGGATGTCGCGGTGGCGAGCAGCTCGTCGACCCCTTCCTTCGCGGCGACCTGCCTGGCGGCCGCGACGGCGGACTCCAGGCCCGAGACGCCCTCCTCGGTGATCGATCCGTCCGGCGCGAGGTAGCGCATCAGCCGCAGCACGGTCCGCTGGCTCGTCCGGGCGAGGGGACGCCCGCCCGGCAGCATGTCCGCCACGAGCAGATGGACCGTGTTGGAACCGATGTCGAGGACTCCGAGGCGCACGCGTCGACCCTATCGCGGGGCCCTCCCACCCTCGCGAAGGGACGCAATCTGCTGCCTGAGGGTCGGGGCTGTCGCATGTTGCGTCCCTTCGCGAGAGGACGCAATCTGCTGCTTGAAGCACGGGATTGGCGCAGGTTGCGTCCCTTCGCGAGGGAGAGGGGGGAGAAGTCCGGCGATACGATGGGCGCGATGTCCACCGCCGATTTCGGAATCCCCAGCACCTCCGTGCTCTCCCCCTATCGGGAGATCGATCGCGCCGACTGGGCGCGCCTCGCCCCCGAGGTCGAGCAGCCGCTGACCGAGACCGAGATCGTGCAGATCCGCGGGCTCGGCGATCGGCTCGACATGCTCGAGGTCGCCGAGGTCTACCGCCCCCTGAGCCGGCTGCTGAGCCTCTACGCCACAGCCACGAAGCGGCTCGGGGCATCCACCAGTGAGTTCCTGCGCGAGCCCGACACGACAACGCCCTTCGTCGTGGGTGTCGCCGGCTCCGTCGCGGTGGGCAAGTCCACGATCGCCCGTCTGCTCCGCGAGCTCATGAGCCGATGGTCCGACACCCCTCGTGTCGAGCTGGTGACGACCGACGGATTCCTCTACCCCAACGCCGAGCTGGAGCGGCGCGGACTGATGGACCGCAAGGGCTTCCCGGAATCGTACGACCGGCGCGGCCTGCTCGATTTCCTCACCGAGGTCAAGAGCGGCGCCCCCGAGGTGCGCGCGCCCTTCTATTCGCACATGCGCTACGACATCGTGCCCGACGCTCATGTCGTGGTGCGCAGGCCCGATGTCGTCATCGTCGAGGGGCTCAACGTGCTGGCCCCGCCGCCCACCCCGAACGACGTGTCGGTGGGCGACCTCTTCGACTTCTCCATCTACGTGGATGCCGAGACCGCCCACATCGAGCAGTGGTTCGTCGACCGCTTCCTGGCGTTGAAGCAGGGCGCCTTCGCCAACCCGTCGTCGTTCTTCAACGTGTTCGCGCACCTCGACGACGCGGAGGCCGCGCGCACCGCGCTCGGCTACTGGAACGACATCAACCTGCCGAACCTCCTCGAGAACGTGCTCCCGACCAAGCACCGCGCGACGCTGATCCTGCAGAAGGGCGCGAACCACTCCGTCGACATGGTGCGGTTGCGCAAACTGTAGGACCGGTTCCGAGCCACGGTCCCCAAGCATGTCAACGGGTCGACGCCTCGACAGGCTCGGCGACCGGCGGGTCTGCCCAGAGGTTCGTCCAGGGTCCTCGCATACCCTCCCGCTTAAGCTGGTCGCATGTGTGGAATCGTCGGATACGTGGGCCCTCGCGACAGCCAGGCCATCCTCCTCGCCGGCCTCGCCCGGCTCGAGTACAGGGGATACGACTCGGCGGGCGTCGCCGTCATCGACGGCAGCGGTGAGCTGGGCATGCGCAAGCGTGCGGGCAAGCTCAAGGTGCTGCGGGAAGACCTGATCGAGCACCCGCTTGCCGACGGCACCACCGGCATCGGTCACACGCGCTGGGCGACCCACGGCGGCCCCACCGACACCAACGCGCACCCCCACCTCGCCGACGACGACAAGCTCGCCGTCATCCACAACGGCATCATCGAGAACTTCGCCGAGATCAAGGCCGACCTGCTCTCGGACGGCTACACGTTCGTCAGCGAGACCGACACCGAAGCGGCCGCGATCCTGCTCGGCCGGGAGTACCGGGCCGCCGGGGGCGACCTCGAGGCCGCGTTCCGCGCCGTGGTCAGCCGCCTGGAAGGCGCCTTCACGCTGCTCGCGATGCACGAGGACCACCCCGGTCTGGTCGTCGGCGCCCGCCGCAACTCGCCGCTCGTGATCGGGCTCGGGGAGGGTGAGAACTTCCTGGGGTCGGATGTCGCGGCCTTCGTCGAGCACACGCGCAACGCGCTCGCCATCGGTCAGGACCAGATCGTCTCGATCACCCCGACCGGCGTGCGGGTGACCGACTTCACCGGCGCCGACGTCGAGGTGGAACCCTTCGAGGTGCTGTGGGATGCCGCGGCCGCCGACAAGGGCGGCTGGTCGAGCTTCATGGCCAAGGAGATCAGCGAGGAGCCCGAGGCCGTCAACAACACGATCCTCGGGCGCGTGCGCGATGGCCAGGTCGTGATCCCCGAGCTCGACGGGATGGACGAGCTGCTCACCGGCATCTCCCGCATCATCATCGTGGCGTGCGGCACCGCCGCCTACGCCGGCCTTGTGGGTAAGTACGCCATCGAGCAGTGGGCCCGGGTGCCGGTCGACGTCGAGCTCGCGCACGAGTTCCGCTACCGCGATCCCGTGATCGGCGACGACACCCTGGTGATCTCGATCAGCCAGTCCGGCGAGACGATGGACACGCTGATGGCCGTCAAGTACGCCAGGGAGCGCGGCGCGCGCACCCTGTCGATCTGCAACACTCAGGGCGCCACGATCCCACGGGAATCGGATGCCATCGTCTACACGCACGCCGGCCCAGAGGTGGCCGTCGCGTCGACCAAGGCGTTCGTCGCCCAGATGACGGCGCTCTACCTCTTCGGGCTGCACCTGGCTCGTGTTCGCGGGTCGATCTCGCCGACCGAGGGCGCGCAGCACGTGCTCGAGCTCGAAGGCATCCCGGGCAAGATCCGGCGGATCCTCGACGGCGAGCAGGGCCGCATCGAGCAGCTCGCGCATTGGATGGCCGACACCCGCTCGGTGCTGTTCCTCGGCCGCCATGTGGGGTACCCGATCGCCTTGGAGGGCGCGCTCAAGCTCAAGGAGCTCGCGTACATCCACGCGGAGGGCTTCGCCGCGGGCGAGCTCAAGCACGGTCCCATCGCGCTGATCGAACCCGGGCAGCCCGTCTTCGTCGTCGTGCCGTCTCCCCGGGAGTCCGCGGAGCTGCACCGCAAGGTCGTCTCGAGCATCGAGGAGATCCGCGCACGCGGCGCCCGCGTCATCGTGATCGCCGAGGAGGGCGATGTCGCAGTGCTGCCGTACGCCGACGAGGTTCTGCGCATCCCGCTCGCGGGTCCGCTCTTCGAGCCGCTGCTCGCGGTGGTTCCCCTGCACATCTTCGCGATGGGCCTCTCCACGGCCAAGGGCCTGGATGTCGACCAGCCGCGGAACCTCGCGAAGTCCGTCACGGTAGAGTAGCCGCGGCCCGCGCGGGCGGGAGGGGATGCGTGTGATCATCGGCATCGGCGTCGACCTCGTCGACATCTCTCGGTTCGAGCGATCGATCGAGCGCACCCCGCGGCTGCTGGAGCGGCTCTTCTCGCCGGGTGAACGCGCCCTCCCCGTGCGCTCGCTCGCCGCGCGATACGCGGCCAAAGAAGCGCTCATCAAGGCACTCGGCGGATCGGAGGGTCTGCACTGGTCCGAGATCGAGGTCACCCCGGAGGAGTCCGGGCGCCCGTGGTTCACGCTGGGCGGCTCGACCGCCGTCGTCGTCGCTGAGCGCGGAATCACCGTCATCCACCTGTCGATGACGCATGACGGCGGCTTCGCCGTCGCGTACGTCGTGGCCGAGGCGGCGGACGGGGCGCTGCTGTGACGCGGATGCCCGCCGGGGTCATGCGCGAAGCGCTGATCGACGTCTCCGCGATCACGGCGAACACGCGGCACCTCCGAAAGCTCACCGGCGCCGAGGTGATCGCGGTCGTGAAGGCGGACGGCTACGGCCACGGGGCCGCCCGCTCGGCGGTCGCCGCGCTCGAGGGCGGTGCGTCGCGCCTGGGTGTCGCCGACACCGCCGAGGGCATCGCCCTGCGCCGCGCGGGCATCATGGCCCCGATCGTCGCGTGGCTGCACGCTCCGGGGGCTTCCTTCGCCGAGGCCGCCTCGGTCGGCGTCGAACTGGGCATCTCGACGTTCGATCAGCTTCTCGCGGCCGCGGCCGCGGCATCCATGGATCGCCCCGTCGGCGTGCACCTCAAACTCGAGACGGGTCTGTCCCGCAACGGCATCGCGCCCGCCGATTGGGGCGTCGTGTTCGCGGAGGCGGCGCGGTTGGAGCGCATTGGCAAGGTCAGAGTCGTGGGGCTGTTCAGCCACCTCTCGAACGCGTCCGCCGACGACGATCGCGCTGCCCTGGCGGAGTTCGAACGCGGTGTCGCTGCGGCGGCCGCGGTCGGGATCGCCCCGCCCCTGCTGCACCTCGCGGCCACCCACGCGGCGATCGCGCTGCCCGAGACGCGCTTCGGCTGCGTCCGTATCGGCGTCGGCCTGTACGGGCTGTCGCCGTTCACGGACCGATCATCGGCGTCGCTGGGCCTCATCCCGGCGATGACGCTGCGCGGCGCGGTGGCGGCGGTTCGCCGAGTGCCGGCGGGTCAGGGGGTCTCCTACGGGTACGACCACCGCACCTCCGCGGAGTCCACGCTCGCGCTGGTGCCGCTCGGGTATGCGGACGGGGTGCCCCGGCAGGCGTCGGGGAGCGGTCCGGTGATGATCGGCGGATCCCGGTTCTCGGTTTCCGGACGCATCGCGATGGACCAGTTCGTCGTCGATGTCGGCGACCACCCGGTGGCCGTCGGCGACGAGGTCGTGCTCTTCGGCGACCCCACCCTCGGTCTGCCGGCGGCCGATGACTGGGCGGACGCCGCGCGGACGATCAATTACGAGATCGTCACGCGGATCGGACCACGCGTGGCGCGGAGGCAGGTGTCGTCGTGACCTCTTCGGGGCCTGCGGAGCTGGAGGGGCGACAGGTTCTGTCGACGGTGGATGACACGGAGGCGTTCGGCGAGCGGTTGGGGCGGATGCTGCGCCCTGGGGATCTCGTGGTGCTGACGGGTCCGCTGGGAGCGGGCAAGACGACACTGACGCGCGGAATCGCGGCGGGGCTCGGAGTGCGAGGTCCCGTGCAGAGCCCGACGTTCGTCCTCGCACGCACGCACCCGTCGCTGGTCGGCGGCGCTCCACTGGTGCACGTCGACGCCTACCGGCTGCGGTCTGCCAGGGAGCTGGACGATCTGGACATCGACTTCGACGGCTCGGTGGTGATCATCGAGTGGGGTCGCGACATGGTGGACGGGCTGCGCGACTCGTGGTGGGAGATCGAGCTGGAGCGCCCGGTCGGCGGCCGTGGCGCGGACACGGCGTGCGGGGGACCCACCCGCGTCGAGGTCGAACTCGACGCCGATGCCCCCCGGGTCGTGACGGTGTCGCGCCGACCGTAGGGTTCCGGCCTCCGGCGTCGCTGCGCTCCGCCCTCGCGGAGTCTCGGCCGGCGGGGGTCTCTGCTGGCGGGTTCCCGGCGGCGCAGCTGTTCTCTTTCGACGTACTCAAGTCTGCGTCTGCCCAAGCGCAGACTTGAGCGGTGCGTGGGCCAGCCTCGCGTCGGTGCAAGTCTGCGCGAACCTCAGCGCAGACTTGATATCGCGAATCGCCGACACCTGCGCCCGAGGGCCGACCACGCGAACGCCCGCCCGAGCGGGGCGACGGCCCGCACTACCCTTGAAGGGTGATCCTTGCCGTCGACACCTCGATCGGATCGACCGTCGTCGTGGTCGAGCCGAACGGCGTCGTGCGCGGCGCGGCCGTGAGCGAAACGCGACTCGGACACGCCGAGGCCATCGGCCTGCTGCTCGAGCGCGCGCTGGCCGAGGCATCCGCGGCGCCCGCCGACATCACTCATGTCGTCGCCGGCATGGGCCCCGGTCCATTCACCGGGCTGCGCATCGGCATCGCCGCCGCCCGTGTCTTCGCGCTCGCCAGGGGAGTGCCCATGATCCCCGTCGCCAGCCACGACGCGGCGGCCCTCGCCGCGACGACCGGTGCTGAGCGCGACATTCGTCGCACGCCGTTCGCCGTCGTCACGGACGCCCGGCGGCGCGAGATGGCCGTCAGCATCTACGACGGAGTCGACGACGACGGGATGCCCCACAAGCTGGAGGGTCCGCAGCTTCGCGCGGCGGGCACCGACGTCGTCGTCGACGAACTCACGCTCGAGGGGGATTCCCTGCAGGTCGTGACCTCGATCGACCCGTCAGGGCTGGGCCTGCTCGCGGCCCGGGCGGTCACGTCGCAGAGGAGCCTGCCGACATCCGAGCCCCTCTACCTGCGCGCCCCCGACGTGACGATCGGTCACGCACCCAAGCGGGTGGGCACATGAGCATCCGACTCGCGACACCGGCCGACCTCGAGCCCATCATGGCGATCGAGAACGCCTCGTTCCCCACCGACGCCTGGTCGCCGGCCATGATGCGGGAGGAACTGCGGAGCGCCCACGGGCACTACATCATCCTCGAGACGGCCGGGCGCATCGTCGGGTATGCCGGTCTTCGCGCTCCACGCGGGGCTGCGGATGCCGACATCCAGACCATAGCGCTCGCCGAGTCCGCCCGTGGCCGCGGCCAGGGTCGCCGACTGCTGCGCACGCTGATCGCAGAGGCGTCGGCGCGCGGCGCCCGCGACCTCTTCCTCGAGGTGCGCGTCGACAATCCGGTTGCCCAGGCGCTGTACGCATCCGAGGGCTTCACGGAGGTCGGGCGTCGCCCGCGCTACTACCAGCCCGACGACGTGGATGCGGTCGTGATGAAGCTCGATCTGCCGGCGTGGGCCGCGGCGCGGGCCCCGCGTGCGGAGGAGACCATGCACCTGAACCGCGAACCCCTCGTCCTGGGCATCGAGACGAGCTGCGACGAGACCGGCATCGGCATCGTCCGAGGGCGCACGCTGCTCAGCAACACGATCGCGAGCAGCATGGACGAGCACGCGCGCTACGGCGGGGTCGTCCCGGAGGTCGCTGCACGCGCACACCTCGAGGCCCTGCAGCCGGCCATCGAGGCGGCGCTCGCCGAGGCGCGGGTGGCGCTGAGCGACCTCGATGCGGTCGCGGTCACCAGCGGGCCCGGTCTGGCCGGCGCGCTCATGGTCGGCATCGGGGCCGCGAAGGCTCTCGCGGTGGCGCTCGGCAAGCCGCTCTACGCCGTCAACCACCTCGTCGGGCACATCGCGGCTGACATCCTCGACGCCGAGGCGCCGCCCCTGGAGTACCCGACCGTCGCCCTCCTCGTCTCCGGAGGGCACACGTCGCTGCTCCTTGTCCGCGACCTGACCAGCGACGTCGAACTGCTGGGCGAGACCGTGGACGACGCCGCGGGCGAGGCGTTCGACAAGGTCGCGCGGCTGCTGGGGCTGCCCTACCCTGGGGGCCCTCAGATCGACCGGGCCGCGGCATCCGGAGACCCCGCCTCGATCCGCTTCCCCCGCGGCCTCTCACGTGCCTCGGACATGGACAAGCACCGGTATGACTTCTCGTTCTCCGGTCTGAAGACCGCGGTGGCACGCTGGGTCGAGCAGCAGCCGGAGGGTGCGGAGATTCCCGTCGCCGACGTCGCGGCCAGCTTCCGCGAGTCGGTCGTCGACGTGCTCGTCACCAAGGCCCTCGACGCGTGCGCCCGCTACGAGGTGCCCCGGCTGCTGCTCGGCGGCGGGGTCATCGCGAACAGGCGACTCCGCGACGTGGCGCTCGAGAGGGCGGATGCTGCGGGCGTGACGGTCCGCATTCCCCCTCTGTCGCTCTGCACCGACAACGGCGCGATGATCGCCGCCCTCGCGTCGGAGCTCATCATGGCCGGCCGCGCGCCCTCGAGCCTCGGCTTCGGCGCCGATTCCACCTTGCCCGTGACGCAGATCCAGGTCGACGAGGCGGTGCCGGCATGAGCGGCTCAGCCATGAACGGCAGTGGCACGAATTGGGGGGGTGAGCGGCCCGTTCCACAGGAGCCGCCCACGCCGGATGTCGATCTCGACCACGCCGCCCGACCGGAGGCACGCGTCCCCGGCGTGCCCTCCGCGTCGTTCTCCCGGCTGCCGACCGGCCCGGTGGATGCCGTCACCGCCTCGCACGACGAACCCGATCCCACCGCGCCGTTCCCGCAGTGGATGGTCACGCCGCCGATCGCTCCGCACCGCGGCCTCGGGGCCTGGGGGCTCGGATTCTCGCTGACCGGGCTGATCTCCTCGTTCTTCGTCGGATGGGGTTTCCCCATCTCCGTCGTCGGCATCGTGCTCGCGGCGCTCGCGCTCCGCCGACCCCTCGAGAGCCGCCCCGTTGCGACCTGGGCGCTGGTGCTCGGCATCCTGGGCCTCGTCTACAGCGCCGGCTGGATGCTGTGGGCGGCCGCGCAGCTGAGGCTCTTCAGCTGACGCCTCTCGCCGTCAGCGAGCCACTCGGTCGGCGAGCACCGTCAGCCGGCGGTCGCCGATACGGGTGAGGATGAGCGTCCCGCGCTCGGGCCCGCGCAGCGACAGGCGCTTCCGCAGCACGGCCGGATCGACATCCACGCCCCTCTTCTTGATCTCCAGGGTCCCGATCTCCCGCGAGCGGAGCGCCTTGCCGAGCGCCTTCAGATCATTCGGCAGCACCTCCCGCACCCGGAAGGTGGACACGAACGGGCTCGTCACGGCCGCATCTCCGGTCAGATAGGCGATACCGGGCGAGAGCATGCCCGCCTCGAGCGCCCGCCCGACCTCGCCGATGAGGCGGGCGCGGATGACGGAGCCGTCGGGTTCATGGATGTACTCCCCGAGCTCTCGCGCTTCGACGTCGGGCGCGTCATCCGCCGCGGTCAGCTCTGTGGCGCTGTCGCCCCGGATCACGAGCGCCGCTCGGCGGATGCCGGGCCGCGCGAGGGATCCGAACCACAGCGCGAGCTCGACGACGGAGCCGTCGACGCTGACCCACTGCGCCTCCGCGTCGGCCGGAATGCGGGACCGGTCGAAACCGGGTCCGAGCTTCATGCCGAGCGGCCGGCTCGCGGCCAGTCCGAACGCCCACTCCACAGGGGGCGAGTAGTCCTCGCTGCGCGTGAGCCGGGTCGTCTCGGTATGCCCCGCCGTCCGCCGCGCCGGGTCGAGCCACACCCCGTCCCACGCCTCCAGGTCGACGTCCTCCGCCCTCGCGTGCCGCACCTCCGTCCCCGGCCGGAAGGGTGCGAGGTTGTAGGCGGCCATCGCGGCGGTGACCTCGTCGGCGTCGACGGCCAGCACGTCGATGCCGACGCCGCAGAATGCCAGGGCATCGCCCCCGATGCCGCTGCCGAGATCGGCGATCCTCGTGATGCCGGCGTCGCGGAAGCGGCGCGCGTGCAGCGCCGCGACCGGCAGCCGGGTCGCCTGCTCCAGGCCGGCCGAGGTGAAGAGCATCCGGTCGGCGAAGTCCCCGAACTTGACCCGGGCCCTCGCCCGCAGGCGCGCCTGGCCGACGACCGCCGACACGAGTTGGGGGGAATGCCCGGCCGCGCGCAGCCGCGACACCTCGTGCGCGACATCCGCCGTCGACCAGGCCTGATCCAGCAGGCGCAGCCCTTCGGGCGTGAGCAGCGCGGTGAGTTCGGCCATCTCCACACCCTCAGCCTACGGTCGTCTCTTCCGGCGATCGGGTCTCGACTGGCACTCGCGTTGCATGAGTGCCAGCGCTTGCCTAGACTGGCGTTAGCACTCTCGGGGTGAGGGTGCTAACAAGTCTTCCGTGTTCAGAAGCGTTAGAAAGAAGAGGTAGACCGTGTCGGTTTCCATCAAGCCGCTCGAAGACCGCATCGTCATCAAGCAGATCGAGGCAGAGCAGACCACCGCAAGTGGCCTGGTCATCCCCGACACCGCCAAGGAGAAGCCCCAGGAGGGCGAGGTCGTGGCCGTGGGCCCCGGCCGCATCGATGACAACGGCAACCGAGTTCCGCTGGACGTCGCCGTCGGCGACCGCGTGATCTACAGCAAGTACGGGGGCACCGAGGTCAAGTTCGGCGCCGATGAGTTCCTCGTGCTCTCGGCCCGCGACGTGCTGGCGGTCGTCGTCCGCTGATCACGCCCAGAGCGATGAAGGGCCCGGATGCTTCGGCATCCGGGCCCTTCTGTGTGTCCCGGCCGGGCGGCCAACGCGCGGGCGCATCGGACAGAACGCGGGGCCGAATGGCAGAGAACGGATGCCGGCCGGCATGCGGTTCGCGTCGCCCGCGTCGGCGCGCGGCATAGGCTGGACGAGTGTCAGCCGCCCGTCCCGACCCCGCGCGGGAGCGCATCCTCGGGGGCGTATACGCCTTCTGCGCGTATTTCCTCTGGGGCTTCCTGCCCCTGTACTTCCTGACGCTCAGCCCCACGGGCCCGTGGGAGATCGTTGCATGGCGCATCGTCTTCTCCCTGCTGTTCTGCATCGTGCTGATCGCGGTGCTGCGATCGTGGCGGCGATTCCGCGACATCGTCCGGCAGCGCCGCCTGCTGTTCTGGACCGCTGTCGCGGGCCTGCTGATCTACGTCAACTGGCAGGTCTTCCTGATCGGCACGCTCACCGGCCATGTGCTCGAGACGAGCCTCGGCTACTTCATCAATCCCATCGTGACGGTGCTGCTCGGCGTGCTCGTGCTTCGAGAGCGCCTGCGGCTCACGCAGTGGATCGCGATCGGCGTCGCGGCGCTCGCCGTTCTCGTCATCGTGCTGGGATACGGCACCTTCCCCTGGATCTCCCTCAGCCTGGCGGTGTCGTTCGGGCTCTACGGGCTCGTCAAGAAGCAGATCGGACCCGCCGTCGACGCGGTGAGCGGCCTCACCCTGGAATCGTTCTGGCTCCTGCCGATCGCGATCGTCCAGCTGATCGTGGTCGGCGCCACGACAGGGATCACGCTCGACGCGGCCGGCCCATGGCACGCGGTGCTGCTCTCGCTCGCCGGAGTGTTCACGGCCACGCCGCTGCTCTTCTTCGCCGCGGGTGCCCGCCGCGCGCCCCTCGTGCTGATCGGCCTGCTGCAGTTCGTGGCGCCCATCCTGCAGTTCGTGATCGGCGTGTGGCTGCTGGGTGAGCCGATGCCGCCCGAGCGGTGGGTCGGCTTCGGGCTGGTGTGGCTCGCGCTCACCGTGCTGACCGTGGATTCGGTCGTGTTCGCACGCCGGGCGCGGGGCGTCTCGGATGTGGCCGCGATCACCTGAGATGCGCCGGTGCGTTGCGGAAAAGTAACGATTCAGTCGCGTTACACATCGTTAACGAGACGCAACACTCGGGAGCCCGGTGCGAGGTTAGGGTAAACCTCATTGGGTCGGCGCCCGAGCCGCGCCCGCGTTCATTCACAGCAAGGAGCACTATGAGCGTCTTTTCCCGAGGCACTGCCTCACGCTCGCGCGTACGCGCGGCACTCGGCGGCATTGCGATCGCCGGCGTCAGCGTACTGGTCCTCGCCGGCTGCACGAGCGGCGGCGGCGGCGAGGCAAGCGAGCCGACCGAATCGGCAGGTCCCGTCGAGGATCTCGCCCTGACCATCGGAACGGCACTGCCCCAGACCGGCAACCTGGCCTTCCTCGGCCCGCCGGAGGAAGCGGGCGTCGCCTACGCGCAGTCGCAGATCAACGCGGCGACGGCCGACACCGGGCTCGAGCTCGAGGTCGTCTTCGGCGACTCGGGCAACACCGACAACAAGGCCTACGAGACCGAGATCCCGCGTCTGCTGGGTGAGGGTGTGTCGGCCATCATCGGTGCGGCATCCTCGAGCACGTCGTTGCAGTTCATCGACCAGGTCGTCGGTGCGGGCGTCATCCAGTTCTCGCCGGCCAACACCTCTGACGCGTTCACCACCTATGACGACAACGGGCTGTACTTCCGCACCGCGCCGTCCGACGTGCTGCAGGGCGAGGTGCTCGGCAACCTGATCGCCGAGGACGGCAACCAGACGCTCGGCATGATCGTGCTGAACGACTCGTACGGAACCGGACTCGCGAAGTACGTCACCGAGGCCTTCGAGGCCGCCGGCGGCGAGGTCGTCGCGGCCCCGACGTACAACACGGGTGACACGAGCTTCGACGCGCAGATCAGCGAGGTGCTCGCCGCCGCTCCGGATGCGATCGCGCTGATCACGTTCGACGAGGTCGTGACCATCCTGCCGAGCCTCATCGGTCAGTTCCCCGCCGACAAGTTTTACTTCGTCGACGGAAACCTGAAGAACTTCGAACCGGGACAGTTCCCCGAGGGCTCCCTCACGGGTTCGAAGGGCACCCTTCCGGGCCTGACGATCGACACCCTCGGTGAGTTCACCGATGAGCTCGACGCCTTCCTTGAGGAAGAGGGCACCCCGGCGCTCACGGACTACAGCTACGCGGCTGAATCCTACGACGCCACCATCCTCCTCGCGCTGGGCGCACTTGCGGCCGGCTCCACCGAGGGCGAGGCGATCGCCGGAAAGCTGCAGGAAGTCTCCGGCGGATCCGGCGACGGCGAGAAGTGCGAGACGTACGCCGACTGCGCAGCGATCATCGTGGGAGGCGGCACGGCCGACTACGACGGTATCTCCGGTCCGATCACCTTCGACGAGGTCGGCGACCCGACCGAGGCGTCGATCGGCATCTACGAGTACCAGGACGACAACACCTACGTCGCCTACGAGGGCTGAGCAGCACTCCTGATATGTAGTGCCTTCTTGTCAAGAGGGCATGGTGAGGCGCCGTCCGGGATGTCCCGGGCGGCGCCTCTTGCTTC